>JBBRLP010000006.1:0-79853 GCA_038231295.1 Chthonomonadales bacterium
CAATATGCAGACCATCGCCAACGCGGTGCAGGCTGCCCGCACCAAGACCGGTGCCAGCGACTATGGTGCACTCATCACCGGCGGCGTCACTACCACCACCCTGCCCGACCTGGCGGCGGCTCCCGCCTGTCCCAATGGCGGAACCTACACCCTGGCGGTCGGCAGCAGCACCGACAACACCACCTTCCAGGTCAACTGCTCTGTGACCGGACACGGCAAGTTCCAGCCCGGACTCGACAGCAACTAATAGACAAACCAGTTGAACATCGCACAAATGCAAACGGGAATCGGGTGGTAGATTGTGCGACTTCTATGTGATTTGTCTATAATCTGTGACCTTTCCATCTGCCGTTCGGTCGTATCGTTCGACAGATAGCGGGGCGCAATATGCGCTCTGCGGCGAAAACGGGGAGGGAAGAGCGCTCTTCCCTCCTTCGCTCCTTACCTGTCAAGAGACAGGCATTCTCTATTCTAAAATCCCTGGGAGGCAAATTCATGGCGCAATTCCCGGCAACGATGAAACCCCTCTTTCTATCGGCAGAAGAGGCAATGGGGCTTCTCAGCCTATGTATGATGAGTTATGAAGACATAGATCTGCATCGAGAGCGAGCGATCCAGAAACTGACCGAGGTCGTCCGCCTGCACATCGCCGAAGAGAGCGAAAGACCTGTCGCTGCATCTTTGAATGCGGCTGTTCCGCACCGCCATTTTCAAAGTATGTAGCCCTCAACAGGTCGTACAAAATTCATGCATTCGGTCAAAATACAGAGTGGGAGCAGGCGATACTCGCCTGCTCCCACTCTAGCTGCTTCCTGCTTGTGCTTCTTGCATATATCTCTGCGTCGTCTTCTCGTATTTTCTCTCAAGTCATCTATCGAGTTTGTCCTTATACTGTGACCGATAAGGAAGCATCGTTAAATGGAAGGCTTTGAGGAGGCTGCTTTTTTCCGCTTGCATTCGCGCTGTAGATCAACGCAGAGCGCAAAAGGGCCGTTTGGGGGTAACCTGAATTACATTGTCCGGGTCCAACCGATCCTCTTTCGAATGCAGAGGAGCAGTTATCATGCTCAGAGTAACACGGCCTTTAATAGAGCGGAACACGTCTACCGAAAGTTTTCGACGCTAAATTCAACGCACATCTCGCACCTCCGCTGAAAACGTGATTTGTGTGATTTTGCCACAATTTCAACGTTTCGCCGCTGTTTTGAACATAGAAGCAACGTCTTACTGGAAAGAGGCAGGCATAATGGGGATAGCACGTACGTTGTCCATAATGGCGCTGGTGGGGGCAGTAACCGGGGCGTCGGCGTCGGAAGCGCCGCGAGAGGCCGACTGGCTGGTGGCTCCGGTGGTGGCGAAAGCGACGGTGCGCGAGGTTCCCGAACGGCACGAGGTCGTGCTGGAGAACGGACTGTTGCGCCGCACCTTTCGCATCGCCCCCAACGCCGCGACCGTCGGCTACGACAACCTCATGACCGGAGAGAGCCTGCTGCGCGGGGTCAAGCCCGAAGCGCAGGTGCAGTTCGACGGGGCGCACTTCGATGTGGGTGGACTGCGCGGGCAGCCGGACTACGCCTACCTGCTCCCCCAGTGGCTTGATGCCCTGACCGCCGACCCCAACAGTTTTCACTACACTGGCAGGGAGGTCGGCAAGACACAGGAGCGGTTCGCCTGGAAGCGCAAGCACCACACCGATACCCTGCCCTGGCCTCCGCCCGGTGTCTCCCTCACCCTGCATTTCGCCCCGCCCGCAGGCAAACTGAACGGGCTGAAACTCGCCGTCCATTACGAACTCTACGACGGCCTGCCTCTGCTCGCCAAATGGCTGACCATTGAGAACACTGGTACCACTCCTGTCGTTCTCAACACGCTGACGACCGAGATACTGGCGGTCGTGGAAGCGCAGTCCATCGTCGGGCAGCCGGAGCGGTGGGAACTGCCGAACATCCACATAGACAGCGACTATGCGTTCAACGGCATGGAACCGCGTGAGGCCAATAAGGTCGCGCACTGGGTTCCCGACCCGCAGTACGACACGCAGGTGAACTACGACCGCAAGACTCCCAACCTGCTGGAGTGCCGCCCGCCGCTCGGCCCCCATCTTACGCTTGCCGCCGGGCAGTCCCTCGAAACCTTCCGCGTCTATGAACTCCTCTACGACTCCACCGACCGAGAACGCAACGGCCTGGCCCTGCGCCGGATGTATCGGACGCTCGCACCCTGGGCGACAGAAAATCCGATCTTGATGCACATTCGCCAATCCGACCCTGCCGCCGTGAAACGCGCTATTGACCAGTGCGCGGATGTCGGCTTCGAGATGGCGATCCTGTCGTTCGGAAGCGGCCTGAATATGGAGAATACCGACCCGGCCTATCTCGCGCAATGGAAAGGTCTCGCCGACTACGCGCACAGCAAGGGCGTGGAGTTAGGGGGCTATTCGCTGCTTGCCAGCCGCAGCATCGGCCCGGAGCAGGATGTGGTCGTGCCGAAAACGGTGCAGCCGAACGGCCCCATCTTCGGCAGTTCGCCCTGCCTGGGGAGCGCGTGGGGAGAGGCGTATTTCCGCAAGTTGACGGCGTTCTTCGAGAAGACGGGAATGGATGTTCTGGAGCATGACGGCTCCTATCCCGGCGATGTCTGCGCCTCCACCACGCATCCCGGTCACACGGGTCTGGAGGATTCGCAGTGGAAGCAGTGGACGCAGATTTCCGATTTTTACAAATGGTGTCGCGGGCGGGGGATCTATCTCAATGTGCCGGACTGGTATTTCCTGAACGGCTCGACGAAAGCGCCGATGGGCTATCGCGAGACCAACTGGTCCCTGCCTCGCTCTCAGCAGTTGATTCATGGCCGCCAGAACCTCTATGACGGCACCTGGTTCAAGACGCCGAGCATGGGCTGGATGTTCGTGCCGCTCGTGGAGTACCAGGGCGGCGGGGCCGCTGCGACGCTGGAACCGCTTGCCGAACATCTCGACGCCTATGAGCAGCACCTTGTCCAGAACTTTCTGACGGGAGCGCAAGCGTGCTATCGCGGCCCGCGCCTCTACGATACCGAAACGACCCGTGCGATGGTCACAAAGTGGGTCGGCTTCTACAAACAGCACCGCCCCATCCTCGACTCCGACATCATCCATCTGCGCCGCGCTGACGGGCGGGATTGGGACGGTCTGCTGCACGTCAATCCACAACTCAAAGAGAAAGGCTTTGCCGTCCTCTACAATCCCACCGCCCATCCCCTGACGCGCACCCTGTCGCTCCCGCTCTACTACACCGGCCTGACCAAAACCGCCCGTATCCGTCAACGCGATGGCAAGCCAAAATTTTACCCGCTCGACCGACTGTACCGCGTCTCCGTCCCTGTCACCATTCCCGCCAACAGCTTCACCTGGCTGCTTGTCGAATGAAAGGCGGCTCATTCGGTCACTTCCGGCAGAGCGTTATGTTTGCTCCGTCCTTCTTCCTGTCTACTTCACACCATCACAATCCAACACCTATGGAGCAAGGACAGCAGGCGTCAGTGCATTTTGAAGGGGCTGCCGTGGGGTTCGGGGGTGAGGTCGGGACGGCTGGAATCCTGGACGACTTCGTGAAGTTCCAGTTTATTGGGAGCGGTGTAGGCTTCTTTGGGGAGTGTGCCAGACCGAGCATGACCCTGAAGGAAGGCTTCGGAGCGCACCCACGCCTCGAAGTCGGCGCGAGTGTTCCAGAGCGTCAGGACGATGTAGGGATCGTCGGGCGTGACGGGTCGCAGCACCTGATTCGAGATGAAGCCGGGCATCCCGTCCACCAGTCCGGCCCGCTTGCGAAAGGCTTCCTCGAACTGCTCGGCATATTCGGGCGCGACGAAAATACGGTTGGCAACGGTAATCATGGTTCTCTCCTTCGGCCTCTCTGTGCGGGCATGAGCGGCCTGTCTGTTCTGCGTAAACCTCGGATACGTGTCTCACTGGATTATACCTCGCAAGCCGCATCGCCGCTTCCACTTCTGCGCTTCCCTTTCTGCCGGAACCGGGCCGGAGTTTTACAGGTACAATAGAAGTAGGGAGACGCGCAGTTTTACTCCTCCCGCTACTGTGATCTGGAAAAGAGAAGAGCCATGTCCGCAGAGACAATCCCCGCGACGGCGACCGTGCCAATGAAGCTCGGTCATAGTCCCGATTCCGACGACGCTTTCATGTTTTATGGCCTTGCAGAACATCTGGTGGACAGCGAAGGGCTGGAGTTCGAGCATATCCTTCGCGACATCGAGACCCTCAACCAGTGGGCGAAAGAGGGACGGCTGGAGTTCACCGCCATCTCCGTCCACGCCTACGCCTATGTCCACGACAAGTACGCGATCCTCTCGCACGGCGCGAGCATGGGCGACGGCTATGGCCCGATGGTCGTCGTGCGCGAGCCAATCACCCCCGATCAGCTTCCCGGCGTGAAGATCGCTATCCCCGGCCTGATGACCAGCGCGTTCCTCGCACTCTCGCTCTACCTGCCGCAGAAGTTCGAGTACGTCGTCATGCCGTTCAATGAGATCATGGAGGCGGTCGCCGAAGGCAAAGTGGACGCGGGCCTGCTGATCCATGAGGGCCAGTTGACGCATCAGTCGCTCGGCCTCTACAACATCCTGGATCTCGGCAAGTGGTGGAAAGAGGAGACGGGACTGCCCCTGCCGCTCGGAGTCAATGCTATTCGCAAAGACCTCGCGCCCGATGTGCAGGCCCGCGCCAGCCGCGTCCTGAAAGCCAGCATCGTGCATGGCCTGGAGCATCGCGCCAAAGCCCTCGATCACGCCATGCAGTTCGCCCGCGACATGGAGACGGAGACGGCAGACACCTTTGTCGGGATGTATGTCAACCACTGGACAGTGGACATGGGCGACGCGGGCCGACGCAGCATTCAACTGTTTCTCGACCGGGCGACGGAACGCGGCCTTATCCCGCCCGTTGGGCCTGTCGAGTTCGTGGAGTAGTCAGGAACGCATGACCAACCTACCGGAAACCACCGAGGACGCGCTGCATCGCGGAATGCAGCGGGCCAGAGTCTATGATTGGAGCGGCGCGGTCGAAGCCTTCCGCAAGGCCGTCGCTCTCGATCCGGACAGCACCGAAGCACGATTCCGGCTTGGCTGGAGCCTCTGGAACCACGCCGAATCCGAGAAGCCCTCTCTGGCGGATATGGCGGTCGCCTACGGAGCGCAGGTCTTCGGCTTCGAGCAGACCGCCTACAACGGCAAGCGCAAGTTTCAGGCCTATCGGCAGATACTCAACGATTCCGTCCACTACCTGCGCTCCGTGCTGGAGCGTGACCCGGCCCACGCCCGCGCCTACCACTATCTGGGCAAAGCGCTGTTCGCCCTCGACCGCAAAGGCGAGGCGGAGCAGGCCGCACGAAAGGCCGCGCAGCTCGATCCCGCCAACACCAACTACACGGCCTATGCCCGGCAGTTCGAGCAGATAGACGCTCCGCCGCCCACGCTCGCAAAGGAGACAGACCCGACGCTGCTTACCTGGGACGATCTGGTTCTGAATCCGAAGACCAAGCGCGAACTCCGGCAGATGCAGCTGATGCTGGAGAAACCCGACCTCGCGAAGGAACTCGGCGTCCAGTCTCCCACCGGAATCCTGCTGAAAGGCCCGCCCGGAACCGGCAAGACGACCATCGCCCGCATTCTGGCGAACGAGGCGAAATGCAACTTCTTCTCCATCACCCCCGCCGACATTCACCAGATGTATGTCGGCGAAAGCGAGAAGCGGGTGCGCGACCTCTTCGCGAAAGCCCGCTCCCACCCGCCCGCGATTATCTTTGTGGACGAGATTGACGCGCTGCTGCCCGTGCGACAGGGAGGCATCGCCATTCACTCGGATAAGGTCGTCAACCAGTTTTTGCAGGAGATGGACGGTATCCAGACCAACAACCGGGTCTTCATCGTCGGGGCGACCAATCGCCCGGATATGCTCGACCCGGCAGTGCGGCGCGGTGGACGCCTCTCCCGCGAGATCGAAATCCCCATGCCGGATGAGGACGCCCGACGCCAACTGTTCGCGGTCAGCACTCGTCACGCCCATCTCGCCGGGGACGTAGACCTGGCGGACCTCGCCAAACGCACCGAGGGCTACAGCGGCGCGGACATTCGCGCCCTGGTCAACGAGGCGGGACTACAGGCGCTCATCCGCATCGCCGACAGTTCCGAAAATCAAGACACGATCACCCGCGCTCTGACGCTGGCCGATTTCGCGGGGGCGCTGGAAAATTTAGGCTAGACCCCGGCGTCTGCCCCACTACGAGAAGGAGAACCTTTTGGCAAAACTGATACTGCTGCGACATGGACAATCGCTCTGGAACCTGGAGAACCGTTTCACCGGCTGGGTAGACGTCGAGCTGACTCCCGATGGACAGAAAGAGGCGGAAGAGGCCGGGAAGAAGATTCGTCTGGCCGGCATCCATCTGGACGAGGCATTCACCTCCGTCCTGAAACGCGCCATTGATACCCTGACCATCTGCCTGCGGGCTGCCGGGCAGGAGGGCCTCCCCACGAGTTACGATCAGGCCCTGAATGAGCGGCACTACGGCGATTTGCAGGGACTGAACAAAGCGGAGACAGCGGAGAAGTTCGGCGACGCGCAGGTCAAACTCTGGCGGCGCAGCTTCGACGTGCAGCCCCCGAACGGCGAGAGCCTGAAGGATACCGCCGCCCGCACGCTGCCCTATTTCTACGACAAGATTCTCCCGGAAGTCAAAGAGGGCCGCAACATCATCGTTTCCGCGCACGGCAATAGCCTCCGCGCCATCGTGATGAAACTGGATGCCCTCGACGAGGTGCAAATTCTCGAACTCAACATCCCCAACGGCGTTCCCATCGTCTACGACCTGGACAGCGAAGGCAGTGTCCTGCAAAAAGCCGAACTCTGACGCCTTTACTCATCCCCCCAACGCTTGCGGAGCAGCTATTACCTCTCGTCCGAAGCAGTCAGTTTCCAGTGGGCGAGGAGATGCGGTTCGATGAGAGTGAGGGGGAGATTGGCGAGGCGTGTGACGGCGGAGGGGAGAAATCCGGCGGTCGCGAGGAGATAAGCGCGGGGAATGCGGGCCTGTTCGCGCCAGGCTTCCAGGGCCTCAACATCGGTGCCTGTCCCTTTTCTGCCTGCGGGCAGGCAGCGCACGAGCGCGGTTTCTTCCGCCGTTTGCAGCGTGAAATCTCCCGGATAGTCGGCATTGACGGCTTGCAGCAGACCACCGCGCCGGACAAAGATCGCGCTGATTTCGGCATAGAGTTCCGGGTCGGTGAGGGCGGCGAGGCGCACGGCTTCGGCCTCGATGCGGCGATGCAGGTCGGTGCGTTGGGCGGCCTGTTCGCGGGCGGTCTGCGCGGCGGCCTGCTTCTGTGTGAGGCGGGCCTGCTCCAGACGTTCGGCAGCGCGGGCGCGGGCCTCCTGTTCGGCAGTACGGCGCAGACGTTCCTCTTCGGTTCGCTCTCGCCGCGCCGTTTGCAGCCTGCTCCGCCGTTCCGCCGCCCGCTGAAGACGCAGCCGTGCCGCCTGCGCTTCCCATAGCGAACGGGCGTGCAGCACGACCCCGACAAGTCCCGCCAGCGCAAAAGCGCCCCCCAGAACCCGTGCACCGCCCGTCGCCCAGATCATCCCGCCCACCCCGAGCAGAAAGAGCAGCAGCGATCCCAGGGCCAGCCGCTCTGCCCACCGTGCCAGCCTCCGAGCGAAGCGCCGTGACCGGTTGCGGGCAAACACGCCTTTTGCCATGGCCTCCTGCCTTGCCGCCTGCGACTCTCTAATGGAAGCGCAGACTGACGCCGAAGCCGTCGGTGCTGATGCCATTGATCTTCTGGCTGATGCGATAAGAGGCGTCAAAACTGATGGCCTGCGAGAACGGATACTCGACGCCGACCGAGCCGCTCGGCGTGAAGGCGGAGCGGTCGAAGTTCAGATTGACCGAGCGCAGTCTGCCCAAGAAGACGCCTGCGGAGACGAAGACGCGGGGTTTTCCGATCTGGCGCGTGGTGGTCAGGCTGACGCTGCCGCCGAGCAAATCGAACTCATTGCCGCCGGTAAACGGTATGAAGTGGTCACTGAGCGTGAGGGTCTCCGCACCGCCCTCAATCTGTAAGGCGCCGAAACGCTTCGGGCGGGAGTAGAACTTGCCGTCGTTATAAAACTTCGGTGAGCCGAACGCCGCGCCTTTGCCGTTCCCGGTCAGGAAATAGCCGCCGGTGTTGAAGAAACCGAGCAGTTGGCTCAGGCCCGATCCCGTCTTGCTGCCTGCCGCTCCCAGGGATGCCGGGGATTTGCACAGTTCGGCCTCCCGCCGCATTGTTCGCGCCGCCTCGTCTGAGTTCGTCTGCGCTCGCGCCAGTTGCGGCACAACGCTCAGGGCCACTATTGCCAGGGCGGCAGAACACGCCTGCCGAAACAACCCACTCCGATATTTCAAGAACATAGTTTCTCCTTCCAGGATGCTACGCTTCATTACGCCATCGCCGCTTCGTTCTCCTGCGAGTCGGCGGGAGAACATCCGGGGTTTTCTGCAATCGCCCTGCCAATGCGTAGGCGCCTGCCCCGTTATCATCCACTCGGCGGTCGCCCTTGCGTTCCCGATGTATCGAAATCGTGTCGAGGCCCGTCAAACAGGTGTCTTTTTCGTTTTGAAGATTCGCAGTATAATAGTGAGCAGTATCCATCGTGACGAGAGTCCTACGTTCAAAGGCTTACCGGGCGGCGGAAGCGGACGGCAAGGCTTCTGCCGTCCCGACAAACGGAGACCTATGAAGGAGCAATCATGTTCAAAATAGCCTGTGTCTGCTGCCTGCTGATGTCCGCGCTCCTGCCGACGCAAGGGCAGACAAAGTTGTCCCCTGCACGTCGCGCCCCTCTGGTCGTTGGCTGGCATGACGAGATGAATGATCCCGGCCTGTGGAAACCGATGACGCTGGAAAATCAGCCGGACATCTATGCGGAGCGTCCGGGCGTCGTGACTCTGCGGCTGCCCCATGTCCCGAACGGTTACCCCTACCAATACCAGTGGAGCGGTGTCACGCGCAACCTCACCGCAGACCTCGCCCGTTACCCTGTCCTCATCGCCAATGTCAGCGAGCTGGACGCGGACAGTTATGCCCATCTCGACATCGTGGAGTATGACTTCAACGGGCAGGAGGCGGGGCGCTGGCGCTCCCCCACGCTCACGCATCCCGGCCTGAGCGTCGTAGACCTCGGCAAAGAGATCGGCCCCAGTGTCCGGCGGCTCACGATACGGCTCATCGTCGGCGGAAAACTGGAGGGGGCAAAATGCAGCTACAACTGGCTGCGCTTCGTCCGCCGCGCCGACGTCGCCTACCTTCAGGAAGTTCCCGACCTCCAGAACATCCTCAGCCGCGAACCGACCACTGGACACAACAGCCGCCCCGTCTGCCCGTAATGTGAGGGCCGGTAAGAGCGCAAAACGCACGATCGGGACGAATTGATTCTACTTGCCCTTTCGAGTTGATGGGCGCGACAAAAGCCCCGAAAGGCTATTATGGCCTTTCGGGGCTTCTCTAATCACTGTAGAGGCGGTTAGGCTTACTTTTTGCGGCGCAGACGGCGGCGCAGGAAACCACCGGCGGTTATCAGTCCCGCGCCCAGGAAGGCCATAGCGGAGGGTTCCGGGGTGTTGGCCGCGGCAATCCGGTCGTAGCCGATAACGTCCAGATTGTTGATCCCGGCTGTCGAGAGGGAGTGGCTAGCTCCGGGAGAGGTAAAGGCGTTGAAGGGATCCGTGGCCGTAGCGCCGTTATAGTCGCTCAGATCGCCTCCACCGGGACCGTTGAACCCCACCAGATTGGTCGCGCCGCCATTGATCGAGAAATAGACGCCCGTATCGGTCTGATTCAGGCTCCGTACTCCGGTGGCAGTATAGCGGAACAGGTCATTCACAAGATAGGCGGGCGCTGAGTTGATGGATACGCCGAGGCCCTGAATACGCCCCATGATCTCAGTGATCTCGTGTTCGGCCACGCTGATAAAGTCGTATTTGCCAGCCAGATCCCGGTTGGCGGGATCGAACGTATAGGCCTGGGTATTAGAGAAGGTGACTGTGCCATCGCTGCCGGGGGTCGTGTCGTCGGCAGCGAGACCCAGAGCCTTTGCCTGCGCTGTAGACAGCCAGAAGTTCTTTCCGCCGGTTGGGTCGGAAACACCGAGACTGGCGACGGAAGTAGCGCCCACCGCGCTCGGATGCGCGTTCTGGTCGTTGATTAAAGCGGTCCGTATATTGGCGTAGCTGTACGTTCCCACGATATTCGTGCTGCTTGCCCCCAGCCCTGTGGTTCCGGCGACGACATTGATGTTGATATTGATAGGATCGTTATAGAGGCTCTGAATCTCTGTGGCAGCGAAATTGAAGGCGGTGTGGACAGCTGCCGCGCTATAGCCTGCCGAAGTAAAACTTGTGTCATTGAACGTCGCATTGATGTGCAGTTGGGCGTGGGCCGGGGCGGTCGGTCCCAATGCCACCAGAGCAGCAGCCAGCATCATGGCTCCGCGACAGCGAGCCAATACCTCTCTCATAGAGCGCAGTCTCCTTTTCTTTTCACAGGGTACTCTGTGGTACCTCATTTGTAAAGCGCATGGTCACTTAACCGGGCATTACTTGTCAATGCATAAATCGTGCCAACAAGCAATAACGAAGAAATCCGGCCCTGAAAATTACCCGTGTCACTCTAACGCGGCCAGAATCAGTGACGGAAACACAATAAAAAGTCCCTGAGTATTCCCGCAGGAACATTTCAGGGACGATGGCGTTGATTGAGAGGTAACGGGGATGACGGGACTTGAACCCGCGGCTTCCTGCGTGACAGGCAGGCACTCTGACCACTGAGCTACACCCCCACACTACGGGCGAACTTGTCGCCGGGTCTTTCCGAGGAGGATTGACGAACAGAATTATACTCCTCGCGGGCGCATCTGTCAAGGGGAATCTCGGCGGGCAGGCGGATTTCCGGCTCCGGGGCGGGACAGAAGAGGCAACGGAACCGGAAATGACGCGGGTCAGGTCTTCGTGGGGAAGTTTGCGGGCATCCAACGCGGAAGGTTGGCGAGGGACTGCCGGGCGGCTTCGGAGGTCGGAACGCCCCACGCCTGGAAGAACGGCCCCAGATTTTTGCCGACAGCCCGCGAGAAACGCACCATCCACTGATCGTGCTGCTGCATCTCCGTCTTCGGGCGTTCGGCAGGGGAGAGCGTCCGATACTCCGCAAACACCTTCTTGTAAGCCTCCCAGCCAAAGCCCTGCTCCAGTTCGATATACATGGTCAGGGCGAGGAAGGGATCGCTCTTCCACTTCTCGAAGTCGGCCCCGGCATCCAGGTACTTTCGCAGCCGCGCCTCCATCTTCGCCGGAACCAGCGCGGGATGCTGAGACTGCGTGATGCCGAACTCCTTCTCAAACACATAGACCGCAAACATATTGTTCGTCACCTCGCCCGTGCCGTTGAAGGTCCAGTCCGATACCTGATGATTATGCCCGACTTCGTGGAAAAAGCCCCAGACTCCGAGGTGTCCGTTTGCCCGCATCGTCTTCTCGTTGACAACAGCCTCCGCGACATCGAGGCCCATCATGATCGGGTAGCCGGAGTGCATATAACCTGCGCTGATCTGTCGGTCGGTGAGATAGCGTTCCGGGCGCAGACGCTGGCGCGGAATGCCTGCAAGATCGGCCACATCGTCCATCGCCCGGTCCCAGAGGGCGAGCAGGCTCTCCGGGTCGTCCAGAGTGCGAACCACGCGGGACGGCACCGTCAGAATGACATTGTGGCCCTGAAGTTCCGCCCAGGGAGCGGGAGCCGTGCGGAGGCTATTGCGCCAGTCTTCCAGCGAGGTCTGACCGCGCACGAACAGAGGTGCCTCAACCGCACCGCGAATCGTCACGGCGATGGTGCCGGACTTCGCCCGCGCTGGCACGACGATATAGACCAACCCACCGAAGGCGTTCGCCGCCTGCGTCGTCGGGGATTTCAGCGCAAAGACGCGGGTGATCTGCGGGGCGCGGTCCCACTCCGGCAGGTTCCAGAGTTCGTCGGTATGCGCTCCGATACGCACCTGGAAGCCCTTACCCGCCAGTTCCGCCGGAATCTCGACCGTCAGCAGAGCGCCGGGCGCGGCGTAGAGTCCTGTGCTGTGCCATTCGGGAACGTGCGTATCCACGTGGACGGTGCGCGTGATGGGCTTTGCGTCCGCCGGAACCTCACCGGGAAACGAGGCGGCTGCGGGCGAAGCCGTCACCTTCGCGGCAGGCAGATTGCGTGTCTCTTCAAGCTGAAGTGTCAGGAGCAGACGCGCCAGCGGGTCGTTCGCACGGATGGGCTTCGCGGTCAGCGCCGCCATCTCCCCGCGATGTTTCTGCTGCAAGGCCAGCAGGCGGGGCCGCAGGAGCCGGTCACCCGACGGCAACGCCAACGCGGCGTCCGTGACCGTCCAGACCGCCTGGGTGACTTCGGCAGGGGTCTGTTTCGCCGTCCCTTCCGACTGCGCCACGACTGCATTCAGCGCCGCGCTCGCCTGCGACAGCGGGGAGGGAACGAGGGTAGCATCGAAGCCCTGTCTGGCGTTGCGCTCCAGAGTGCCGTCCGTCCAGCCAATGCCCGCTTCCGCCAGCGCCCGGTTGCCGGGATGCTCGGAAAGGCTCTTGCCGGGATGCGTCTGAAGCCAGCCCCAGCCGGTATCGGAGGCCACCAGTCCACCTCCGCCGTGTAGATAGGCTGTCAGCGCGGTGACCTCGTTCTCCGTGAGGGCGTCCATCGGGCAGGCCACAACGGCGTACTGATTCGCTCTGACCGCCCAATCCGCCCCGTCCAATGCCTCCGCCGGTACGCCCTGCTTCTGCAAAAACTCCCGCAGGTGTGTCAGTCCATGTATTCCCACGCGCAGCGGCTGCTTTCCCGCCGCCCAGCGGACGGCATTCAGCGCCAGACGGCCCGTATCCGCCGTAGTCAGGGACTCGTCCAGATAGTCGGTATGCCCGAACACGACGGCCCGGCCCTTGCCCGCCTGCCCCGCCGCCACGACCGGCCCGACAAGACGCGCATTCACGCGCCCCACAACGACCGGGAAAGCCTGCGGCCCGTAGGCGCACACGGTTCCCGGCAGTCCCGGCGCCGCGATCTGCGTCACCCCTTCGACCAGGCTCTCTCGCTGCGCCTGCGCCGCCATTCCGGAAACGATCAGCAGACCACAAACAGACAGAATATCGAATACTCTCATGCTCACGAAAGCTCTCCTATTTTGCCTCGAACTTCTTCAGGACGAGCGTCACGTTGTGTCCGCCGAAACCGAAGGAGTTGGACATGGCAACCTTCACGTCGGTCTTGCGGGCGACGTTCGGCACGTAGTCCAGATCGCACTCCGGGTCGGGAGTGGCGTAGTTGATGGTGGGCGGCAGGATACTGTCGCGCATGGCGAGAACACAGAAGATGGCCTCGACCGCGCCCGCCGCGCCGTTCAGATGTCCGGTCATGGATTTGGTGGAGCTGACCGCGACCCGGTAGGCGTCTTCTCCGAGCGCCGCCTTGATCGCCGCCGTCTCGTTGCGGTCGTTGTGCGCGGTCGAAGTCCCATGCGCGTTGACATAGTCCACGTCGGCAGGCGTCAGGTGGGCGGTTCGCAGGGCTTCGCGCATGGAGCGGCCCGCGCCCTCGCCTTCCGGGGCGGGCGCGGTCACATGGTAGGCATCCCCCGCACAGCCGTAGCCAACGATCTCCGCATAGATTCGCGCTCCCCGCGCCTGCGCCGATTCCAGCGATTCCAGCAGCAGCATTCCGCTGCCCTCCGCCATCACAAAGCCGTCCCGGTCTTTGTCGAAGGGACGGCTTGCGGCCTCCGGGTCGTCGTTGCGTGTGGTCATAGCGCGTGCGGCACAGAACCCGGCCATCGCCAGCGGCGTAATCGCCGCCTCGGTGCCGCCTGCCATCATCGCGTCGGCATCGCCGCGCCGAATGACGTGATAGGCGTCTCCGAGATTGTTGCCGCCCGTCGCACAGGCCGAGACCACGCAGGAGTTCGGGCCGCGCATCCCCAGCGCAATCGAGACGAAACCCGCACCCATGTCGGGAATCATGCCGGGGATGAGGAACGGACTGACACGGTTCGGCCCTTTCTCCAGCAGGACCCGATGCTGCTCTTCGAGCGTCGCCAGTCCGCCGATGCCCGAACCGATCTGCACCCCGATACGGTCCCGGTTGCTCTCGTCCACGATCAAGCCGCTGTCGTCGAGGGCCATCTGAGAGGCCGCCACTGCGAACTGCACGAACCGATCCATGCGCCGAATCTCTTTTTTGTCCATCCAGGGCGAAGCGTCCCAGTCCTTGATCTCCGCCGCGATGCGGGTGGGATAGGCCGACACATCGAACAGCGTAATCGGCGCAATGCCCGAGCATCCGGCCAGACATGCCTTCCAGATCGTCTCGATGTCACGTCCCTGCGCGGTCACCGCGCCCAATCCCGTTATGACGACTCGATGCACCGCTCTCGCAGGCCCGAACATTTCTGTCTCCATCCTCTTCTTCCTCTCTGAACGGCACACGCCTCTTACCTTACAGTCATTATGCCATAAACAGGAACGGTTTTTCGGCGGTTGGCCGGGGGATTGCCGGCGGTTGAAAACCCTGGTAGGTTTTCCGGGGGTTGAAAACCCATATGCGCTAACTTACGGCTTCCGGCGCAGGTATCTGTTCCTGCTTGAACATGAGCGCTCGCTCGCTCGCTACACTGGGGTGACCTCATCCCCCAACCCCCTTCTCCCGGGCGGTCGCAAGCTCCCTGGGAGAAGGGGGCTTTTCAGGCTTGCGAATGTCCTACTGTGTTTGTTCCTATGAGAGGAAGGAGGGAGAGATACCCTGGTTGTCCGTTCCCGCTGCTTCTCAGTCGTCAACATTACTCCCGCATTTGCCCCTCTCCCAGGGAGCCTGCGACCGCCCGGGAGAAGGGTTGGGGTGAGGTCCACAACCTCCCAGCGAAACGAGAAACGCTTGAGCCTGAAAAGCCCCCTTCTCCCAGGGAGCTTGCGACCGCCCGGGAGAAGGGGGTTGGGGGATGAGGTCCTCCAAGCCGGGCGTAGCGTTCCAAGTGCCTAAGTGTCCGTAAATTTATAACCTCCGTGTTTGGACGGTCACCCGTTCAGCGAAATCGGGAAGTTATAAATTTACGGACACTAAGTTAGCGCATATGGGTTGAAAACCCCCGTCATGAAAGTGCAAACGTCTTGCAGACGGAAATGACTTGTTGGTTGAAAGGTAACGGAGTGCGTTACCCGGCACAGGAACGTGCCGGGCTGGAAAAAGCGGTCGTCCTGCGGACGAAGCGTTCAGAGGCTTACCATTGTCAGGTTGCATTAGGAGGAAGAGAGACAGGGTAAGCGACCAGTGCATTTCCGTCTGCAAGACGTTTGCTTTTTAATGACGGGGGTTTTCAACCCCCGGAAAACCTACCAGGGTTTTCAACCTCTGGCCAACCCCGGAGTCTTTCGGAACAGACAGCGTAGCGGGGCCGTCTCGTCAGCATCCGGGCGAAAGGCCTGAGAAGTTTACCTCGGGAGGAAAGATCATGGGAATCCGAAATAGAAGTATACTCTGGCTGGCGGCGGGCGTAGGGGTGGGGATGCTGGCCCGGCAGGCCGTCCGCAAACGCCGTCTCTTTTCGCTCTATGGCAAGACCGTCCTTATCACCGGCGGGTCACGCGGCCTGGGCTTTGAGATCGCCAAAAGACTGGCGGATGCGGGCGCACGACTGGCCCTCTGCTCCCGCGACCTGGAAGAGCTGAAACAGGCGGAGGCGGAACTCAAAAGCCGGGGCGCGGAGGTCTTTATCCTGCCCGCCGATGTCACCGATAAGAACGCCGTAGACAGCATCGTTCATGCCGTGACGGAGCGCTTCGGGCCGATAGACGTGCTTATCAACAACGCGGGCGTCATCGGCGTTGGCCCGCTGGAGGATATGGAGATTCACGATTTCGAGGCGGCCATGCAGGTCCACTACTACGCGCCGCTCTACATGACTCTGGCCGCGCTGCCGGGGATGCGCCGTCAGCGGCGGGGCCGCATCGTCAATATCGCCTCCATCGGCGGCAAGATCAGTGTGCCGCATATGCTGCCCTACTGCGGCAGCAAGTTCGCGCTCGTCGGGCTGTCGGGCGGGCTGCGGGCCGAACTGCTGAAAGACAATATCTATGTAACCACCGTCTGCCCCGGCCTGATGCGAACCGGCGGAGAAAACCATGCCCACTTCTCCAACGACAATCCGGCGGAGTCCGCACTCTTCAAGTCTGCCGCGAACTCGCCGCTGACCTCAATGGACGCCGGAACCGCCGCACGGCAGATCGTCGAAGCGCTCAAGTACGGAGACCCAGAAGTCGTCCTGTCCCTGCAAGCGCAGGCGGGCGTGGTGGCGCAGAGCCTCTTCCCCGGTCTGGTCGCCGATCTCTTCGGAGTCGTGAGTCGGTTCCTGCCGCAGTCGGCGAAGAGCGAACACGAACCCCGCCAGAAAATCGCGCCGGGCATTCTCAATGCTCTCACCGAAGGCGCGACCCGCCACGCCTCGGAGTAAGCGCCTTGCCGACAAACGCGGTTTGGCCGCTGTGTTGACGAAAACGACCAAACCGCGTATAATAACGAAAGCACAATTCCCACGTTTGACGCAGAGGGTTTGCCTTTCATGTGCCACGCTTTTCGACAGGTGTTCGCCGCTCGTGCCGGAGCCAACAAGACGGCTCTCCTCCTTGAGAGCCTTCTCTTTCCGCACGTCTGCCTCTGAGCGGTTGCCCTGCCCTGTTTTCCGAACTTTCCCCTGGCGACCGCAGCGGCGGCAGCCAGGGTTTTTGTTTGCCGTAACTCCGTACTCCATGCAAAGGGGCGCTGACCGATGACCGACGACCGTACTGAAAACCGATACGATTTCCGCCAGATCGAACAGAAATGGCAGCAGCACTGGGAGCAGGCAGACCTGTTTCGCGTGCATCTTGAATCGGACAAACCGAAGTTTTATGGCCTCGTCATGTTTCCCTATCCGAGCGGCGCAGGCATCAGCGTGGGGCATTGCAAGAACTATATCCCCCCGGATGTCGCCTGCCGCCTGAAAGCCATGCAGGGCTACAACGTCTTGCAGCCGATGGGCTGGGACGCTTTCGGGCAGCCTGCCGAGAATGAGGCGATCAAGCGCGGCCGCAATCCCCGCGAAATGGTGCCGGAGTACGCCGCCAACTATCGTCGCCAACTGAAACTCGTCGGTCTCTCCTACGACTGGTCGCGAGAGGTCAACTCTAGCCTGCCCAACTACTACCGCTGGACGCAGTGGTTCTTCCTGCTGCTGCATCAGCGCGGGCTGGCCTATCGCGCTAACACCCCCATCAACTGGTGTCCGGTGGACAAGACGGGGCTGGCAAACGAAGAGGTCGTGAACGGGCGCTGCTGGCGGTGCGGAACCCTGGTCGAAAAACGCCCCATGCCGCAGTGGTTCTTCAAGATCACCGACTACGCCGACCGCCTGATCGCCGACCTGGACACCATTCAGTGGCCCGAAGGCGTCAAGATGCTTCAGACCAACTGGATAGGCCGCAGCGAAGGCGCGGAAGTGGAGTTCAAAGTCGCCGCGTCTGACGGGGGCGAGTCGCCGCACAGTCTGCGCGTTTTCACCACGCGCCCGGACACGCTCTGGGGCGCGACCTTTATGGTGCTGGCTCCCGAGCACCCGCTGGTCGAAACGCTGACGACACCCGCGCAGCAGGCCGAAGTTGCGGAGTACCGGGAGCGGGCGCAGCGCCTCTCCGAGATTGACCGGCAAAGTACGGAACGCACCAAGACGGGAGTCTTTACCGGAGCCAACGCCGTCAACCCGGTGAACGGCGAAGACATCCCGATCTACATCGCCGACTATGTGCTGATGGGCTACGGAACCGGAGCGATCATGGCGGTTCCGGCGCACGATCAGCGCGACTTCGAGTTCGCCCGCAAATACGCCATTCCGATTCGGCTGGTCTACAAACAGCGCGAGGACGAGACGGCGGAGACCATGACCGAGGCGACCGCGCAGGGCGGCACGATGGCGATAGGGCCGTTCGCGGGCGCTCCGAACAATAAAGAGACCGTCCGCAAAGTCATCGCGTGGATGGAAGCGCAGGGTTTCGGCAAGGGCGTCATCAACTTCCGCCTGCGGGACTGGCTGATTTCACGGCAGCGCTACTGGGGCGCTCCCATTCCCATCATCCACTGCCCCACCTGCGGCGTGGTTCCCGTGCCGGAAGATCAACTGCCGGTGCTGCTGCCCGATGTCGAGCGCTATGAGCCGACCGGAACGGGCGAATCGCCGCTCGCCGCCATCCCGGAGTTCGTGAATACGACCTGCCCGCAGTGCGGTGGCCCTGCACAGCGCGAGACCGACACGATGGGCGGATTCGCCTGCTCGTCCTGGTACTTCCTGCGTTTCGCCGACCCGCACAACGAAGATGCGCCCTTCAGCCCGGAAGCCGCGAAATACTGGCTGCCCGTAGACCTCTATGTGGGCGGCGCGGAACACGCGGTCATGCACCTGCTCTACGCCCGTTTCTGGACGAAGGTGATGTACGACGCGGGGCTGATTGGATTTGAAGAGCCGTTCCAGCGCTACCGCAATCAGGGAATGCTGCTGGCCCATACGCCGGGGCGCGAACTGAAAAAGGACGAAGAGGTGCAGGGCGACGAGACCGACGGCGACGAACCGGTGGAGAACTGGAAAGTCCTGAAGCCGGAGGAGCGGGCCGGGGTTCCCGCCTCGGAGTGGGTCTACCGCTGGGTCAAAATGAGCAAGAGCATGGGCAACGTCGTCACGCCCGACGAGATGGCGGAGCAGTTCGGCGCGGACAGTCTGCGCCTCTATTCGCTGTTCGTCGCGCCGTTCGAGGATACCGTGCAGTGGTCGGATAAGGGCATCGAGGGAGCGCACCGCTTCGTCAATCGCCTGTGGCGGCTCTGGACGGAACTGCGCCATCACTACCAGACCGACTGGCGGGAGAGACCGGCGACCGCAGAGGATGCGGGGAGCGCGGGGGAGGCCGACGGGAAATCGCTGCGCCGCAAACTGCACCAGACGACGCGCAAGCTCGGCGAGGACATCGAGAACTTCCGCTTCAACACCGCCATCGCCGCGCTGATGGAGTTCACCAACGAACTCTCCGCCTATCGCAACGCGCTCGGCAACGCGCAGGCGACTCCGGCGCAGGCTCTGTTGATCTCGGAAATCCTGGAGACGCTGACGCTGTTGATCTCGCCCATCATGCCGCATCTGGCCGATGAGTTCTGGGAGCGGCTAGGGAAGGACGGCTTTACGCTGCGCCAGACCTGGCCGTCCTACGACCCCACCGTCGCCGCCGAAGAGGTACTTACCATCGTCGTGCAGGTCAACGGCAAGGTGCGCGACCGCCTGACGGTGGCCGTCGGCACCGAGCAGGCCGAAATCGAGCGGCTGGCACTGGCAAGCGACAAGGTGCAGGCCGAACTGACCGGCAAGCAGATACGCAAAATCATTCCTGTTCCCGGCAAACTCGTCAATATCGTCATCGGGTAGGGGCTGGCCGTCCTGGTTACCGCCTTCCCTGCGCTTGTCCTGGCCGCTTACTCTTTCGGAATGGGAAAGAGGACGACCACGCTTGCGCCGCCGCCGGGCCGGTTCGTATAGAGAACCCGGCCCCGCAGATCGAACCGGCTGACTCCCTCGACGAGTTCCAGGCCGGTATTGGCCGCGTGCCGCCCGTCGAAGCCGTCCGGGAAGCCTCCCCCATTGTCGTTGACCTCAAGACGCGCTGTCTGGCCTTCGTCCTCCGCGATCAGCCGCAGCGCGATCTGACCCCGACCGTGTTTCACCGCATTGGCAATCAGTTCGTTCACGAGAATGGCAAGCGCATTGATGAGATTGATGGGCAGCCGAATCTCGTCAGCCTCGTAAGTAAGTTCCTGCTCCCCGACGGAACGCTGCATAAAGGGCAGCAGTTTTTCGAGCATGGCCTTTGCCGACAGATGGGTGACGCCTGCATCTATCTTGACCTCGTCGGTGAGCAGGTCTTGAATAGAGGCCATCGCCTTCAGATGGGCGATGACCCGCTTCACCTCCGCGACGGGAACGGCCTCTTCATGCGTCAGAGCCTGCACCTCGACGAGGGCGCACGCGACCTGAAGACTGTTCTTCACCCGATGATTGGTCTCCGCGACCGCCCGCTGCAGCCTCTCTTCGTACCGTTTGCGCTCGGTGAAATCCCGCAGTATCTTGGCCCAGCCTCGGAGTTTGCCGCTGTCATCGAGCAGACCAGTCATGATGCCGTTGGCCCAGAACCGGGTGCCGTCCTTGCGGATATGTTCCCGCTCGTCTTCCGCACGGCCTGTCACTGCCGCCTGCTCAAGTTCCGCCCGATCCGCCCCACGCGCGATGTCCTCGGGAGTGAAGATGAGGGAGACGGGCTGCCCCAGCGCCTCCGCTTCCGTATAGCCCAGAATGCGTTCCGCCCCGACGTTCCAAGCCGTAATACGGCTCTCTATATCCATCGTGAAGATGGCATAGTCCGTGACGTTCTCGATGAGAAGTTGAAAAAGCTCCTGTGCCTGCGGGGAGTGGGCAGCCTCCTCGACAGAGAGGGAATGTTTATGAACTGCGTTTGACATCGGATCCTTCGATCTAAACGGGAAATCTTACGGAGAATTCAGACGAAGCGGCGTGGCGCTTTCCAGAGTGGGAGAAGTAAAAAGACGTTTCGTTAGAGGCAGACGAGCGTCACTCTTGTATACGGACAACGGCGATTTCACGACTGCGCTCTGCCGCAGAAACAGGAAAAGTAATCGCAACACATCCCCCGCCCTCGGGACGGTTCTGGTAGTATACCTTACCACGCAGGTCGTGCCGCGCCGTGCTGTCAATCAGGGAGAGACCCGTATTGGCGGCCTTGCGCCAGTCGAAGGCGGGCGGAAAGCCAGGGCCGTTGTCGCAAACCTCCAGCCGTGCGTTAGCGCCGTCCACAGTCAACGTGACTTCGATGTTACCCTTTGTGTGCTTGATGGCGTTACTGACACACTCGCTGACGAGCAGGCAAAGAGCGGACGCTTTCTCCGCAGGAACCAAAACGTTCTCTATCTCCGCCATCACGCGCCTGCCGCCGCTTGTTTGCTGGAGCATTGAGAGGAGCCGGCCCAGTATATCCTGCGTACTCAAGGTATCGGTATCAACATTGTCCTTCACCTGCTGTGTGAGCAGATCGTGAACATTGGCGAGCGCGCGAACATGCTGATGGATGCGCGTAAGGTGTTCTTTGTTGAGCGGAGCGTCCATCTCGTCCATCTGCATTTCGACAAGCGCGGAAACGACCTGCATGTTATTTTTGATGCGGTGATGTGACTCAAGCATCGCACGATGCAGACGGGCGTTGAGAACCACCTCTTTTTCCGTGAGTACATGCTGACGCACTATGGAGAGCAGCAGCGCCTCATTCGTCTTTTGCAGGCGGGCGTTGAGCAAAGCGATTTCCGCCAGATGTTCTGCGGTGACTTCGGCACGGACGCGGCGGGTGATTTCGGTAGCGTAGAGCGAGAGGTACTGCGGGTTCGGATGAAGATGGATCTCAAACGATTTCGCACAACGCGAAAAGTAAAATTCAATATCTATGCGTATCTGCTCACGCATGGAGCGATGGCAGGCGGCTTCCAGCGAGGAGCCTGACAGTTCGGGGAAGGTTTCCCACACGTTTTTACCCCGCATCTCCAGCGCGATTTTTCCGGCTAGATCGGCGGCAGACTGGTTGACGTAGAAGAAGTTCCAGTCCCTATCAATGATCTGAACAACCTCCGTGATGCAGTCCAGAATAGAGGCGAGCGGCAGATTATCCGGCGGGGGGTTGTTTAGTTCTCGGGCGGTATTTCTCATGGAAACCACTGCCTTTTCTCTCAATGGGCCGCCTCATTTGTGTCCGAAGCGGACGGGTTTATGTGTTCCGAGATTCCGGAGAGGAGGCCCCGATAGTTCTTCAGGCGAGAACCGATTACCATGCCTTCTGACGTGATTTCGTATTCGTAGATGTCTTTGCTGTGGTCGCCGCCGCGCATCTTGACGACAACCAGCACTTTCCGAAGTTGACCCTCTATCTCTACGTAGCGCAGCCGGATAATGTCATCTGTCAGAAATGAGATCGCGTGGGGCTGAAGAGCAGATCGGTAAACGACTCGGGCAGTTCGAGTGTGCTTACGAATGGGGAAGGGTTACGCTGTTGTCTCCCCCAGGCCTGCTTGTCTGTCGTAACGCTGCACCTCCGGCCAGATGTCCTGCATAAGCTGCCGCGTGAGGGCTTCGCCGATAAAGGCGACGAGCAGGCCCAGTAACGCCGTCAATAGCGCGGCGCATCCCGCCGCAACGGCAGGGGTTGGCTGCTTCTGTGCGGCTTCATGAAATCCCTCGAATGTCGCGTCGGCTTGAACGCGCACGGCTCCCAGCCACCCGCATTCAACCTTTGCCAGAGACAGAGCGCGTGTCAGAATGGCCTCAAATCCGGCGACCCCGATGAGACTTGTCAGATAGGAGCGCAGTTGGCCGAAGACGCGCAGCGCCACCTCTGCTTCCTCCTCCCCATGCTCCCTCTTCTCGGCCTCTGCCGCCAGCAGAAAACGGGCGAGGTCGCATACCTCCGAAGCAGCCCTGTTCATGTTCGTTAGAGTCTCCTTCCGGGCGGTCGCAACGTCTCCGCATCTCCTGCGCTGGCTCTATCCCCGATAGAGCATCCGTCTTTCTGCATTTTATGCTTCTTTTCAATGAATCGTAATTTCTACGTCCCTTTCCGTTTCTCCTTTACTTACGGCACAGAAAAAAATCTATCTCTCGATATGGTTGTTCGCCTCCTTATTCGCACGTCCGCGAAGTTTCTCGCCCTCGATACGCGCAGAGCGGTTCGTCCGAATGACGAACCGCTCTGATGGCGCGGAGTTGCCTGTGCGTTTTAAGCCGTGCTGTCGGACTACATTCGCCCTTCCTTCGAGGTAACGTATTTGTAGAGTTGATTGATGAGTTGGTTACGGCCATAGCCGCTCGGAATATAGACAAAATGGCCGCCCACCGAGCGTATCCACTCCCGCCCCTTCTCGCTCATATCGTGTCCGGCGAAGTTTTTGAGCAGGAGCAGCATATTCGACTTCCGAATGT
Source organism: Chthonomonadales bacterium (assembly GCA_038231295.1). GTDB lineage: Bacteria > Armatimonadota > Chthonomonadetes > Chthonomonadales > Chthonomonadaceae > JANXLO01. The sequence continues at coordinate 23,171 of JBBRLP010000006.1, forward strand.
CCGCCTCAAACTTCGAGGCTTTGTCGCTGCGCTTGCTGTCGCGCCACTTCACCTCCGCACACCCCAGCATCGCTTTTAGCTCCTCGCTTACGTGCTGGCGCGGCGATCCACCCAGAATCAGAATACGAAAGTCCTTGACGAACGGGCTGACGACGTTCAGATATTCCTGAATCGTCGTATCGGGCGGCTCCGGCTCTTCGGTCTCGTCCGCCTCTTCTCCGGGAGAGACACGACGATCCATGCCTTTCCGCAGACGCTCTGCGAGAATGGCATCCAGGATGCGGCTGTACTTCGGCTGCCCTTCCAGAAGCCGTGTTCCCGTCTCCAGCAGTGCGTTCCGCACTTCCACATTGGTCGGCGGCACATTCGCCTCGATACAGCGGTCCAGAATCGGCAACAGCTCTTTGCGGTCACCGGCGAGGGAACCGGCAGCTTTACCGAGGGCGGGCAGACGCTGAAGGAGCGCTCTGAAATCACTCAGTGCCGCCTCTTTGGATGCGGCCTTCTGCTTGCGGAGGGTCTCCTGCTCTCGCGCCAGGCGCAGGCTCTCCGCATTGCGCTCCCACTCCCACTGCAAGGCCAACAGGCGTTCCGAGAGGCTCCGGGTTTCCGCCTCCAGTGCCGTATCGGCTATATCGGGCGACAGCGCGGAGAGGTAGCCCGCTTTTTTGGCAGCCTGACGCAGCAGGCTGTACGCCTCTGTCTGAAGGGTGTCTTCGGTGGCGAAGTGAGCCAGCGCCCGGTAGAGAATCTGCTGGGCGGCGGCAATGGCATTCAGCGTTCCCGAACGATAAGAGAGGGGCAGCAGGTCCGCCTCTTCGTTCTGCGTCCGGTGCCACTCCCAGGCGGTCTCGGCCTCTGCGGCCCCGGCGTAGCCCTGCGCGAGGGATTCCCACTGCTCGGGCAGAATTCCCGCTTCACAGTGGCGATAGTCCGCTTCAAAGCACGGGGCGGCAAAGCCTTCGCTCGCATAAGCGCGTTCCATCTCCAGGGCGTTCCAGACCTCCTGAAAGTCCCCCATCAGAGCGCCGTCCAGTCGGGCAGAAGCGGCACGAGCCTGAATCCCGCACAGTTGGCTTGCCAGCGCACGCAGCCGAAAACAGAGCGAACGGTTGTGGCTGCCATCTGGGTACGCCAGTCCTTCGGCAAAGATCGCTTGAAACTGCCCGGAAAGCCCCTCAATCTCGGCACGGAACGCCGCCAGAGACTTAGCCTGCATTCCATTGGCCGGAGGCGGGGTTTCAAGCCGGGCCGGTTCGGAAAACACGCTCTCCGGTGCCGTAGTGTGCGTCTCTGCCACACAGACAACCGCCCTTTCCGCTTCTGCGGAAGGCGGTGCTTCCAGAACGATCGGTGCAGGAAAAAAAGACAGCGATTCCGGGGCAGGTACGGTCGTCTCCGCAAGCGTCCTCTCTGCTTCTGATGGGACGAACGTTCCCGCAGTCAGACGACTCAGGCGGATTTCGCACTCTGCCAGCGCCTGTCGAAGTTCCGCCGTGATCTCAGCATCCTCATCCTGCTCCGCCGCAGTCAGTTCCTCGCCCAAACGCTGCAAAGCAAACTGGAGAAGCATACGCTGTTCCCGCTCCGCTCGCCTTTGGCTTCGGCGCTCCTTCACCTCCCCCAGATAGGTCTCCAGAGCCTCGCGTGAGTCAAAAATCTGTGCTGGAAATACGGCCTCACTCTGTACGATCATCCTCATCTCCTCTGCGAACCTGGTTGTCTCTGTCTGCTATGCGGGGATTGTGTGCGTCGCTTTCCATTGCTGGCGCAGATACTCGATCTGGGCGGCGTGCTGAATGTCGTGTTCGTAGATTTCCACGACGAATTTCGCGACGGTCAGCGTGGTCGTATCCCAGGTGCGTGTGGCGTCGAACTCCTCTGCCGGGAGTTCGGCAAGGGAGACGTTCCAGGCCATACCCACCTGTTTTAACCATGCCTGAATGCCCTGCCAGTCGTCGAGCGCCGGGGCGAGGTCGGGTTCGAACTCCTCCCGGCTCATGGGCTTGCCCTCCGGCGAAAAGAGCGGTAGGGTCATCTGCTTCCAGGCCGCGACATGGTAGACAATCCCGGCAATGGAGCCGTTCTGCCCGATGCCCCACCGATGATCCAGCCAGTCGGGGCGGCTCCCCGCCAGCGCCTCCGCCTCCGTCAGGCTCTCTATCTGCTGAAGCAGGTAGGCATAACTACGCTCCGCCCGATATTTCAAAAATGTTGCCAGTGTCTCCTGCATTTTCATTCCTTCCGCTGTCGCTGTAACTTAACTTCGCCGTTCTTCGCCTAATCAGGAAGGGATTATAGTCCGCCGTATCCAACTAGGTTTGCATTACGCCTTTCCCGAATTCGACACTCTCTACACTCTTTACTGGAGTTCACCATGCTCACTCGAAAACGCTTTACACTCTCCCCACTGGCCGGTCTTGCGCTGGCCTTCCTGCTCGTTGGCGGCCTGACGGGGCTGCACTTCACCGCGCATCCGGCCCACGCGCAGGTCGCTCCCCAGGCTGCCGACGTTCCCGGCCAGCCCCCGAAAGAGGTACAGGACCTGCTCACCGCGCTGGACGACCTCGACGTGATGCATGTCCTGCTGCCGCTGAAACTGACCCCGGAGCAGATGGACAAACTCGCCACGGCCATTACGAACGCCAAAACGGACTATGATAAAAAAGCGACCGCCCTCAGCAGTGCGCCGCTGCTCAAAATGGCGGACGAGATACGCACGACGCGCAAAAAAGCCATAAGCGGCACCACTATTCCGACCGATTTCGACGACCGGGTGAAAGCCATCCAGAAAGATGTCAGCACCAAACGCAAGGACATTGACACGCAGAACATCCTGAGCGTCAGCGCCGTCTGCAAGACCATTCTCACTGCCGAGCAGTTCGGCATCTGCGTCAAACTGGAAAAAGACGCCTACAAGCAGTTGAAACGCTATAACGATCAGGCGACCGACGCGCAGTACTTCAATGCCTATATTATGGATGTCTTCATCAGCAATCCCCGCATCGTTCCCCTCCTCAAAGAGATGAAAGTGGCGCAGACGCCCAAATAAAAACAGGGCCGGATGCCACCCGGCATCCGGCCCTGCGCCGTTGAGATCGCTTCTAAATCAGCGATTCCAGTTTCGCGGAGATGGTGCTTTTCGGCACCGCGCCGACGACCTGATCCACAACTTTGCCGCCTTTGAAGTAGAGTAGCGTCGGGATGGACATAATATTGTACTTCTGCGCGATCTCCGGCTCACTGTCCACGTCGCACTTGAAAACCTTCGCCTTGCCCTCGTATTCGTTCGAGATCGCGTCCACATGAGGACCGATCATTTTACAGGGGCCACACCACTCCGCCCAAAAATCTACCAGCACAGGGATGGGGGACTGAAGCACGTCCTGCTCGAATTGGCTGGTCGTAATCACATTACTCATGTTCTTCTCCTCGAAAAAGGGTAAGGCGGCGCCGGCTGAGCGCCACAGCGCACCGCCGTGTCAACAGGCTCACGAAAGCCTCTTCGTTCTGTGCTACGAACCGTCCTAAAGGGAAGTTCCGGCTTGTTTTACTCACCTTATCTGTTCCACACGCAAGCAAGGAGATAGCAAAGGATTGACACCCTTCTTTGCATTGGGGCAATTTGGTTGTCCGCCTGCGTAAGGTGAGTTATTTTATTCCTGCGCCTGCCGGGCGATCGTACTCGTCTGGGGTACAATAGAGGGGAAACCGAAAGGGATGTGTCTCGCGCCCTTCCGACACGGCGTAAAAAACCGGCCCGATGCAAAACATCTGCGTCGCAGCCGGTAAGGGGAGGCGCCTGCCAGGGCAGGCCGATGATTAGGATGAAAGTATTACAGGGAAAGAGAACGCAGCAGCGATTCCACACAGGCATCGCTTGATGTGTAAAATTGCTTGTGATTAGGCACTATTCGCAGAAAGGGACTACTGTCCGGCCACATTCGCAGCCTGCGGGCCTTTGGCCCCATCCACGATCTCAAAGGTCACTTCCTGGCCTTCGGCAAGGGTCTTGAAACCCTCTTTGACGATGGCGGAGTAGTGAACGAAAATGTCTTTGCCTTCCGTAGTCTCAATGAAGCCGTAGCCTTTGGCGTCGTTGAACCACTTTACTTTTCCAGATGCCATACTGTAGAATCCTCCTTACGGTAGTTCGCGTCTGAGTTCCAACTCAGACGGACAAGTATATCACCTCGTGTTAACCTTGTCAACGATTGTGACAAAAAAACTTCAAATCAGCAACTCAGGAGTGCAGGACATGAATTTCAATGAGATACCACTTGGGGAAAGAGCGCCCGTAGAGGTAAATGTCGTTATCGAGATTCCCCGTGGAACTAGCAATAAAGTGGAATATGACCCCGATTGGAATGTGTTCAGACTGGATCGTGTCCTCTACTCGCCTCTCTACTATCCCTGCGAATACGGCTTCGTCTGCGACACCATGTTTGAGGATGGAGACCCGCTTGACATTCTGGTGCTGACGGCGCAGCCCACCTTCACCGGGTGCGTCCTCGTGGCGCGGCCTGTCGGGGTGCTGAAAATGGGCGACGACAAAGGACGCGACGACAAAATCCTTGCGGTCTCCGCCCACGATCCCCGTTTCGAGACCGTCAGTAATCTCGAGGATGTCTACGAACACCGTCTGCGTGAAATCCTGCACTTCTTCGCCGTCTACAAAGACCTGGAGAACAAAGAGGTTCGCATAGACGGCTGGGAGCCTGCCGAAGTCGCGCAGCAGCTCATCCTGCAGTATCAGGTCAAACGCTGAGTTTTCGCTCTTGCGGCAGGAACGATTCTATGCTACACTTGCATGGTGAAAAAGTGGGCTGTGGTTCCGCTTCTGGAACTTTTGCCGCCTATCGAATGTAGTTACTCTACCGGCTTATCCTGCATTCGTGAGAGACAACGACGTGTTTCAACGCCTACAAGAAGATATTCGCACCGTTCTGGAAAAAGACCCTGCGGCCCGCAGCGTTCTGGAAGCCCTGACCTATCCGGGCCTCCACGCCCTGTGGGCGCATAGGGTGGCGCATGGCCTCTGGAACCGCCGTTTCAAGCTGCTGGCCCGGCTGATTTCGCAGATCAGTCGTTCCCTGACGGGTATCGAAATCCATCCTGGAGCCACCATCGGGCGGCGGTTTTTCATAGACCACGGCATGGGAATCGTCATTGGTGAGACCGCCATCGTCGGCGACGATGTCCTGCTGTATCATCAGGTGACCCTGGGCGGAACGAGCCTGGAGCGCACCAAGCGGCACCCGACGCTCGGCAACGGCGTCCTGGTGGGAATGGGCGCGAAAATCCTCGGCCCTATCACCATCGGCGACTACTGCAAGATCGGCGCGAATGCCGTCGTCAATAAGGATATACCGGCCCACTGTACGGTTGTCGGCATACCGGGCCGTATCGTGCGGCGGGATGGCGAGCGCATCGAGGAAGAACACGGCGCTCAGGTGATGGACAACATCATCAACCGGGTAGATCCGCGTGACGCGACTATTCGCGAAATGCGGCAGCGGCTGGAACTGCTCGAACAGCACAGCGAAAAGCTGGAGCTGTTGATTCAGCGTATCGAAGACCATGAAGGGCTGTATCATGCCCACGACACCCAGACCCACTCTGTGCGAAAGCCCTCCTGCGTCCATGACGACGACAATCTGTCCGACGCCGACTATGCCTGTCCGCCCTTCTCCGATGACAATGAGTGAGGTAATATCCTAACGTGTCTGTTACATCCACCGTATCTCGGTCCGCCCGCCGTTCGCCTGTCCGGCGCGCTGTCCTCATCACGACCCTGCTGGCATTTGGTGTCGGTGGCGCGGCTGTCGGCGTTCTGGCTCATGTTCCCGACGATCAGATCGCGCCCGGCGTCCATGTCGGCAGCCTTGACCTGAGCGGTAAATCCCTTCAGGACGCCCGCACGGCGCTGGAGCGATGGGCAGAGACGCAGCAGGCCACCGTGCTGACCCTGCATTTCGCCCCGGACAGCAATATCGCCAAATCCTGGAAGCCGGAGGCGCGAAAATTGGGCCTCGGCATTGACGTGCCTGCGACCCTGGCCGCGGCAGGCAAAGTGGGACACGACAGCGTCCTCGGGCAGGTCTCCCACTGGATCAGCGGTGGCAAGACGTTTACCGTCGCGCCGGTGGCCTCAGTAGACAGCGCGAAACTCCGCACCTACCTGACCAATCAGATCGCACAGGACATCTATCGGCCCGCCAAACGCGCCCAGATTCTGCCCACCAAAGGCGGCGGCTTCGGGCTGCGGCATGAACAGAATGGGATCACGCTCGACAAAGACGCTTCTGCTCAGGCCGTTACCGACGCCTGGAACCGTACCCTCGCCCCGACGCAGACACCCGCTTCGGTAGACCCGCCGACGACAGCCCCCACTGAGGGCCGTTCTCCCGCCACTCCTACCCACGACAGCCTTCTGGACGGCCCCGAAGTGACGCTGACCCCGAAGATCATCGTGCCGGAACTGACCGCCGCCGATCTGGAGCAGATAGATGGCAAACTCGCGGAGTTCAGCACCTACTACTCTGGCACCCGCAACCGCCGCGACAATATCGTCCTCGCCGTCAAACACATAGATGGGACCCTGCTGCGGGCCGGGGAGACCTTCTCCTACAACAAGACAGTCGGGCCGCGTGACAGCGAAGCGGGCTTCAAGCCTGCGCCGCAGTACGTTCACGGCAAACACGTCATGGGCGAAGGCGGTGGCATCTGTCAGGTCTCCAGCACCCTGTTCAACGCCGCGCTGCTCTCCTCCCTTAAGATCGTGCAGCGCCAGAACCACTCCATGCCGGTCGGGTATCTGCGGCATGGCCGCGATGCCACCGCCGTCTACGGGGCGATTGATATGCAGTTCCAGAACGACACGCCCGCGCCGCTCTACATCCGCGCTTCCGCGAACGGTGGCCTGCTGGTCTTCAGTATCTTCGGCAAGCGCACACCGGGCCGGGAAGTCGTGCTGCAAAAAGGCAAAGAGACCAACGTAGGTTCTCCGGTCGAGACGCATCCCGACCCGCATATCGCGGCAGGGCGGCGCATCGTCGAGGAGCGCGGGAGTCCCGGCATTCACGTCACCTGGGTTCGCATCATCAAAGACAACGGGCAGGTCGTGAAGCGGGAGACATTCGCCTCCCACTACACCGCGTTTCCGACCATCGTCGCCGTCGGAACCCGTGCGCCCAAAACGTCCGCTCCTAAGCCCGTTTCCAACCCGCCCGGAACCGTCCCGCCCTCCACCACGCCGGGAACGACGCCTGCGCCTCCGGCCAAATCGCCCGGCGCCTGAGCGGGGCAGGCATCTCGTCTGGAGGCTCATGCTCTTTCTCGTCGCCACTCCCATCGGCAATCTCAGCGACATCTCGCTGCGTGCGCTGGAAACGCTCCGCCTCGCCGATTTCGTCGCCAGCGAAGATACCCGCAAAACCGGGATGCTGCTGAAGCATTTCGAGATTTCCAAGCCGCAGATCGCGTTCCACGAGCATAACGAAGAGCGGGCCAGCGAACGTATCCTGAACCTGTTGCGCGAAGGCAAGAGCGTCGCGCTGGTGACGGATGCGGGAACGCCCGGCATTGCCGACCCCGGCTACCGCATCGTCCGCAAGGCCATAGACGCCAATCTGCCCTTCACCATGATTCCTGGCCCGACCGGTCTCATCATGGCGCTGGTCCTCTCCGGTCTCGCCGTCCATGCCTTCACCTTTCGCGGCTTTCCGCCTCGCAAACCCGGCCCGCGCAAACGTTTCTTTGGCCTTGACCGCTTCTCTCCCCACACCCTGATCTTCTATGAAAGCCCACACCGTCTTGTCGCCTGCCTGCGGGACGCGCTGGAGGTCTATGGAGACCGCCCGACCGCCGTCGCCAACGACCTGACCAAGAAGTTCGAGAAGATGGAGCGCGGTCTGCTTTCGGAACTGCTGACAAGCCTCTCCGCCCAGAACCTGCGCGGCGAGTATATCTTCGTGATAGCAGGGCTGCCCGGTGGCGGTTTCACGGAAGAGGCCGGAGATGCCGAAGCCCCCGACGAGACCGAAAACGCAGAGGAGCGGGATACCGACGCGGAGGACGAGGCTGTGGACGGTGCGGATGCGTAATCCGGCCTCCTCCCTCGCGCTGGTGCATGGCACCGTACCGCTGCCGACGTTTCTGCCCGACGCCACGCTCGGAGTCGTGCGAGCGGTGGATGCGGGCGACCTGGAGACCGTCGGTATAGACGCCGTCGTGATGAACGTCTTTCATCTCATGCAGAAGCCCGGCTCCTCCACCATCTCCGCGCTCGGCGGGCTGCACGGCATGGCGGGTTGGCCCCATCCCATCATCACCGATTCCGGCGGCTTTCAGGCGTACTCCCTCATCCGGCAGAACCCGAAGTTCGGCAAACTGAGCGATTCGGGCATCCGTTTTAAGCCAGAAGGGGCCGACCGGGAGTTTCAGCTCTCCCCCGAAAAGAGCATTCAGCTTCAACTCGCCTATGGCGCAGACGTTGCCATCTGCCTGGACGACTGTACGCATGTGGACGACTCCCCGGAGGCGCAGCGGCTCTCGGTCGAGCGCACGGTGCGGTGGGCGCAGCGCTGCAAGGAGGAGTTCCTGCGGCAGATCAAACAGCACAAACGCGCCGCCGATGCCCCCCGGCCTCTGCTGTTCGGGGTCGTGCAGGGCGGTGGAACGTTGGAACTGCGCCGGGAATGCGCGGAACGCCTGCTGGAAATCGGCTTTGACGGCTACGGCTACGGAGGCTGGCCGCTCGACGCCGAAGGCAAACTGCTCTCCGAGATGCTGGCAGCCACCCGCAGTTTTATCCCCGCCGAGTTTCCCATGCACGCCCTCGGCGTCGGGCATCCCGCCAGTATCGCCGCCTGCTTCCGCATGGGCTACAGCCTTTTCGATTCCGCGCTCCCGACCCGCGATGCCCGTGTTGGCAGGCTCTACACCCTGCCCTCCGATCCTGCCGTCCCCGGCTTTACGCTGACCGATCCCTGGTTTCGCTATCTCTACATTGACGACGAAAAGCACATCAAGGCCAATCGCCCCATCTATCCCGGCTGCACCTGCCCTACCTGCACCCGCTACTCTGTCGGCTATCTGCGGCATCTGCACAAATGCGGCGAAACCCTCTTCTACCGCCTCGCCACCCTGCACAACCTGCATTTCATGGCCCAGCTCATGCGTCTGCTTCGCACCGAAGTTCCACCCGCCCTCGACGAGTAACAGACACGCACCCTCCTCCCGAATTGAGGTTTTCAACCATGCTGAAACATCCTGATCTCACCCTGCGCCGCATCGAGAGCTTTCTGAACGATACTCTGCGCCCGAAACTCTGGCAGACGCAGACGACGCTGAACGCAGCCGTCTATCAGCCACCTGCGGAACAGCGCGACTACCGAACGGAAACCCTTACACCAGTGGAAGCGGCGAACTACGACTATACGCCGATAGAACCGGGGTTCGAGTGGGGGCCAGCCTGGAGCGATGCGTGGTTCCGGTTCACAGGCGAGATTCCGGAGGAGTGGAGCGGCAAAACCGTCGTGGCGCGGCTGGACTGCGGGGCGGAGGCGATAGTCTGGGAGGGCGACGACCCGGTACAGGGTATAGACGGCAATCATCGGGAGTTCGTGATTGTTGATTCGGCGCAGGGAGGGGAGAACGTCAGTCTGACGGTGCAGGCGACGGGCATGAACCCGAATGTGAGCGTTCATGGCAGACCCTCGGAGCCTTCCTCCACTCCCTTCACCTTCCGACAGGCTATCCTCGCCGTCCACGATCCTGAACTCTTCGGTCTCTACTACGACCTCAACGTGGCCCTCGGAGTCCTGAAAGTACAGCCGACCGACACTCCGCGCTTCGGTCAGTTGCTCTATCGGCTCAACACCGCCGTCAGTCTGTGCAATCCCGACGATTCAGCCAGCGTTACCGACTGCCGCAAACGAATTGCCAGCCACTACGAGAGACCGGCCCACGCCTCCGCACACCGTATCAGCGCGGTCGGGCATTCGCACATAGACGCCGCCTGGCTCTGGCCTCTGGAACGCGCTCAGTTCAAGTGCCTGCACACCTTCGCCACCGTGCTGCGCCTGATGGATGCCTACCCGGAGTTCCGTTTCGCCTGCTCCCAGCCCGCGCTCTACGCCTGGGTCAAGCGGCTCTCCCCGGCCCTCTATGCGCGTATCAAGGCGAAAATCGAAAGCGGACAGTGGGAAGTCATCGGCAGTATGTGGGTCGAAGCGGACTGCAACCTGAGCAGCGGGGAGAGCCTGGTGCGGCAGATACTGCACGGCAAAAACTTCTTCCTGGACGAGTTTGGCATCGAGACGCACGACCTCTGGCTACCGGATGTCTTCGGCTATGCCGCGTCCCTGCCGCAGATTCTCAAACGCGCCCGCATAGACTACTTTATGACGCAGAAAATGTCCTGGAATCAGGTCAATACATTTCCCCATCACACGTTTCTCTGGCAGGGCATAGACGGTACACGGCTCTTCACCCACTTCCTGCCCTCCGACACGCCCAACGGCGACATGAGTCCCCGCGAAATCGCCCACAGCGCCCACAATTTCCGCGATCACGACCGCGCCACGCGCTCGCTCTATCTCTTCGGGCATGGGGATGGCGGGGGCGGGCCGACCGCCGAGATGCTGGAGAACGCCCGCCGCCTGCAAAATGTCGAGGGAATGCCGACCGTCACTCTCGAACCCGCGCTGGAGTTTTTCCGCAAAGCCGAAGAAGAGGCATTCGACCTCGCGGTCTGGGTGGGAGAACTCACCCTGGAACTGCACCGGGGAACCTACACAACGCAGGCCGCCAACAAGCGCGGCAACCGCAAGGCCGAGTTCGCCTTGCGCGACGCGGAGTTCCTGAGCGTCGTGCAGACCTCCGGGCTTGCCGCCTATCCGGTGCAGGAGCTAGACCGTCTCTGGAAGACCGTGCTGCTCAACCAGTTCCACGACATCCTGCCCGGCACTTCCATCGCCGAAGTCTACCGGGACAGCGCGACGGACTATGCGGACATCGCCCTTCGCACCACCGATCTCATCGCCGCCGCCACCGGTTCGCTCGCCGCGTCGGTCAATACCCGAGGCGTCAAACAGCCCGTTCTGGTCGTCAGCAACCTGAGCCACTTCGCCAACGAGGTCGTGCAGGTTCCGCTGCGGGTCAGCGAAAATCCCGTCACCGCCATCGGGCCGGAGGGCGATGCGGTCGCAGTGCAGATCGTCACTGACGCGGAGGGAGAACGCTCCGCGCTGTTCCTCGCGAAGAACGCGCCCCTGCACGGCTACGCCGTCTGGGACCTCAACGCCACTACCGTTCCGGTAGACGAGGACGAGGATGCCGTCACCGCCTCCCGCACCCATCTCGAAAACGAGTCGCTGCGCGTGGAGTTCGATGCCGCCACCGGTCTCATTACGCGCCTCTATGACCGGGACAACGAGCGCGAAATCCTGCACGATCCCTACACCGTACAGCGCAGCGGCAAGCGCGACCTCAATCCACTCCTCTGCGCCAATCAACTGGTGCTGCACGAGGATAAACCCGTCAATTGGGATGCGTGGGACATTGACGTTTACGCCTTCGAGCGCGGACGTGTTGTCACAGAACTCGAAAGCGTCGAGGTCGTGGAGAGCGGCCCGGTACGCGGCGCGGTGCGGTTCGTGCGCGTCTTCGGCAGTTCGCGTATTGTGCAGACGGTGCGCCTGACCGCCGGGAGTATGCGCGTGGATTTCGTGACGGAAGTGGACTGGCACGAGACGAACATTCTGCTCAAAGCCGCCTTCCCGGTCGCCATCAACAGCAGCCGCGCCACCTACGAAATTCAGTACGGTCATGTCGAACGGCCTACGCATACCAACACCAGTTGGGACCAGGCGCGGTTCGAGGTCTGCGCTCAGAAATGGGCCGACCTCAGCGAAGGCAACTACGGTGTTGCCCTGCTCAACGACTGCAAATACGGCTACGATATTCTGAACAGCACCCTGCGCCTCTCGCTGCTGCGCTCCCCGCAGGCTCCCGACCCGAATGCCGACCGGGGCCACCACCGCTTCACCTACTCTCTCCTGCCCCACAACGGCGATTTCCGGGAGGGCGAAGTCGTGGAGAACGCCTACGCCCTCAACTGCCCCCCGACCGCCTACCCCCTCCTCGCCAACCGTCCGGGCAGTCTGCCGCTCGAACGCTCCTTCTTCGAGGTGGACAACGCCGCTGTCTTCGTGGAGGCGATCAAACGCGCCGAGAAAGAGGACGCCGTCATCGTCCGGCTCTACGAAGGCCACAATACACGCGGCACCGTCACGCTGACCACGACACTTCCCGTCAAATCCGCCTGGCTCTGCGACCTTCTGGAGACCAGCCTCGCCGAAATCCCCCTGAGTGGCGGCGAGATGCTCCTCCCCATCCAGCCCTTCGAAATCATAACGGTGAAACTGATCCTGTAGACTCACCTTACGCAGGCAGCCATGCAAATCGCAGGCAGAAAGCAAAGGGCGTAAGGGTCAGCAAAGGGTTGACACCCCTCGCTACGCGGCTTCGCCGGAATCTCCTTCGGACAAAATGCGTAGAATGCGAAGAGTGGCCCTCTCGTCATAGACGTTTCCGAAGGAAACTTGGCCGCAGGTCATTCAGCGGAGGAGTTCACTCCGCCGATTCCACCGATTCCGCCCTGCAAACCTTGTCGCGTTGAGTTTCGTCCGAAGGACGATCCGCCGCAGGCGCGTAGCGAGGGGTGTCAACCCTTTGCTGACCCTTACGCCCTTTGCCACTCCCACCCTTTGCTACTTCCCCACTGGCTTTTCCTGCGCGTTTTACACGCAACTTCTCCGCGTTCCGGCTGTCAGAACGTGCAGAGGAGTGGGACAATATGGCAACACGGCGGGAAGTGGAACAGCGGCGCAGACGGTTGGAAGAAGCGCTGAGACGGTCTCTGGAAGCGGGAAATCTGGCGGCGGGCGATCTGTTGCCGCCCGTCAACCAGTATGCACAGGAGTACGAACTGTCTGCGACGGTCGTGCGGCAGGTACTCTACTCTCTCCGGCAAGAGGGTCTGCTCTACACCCTGCCGCGTATCGGAACGTTTGCAGGTCGTGCCGATACGCACAGGCCACGCACTGAATTTTCCAGGCCGTCGTATCTGTCGGAACGCATTACTGTAGACCCTGCCCTCTGTAACGGCATTCCCACCGTGCGCGGTCTCCCCTACACGGCAGAAATGATTCTGGAGCGCCTCAGCACAGGCGTGAACTATACAGAACTTCTCGCCGAGCAACCTGGCCTGCAACGCGAGGACATTCTGGCCGTCCTCGCGTATGCCGCCCACCGCCTGTCTTGAACAAGTCTGAACTCGGATGGAACGGAGGGAACGGATAGACTATGATTCTGTTGATAAAGGTCTCCCATTGCCTGCCACTGTTCTTGTCTGAACACGCTTCGGGAAGTGGATCAGCCAATTCAGTTCGCACATCATAGTCCATCCGTTACCTCCGTTCCATCCGAGTTCAGACAAGGGAAAGAGGAGTGGCGCGGGCGGGTGGGGAATAGAGAGGCGAACGCAGCCGTCTTACCGATGTCCACAGAACGCAGCGCCCGACAGAGAAGCCGTGAGACAATGAGGCGCATTTGCAGGAGGATACCTTGGAGCAAGCCCCGGAAGGCGTGATTACCTGCCTTTTCACCGATATTGAGTCGTCCACCGAACTGAGCAAAGGGCTGCATCCCGATGTGTGGAAGGCGGTTGCGTCAGAACACGACCGTATTCTGGAAGAGTGCATCACACAAAACGGCGGCAAGACAGAGGGAACGAAGGGAGATAGTTTCTTTGCCACCTTTGGAACACCGACGGCCGCATTGAAGTGCGCTGTCGCCATGCAGGAGGCACTGCACGAGAACGGCAAGCCGCGCCTGACGGTCGAGAAGAACGGCGAACTGCTGCCGATAAAGGTGAGGATAGGCGTCTATCTGGTGACGCAGGAGGTCTACCGCACCGCGCAGGGCGAGTGGCGCGACCATCAGGTTTCGCTGGCGCAGCGCACGATGGACTGCGGCGTGGGAGAGATGATAATCGTCAATGCGGAGGCGCACGAGGCGGCGCATCCCTACATCCTTCAGAAGTGGCGTCCCTGGCACAACCGCCTCGTCAAAGACATTCCTGCCCCACAGACGCTCTACGAACTGCTCTGGGACGGCGATGAAACCCGCAAAATCCGTGCGGCGCTCTGGATACCGCGCTGGCTGCGCCGCGCCGAAGATACCTTCGTCGGCAGGGACGACTATCGGGCGCGAATCGAACGGGAACTGGAGACGGGGCATCGTCTGGTCTTGCTGCACGGGCAGGGAGGCATCGGGAAGACACGTCTGGCCCTTCAGATCGCCCGACAGATGGACAAACATTTCGGCGGGCGCATCTTCGGCGTCCCTTTTGACGGTCTGAGCGAAAAGGATTTGGAGAAGGTCACCGTCGCTCAGGTCGCACTGGAGATGATGAAGGCACTCTCAGCGCCGGAAGACCTGTTCAACGGCATGGCGGGCGACGAGTACGCGGAGAGACTCGCGGCCTATCTGAACCGCCGTTTCCTGGAGGAACCGTTCCTGCTGATTCTCGACAACTTCGAGAACGCGAACAACACCGCCACCCGCAAACTGATTGGGAAACTGCTCGGACAGGTGGAGGCGCTGCGCTGTCTGGTCACCTGCCGGATGCATTTCTCCCTGACCCCCTACACTCACCCCATCGATATCGGCGGACTACGTTGCCCCCAGAGCGCGAACGACACGCTCGAAGATTTCGAGGGTTATCGCCTCTTCCGAGATCGCGCCCTGGCCTGCGACCCGCCCCCGACCTCTCCGACACCGTTTCGATTGTCGCCATCCTCAAAGACACGGAAGGCAGTGCGCTCGGCATCGAACTGACGGCAGCCCGCGTCGGGATGCCCCTGACGACCCTGCAAGAGATTGCATCTGGCCTGAACAAGAGTCGCCTCCAATGGCAGCGCACCGGGGAGGACGACACACGGGCCGGGGCAAAGCGCCACGAGAGCATCGAAGCCTGCATAGACTGGTCGTGCCAACTGCTGCCGGAGCCGGAGCGAAATCTCTACCCGCTCCTCGGAGTGTTCCCCGCTGACTTCTCCATCGAAGCCGCGAAGGAAATTTGCGGTATCTCCAAAGACCTCCTGATTCGCTGGATACGCTTCCACCTGCTCACCGATGTCAGCGGACGCTGTCTGCTCTCCCCCGTCCTCCGCGAGTTCGCAGCCAGACGCATTCCCGATTCTCATGTCGCGGATGTCCGGGCTGGATTCGTCGCACACTACCTAGCGCTCGCCCAAAAACACAATGACATGAACCGGATAGAAGACCGCAATTGCCTTCGCCTCGAACTCCGTAACCTCCATACAGCGGCGGATACCCTGCGCGAGGCTCCCTCTGATTCTGCCATCGCGGACAATCTGGTGTGGTTTGGCAATGCGCTATGGCGGGTTCCTGTGGGTGTCCGCTCCGAAAATATGCTGAAAGCGATTGGCTGCTATGCGGCCGCGCTCAAAGTCTACACACAGAAGGACTTCCCGAGGGATTGGGCGATGACCCAGAACAATCTGGGAACTGCCTACGGTGACCTTCCCGTCGGTGACCGAGGGGAGAACCTTGTGAAAGCGATTGCCTGCTATGAGGCCGCGCTCCAAGTCAGAACACAGCAGGAGTTCCCGATGGATTATGGACACAGCCATGTCTGTCTGGGAAATGCGTATGCTCAAATGGGAGAGAAGGAGAGGGCGAAGGAGCACTTTCGGAATGCAGTGGAGGGTTATGCGGCGGCGGGACTGCCTTCGGAATGGGAGTGGCGGGCGTACGCGGAGAGACGGCTACGCGAGTTGTAAAGAGGCTTTTGTCCGAACGAAACGCGGTGGAGTGAGATGGCTGGCAGGCAGGCGAAACGGATTCGCCTGCCTGCGTAAACGTGAACTTCTATTTGACCTCTTCCACGTCCCCTATCTCTTTGAGCGGTTCGCGCAGTTTGTCCGCATCCCCGACGACCACGATGACGGCTTTGTCGGCGAGGAAGTATTTCTGCGACACGCGCTGGACGTCGGCGACCGTGACCGCATCCATCCGGGCGCGGAACGACTGGAGGTAGTCGGCGGGCATCCCGTAGACCTGACGACTGAGCAGACTGGCGGCCAGCCCGTTCTGCGTCACCAGACTCAGCACGAAGTTCCCCCTGACGAGCGCCTTCGCCTCGTTCAGTTCCGTCTCCGTGACCGGATTCGTCCGCATCTGATCGGTGAGGCGCAGCATCTCTTTGAGAGCGAGCGCGGTCACGTCGGTACGTGTCTGAGCGCTTGCGGTGAAGTCGCCTGCCAGAGCGTTGCGGTCAATCGTGCTGCTGACATCGTAGGCGTAGCCCATCTTCTCGCGCACACTGGCAAACAGGTGCGAACTGGAGCCGCCACCCAGAATGATATTGGCGAGCGCCAGCGCGTAGTAGTCGGGATCGCCGCGCTTCATCGCCAGGTTGCCGAGCAGAATGTTGGACTGCACCGAGCCGGGCCGATTGACCAGATAGATATGCCGGGCCGTACTCGTCGGGGGCGCGGGATAGGTCGGGGCCAGCGTGGTCGCCCGCGACGCTTTCCACTCTCCCAGGACTTTGCCGAGTTGAGCGAAAGCCGTACTCGCCTTGATGTCGCCGACGACGATCAGCACCGCGCCCTGCGGCGTATAGTGCGCCTGGTAGAAACTGCGGAGTTTGTCCACAGTCAGCGCCTGCACGGCGGCGGGAGTCGTGGAGGCGACTCCGTAAGGATGGGAGCCGTAGACAACCTTGCTGAACTGCTGCGAGGCGAGGAACCCGGGCTGCTGACGCTGCAAGACCAGGCCCTGCTGCGTCAACTGCTTGTAGGTCGCCAGTTCGTCCTCGGGGAAGGTGGGATGCAGCAGCACGTCCGCCATGATCTCGGTCAGACGGCTGAAGTTTTCGGACAGAGCCGAAGCCCCCACAGTCGTAAAGTCTGCGCCCGCCGAGACACTGATCGCGCCGCCCAGACCTTCCACCGCTTCGTTCAGTTGCAGGCTGTTGAACTTGTCGGTTCCCTCCGTCATCTGACTCGCGACCGCCGACGCAAGACCGGGCGCCTCCGCTGGATCCAGAACCGACCCGGCAGGAAGGCCGAGCCGCAGCGTCACCACCGGAACCGTATGGCTCTCCACCACCACGATTTTCAGGCCGTTCGGCAGCGTCTTCGTCTGCTCTTTCGAGAAAACAAACGGGCGCGAAGGCAGATCGGGCGGCGGAGTCGCCGGAACACCGCCCTGTGCCAGCGCAGGCGTGAGGCAGCCAGCCAGTCCGCAGACGGTGAGGAACGCTAGGGTAATTTTCGGAGAACGCATTATTTTTTGCCTCCCGGAGTCGGCATTCCCGCGCCCGCTTTCACTTCCAGTACCGTTCGATTCTGCGGCGTGAAGTACTTCTTCGCGACCGCCTGCACCTGCTCCGGTGTCACTGCCATATAACGCTCCAGTTCCGTATTGACTAAATTGGGGTCTCCCTCGAAGACCGCGAAGTCCGCGATAGCGATGGCGCGGCCCAGCATCGTGTCCAGTCCGCCAAAGCCGCCTCCACCCCCGGTATAGCGCCCGGCGCGAAGCCGCGTCTTGATGCGGTTTAGCTCGTCCACGCTCGGAGCGGACTGCTGAACCGCTTCGATCTGTGCGTAGATAGCCTTCTCCAGATCGGCGGCTTTGACATTGGGCGGATAGATGGAAGTCAGCGAGAACAGGCTGGGGCCGCGCTCCGACTGCAAGCCACCCTGCACCGCCAGTGCGAGTTTACGCTTCTTCACGATCTCCTGATAGCCTCGCGAACTCTCTCCCTGAAACAGAATGCTGCTCAGAATATCCAGCGCGTAGGTGTCCGGGTCGCCGAGCGAGGGGCCATGCCAGGCCATAAGCAGCGCGGGCAGCCGGGCCAGCGGGTCCGTGATCGTGTCGCGCTTTTCGGCGGTCTGTGCGGGTTCGGTCAGGTCGGTGTGCATTGGGGCAGGCTGCCGGGGAATATCGCCGAAAGCGTGCATCACCAGTTCGCGGGCCTGTTTCGGATCAAAATCACCCACGAGAACCAGGGTGGCGTTGTTAGGAGCGTAGTAGGTCTTGAAAAACGCCTGCACATCGCCCAGGCTGGCGGCCTCCAGGTCAGCCATCGAGCCGATGACCGAGTGCTGATTGGCGTAGTTGGAGTAGGCCAGTTCGGGCAGAGTGACGCGAATGGCATTGGCATAGGCCCGGTTGTCGAAACTCAGTCGCTTCTCTTCCTTCACGACGTCCTGCTGATTTTTCAGATTATCGGCGGTCACGGCCAGCGAGCGCATCCGGTCGGCTTCCAGCCACAGAATGGTGGGCAGCTTTTCGGCAGGGACCGTTTCGATGTAGGTCGTATCTTCTTCACGGGTAAACCCATTCATCACGCCGCCTGCCGCGCTGATATACCGCATATGTTCGGTTTTACCGACATGGGCTGACCCTTGAAACATCATGTGCTCGAACAAGTGTGCAAATCCGGTTCGGCCTTTGACCTCATTGCGGGAGCCGACATCATAGGCCAGGGCCAGCCCGACGACAGGCGTGGAGTGGTCCTGCGATAGGATCACTTTCATGCCGTTGGACAGTTGAAACTGTTCGATAGGATAACGAGGGGCCTTCTGAGCCGCTGCGGTCAGGGTCGCCGTCAGCAGCGCGAACGCCACCCCTTCTTTCAGGAACTTTATCACGCGAATACTCCTTCTACTCACAGGAATAGGATGCAGCAGATACTCTTTAGTTTACTCCATTTGCGCCGGAATAATTTCTTGACTCGTGCTGCGAAAGATTAGGGAATTCCCTGATGAGAATAAGGGTTTCCCCCGATGCGCGTAAGCGCCCCTGCGGGGGATAATAGACCTGTAAGCGCAAGAGAGGTGGAAAGGCCCCGAGGCGAACCACTTTTGAGGAGTTCCGCCCACCATGCAAACGATTTCTATTTTGCTGGCTGACGACGACGTGATGATCCGTCAATGCCTGCGCCGTGCGGTGGAAGCCAATCCATGCCTTCAGATCAAATGGGAGGCGGACAATGGTCTCCAGGCGCTCGTGATGGCTCGCCAGCATCAGCCCCACTTGATCCTCATGGACGCGCAGATGCCCCGTATGGACGGCATCGAGGCGACCCGATGCCTTCGCCAGTGCGACCATGAGACCCGCATCATCGTTCTGAGCGTCTACGAGTACTATCGCGCCGCAGCACTGGCTGCCGGAGCGGATGCGTTTCTCGTGAAGGACGCAGGCTGCGATGCCATTCGCGCTACGATTTGCCAACTGTTCAAGGAACCAAAGTAAGCTGGGTTCGCTCTGGAATGCGCCCGGATGTGTATTCAGAGTCAGCAGCCCCTGACCGCAAAAGGAGAGCGAGGAGACTACCATGAACACTCTTACCATAAGCCCGGCTTCTCAGAACGAGTTCGAGCGACTGTTTCAGCGCAGTCAGCGCCGCGCCTACAACCTGGCTTATCGCCTCACCGGAAACGCCGCCGATGCCGAGGATGTGACGCAGGACGCTTACGTCCGTGCCTGGCACAATTTCGACAGCTACGATGCGTCGCGTTCCTTCGAGGGCTGGCTGTTCCGCATCATCACGAACCGGGTGATTGACCTGCGCCGCCGCCAGAAGCGTGTCCCGATGTATTCGCTGGATACGCCCATCTACGGCGACGACGAAGGCCAGCCGCTGTCCCACGAATTCGCCGCGCCCGACAGCAACCCGGAAGACATCGTGATCGGCCCGATCATGGAAGAGAAGCTTCAAAACGCGCTCGCCTCTCTGCCCGCCGACTATCGCACCGCGATTCTGCTCTGCGATGTCGAGCAGCGCTCTTATCAGGAGATCGCCGCCTCCATGCACTGCGCCATCGGCACGGTTCGTTCGCGCATTCATCGCGCTCGTGTCATGCTCCGCAAGCATCTAGAGACCGGAGCGGCTCGCCCGCGCTCCCGCCGCACCACCGTTCAGCCCGCCCGCAATGCGGCGCTTCTTGCGGCCTAATCGTTCTCATCCAGCCTCAAAACTCCCCGAATCCTGTGAATGGATTCGGGGAGTTTTTTGTGCGTGGACAGCCTGAAATCATGCCGATCCTATAATCCGACAAATCATGGTTCAAGACAAAAAGCAGTCACCTGGCGGGGCTTCCTTCCGTCGCGTCCCCACAGGCGAAGAGGCTTATCGGTCGCTGCGGAGGGTCAGGCCGTCGTAGGAGAGGGCAACATGGGGGGGAAGCTGCGCGTTGACGGCGTCGTGGTCGAAATGGTGAGAGAGGTGGGTGAGGTAGGCTTGACGGGGTTTGAGTTCGGCGATGATGTCGAGTGCCTCATAAAGCCCGAAATGCGTGGCGTGAGGCTCGAAGCGCACGGCGTCGAGCAGGAGCAGGTCAAGGTTTGTCAACTGCGCCATTGAAGCGGGTGGGATGAAGTTCACGTCGGTGACATAGGCGGCGCTATAGGCAGGCAGCGAGGCAGTGGCGGGCGCATCGAAGCGGTAGGCGAGAACCGGAAGTTTGCCGTGCTGCACATAGAACGACCGGATGTGCAGCCCGAACAGGTCAAACTCTGGCTGCACGGTGTGGAGGGTCAGGCGCGGCTTGCCGCCGCCCACCTGCGTCTCTTTGAAGATGTAGGGATAGATGCGGCGAATATCCTCCAGCGTCTCCGCATCCCCATAGACCGGTATCTCCTGACCGGACAGATCGTTAAACCGGCGTAGATCGTCGAGTCCAAAGATATGGTCGGCGTGGGTATGCGTGAAGAGGACCGCGTCCACCTGTCGGACATCGAAGGCTAGGCTTTGCATCCGCAGTTCCGGCGTCGTGTCCACCAGGATGGCCCTGCCCTCATTGCGGACAAGGATAGAAGGGCGAAAACGCCGATTGCGGGGATTGTCGGAGCGGCAGACCTCGCAATCGCATCCGATCATCGGTACGCCGTGCGAAGTGCCACTACCAAGAACGAGAATTTCCATAGTTACCGGTTGTCCGGCGGTTTTCAACCGCCGGCCTGATTTTCCGGGGGTTGAAAACCCCCGTCATTAAAAGGCAAACGTCTTCCAGACGGAAATGCACCAAACTCTTGCTTATCTCTTCGCCTATCAAGGTGACCTGACAATAATGCGCCTCTGACCGCTTCGTCCGCAGGACGACCGCTTTTTCCAGCTCGGCACGTTCCTGTGCCGGGCAACGCACTCCAATCCCTGGCAGATGGGTCGGGTGAAAATGGCCGGATGGGTTTAGGAACCACTTCCCGGTAATGCATTCCGAAACCTGGCAGGGGGGCCGGGTACAAAAACGTACTCGGCAAGAAAGTGCGGGCGTCCTGCGGACGCAATCTTCAGAAGCCAATTCTCGTCGGAGCGCCTGTTCGGGTGGGGTGGGGAACCACTTTCCGACAACGCCCTCCGACACCTGCCAACCAACAGGGCATTTCCGTCTGCAAGACGTTTGCACTTTCATGACGGGGGTTTTCAACCCCCGGTCAAACTACCGGGTTTTCAACCGCCGGCCTGCTGGCCCTCCTAGACCCTTCCGACGGCGAGCAGGGCGTCCGGACTGTCGGGAAGAGAGAGAGTAACGGCCTGCCCGGTGGCGGCGGAACGGTAGGCGGCCTCGACGACCTCAACGACATGCGCTCCGTGTTCGCCGGGAGAATAGAGATTGGCTTTGCCCTGAATGGCGTCCGCGAAGTTGCCGAGCGGGGTAGAGACGTGCATCAGGTCGGCTTCTTTGAACTTCTGCGGTTCCTGTCCGACCAGCGTAATCGTCGTCTCGAACTCAAAGCCCTTGATCTGCACCATCCCGTTCGCACAGCCGAAGATGTTCAGGACGCGCCGATTCGCATAGCGGCTGTCTCCAATAGAATTCAGCGTGCCGACCGCGCCGTTTTCAAACTCTACCGTGAGCGTCGTCCGCATATCGGTGGGGGCCGTGTCCATGAAGGCGAAGACGCGCCGAATCCGCTGCCCCGTGACCCAGATGAGTTCCGAGACGAGATGCGTTCCCCCGTCAATGAAGTAGCCGCCGCCGTTCAGTTCGGGGTCGGCGCGGTAGGAGGTGGGCGGGACGACGCCGGGCAGGTTGTCCGGCTGTGGGACACGCCCAAAAAGGTAGTCCGCCGTTCCCGACCAGTAGAGGGACACGCTCTCCAGTGCGCCCATTTTCTCACTGCGGATCGCACGGCGGGCGCGGTGGCAGTGCGCCCAGAAGGGCGGGTTCAGGGCCACGCCGAGAAGTTTGCCCTGCTCTTTCGCCAGCCGTACCAGCGTGTGCGCGTCCTCGCTCTGAATGGTCATCGGCTTTTCCAGCAGAACGTGCAGCCCTTTTTTGAGCGCCGCTGCCGCCTGCTCGAAGTGCAGCGAGTTCGGCGTCGCGATGAGGACCGCGTCGAGTTCCGCCCTGTCGAGCATCTCCTGCCAGTCGGCGTAAGCGTTTTCGGGCGCGACGGAAAAATGCTCCGCCATCCGGGCGAGCGCCGCCTCGTCGCGGCGACACAGCGCGGAGAGCGCCAGGTTCGGACAGTTCTTCACGTCGGGCAGGTGGCGGCGCGAGACGAACCAGCCCGCCCCGATCACGCCAAGCCTCACTTTGCTGCCCGCATCTTCTGTGGTGGATGTTTGCGCGTTCGTCATGTGTCTCTCCCCAGCCCGTTCGTCACTGACCGGGCCACTGCGTCCCTTCCATTTCGGCGATGGAGCGGCTGCCGGACTTTATATTCTGCGCCACAGCCGCCTCTACCTTGCCCTCCTGCCGGGCGGTCACCAGAGCGCAGCCCCAGTAGAGCAGCAGAAAGACACAGCCAAGAGTCGCCCCCAATTCCGGTATCCGCGTCAGATAGGTCATCTCCATCTCCTGGTCACGCTGAAGGTTATAGAGGGCCAGCAGGATCAGGGTCAGCGCGGGGGCCAGGATGGAGAGCAGCAATGTGGTCAATTGCAGCGTTCCCGGCGTCGAGAAGGCTCCCGGCGGTTCGAGGAAGCGGGCCGGAGAATCGGGATCGCCGCCTGTGGCGGCAAGCAGATGCAGTTGGCCGCGCAGTGAGCCGAAGGCGCTGCCCCACTGTGTCTGAAAGGCCAGCGCAAAGAAGATAACCACCAGTGTGATAAGTGCGATCACCGGAATAAGCGGATTGTCTTTGCGCTCGCTCGTCATGTAGACCATGCGGCGTTTGCGCCGCACCAGCCAGATCGCCATCAGAGAGAGCAACAGCATCTCCAGGCCATTGATAAGCAGGATGTTGTCCGCGAGCCACCAGGTCGTCAGGTTTTTGGCGAGGCGGGTGGGTGGTACATATTCCGGTTCGGCGCTTTTGTCCAGAATGTCGCGGGAGCGATGCGCGGCCTCGAACTGCGCCTGCGCCCAGGTGGCCTCCGCCTCGTGTCCGCCCTGCCGCAGGAAGGTAAGATAGGCGTCGCGCCGAATGATGTTTTTCTGTTCCGGCGGCATATCGCCGGGCAGTGCGATGGGCGCCGCGCCGCCGGGCCGCAGCCACTGAAGTTCGGACATTTCCGCTCCAACGTAGCCGCCCATCGCATAGATGGCCTGGATTCGCACCAGCGCCCCGCACTGTATCCCTGCATGGCGCAGGGCGATGCCCTCGTCTACTCGACCGGCTTTCTCCGTCTGGGAGGCCCAGTAGACGGTCATGCGGGTGACATTGCGAAGTTCTTTCAGGTGCGGCAGGGCTACGGAGGAGTGCAGTCCAGCATGAAGCGCGGCGCTGTCATTACCGAAGGATTCGCGGGCCAGTTTCCAGACGGCAGCGCTCTCTTCCCCGGTATAGTCGTCCCATTTCGGTTTCTGGCTTGCCCGACGGACGGCAGCCAGCGCGTCTACATCGTGACCGGAGGCGAACAGCCCGATAGCCCGCATCATCGGGAAGTAGGCGTTCTGCGGGTCGAGTTGCTCGCCTACCTCGGCGTCGTGGTCGAAGTTGGTGAGGGCTTCCGGCGTCACGGCGCGGCTGTCTTCGGTCGCGGTATAGGGGGAGGCGCGTCCGTTGATATATTTTTCGTACTCGGTATCGCGCCGAATAGCGACATCCCGCAGCGACTCCAGACGCAGGATATGCGCGTAGAGACCAGGCTGTGTGGGAAATGCCGGCAGCAGCAACCGCAGCCGTTTGACGCGCTCGTCTTCCTGCGTGGGCCGCTGGAGATAGTCGGCGCGGAGGGCGAAGGCGAGCTGAACGGCGTAGTCGCGGCGGAAGCGGAGCCTCGTCGCCGCAAGGGCGGCCTGCTCGTCCCCAGGGTCGGAGTCCGGCAGATTTTCGCGCACCCCCATCTGACGCAGGGTCCAGGAGACGCTTTTCGGAGTGGAGACGAGCATTTTGCCCTGTGGCGCCAGCAGGGGGCGTGTCAGAGGGAACAACAGAGCGGCTATCAGCAACACGAGCGTCAGTTGGACAAGAATTTTTGTCTTCGGCCCGTTGTAGAATGTTTCCAAGCAGACAACTCCTCGGCAGATGGGAAAGGAGGCGGGGTGGAGACCATAAACGAGGGGACGGCCTGCCTATCCTGAAGGTGGCGCACGAAATGCGCGTCTACAGAATACCCGATACCAGCCCGATTCGCGATGCGGGCGAAGGAGGAGAAGTTCAGGCGGCGACGGCAGGGGCGGGATTCTGCACCTGTACGGTGAGGGGAGCCTCGAAGGCATATTCAAAGAGGTCACGGCTGTTCTGAACGCCCCATATCTCCAACTGACAGTCGGCGTCGGAGAGCAGCGAGAGGACGAAGCGGCGCGGACTGCGGGCGATATCAAGCCGAATGTCCTGCACGAGACTGAGGTGGCTGCGGTCTATGCCTTCGGCGACGCGCAGGATGGCGGCGAGAACGCTGACGACTCTGCGCTCGGAGCGGCTGAGACCATCGAGGTTCGGATGGCGTTTGCGGGGCAGACCTTTACGATGGTAAAGGGCGACGTTGGCGATGATATCTATCTCGGTATCGTCGAAGCCGAGCAGATCGGAGTTGCGGATGAGGTAGTAGGCGTGTTTCTGGTGGTTGGAGTGGGAGAGGAACGCGCCGATGTCGTGCAGGAGTGCGCCGTATTCGAGCAGTTCGCGCTCTCGCTCGGTGTAGGAATGGGCTTTCAGGCGGAACAGTTCGTCGAAGAGCCGCAGGGAGAGAAACGCGGTATGGTGGTGATGCGCTTCGTCGAAGCCGCAGGCGCGGCCCAACTGAAGGATACTGCGGCGTCGGACGCTGTCGGCATGGAACTGCTGGCGGGCCTCGCCTTCGCGCAGAAGGTGGTCGAGCAGAATGCCGTCGCGCAGGCCGCGCTCGCTGACGGCCATCCGCTCCATGCCGAAGGCTTCCATGAGGGTGAGGAGGGTGGCGGCCCCGCCGAGGATGATTTCGGCGCGTCCGGGGTCCATTCCCGGCACTTTGCGCCGCTCTTCGAGGGGCAGTCGGCAAAGCATCTGCACCGTATCGCGCAGGTCGGCCTGTTTGAACGCAACCTGACGTCCGCCGCTGCTCTCCCCGACGCGCCTTGCCACGATGTCGCCCAGAGTGGTGATGGTTCCCGCGCTGCCGAAGGCGAGTTCAAAGCCCTGTTCCCGCACCCGCCGCGTGACCTGACTGGCGACGCCGAGGACATAGCGCTGGACTTTGACGAAGGCGTCCATGCTGACCGGGCCGTCGTCGGCGAAAAAGTGGTTGGAGAGGCGGACGGCGCCGAGTTTCATGCTTTCGAGGAGGAACTGTTCGGAGGCATTGCCGATGATGACTTCGGTGCTGCCACCGCCGATGTCAATGAGGATGGCTTTACGTCCGCCGAGTTCGATCCCGCTGGAGACCCCGAGCCAGATAAGCCGGGCCTCTTCGACCCCGGAGATGACGCGCACTTCGACGCCGGAGGTTTCGCGCACCCGCTCGATGAACTCTTCGCGGTTGTCGGCTTCGCGGACAGCAGAGGTGGCAAACGCGACGATCTCGCGGGCGTTATAGCCCCGTGCGACATCGGCGAACCGGGCGCAGACCAGCGCCCCGCGCTCGATGGCGGCGGGGATCATCCGGTTGGTCTCAAACTCGCCCTCGCCCAGCCGCACCACTTCCCGGTGGATGGCGAGCGTGGTGAGGCGCTGTCCCTCTTCGACCCGCACAACGGCGAGCCGGATCGAGTTGGTTCCGATGTCAATGGCGGCGAAAACATTGTCCATAACGCGGTCGTCTTACCCTTCACTGGGCTGGCAGCGGCCTCCCGACAGGGGTGCCCCTTCTGCTTGCCTAGTGTTCTCCAGTCCGCCCCGCATTTCCTCCGCGCTCCCCCTCGGCGAGATAGATTCGCTTTGCCAGTTCCGTCAACTGCTGGCGCAAGGTCTCTGTTTTTGTGCGTAGGGCCGTCTCTGTCGTCAGGGTTTCCAGTAACTGCTTTTCCTGGTCCGCCGACACCCGTACCGGCGTGGCCCCTGCCGGCACGACCCCATCCGGGCCGCATGGCCCTGGCGCTCCCGGCAGGCCCATAATGCCGAAGTTCTCGCGGTGAGGGTACTGGGGAACTTTTGCCTTGCGCCGTTTCCATTCCGCGTCCAGCGCCGTTTTCCACGTCGGCGTTAGCACAGGCAAAGATTCCGGCATGGACAGAATGCGAACGTGAGGCGTTTCGGCGAGATGCTGTAAGCGTACCTGGAGAGCCGCGAACGTCCGCTGCATCTCCGGCAAGCCCAAACGCTGTGCCAGTATTTCCTGGAAAGGAACGCCTGTGGACGTTTTTATCAGGCTGGCTTCGGCGGGAATGCCGGAGGCTCCCTACGGGCCAACTGGCCCTGCATCGCCAGGGGGTTCGATAAAGGGAGGGCCGGGTATGTAGAGATAGACGGGAGCCGCAAAGGGCGACAGTCCGTTGAGCGCATCCTGTACCTGTGCCGCGAAATCCGCAACCAGAATGTCCCGCGCTTCCTGAAGCGGCGCACGTAACGCCGTCAGATCGGCATTGACGGGTAAGGACTTGTAGGGACGGGCAGGCGGCCCCGGTTCTCCTGCCGGGCCGGAGCCTACCGGCGACAAGAAGTTGGGAAGCCCGCTCGCATTGATGGTCAGCAGCACAGGATGCCATACGATCCGCATCTTGGTCGTTTGCCCGGCGACGACCGGCACGTATCTGCGGTAGGCTTGCATCCCGCTTTTGTCCTGCTTCTCCACCTGGATTTGATGCCAACCGGCAGACAGCGCCAGCAGGCTGTTGCGGACAACCACAGGCTTCGCATCCACATAGACATGCGCCGTTGCGGGCAGATCAGGCAGGCGCACACGCCCTTCGGATTGAGCAAAAGCCGCTGTGACCCACAAAAGCAGGGGATAAAACCAGCCGATTCTCAGCAGATATTGTTTCGTGGATACACACCCATTCATTGTTTGCCTCCCTCGCCCGCCTGGCGTTCCCTGCCCCGACGTCTGTTGGCTCTAACTTATTTTCCTGTTCTTCATTTCCTGCTCCGGTCTGGAAGCATTTGAGAAAATCGCGGTTGTGAGCAGGTGGCAGCCATACCTGTCCCGAATCTAAGAGCAAGCAGTGTCTGGCCGGAAAGTGCGTATCGAATGGCGTTCTATGCAGGAGGGGAGGAAGCGTTGGAAGAGCAGTTATTGGAAACCTGGGCGATTCACAACCGGATTCATCTCTATCTTTTGGACTCCCTTTCGGAGGAGGCGCTGTCTGCCACGCCGACAGGCAAGGGGCGCAGTGTCTTCGCGCTCTTCGCGCATATCCACAATGTGCGCCTGATGTGGCTGAAAGCGGCAAGCCCGGAACTCCTCGCCGGTCTGACGAAGTTCGAGGCGGGAACGGCCGGCACAAAGTCCGATTTGCGGGATGCACTGGAAGCGTCCGGTCAGGCCATCGCAACGCTATGCCAACGTGCCTTGCAGTCTGGCGGCAACATCAAAGGCTTCAAGCCTCACGCTGTTGCCTTCCTCGGCTACCTTATCTCCCACGAATCCCATCATCGCGGTCAGATCGAATGGGCGCTGAAGCAGTCAGCAATACCGCTCCCCGATTCGGTCTCCTATGGCCTCTGGGAATGGGGAACGCGCTGAAGAACGCTCATGACTGCCGCGATACTGGAGGAAAATATGGATCGAACCAAAAGTTTGACGCGGCGTTCCGCGCTGACGGTGGCGATGGGAACGGCGGCGGGACTGCTGACGGAGGGCGTACAGGCGAACCAAGCGCCGCCTGCCGAACACCGGAAGGGCCGCATCAAGCAGTCCGTTTCGCGCTGGTGCTACGGGGGTATCGCGCTCGATGCTCTCTGTGACCATGCGAAGTCTCTGGGTCTCGTCGGCATTGATCTGCTCAAGGAAGACGAGTGGCCGACGGTCGCGAAACACGGCCTGCTCTGCACGATGGCCTACGGTATCGGAAGTATCCCCGACGGCTGGAACGACCTCAAAAATCACGACCGCCTGACCGCTGAGGCGGAACGAATGATCCCGAAAGTCGCGGAGGCTGGACTGCCTAACATCATCACATTCTCTGGCAATCGGCGCGGCCTGACCGACGCGCAGGGAGCCGCGAACTGCGTGACGGGCCTCAAGCGCATCGCGTCCCTGGCGGAGAAGCACAGGGTCACGGTATGCATGGAACTGCTCAACAGCAAGCACGACCACAGAGACTACCAGTGCGACCATACCGCCTGGGGCGTGGACGTGTGCCACCGTATCGGTTCCGACCGCATCAAACTGCTCTTTGACATCTACCATGTACAGATCATGGACGGCGATGTCTGCGCGACTATCAAAGAGAATATCGCTGCTATCGCGCACTTCCATACCGGCGGTGTCCCCGGTCGGCATGAGATTGACGAGACACAGGAGCTGAACTACGCCCGCGTCTGCCGCACCATCGCCGAATCAGGCTTCACCGGCTTTCTCGCGCACGAGTTCCTCCCCACCCGCGACCCCATCAAATCTCTCCGCCAGGCCGTGGAGATATGCGACGTATAGCGAGGTGAGAAAGCCTTAATGACCGGCGTACCAGTCGTAGCCGCGTTCGGCCCAGTAGTCTTTGGGGCGTTCGTCGGTGTAGCGAATGGTGCCGATGCGCTGGATGTTCTTGATGCCGTACTTGACGGGGATGGCAAGGCGCAGGGGAGCGCCATGATCGAGCGGCAGGGCTTCGCCGTTCATCTCGTAGCAGAGCAGAGTCTGCGGGTGGATGGCGCTCGCGATGTCCAGGCCGACGTAGTATTCGCCGTCTGGGGTCTCCAGCGCGACGTACTGCGGCAGGTCGTCGAGGCGATTCTCCAGGTCTACGGGCTGCCCGCTCTTCGTGGGCGGCGGATATTTTTTGAGGAATTCCGCGAAGCGCGCTCCGCCCCAGTTGACGACATCGGCCCAGCCTTCGATACACTTCAGTTCGACCGTCATGTCCCTCTTCGTGAAGGCTTTGATGGCGTCTATCGTCAGACGCACGGCGGGTGTCTCGTCTCCCTCCTTCGTCGCGGCGGACATATCTTTGAGGCCAAGCAGTTTCAGTTGCCATGTATCCGGGTCGAACTCGGCGGGCAGCCCGACCTCAGCGTTCAGGCGCGGCTCTTTGGCGGCGCTTCTCTCGAAGGTGGGAACCGGTCGGCCGTCGCGGAAATAGGCACGGGCCAGTTTCTCGTTGGTCTCCAGCGCACGGCGGAACGGCCAGGCCACGTCGTTCTCCACGCCCGGTTTCAGCTCTTTCAGCCACCACCAGCCGCTGCTCGCGACGGCCACCGTCGCCGCGCCGAGCAGAAAACTGCGCCGCGACATCCGGCGTATCTGCCGCTCCGCATCTTCATCCGAAAGCGCCTCCGACAGTTTGGGCAGTTGTTTTGGTTCGCTCATCGTGCGTCACTCCTCGTTGTTACTTCCCAGCGGAGCAGGCGGTTCTCCGCTTCCAGCTTTTCCAGATGCGTGTGAATGCGGAGCAGCATCGTCTCCATTTCCAGAATACGGCGGTAGGTATGGACGCTCACCTCGTAGTCCAGTTCGGCGCGTTTGTCGGCGTGCAGGTTCTGCCGATTCTGTCGTATAAGGACGAAGCCGCTGATAAAGATCGCCTCCACTGCCAGCAGCAGCCCAAGCAGCGAAAACGGGTAGCCGTCGAAACGCGCCATGAGCGCGAGAACGCCCGTATTCAGCAGCACCCATAGCCCGATCCAGAGGCCATGCAGCACAAAAAAGTGGGGCTTGGCGATGAACCCGGTGACCCGCTCCGCCAGCGATTCGTGCCAGCGGGCCTCCGCTTGTATCTCCTCCGTGACATACCGGAACTCGCCCAGCGCCTTGTGGCAGGCATTGTTGGCGCAGAAGACGGCATCGGGCGCGTTCTTCAGACCGCACATCGGGCAGACGAGCGGTGCGGAGGACGCGGCTTCGGTTGGGGGCAGGGCAGTTTCGCTCACAGGGGTTTCTCTTCCGCCGCGACCACCTCATAGCCGGTAATCATGGCGCGGAAGTTGTTCCAGCCCGCCCGGATCACCTGCATGATGTGGATACCGAAGAAACCGACATAGCCCATTGTCAGCCAGAAATGGAAGAACCGCGCCAGCGTGTAGCCGCCGAGCAGGGTCGTCACCCACGCGAACTGCACTGGCTTGTAGATGGCAATGCCCGTCGCCAGCGAGCCGATCCCCATGAGAATGACCGACGTGTAGGCGATCTGCTGCGCCCCGTTGAATTTGCGGCGCGGCGGGTGATTTTTGCTCAGATGCAGGTCGTGTAGCACCACCTGCAACGCCTCTTTCAGCGTGTTCCGGTTCGGAACCAGATACCGCCATTCGCCTGAAATCGCCGTATAGAGGACATAGAGCAGGCCATTCAGGAAAAATATCCACATGAACAGGAAATGCCAGGCCATTCCCGTCGCCAGTTTGTGGTCAAGGGTGTAGAGCGGCATATCCGCTTTCGAGCCTAAATTCGCCGCAGGATGGTAAAACGCATCCGGGAAGAACTTGAACAGGGTATGGCTGCCGAAGCCGACGCGATAGATGTCGTTGGCCCAGTAGATGAGCAGGCCGCTCCAGATCATAATCGCCAGCACCGGAAAGTTGATCCAGTGGAACCAGCGAATCGCCAGCGGATGCTTTTTTTCGAGTCGTTTCATAGCCCGGTTCCGTCCTCCGTATTCGCAAGGGCGAGCGCGACCCGGTTCCAGAGTTCGGGCGGGGCTTCCAGTCGGGACAGGCGTTCGCGCATCTGTGCCAGCAGTTCTTTCTCGAAACCGAACTTGCGGGTACACTGATGGCAGACTTTCAGATGCCGCTCTACACGGCGAATCTCTTCCGCCGTCAGTTCGCGGTCCAGATAGTCGTCGAGGCGGGCCAGCATCTCTTTACAGGTATATAGATTGATAATCGGGAGCATCAGTCCCCTCCCTTCGTTTTCGGGGATGGGGCGGCGGACGAGCCGTCCTGCACCAGTTCCCAGAGCGTGCGTTGCAGCACTTTGCGTCCCCGATGCAGTCGGGAACGCACGGTACCCAGCGGGCAGTCTACTATCTCCGCGATCTCCTGATACGACAGCTCTTCGACGAAGTAGAGCGCGGAGACCACGCGAAACTCTTCCGGCAGACCGGCAATCGCCGTCACCATCTGCTCCGTCCCGATCCGTTCTAGAACCTGTCGGGCGGGGTCCTGAACGTTTGTAGGGCCGTTCTGCGTCACCTGCATATAGAGATAGAGGTCAGGCGCGTCGTCCAGACTGGCGATTTCCGGTTCGCGCCGCTTCTTACGGACTTTGTTGAGAAACAGATTGGTCAGGATACGAAAGAACCAGGCCCGAAAGTGGCTGCCGGGCTGAAAGGTGTGAAACGCCCGAAACGCCTGTATCGCCGTCTCCTGTACCAGATCTTCCGCATCGTCGCGGTTGCGTGTCAGATGCAGCGCCATCCCGAACGCCGCGCTCATCAGCGGTTTCAGGAGACGTTCGTATTCCTGTCTCAGGGCAGGGGGTAAGACGGTCTCGTTCATTCCAGTTTCCTTACGCAGGACAATTCAACTCTTTTGCACGTTCCGTTTCGGCCAGACTGAATCCTGTATGGCAAACGAGAAAGGTTGTGTTTCGCTTCGTCGGACCACTCTCGCCCGTCGCTTCAAGAAACAGAACAACGCGGTCGTGACAAAGGTTCCCAGGGTAAGCCGGGGGGCTGGCCGGAGGTTGAAAACCCCCGTCATTACAGTGCAAACGTCTTTCAGACGGAAATGCCTTGTTGGTTGGCAGGTTTCGGAGGGCGTTACCGGGGGTTGAAAACCCCCGTCATTAAAAAGCAAACGTCTTGCAGACGGAAATGCCCAGTGGAATGACAGTTTACGGAAGGCCCGGCACAGGAACGTGCCGGGCTGGAAAAAGCGGTCGTCCTACGGACGAAGGGTTCGGATGGCCCTTGTGGTCGGGGTGAACTGGGAGGAAGAGAGATTGGGTAAGGGATTGGTGCATTTCCGTCTGCAAGACGTTTGCTTTTTAATGACGGGGGTTTTCAACCCCCGGAAAACCTACCAGGGTTTTCAACCCCCGAAAAAGCGGGGAATTTGAAGAAGGAGACAGGGTGCAAACGCAGACGTGGAGAGTAGACGCGGAGGAGCCGGACGCGGAGATTATTGCGCAGTCGGCGGAGCGGCTGCGTCGGGGCGAGTTGGTGGCGTTCCCGACCGAGACGGTCTATGGGCTGGGGGCGAACGCGCAGGATGCCGGGGCCGTGGCGCGGATATTCGCCGCGAAAGGCCGCCCGTCCCGCAATCCGCTGATCGTTCATGTCCCGGATGCGACGGCGGCGCGGGCGATTGTGGCGGAGTGGCCGGACGAAGCGGAGAGACTGGCGGAGAGGTTCTGGCCGGGACCGCTGACGCTGGTGCTGCCGCGCCGCGATACGATCCCGGACATCGTGACGGGCGGAGGGGCGACGGTGGGAGTACGGGTTCCGGCGCATCCGGTCGCGCTGGCCTTGCTGCGGGCCGCACGAATTCCGGTCGCCGCGCCGAGCGCGAACCGCTCCCTGCAAATCTCCCCGACACGGGCGGAACACGTTTTGCACAGCCTGGGCGGACTCATCCCACTTATCCTGGACGGAGGGCCTACAAGCGGCGGGCTGGAATCTACCGTCCTGCGCCTGGGGGAGGGCAGACCGCAGTTGCTGCGCCCCGGCCTGCTCACGCCTGCCGAGATCGAGGCGGTCATCGGGCCGATCCTGCGCCCGGAAGCGCTGACGCTGGCTACCGACGACAGTCCTCTGCCCGCGCCCGGAATGCTGTCGCGCCACTATGCGCCCCGCGCTCCGCTGGAACTGCACACGAACGGCGCGGCGCGTGTGCGGACGCTGCTTCAGGCAGGCAGACGAGTCGGCTGGCTGACCTTTGCGGCGTCCCTGCCTGCTGATCCCGCGCTCCTCGTCCAGCGGATGCCCACAGAGCCAGCCGCCTATTCAGCCCGGCTCTATGCGGCGCTTCACGAACTCGATGCCGCCAACGTCGAAGCGATTGTGGTGGATATTCCGCCTCACGGCGAGGACTGGCTGGCCGTGCACGACCGCCTTCAGCGGGCCGCCACTGCCGAAAATTCCCCGAACTGAAAGGAGAGAACGATGCGCTTTCACTCTGCACTCTGTCTGCTGGCCCTGGCCGCAATGCCGCTCACAGCCTCTGCCCAGGCCCCCTTGAATGCCCCGCAGATCGCCAGTAAGACGACCAAACCCAACAAAGCACCAGCAAAAAAGCTGCCCGTCTGGTCACCCACGGCGGCGCTTTCCGCCCGGCTTGCTCCGGAAAAGGAGTTGATGGGCTGGTCTATTCGGCCTCCCAGGGACTATGTCTTCCTGCAAAAGGCAGACGGGGCTAATCAGGTATATCTTTTTCAGGGTGATGAGCGGCCCGACGGCAGTTCGCCTATCATCCGACTGGTGATAGGCGATATTCTGGGCAAAGACGCCCGGTCGCATTCCGAAGCGCAGATTCTGGAATCCTACCTGATACAGATTCATCAGCACCATGACAACTGGCAGTCTACCAAACTGGAAACGGGCCTCATTCGTGGCAGGAAGTTCGTACGGCGGCGCT
Source organism: Chthonomonadales bacterium (assembly GCA_038231295.1). Lineage (GTDB taxonomy): Bacteria > Armatimonadota > Chthonomonadetes > Chthonomonadales > Chthonomonadaceae > JANXLO01. Next base: position 57,257 of record JBBRLP010000006.1, read on the forward strand.
GGACCGCCACGACCCAACGCCCGGATGGCAGCCCCGCCACTTTGCATGGAGTGGTCTATCTGACCATCGAAGGCTTACGGTTCTATTCCATCGCCGCGCAGGATACCGAACCGAGGATGAAGACGACCCTGCCCCTTATGGAAGCCGCCGCACTGACCTATCACAAACGTTAGGCAGAGTTTCCCAATCAGCCTTCCATGCCCTGCGAACACCCTGTGGCATGAAAATCCCTGACTCCCCAGAATTGGGGCCGGGGGCGGAATTGGGGGTGGGGTGGCTATTTTCCCGGTCAGGAGAGGCCCTATGGAGACACAGACCCTTTCGGAACCGCTTCCGATTCTGGAGCAGGCAGCGAAGCCACGTCGGTCGCTGGCATTCGGCAAACGTGTGGTCGGCGGGATGGCAGCAGGACTGGCGCTCGCTCTGGCTTTTCCCCCGCACGCCTTGCCCTGGCTGCTGCCGGTTGGGCTGATGGCTCTGTTCTTCCTGCTGGACTCTATGACGCCACGCCAGGCCGCGTATATCGGTCTGGCCTGCGGGGTCACGCTCTTCGCCGTCTCCCTGCGCTGGCTGTGGGGAATGTTCGGCCCTGCCGCCGTTTCGCTCTGGGTGTTGGCAGGGGCGTTTCCTGCCCTCTCCTGCGCCCTCCTTATCGGGTTACGTGCGCGTCTGCCTCGCCTGCCGTTCCCTCTGCTCGCCGCGGTTGTCTGGACAGGGATCGAGTATTTTCGCTCCGAGCCGATGGTCCCGAACTTTGCCTGGATGGGCGTCGGCTATGCGTTCGTGGATTTCCCGGTGGCAGGTCATGTCGCTGTCTGCATCGGTTCTTACGGCCTCACGTTCCTGACCATTTTTCTCTGCGCGTCCCTGCTAACACCGGGACGGCCTTTTACTGCGGGCAGACTGCTGTCTCTCGTGGCTCTGCTGATGCTCCTCCTGCCCTTTCCCACCGCACCGCTCGTTCCTGCCCCGAACGCTTCTCTGCATGTGCGGCTCGTGCAGGCGGCTTCGGAAGACGATGACGACCTGTTCCGTCTCTCGACAATCACCCCGCCTGCCGGAACACAGCTTATCGTCTGGCCGGAATACAGTTACGTCAGCGATCCACGGCGTAACCGGAAACTCTGGCATCAGCTTCAGGACGTAGCCCGCACCCAGAACTGCTGGTTCGTCTTCGGGGCAAAAGACCAGTTCGACCCGCAGGACGATAGCCACTTTCGCAACACCGCTTTCCTGCTCAACCCGACAGGCTCCATCGTGGGACAGCACGTCAAGAACCATACCGTTCACTTTATCAAAGACGGAGTGGCAGGAACACAGGCGCAGGCATTCCCCACGCCAATAGGAGTCTTGGGCATCGCCATCTGCTTCGACATGGACTACCCGGACGTGGCAAGGCGACTGGCAAATAACGGGGCCGAAGTCTTGATCGTTCCGAGTGACAATCCGCTGGAGTGGGGGCCGGTGCAGCACGCGCAGCACCGACAGATATTTCAGATGCGGGCCGTGGAGTGCGGACGCTGGCTCGCGACGACCGATGTGGCAGGCAGCACCTTCGTTGTGGCTCCCAACGGCAACATCGTGCAGAGCGTTCGCGATACCGAGCCTGCCTCCCTCACTGCCGTGGTCGGCCTCTCCCGCGAACGCACGCTCTTCCTGCGCGGCGGCTGGCGCTTCGGCCAGATCAGCCTCGCCGCGCTTTTACTGCTCCTCGTGTGGGCGGCGCTTCCCAAACACTTCCGGCGTACAGGCAAGTTAAGTCCTCTAGGCAACCCTCAGTAAGAGTGTGTTTTTATTAAAATTACCGACGTTTAGGGGTGGTAATTCGGGTTTTCCCGGCGCTCGTCGATAATGGTCGCTTTGCTGATTCCTGGAGGCAAATGGTATGCTCATCTGTGTATAGTACGCTAAAAATTTGAGCGTCCCGACACGCGGGACAGAGACGGATGCAGTCAAGCGGCGACGGCATCGCCCTCCTGACGCGCTTGTTTCTCATAGGCTAAAATGGTGGCAGCATTCTGTTTCTCCAGCGGCGAGAGCGACTTTTCCGTAAACTTTGGGTCGGGTTTGTACCACTTGAAGCTGCGGAAATAGTCGTTCGACCAGTGGTCGGTGAAGATTTTGCCGTGCCGCGCATAGATCTCTTCACGCAGTTTATGGGCGTCCTCCAGGAACATATTGGTCATCAGGCGCGGCGACAGGGGCTTTGTCGTCAGGCTGTCGTGCAGGCTGGTTTCGGCCTTCACAATGGTCGCGACATTCTGGGCCTCGACAGCAGAGAGCGGCGGCTCACGAGTATCTTTGCCGGGATGGTACCACTCCTCTTCGTTGAAATGCCGCTGTATCCACTTCGTGTTGAAAACCTTGCCGCGCCGTGCATAGACCTCGTTTCGCAGCAGCCGAAGCTCATGCAGGCTCAGCCCTTGCAGCAGTACCGGGGTGATTGGCGTCTCCTGAAACAGCCCCATATCGCCGGGAGCCAGCGCCAGTTTGCGCTGCTGCTTCTGCGCCGCAGCGATGGTCGCGAGATTCTTGCGCTCGGTTTCACTCAGAACAGAGGGGCGGTACTTCGAGTCGGGGTGATACCAGTAGCGCTCGGCGAAGAATTTTTGCAGCCAGGGTTGGTCGGTGAACGGTTTGCCGTGAATGGCCTCGACTTCCGCCCGCATAATCGTCCACTCAATCGCCGAATGATCGCCAAACTCTTTCGCAGCGAATGTCTTGTCACGGTAGAATTTCAGGTCGCCGGGTTCGATGTAACCGTGCTTGTGAAATTCCGCCTCCTTGATGGCGTCCATATCAGCGCGTTCATTGTCGTTCAGGACGGTCACTCTATATTTTGGGTCAGGATGGTACCAGCGCCGGGTCTTGAGCCAGTCTTGAATCGCCGCCTCATCGAAGACTCGCCCATGTTTGCCGAAGACGATGCCGCGCATATATTTCAGCTGCGTCAGCGACAGGTCTTTGAGCTGGTCGGCGGTAATCCGATTATGGACGTAATCGAAACTCTCCCATTTCGCCATCGGGTCGCTCTTCTGTGCGGCGCAGGGCGTGAGCGCCCCTGCCAGCAGAACCAGCCCCCACCAGACAGCACGTTTGCCCGCAAAACTTCCCTGCATTGTGAAACTCCTTTTTCCCTATTTGGCTCCGCCGCCGGATTGTGGCGGGGAGACGAACCGGATTACACCGTCCGCAATGGCCTGCGCCATTTTGCGCTGTCCCTCTTCCGTCTGAATGAACAAGGCATCGCTTTTATGGCTCAGAACGACCATCTCAATCGTAATGACAGGAACCTGCGAGAAGATCGAACCGGTGAGCGCTCCCTGCTTCCCTCCGATGAAGGTTTGCGAATCACCGCGCACCCCGCCGTTTTTCAAAACGCTTTCCAGAGCGCTGCCCATTGCCCTGTCCATTGCCGCCGCCGCCGCATGGCTCTCCTCCATGACCTGCTGCGACGGCCCGGTCTTGCCCTCCTTCGTACCCTGTCGGTCAGGATAGTAGACCGCATAGCCTTTGTCGGGGCTGGAGTCGCAGTGCAGCCGCACCATCAGCGCGGCTCCGGCGCGATTGGCGATCAGAGCGCGTTCTTTGTTCTTCACCAGTTGCTTTTCCGAAGATTTGGTCAGCGTCACCTTGATTCCATGCGCGGTGAGTATCTTCTGAAGTTTCTGCGCCATCACCCAGTCAATGTGAGTCTCCGTTGTGCCGTTCTGCATCGTCAGACCGCTGTTGATCTCCGACGGATGCCCTGGATCAATGCAGACGACGATAGTCTTCTGCGGCGGTGGCTGTGCGGTCACAACTCCGGCAGCCAACAGACAGGCGCAGAGAAGAACAGACAGGGAAGATCGCATGGTTTGAATCCTTACGGTTTGCGCGGCGTCAGGCGCAGGTCATCGAGATAGAGGACGGTGCTGGCATCAGCGTCCGAGACGAAGCCCCACCAGTTCAGTTTGCGGAACTCTTTGCCGCAGGTCAGGTCGTCGAAGGTCTGAACCGGGGTACGCCCGCCAAAACTGAGGGAGAGCGTATAACGGCCCGTCGCCTGCTCACCGAGGCCGCACTCTATCTGAATACTGACCCATTTACTGTGCGGAAGTTTCGCGAGTTGGCGTCCATTGGCGGTCAGCGTCCCGTCCGCTTCTACGCGCACAGACGGCCCGGCATGGTAGGGATTGGCGTTGTCCCTCCATTCATGGTAGAAGATCGCGCCCGGTTCAAGGCGCAGGCTGAAACTGCCGCGCAGCACACCCGTCTGGAAGTTCGGACTGAGAAAGACGTGGGGATTGAACGAGAATTTCTGGCCCGGTGCATCGATGAATTTGAGGCTGTGCTTGCCGCTTGCGGCGGTCTCTTCGGTGACGCGGGCCGTAGCGCGGTCGTTCTCCTCGCTCGTCGTTCCCTCCTCCATTTTCGCCCCGACCAACGTATCCTCGAAATCAACGACGATGGGCTGCGTTGGCATTGGCGGGGCAGGAGGCGGAAAGGCGCGGGGAGCCTCTGGCAGCGGCGCATGGCGTGTGACGGTTCCCGCCTGTGCGGGGTCGAAGGGACGGAAGCCCAGAGCGCGGGCAGGCGAACCATTTTTCAGCGTGAAATTGCCTTTTTCCGGCGCGACGAACAGCGGGTCGGCGACCTGTGAATGAACGTCCTGCCCCTTCGCCTGCCAGTCCGCGAGCGACATTCCCGCGAAATCCACGGGCTGCCCGGAGGCGTTCCAGTAGAGGTTGTTGTCCAGCGCAAATCCCTGGCCTGTCCAGTTGGAGCCGAGCAGCGTTCCCTCGTTGAAATAGACGATATTGCGCTCAAACGTAAAGGAGCGGTGATCCTCGGCGCGGGTGCGGATGATCTGCCCCTCCCGCGAGAAGGCGAAGATGTTGTTGCGGACGACGTTGTCCTGACCGTAGTGCTGATGAAAGCCGCCTGTTTTGGTGCGGTAGACCAGATTGTTCTCGATGAGCAGGCCCGTGCTCCCCTCATCGGGATAGATGCCCCAGCCGCCATAATCGAACGATTCGACATCGTGAATGACGTTTCCGATTTCCGTTGTTCCGGGCGCGAGACCAAGGGTATAGATACCGCCCATATCGGAGAGAACGCCCTGCCCTATCCGCCAGATGTGATTGGCGTCAAGGTGGTTGCCGTGCGCTTCGCTCCTGTCATAGCCCCACGACCAGCCGACGGACAGCCCGGAGTAGTAGAGATCATAGATGTCGTTATGGACAATCTCGTTGTCCGGGGAGTGGCCTATCCAGACGCCGACGCCTGCCGGATGAATGCGGCCTCCCTGCGCGATACGGCAGTCATAGACGCTATTATGGGAGGCGAGGGCTTCGGGGTCGGCGGGGATGCCCTGCTCTCCGATCTTGACGCCACCTGCTCCCAGATCGGTGAGGTCGCAGGAGGTCAGCGCGTTGTCGCGGCAGCCCGCTCCCCACTCCAGCCCATAGGTTCCGGTATGGGCTATTGTACAGTGTTCCCAGCGGCAGTTCCGCGCTCCGACCGCCGTCACCGCCGCGCTGAGAGTGACTTCCGCCTGCCCGAACGCATTGCCTTCCGGCGGACAGTTCCAGTTGGTATACGCGAAGGTCAGGCCGGAAAAGCGGAGATTCTGCACCCAGGCTCGCTTCACCGGATCACCCTTGATCTCAACCACTTTTTCCAGTCGAGGCGCAATCACCTCCATCGTTCCGGGCGCCTCTCCGGGCAGGGGGATGTATGTCAGTACGCCCGTCTTCCTATCCAGATACCACTCGCCCGGCGCACTCAGCGCCTCTTTGACGTTCTCGACGAGATAGCGTTTGCCCTTCGAGAGCGCGGAGAAGGCTTCCGTATTATGGGTGTCTCCCGTGAACGTGACCGTGCGGTTCGGCGCGTCAATCTGCGCGACGCGGAAACGCGCCATTGTCCATATCTGAAAGCAGAGGACTTCGATGTCTTCCGGGTTCTGCCAGTCGGCGCGGAAATCGCCCGGCGCGAAATGGAACCGGTCGAAGCCCTTGCCCTGCGTCTTCGCGGAGGGCGGCAACGCACCGGCCACAAACGCATAGCCCTGCTTCGGCAGGCGCGGACGATACCGCCGCTGCCCCCCGACGAAAAGCTGGGAGAAGTTCCATTTGCCGCTCTGCACGTCCGGCAGCGTCACCTGCCACCGGCCCTGCGCGTTCACCTTCCACCCGGTGATGCGCTCGCCGCCGCTCAATACAGGCGTCTCTCCCGGCAGAGCGGCATACGTAGTGACGCCCGCCCCCTCTGCGCCGGAGTCTTCCGGCGTAAGAACAAGCGGGGACTTGAGAGAGTAGATTCCGCGGTCCAGGGAGACCGTTACTACCCCTTTATAGCCCCTTGTCCGCAGCTCACGCACGGCCTGTTGAGCGCGTTGCAGCGTGGCAAAGGGGCCGTCGGTTTGCGGGCGATTGGCAAAGGACTTTTGCCCCGACCAGCGGTCATCGCCGCCCGGAGAGACGTAGAATCGTGCCTGTGCGCCCGCCTCACTCAGGCAGCCGCCCAGCAGTATCAATCCGAACAGTAGCGTCAATATTCGCATGGTATTTTGATCCTGATGTCCAGGTGACATCTTCCCGAAAACGATGGAAGGAGCAGCATGGATTTCTGCCTGTGGCAGGGCATCTCCTGCCGGGACGGTCAAGGGCGGTTCTGCGACCGGCTCTCATCCGGATCGGGCCGAGGGGCGCTGCCGCAGCCAGCGCAGTTCCTGACGGGCCGCATCCCGTATGGCTCGCAGCATCATGGCGAGCGGCGGGCCTTCGCTGAACGCGGCGGCGATGGCGTAGAGCGCGGAGAGGGAGAAGTGCCGTTCGTTCACGATGGCGTAGAGCGGTTCCCAGGTGTCGGGTTTGAACTTCGCCTTGAACGAGTCCAGGCCGTCGAAGTTATAGAAGCGTTTGCCGTGCGCCCGTACCCAGTTCAGCAGGAGGTGCAGCCAGGAGGTCTCCGCTTCCGTGTCGCCCCCCGCACGCTGTGAGAGCGGGGCCAGACCGAGCGTGACATACTCCGCCCCGTCCGCCGCCAGCATCTGCATCGCCGTCCCGACCAGCAGTTCCGCCATCCCATTCGGTGCGGCCCGCCCGCGCACAATCTGTTCGATGAGCCAGCCGTTCCGGTCGGGAACGGGCGTCGCGATCAGAAAGCCGACGACGCTCTCGCCACTCTGCGCGACGAACAGCCGCCGATCCTGCATCTGCGTCAGGTTGACCGGCTCCGTCAGGAAGCGCAGGGTCGGCAGCGGGCGCGTTGTCAGCCACTCGCGCATACAGGTTTGCAGGCGGTCGTCTCCCGCCGCCTGCTCTCCCGGCCACTCCTCCACCCCCACGCCTTTGTTTCGCGCCCGGTTGATCTGCGCCCGCAGCGAGGCGTTTTTTGCCAGCAGTCCGGCCCACTCCTGCGGGTTCCAGGCAGGCTGCGCCCCGATAATCATCTCCGCGTGATCGGGAAGGCTTTGCAGGACAGTCCGGAGTCGGGAGGCGGCCCCGAAGTAGCAGACTTTTTCGCCTGCCTCGGCGGCATCCTTTTCAAACGCCACGACCACCGAGGTCAGTGATTCTTTCGCGCAGACCGGCGCACCCGCCACGATCCGAAAACCGCCGCGCCGCACATAGCCTACCACCCCGTCCTCCGCAGCGAACCAGTACTCCATCTCCGGGTTCAAAATCTGATAGGAGGTCGCATTCCAGCCGTAGCGAAAGACCAGTTCTCGCACCCGCTGCAGGGAGTTGGAACACGCCGCGCCTGTCTGCGCTCCGGCAGGCAGTCCGACCACGTCCCGCCCCGGTGCTGCGGTCGTTGTCTCTGTCTGCGCTCTTTCAGTACAGCGGCGGATACTTTCGCAGACAGCCTCCGGGCACGTGTGCAGCAGTTGGTGTCCGGTGTCCAGCAATAAGACGAGTTCCGCGTTGGAAACGTCACGGTGCAGGCGCACGGCGTGTTCCTGCGCGGGTACGATGCGATCCGTGTCGCCCGCCACAATCACCGTTGGGACGCGCACCTGCCCGTAACGAACACTGGCCTCCCGCAGAACGGGCCTATCCGAGGTGTTCTCCCGTGCGAATACCTTGACCTGCCGGGGCCAGCGCAGCCAGATCGCCTCTGACTGCCGGGCGTAGGCAGGGGGAACCGGAGCCGGGGAGAACGCCTGCCGGAGCGTGACGCGAATAACCAGCCCTTTGACCAGGCGGTGCAGGGTCCAGAGGGAGAGTTCGCCGAGCAGAGGAATCCGGGGCGTATACAGCAGGGGAGACGGAGGCGAGGCAGGCGCATAGACCCAGGGCGCGAGCAGAACGAGACCGGCAACCTCCTCCGGGTATTCCAGCGCATAGAGCATCAGAAGCAGACCGCTCCAGGAGTGACCGACCAGAACGGGCTTCTCCACCCCGAGCCGACAGAGCGCCTCATGCAGGAGCCGAAGCTGCACCTGTGGGGTCGCGACAGCCCGGTATGGCCCCTCGCTGTAACCGTGTCCCGGCCGGTCGAACGCGAAAACCTCGTAGTCCCGCGCCAATGAATCCACTACGGTATCGGCGAAATCCAGCAGCGAACCATCACTGCCATGCAACAGTACCAGAGGTGGGCCGCTGCCACGCCGCAGATAGTGCAGGCGTGTGCCGTCTACCGTGACGAACTCGCCCGTCGGCGGGAACGCCTCTTCCGCCCGCCGCGCCGAAACCACTGTCCAGACAGCCAGCCCGCCCGCAATCAGCCCGAACCCGAATAGCCAGATCATACGCTGTTCTACGCAGGGAAGCGCCTATGCGTTCAGAGCCTCTCCGGTGGCGCGGATAACTGAGATGGTGCGCTCGATATCATCCGAGTGGATGTCGAGGTGGGTCACAAGGCGGATACGATTGGGAACGGGAGCGGAATACGAGAGCGGCCCACCTGCGGACGGCGCGCCGTAGATATTGGCGGGAGCGCCGCAGAGGATGTCGTGGGAGGCCAGTCGTTCGGCGAAATGTGCGGCGGGGACGTTTGTGCGAAAGTAGACCATGTTGGTAGGAATGTGTGTCGTTTCCAGCGTGGTGCCGGGAGCGTCGGCCAGACCTTCCGCGAGGCGGCGGGCATGGCGATGGTCGTCCGCGAGGCGGGCGATGTTGTGGTCGAGTGCGTAGAGTCCCGCCGCCGCCAGGATGCCCGCCTGACGCATACCGCCGCCGAGCATCTTGCGAAATCGCCGTGCCCGTTCGATGAAGGCTTCGGAGCCGCACAGAACGGAACCGACAGGACAGCCCAGTCCTTTCGACAGACAGAACGTCACGCTGTCGGCGCAGGCGGCGAACTCGGAGGCGGCAACCCCGGAGGCCACAACCGCATTGAACAGTCGTGCGCCGTCAATGTGTACCGCAAGCCTACGCGAGCGTGCGAGTTCCCGGACCGCCCGATGAACTTCCAGCGGAATGACCGTGCCGCCTGCCCGATTGTGGGTGTTCTCAAGAATGACCAGAGAGGTGCCGGAGGTGTGCAGGTCGCTGGCATGGATAGACCCGGCGATCTCCGCCACGTCCGGGACGCCGCCCCGGCTGCGAAATTGCCGTGTCAGGACGTGCGCCAGCGTGGCGGGCAGACCGACTTCGTAGAGCATGGAGTGCGCGTCGGTATCCATCAGGACCTCGTCGCCGGGGCGCGTGTGGGTCATCAGGGCGAGCGCGTTGCCCATCGTGCCGGAGGGAACAAACAGCCCCGCCGCCTTGCCAAGCAGCAGCGCGGCCCGCTCCTGAAGCGCGTTGACCGTCGGGTCGTCCTCATACACATCATCCCCGACTTCCGCCTCCGCCATTGCCTGACGCATGGCAGGCGAGGGGCGGGTCACGGTATCGCTTCGCAGGTCTATCACCGAATGCATTCCAACTCCTTGAGGAAAACAGTTATTGCAGCCGTTTGTGCAGTTCGGCGGGTTTCAGGACGGTGATGCGGAAGGTCTTGGAGTCGACGGTTATCATCTTCTTTTCCCGATAGTGGCGCATGACCTGATTGACACGCTCACGAGACGCCCCGACCAGATCGGCGATGTCGCCCTGAGTCAGGCGGATGGGGATCGTGATGCTGTTGTCCGCCTGAATCATGCCGTAGAGTTCCGCGAACTCCAGCAACTGCCGGGCTACCAGACCGAACACATCCAGCGTACAATGGGCGTGGATACGCACGTTGGCGCGGCGGGTGCGGAAGGCCAGAATCCGCAGCAGGTTCATCGAGAAGGTGGGAACCGTAGCGATAAGCTGGTTGAAGGTGGCACGGTCAATCGAGACGAGCGTCGTCTCCTCCTGCGTGATAACGTCGGCGGAGCGGAACTGCGAGTCGATCAGGCTCAGTTCACCGAAGTTCTCCCCGGCAGCCAGCACCGCCAGGAAGACCTCATTGCCGTCGGAGCCGATCATAGAAATCTTGACGATGCCGCTGATAATGACGTAGAGGGTCTCGCCGGAATCTTCCTGATGAACAATGGCCTCTTCCGCCTTGTAGGAGCGGGAACGGGCATGACTCGCCACAAAAGCCAACTGATCGGTAGTCAGCCCTGCGAACAGAGGGATATGGCAAAGCTGTTTGGGGTCTACAGGCATGGGTTTTCACCGCTTTCTTCGGTCATTGGATGCCGCCAGGAGCGGACGAGCAGCGCTAAAGAGCGTAGGCCGCTTGCCGCCAGAAAGGGACATATCTGCCCGAGAAAAAAGAAAATAGGTCTTATGAAGCGGGCAGGAATAAGACTTTACTTACAGAGATTATAAACGTTCGTTTACTTCTTGTCAAGGGCCAATTCCACACCAAAACCGTCTTCTCCTTAACACCGAAACCGCTGGCACAAACAGACTTTTCGCGAAGCATTCGCAGGTTTACGAAGCCGTCGTGCAGAATGTACTCGCGAAGACCAGGCCGAGTACCGACCCGATGAGGAGATAGACAGATGCCCGAAGAGATTGAAATTGAAACCAAAGACCTTCAGGAGACCATAGACGAACTGCGCGAAGAGCGGGAGGAGCGGGCGAAAGAAGCGAAAGACACCGCCTGGATTCGCTACATCTCCCTGACAACGGCGTTTCTCGCCGTCATTGCCGCTGTCTCTGCGCTGCAGGCGGGCAAACTCGCCAACGAATCGCTCATCTCCAAGAATGAATCCATCCTCGCACAGGCGAAAGCCTCTGATCAATGGAATTATTACCAGTCTGCGGGAATCAAGAGTAACTCCGCCAAACATACCGTCGCGATCCTGATGGCACTGCCCGGTCATGCGCCCAATGCGGGCGCGGTATGGGAAAAGGAAGCCGCCCACTACGACGACCGCAAACAGAAGGCGATGGACGACGCCAAGGAGTTCGAAAAGAAGCGAGACGAACAGGCAGGAGAGGCCGAAGTCTTGCTGAAGCACCATGAAATCTTCGCTCTCTGCGTCACCTGTACGCAGGTCGCCATCGCCCTCTCCGCCATCGCCGCCCTGACCAAGCGCCGGGCAGTCTGGTATGTCAGTATGCTCGCGGGCGTGGTCGGTCTGGTTCTCTTCCTGAACGGTTATCTGCAAAAGGTCGCGCCTGTCGAAAAAGTCGGTGTCCATTCCGAAGCCCCGGCAAATAAGCCTGCCGGAGAAGCGTCCAAACCGGCTGCCGAGCCGAAATAGCGCCCCTGTCCGCCTGCGTCCGGTTCCTGCTGGAGTACGGGAACTTCGGTGATGCGCTATGCGTTTGCAAGGATGCGGATGCAACGTATATGGGAGGGCAAGAAGCAATGAGCGACGAGAAAATCAGCAAGAGCGATGCGGAGTGGCGGGAACACCTGACGCCGGAGCAGTATCGTGTGCTGCGACAGCAGGGAACAGAGCATCCCTTTACCGGCAAATACTGGAATCTGAAAGAGGACGGCACCTATACGTGCGCGGGCTGCGGGCTGGAACTGTTCCGCTCCGATACGAAGTTCGATTCCGGCTGCGGCTGGCCCAGTTTCTACGACGCTCTGGCAAGCGGCAACGTCGAAGCACGGACGGATACCAGTCACGGCATGGAGCGCACCGAGGTCGTCTGTCGGCGCTGCGGCGGACACCTCGGCCACGTCTTCGAGGACGGCCCGAAGCCTACCGGTCTGCGCTACTGCATCAACTCCGCCAGCCTGACCTTCCAGGAGGCAGCCGGGGATTGAAAACCCCGGAACGGCCTAAAAGGAGCCGCTGAAAGAGCGCACCAGCAGGACGACACCAATGAGAGTCACGAGGATGGCGCTGAGGACGGGCAGGCGCGTGGTCAGGCGTCCCGTGAGGGGCAGACGCTCCAGGAAACCCCGGGCGCGAATGACCAGGATGCCGATTGCAGTGAGGATTGTGGCAAGGCCGAGGCTGAACGCGACGATCATCGCCATTCCAAACGCCACGCGATGCAGGGCAATCGCGCTCAGCATTACCACCAGGGCCGAAGGACAGGGCAAAGCGCCGCCGGTAATGCCGAGAACCAACAGGGTTTTGAAGGAGAGAGGCTCCGAGTCGTTCCCCTCTGTCGGAGCGGACGGAGCCTCTTCTGAGGCAAAGAAGGACTCGCGCTCATCGTCTTCGGCATACAGGTCTTCCGAGGCGGCATGGATTCGTCGCGCCGAGGCCAGCCGAGTCCAGAGCATCCCCAGACCAATGACGATGATTCCGAGGCCGGACAACGCGCTCAATATCGGATAGAGCCGTTCCGGGACGATATACCGGGCGGCGAACAGCGTGACGAAGCCCAGCATAAACACGCCAATCGTATGCGTCAGGGTCACAACAAGGCCCAGAAAAAGCGCGTGTTTTGCCGTCCCGCGTGTTCCTACCAGATAGGCCGCTACCATCGTCTTGCCATGCCCCGGTGACAGCGCATGGAACGCCCCGAACAGGAACGACAGCCCCAGCGACACCAGCACAATCCCCGCCGTCAGCTTCTGCGTTGTGATCGCCTGTGTGAAAGCGTCCCGCGGCGTACTCCCCCCTGACGCTCCCGGTTCGCGCTTCCCCGCCTGCCCACTGCCCATTGCCGCCGGCACCCCGCCGCCTTCCCCCGGTTTTCCTACCGTGAAAGTCGCTTCGGTGACGCGGGGCGGGACGATGCTGAGATCGGTGGGATAGCGGGTGAGTTCCTGACTCTGGTCTAACATAGGAACCGAGGAGGTACGCAGGGAGGCATCCCTTCCCGCCTGCGCCACAATCTCTTTCCAGCCGGTGCGCTCGGCATAGTTGGTATCCCGGTAGACGATCTGCCAGCCTGCCGGAGGCGCGGTCAGCGGCAGAGACACCACACCGTCCAGAATCACGCGCAGAATCGGCAGACCGCCGGAACCGGGCTGAAACACGAGATTGGTGGCCTGAATCTTGAGAGGCGCGGGGCTGCCATTGACAGTGAGGGAAAGGCCGTGGAGCAGTTCGGCGGATTTCGTACTCAGGTACTCCGCCCGGTTGGCAGGAAGCGCCTTGCCCGTCTCATCGGCGTGCATGGCATCCCGTTCGGTAACGGTCGGAATTTCGGCGAAGTCGAGGATATAGCGCAGGTGCAGTTCCGCAGCGTGTGCCTCGAACCGGGCGTAGTGATTGATCGAGAAGTTGCCCATCGGATGCGCCGCTGCGGGAAGCGCCGAGCCGAGAAGGGTCATCAGAACAACAGACAGCCACAGGCACGGGCAACGCAGAAATCGGAAGGGGGGCCGTTGAGGAGGAGTGAGCATCGGATTCGGTTCAGCCTCCGCAGGCGATCAGCGTGGCGCGGGCCTGCTGTGGCGCAAAGGGCAGGAAGTAGGGATTGCGGGCCAGAGCGCGAGCCAGATAGGTTTTCGCCTGCGCTTTGTCGCCGCGTTTCGCCGCAATCATCCCGGCATGATAGAGCAGTTTCGCGTCCTGGGTATTGTGCGCGAGCGCGGTATCTATCGCCTGCTGCGCCTCCGGGAGGAGTCCCTTCTTTAGGCAGACCCAGGCCAGCGTATCGTAAGCGTAGATGTCGTGACGGGCTTTCAGCTCTTTGCGGGCCAGTTTCAGGGCTTCGTCGAGGTCACGATCATGGTCGGCGAGGAAGAGCGCCCGCTGACGGTCGTAGACGACTCCCTGCGCCTTTGCCAGTCGGCTCATCGCGGCGATAAGCCGGTACTGCTCCTCCGCCTCTTTCGGTCGGTTGAGCGCCCGATAAGCATCTCCAAGCAGCGCGATCACTTCAGGAGTCGGCACGACATTCGCGGCCTTCTGTCCCCAGTCCAGCGTCGCCTTCCAGTCTCCACGTCCGGCAGAGAGACGCGCCAGCCCCGTCAGTGTGCGCTGATCGTTCGGGAACAGTTCCAGGGCGGTGCGGTAACTTGTCTCCGCTTTTCCGGCCTGACCCTGCGCCGCCTGCAAATCCCCTACCCGCATCACAAACCAGGCCAGACTGTCGCGGGGAATATCGAAGTTCTTCGCCGCCGCGTCCCGCGCCCGCTCCATCTGCGCCAGCGCCCCCTCCGGCTGCCCGTTCACTTCCAGCAGACGCGCCCGTAGCGCCATTCCGAACGGGTCGTCCAGATGCGCCTGGCTGCCCTGCATCGTTTTTTCCGCCGCCGCGTAATCCCCCAGTTCGGTCTGGTTCTCCGCGACCAGATAGGCCGCCTGTATGTCGTCCGGAGTCTGCGCCGCGACAAACTGCGCGATATTAAGCGACTCCTGAAAACGATGCTGGGTAAAAAGGCTGAGGGCGAGGTGATGGTAGGCGGAGACATTGTGCGCCGTGCGAATCTGGAGCGAACGCCGTGCGAACTGCTCGGCCCGCAGCGTATCCGCGATGTCGCCAGTCTGTCGGCAAAGTTGATTGTAGTCGGCGGCGAGAAAGTTTAGATTCAGCGCACTGCGCGGATTCTCTTTCAGCCGCGACTCGTGAAACGCGAGGGTCTTCGGAAGCAGGGTGGGATCGTAAGGAGGACGCATCTGCGTCAACGGCACAGCGGCAGCAGCCGGAACGTGAGGAGCCTTGCAGCCTACCGCCAGAAGAAAGATAACCGGAAGAAAAACCAACGCACGTCTCATCATCGCCTCTTGGTTCGACTCATACGTACACGACCGAAGGAGCAAAGGGTTGACACCCTTTGCTTCCCCTATGCAGCGAGGAGTTCAAATGGGCTGCCCTCCGTTTCCGTCAGAGAGCAGCCGACCGATACGGACTGACTACTGCGCGGGGCCGAGGTATGGGAAGACAGCGGGGCTGACGACACCGTCCTGGAAGTGCTTCGGCGCGGTGGTATAGCTGACATTGTCCGTCGTCAGCGTCGCGATCTCTTTCCCATCGTCCGGCGCGAGGCCGAGGGCAGAGACCGTATTGCCGAAGATAACACCGAGGTCGAGGTCTACGACATCGTCCGTCAGTTTGCGCCCGCCGAACTTACCGCCGGTAAATCCGCCGGTTTCGACTCCCAGATAGGCGGCGTTCCCGCTCTGGCTAAGGTCTGCCGCCAGGACATCGGGCACCAGCACCGCTTTGACGACATCCGTCGTCGCCTGCGAGCGGCCCGCGACGCCTGTCATAAAGCCCTGAATGTCATCCTTCAAGAAGCCCGACTGCCCGTCCTGCGACGGGGTTGCTTGATCGTTGACGGCGTGGCGGTTGTTGGCGACGGTCGCCAGCACCTCGTTGACGGCAGGCCGGGCCAGGCGATCTACCTGCGTGTAGACCTTTTGACTGCTGCCGCTATCCCCGCCGCACCCGGTGAGGGCGACCAGGCCAGCCAGACAGGCGAGGGAGCCACCCAGAATCACGTTTCGTATGTTCATCTTCTCTTCTCCTTCTCGCCAGTTACTTGCTGGTCGTACACCACAACCGGATTTTGCCGCTGCCGTCGCCGCCCTGCGTGAGCAGAGTTCGGGGCATCTCCAGCACAATCGTCAGCAGGTTGAAACCCTTTAGCGCGTCTACGGCGGTGCCGGGCGGGTTGAAGGTCGTGGTCTGCGGTTGATTGGGGTTGGCGGGTGCCGTCCGCCCGAGGGGCGTAGGCAGGGTGGTCCCGCGATCCGGGAGAATATTGAAGAACTGTTCGAGGTCGAAGAAGAACGGGTCTTCGCGAGTACCCGCGAACACTTTGATACCGGTGGACGTGGTGAAAACGGTGTTGATGGTTCCGGTAACACTGTCCGGGGTCTCAAAGACGGATTTTGTTCCGGTCATGGAGGGTTTGATGGGACCGGCGATCTGCACGGTCTGGTTGGTTCCTGTTCCGGTGAACTTCGCCTGAAGGACGAGGTTTTCGACCGGCAGTTTCGGGTCGCCGATGTTGGCGATTTTGAACTGGTAGAGAACATCCGGGTCAAAAACGGTGTTGGTCACGCCCGAAGCAATGAGCGGATGGACATTCATCACGAGCACGACTTTGGTCGAATCGGTGGGGCTGGGAAAGATGTAAACATCAGTGAGGTCGGTACCGGGAGCGGCAGCGATGGCGGGAGTGTCTGCGTGGTCAGAACCACGCGCCTTCAGGAGCATAAAACCGGGAACAGTCATGATTCCCAGGAATGCTGCCGTCAGGCCAACCTTTTTACGAGAAAGCATCATGCGATTCTCCTTTCAGACAGGCTACACGGGTTGAAAAAATCTCCGGGGTTATCTCAGAGGCACAAGGTAACACAGAGGTGACAGAGTGACGTCACTGTGCTGAAATATGTTCCCGAAAATCTTCCCCTGTTTGTTTTACGCCAAAAAGGTTAACGCCATATTACAGAAAGATGAACGCAAGGTTACAATATCCTCTCAATCTTACACTCCGTACTCATTTGCTTTCCGGGACGAACATTTCTGCCTCGCCATCCCCGGGCGTGAGTTTGTACCCGAACCCTCGGACCGTCAGCAGGAGGCGGGGTTTGTCGGGATCGTCCTCGATTTTCAGCCGCAGACGGCGCACATAGACAGCCAGAGTTTTGACCCCCATTTCGGCGTCGAATCCCCAGATGTTCTCGAAAATCCAATCGCTGGCAAGAGCCTTCTCCCGATGCCGCGCCAACAGATGCAGCAGTTCGAACTCACGCTCCGTCAGGTGAACCCTCTGCCCGTTGCGGAAGGCATCCCGACTATCCGAGTCCACCACCAGGCCCCCCACGGCGATACGATCCGGTTTGCCTCCCGTCAGGCTATACTCGGTGGCGCGGCGCAGATGCGCCCGCACCCGCGCCACCAGTTCACGCGGTGCGAAGGGCTTGGTGAGATAGTCGTCGCCTCCCACCTCCAGCCCGATCACCTTGTCAGCGCTCTCTTCGCGGGCGGTCAGGATGAGAATAGGCATATAGTGCCGGGAGCGTATCTGTCGGCAGAGCGTAAAGCCGTCCTGATCCGGCAGGTTGACATCCAGAATAAGCATGTCGAAAGGACTGCCTGTCAGGTGCCGACGGGCCTCTTCCGCCGTTCCTGCCGTCTGACAGAAATAGCCTTCCTGAATCAACAGTTTCTCCACGGCCCGCAGCAAAAAGCGGTCATCGTCAACCAGCAGCAGTCGCGGCACAGGCGCTCTCCTTTCTGCTTTAAAAAGACAGCAACGGTCTTCTCTCCCGTTTTACGCCTCGGACGGGCTGTTTGTCACCTTATCACGGTTGACTTTCACAACGCCACAAGTGTATTATTACAACCATAATGAACGCCCTCACCCCCGACCCTCCTGAATCCCCGGCGGTGCGACCGCTTCCGGCATCCGTACCTATGTTCCACATTCCCAATTTCGAGGGGCCGCTCGACCTGCTGCTGCATCTCATCCGCGCCCATGAGGTAGAAATCTCCGATATTCCCATCGCGGAGATTACCCAGCAGTATCTCGCCTATATGGAGATGTGGGAGGCGCTTGACCTCACGATTGCGGGAGAGTATGTGGTCATTGCGGCGACGCTGATCGAGATCAAATCGCGAATGCTGCTGCCGCAGGCCCCGGCCTCTGCCGGAGAGGAGAGTGAGGAGGACGACCCCCGCGCCGAACTTGTCGCCCGCCTGCGGGAGTATCAGGCGTATCAGGGAACGGTCGAGATGCTGCGGGCCTGGGAGGAGATGCGCCGCCAGCTTTTCTTTCGGGGGGCGCTGGAGAACGCGGACGACTATATTCTGCCGGTGCCTGCCGGAGAAGCGCACGTAGACCAGTTGTATCAGGCACTGCATCGGCTGCTCTCCGAGGCGGGTGTGGAGGACAAGCCGGTGACCTCCGTCACGCCGCGCCGTCGCCTCAGCCTGCGAATGAAGATGGCGGAGATACTGCGCCGCCTGACGGCAGTAGGGCCGGAAGGCGTTCCCTTTGAGGCGCTGTTTACGCTGCCCTGCCCGCGCTACGACATCGTGCTGACGTTTCTGGCCCTGCTGGAACTGCTGCGAATGCTGCGGGTACGGGCAGAACAGACCAAAATGCTGGGAGCGATTCAGGTGACGCTGATCCCCGAACTACAGGAGGCGCAACCGGTATGACGGAAGCCGCGCTGGAGTGTCTGCTGTTTATCGCCGGGGAGCCGGTTCCCCTGGCCGATCTTGCCCGCGCCCTCCAGTGTGAGGAGGCGGAGGCCGAGGCGGCGCTTCGCAGCCTCCAGGTAAGCCTGGCAGAGCGCGGCAGCGGTCTGCAGTTGCTGCGTATCGCCGGAGGCTGGCAGCTTGCCACCCGGCCCGAATATGCGGAGGTGATCGCACGTCTGCTGACTCGCGGCGGCAGCAAACTCTCGCGGGCCGCACTGGAGACACTGGCGATCATCGCCTATCGGCAGCCTATCACGGCCCCGGAGATGGAAGCGGTGCGCGGTGTCTCGGTAGGCGGCGTCCTGAAGACGCTGATTGAGCGGCGGCTTATCACCGAAGCGGGGCGCAGGGCCACGCTGGGCCGTCCCATGCAGTATGTCACGACAGCGGATTTTCTGCACTATTTCGGCATTGCGGAACTAGCCCAAATGCCGCCGCTCGAAGCCGACACGCCACCACCGCCTCCCGTCCCCGCTGATGTCGTCACGGACGGAAGGCCGATACGGGCGGATGAAGAAACGGTTTCTCCCGACAGTCCACAGACAGCCAAGCCTTCGCCGAATGAAAACGATAGCGAGTAATTCGGAAAATGAAGTTACGATTTGGACACTTCGCAGGGCGGTTTTTGCGTATCAGAAAGGGTTCTTGTCCAAGAAACACACGAACAGGCAGGGATTTTGTCCTGCTTGCGACAATAGTAAGGCCAACAGAAGGCTTACCAAAGGAGACTGCATTCGAATTGAACTATATTCACGCATTCCGCCGGTCGGCGCGTCCGGCCCTCGGTGTCCTCGCCGTCGTTCTGCTGACGCTGCCGGGCTGCCAGGGCCGCAAGGTCGTCGCCCGCGTCAACAGCGAGACCATCAATGAAGATGACTTCACCAGTCGCGCTCTGCGCGTCAACAACATCACCCCCCAGGCCGGACTGGATGCGGGCGGACTGACACTTGTCAATATGATGAAAGACAGTCTGCTTCAGCAGCTTGCCAAGTCGAAGGGCATCACCATCACGGACGATCAGGTGAATCGCTACATCACGGCCCTGCAGCGCATCAATCCCGCCCTCGTCTCCGATCTGCACACGGGCAAAGTCACAATGGAAGACCTCGTCCGGCAGTATCGGTTCGAGATGGCCTCCTTCGCCATCGGCACGGACAATGCCAAGCCGGACCCGAAAGATGTTCAGGCTGCCTACGACGACCAGAAGGCGCTGCTCAAGGTCAAGGGAACCTATACCGTGCGCGTTCTGCCGCTCTCCGATCCGATCAAAGCGCAGCAGGCTCTGGACGAACTGAAGCGGTCGGGGGATTTCAAGAAGGCGGCCATCATCGGCGGCCTGCCGCCGCAGGTTCTGGCAACCGTCGGCAAAGACGCGGTGATTCCTGCGGATCAGGCCCCGCCTGTGCTGAAAGACGCGCTGGACCCGCTGCGTCCGACCGATTTCGTCAAACAGCCGATCCCGCTTCAGGGACAGGGCGGGCAGACCGTCTACGTCGTCGCGCAGTTGGTGGACAAGCAGAAAGACCGCGATCTGAACATGGAGGAGATTCGTCCGCTGCTGGAGCGTTTCGCGCTGGCGAAGAAGTTTCCGCAATGGGCGCAACACGCCGAGAAAGAGACCAACGATTTCATTCTGAAATCGAAGGACAGCATTCAGATCAATGTTGACCGCTACAAGCCTCTGCGTGATCAGTTCGTCATTCCGCAGGCCACGGCTCCCGTTCCCGCGCAGGCCCCGAATCCGGGCGGCAGCATGAGTCCCGGCGCCACCGCACCGGGCGGAGCGGCGCCTCCATCCACGTCCGGCGGAATGGCTCCTGCGCCCTCCGGGGGAGCAGTGCCGCCTACCGGTTCGACGGCTCCCGCACCAGGCGGCAAGATGTAGTGGGAGCGTCCTGATGCTGACGCTTATCGGGCTGGGGCCGGGAGACCCGGAGATGCTCTCGCGGGGCGCAGAACGAGCGCTCCGCGAGGCTTCCGCACAGCAGCAGGCAGGCACAGGCCGCCTCTGGCTCCGCACGGCCCGGCATCCGGTGGTGGAGACGCTGCGGGATTGGGGGCTGGCGTTCGAGACGTTCGATGCGCTCTACGATGCGGCCTCCGACTTCGATACGCTCTATACAGAGATTGCCGATGTTGTCATGACAGCGGCGCGAAATGAGGGCGTTCCGGTCGCTTATGCGGTGCCGGGGCATCCACTGGTCGCCGAGGAGACGGTTCGACAAATACAGATTCAAGCCGCGCTGGAAGGGATTCCGACGCGGCTTGTTACGTCCGGCAGTTTCATCGAAGCCTCCCTGGCAGCGGCAGGCGTCGCGCTTGGCGTCGGGGCGGGCGTCGCCGTGCGCGACGCCCTGACCCTGCACGAACGCGATCAGGTAGACCAGGACGGCAGTATGGTCGGCGGGCGGCCTGATGTCTCGCAGGGGCTTCTGCTCTTCCATGTCCACGACCGCGCTTCGGCTTCGCAGGCCAAACTCGCCCTCATGCGTGACTACCCGGACGATTGGGAGGTTGTCCTCCTGCGGGCGGCGGGGGTGGTCGGGCAGGAGAGCGTCCTGCGCGTTCCTCTCTTTCGCCTCGACCGCGAGACCGTAGATCACCTTACCTCTGTCTATGTGCCGCCCCTGCTTCCGGCTCTGCGTCGGCCCGGTTTTGCCGAACTGGTCGGCCTGATGGCCCGCCTTCGCGCTCCCGACGGCTGTCCCTGGGACCGCGAACAGGATCACCGTTCTCTGCGCCGCTACTTCATCGAAGAGACGTATGAGGTCGTGGAGGCGATTGACGCCGACGATTCCGACCTACTCTGCGAAGAGCTGGGCGATGTGCTGCTTCAGGTGGTCTTCCACGCGCAGTTGGCTGCGGAGACGGGCGTCTTCAGCATAGACGATGTGTCCGCGCAGATCGTCGAAAAGCTGGTACGGCGACATCCCCACGTCTTCGGGACGGTGAACGTGGCGGATTCGGACGAGGTCTTACGCAACTGGGAGCGCATCAAGAAGCAGGAGAAGGCCGGGCAGGAGGCGCGACGGCGTGACTCGCTACTGGACGGCATTCCCGGCGGTCTGCCCGCGCTGATGCAGGCGATGGAGGTCAGTAAGCGCGTCGTCAAGGTAGGGTTTGAGTGGGGGCAGTTCCCAGACGTGCTGGCAAAACTGGACGAGGAGACGGCGGAACTGAAAGCGGAACTCGCCGCCGACCCGATGAACCCGGACAAGGTTTGCGCGGAGTTGGGCGATCTGCTCTTTACGCTGGTACAGGTAGCCCGCTGGCAGAAGCTAGACCCGGAAGAGGCGCTGCGGAAGATGCTGGCGCGTTTCTCCGCCCGTTTCCGCCATATCGAACGCCGCGCCGCCGAGCAGAAGCGCCTTCTCACCGACATGTCTCTCACCGAAATGGACGCCCTCTGGGACGAAGCCAAGTCTCTAGGGCTATAGACGGCTGGACGCCCGCTTGTTACAACGTGGAAATTACGGATACAGCGTCGTTGAGTAGCATAAACGAATCCTTACTATTTTGCACCTGCTTTTTTCAGCAGTGTAACTATGTCTTTGTTCCCGGTTGCTATTGTTAGGGCGCTGGCTCCGCTATCTGAATGGAGGTTCACGTCTGCTTTGTACTGCAATAATAGGCGTATCGACTTCGTATTGCCTTGAGGAACTGCCATCATAAGTGCTGTTTCGCCCTCAAAACCTTTTATGTTGGGATTTGCGCCAGCTTTGAGGAGGACAGCGACCATATCAGACTTGCCGTCGGAGGCAGCGAAGTGCAAAGGGGTGTTGCCGGAACTATTGCGGGCATTGACGTCGGAACCTGTCTTGATGAGATGCAGTACTGATGTCATCGTACCATGACGCACAGCGTCATGCAGCCCAGTCCATCCCGATTCCTTATCGAATACAACAGGGTTACAGGAGGTGAGCAAAGGCAGTAGGATGAGGATTCGCAGGTAACGATGTATTGACGTTTTCTCCTAAACGAAGGCCAGACAGCAGTGATTACTCAACTACTATTACGAAGTATATGTTATACTAACGGCGGTTGACTTATTCATGGTGTAAAATAGTAGGCATGAAACGCCTGCTCACCTTGACGGACGACCAACGCGCCGAACTCGTCCGTCGCTACAAAACCGAAAAGAACGTGCGGCTCCGTGACCGCCTGCA
>JBBRLP010000007.1:0-79192 GCA_038231295.1 Chthonomonadales bacterium
ACTTCTCTCATATCGGTTCGCTCCGCCGCCTTTTGTGCCGAAAAAGAAACGTGGTCGCAAGTCCAAATTAGCGGTTGCAGAAGGGTCTCGACTTCAAGAGGGAGGCAAACACGTTTTCACCGGATAATGTAGTCCTACCTGGTGTGGGGTCGCGAAATTAATCGGTCATCATTCGGTCCTAGGTTCTGAAGGCATTGCTTCCACATCTGTAGCGCTGTTCTCTTCTATGCGGCTCTCATAGCCCAGCAGAATCTGGCGGATTTCATGGGTCGCAATATCTTCCTGTTCGGTCTTCGAGTAGATCGTAATCAGAAGGATAACACCTTCTGCGGTACGCTGGTAGAGGATGCGGTAACCACCACTCTTGCCCTTACCGCTGTCCGAATTCTGTATCCGAACTTTATACACCTCGTATACAACGCCAGGAACTTGATCGCCCGGAGTCTGTCCTTGCCCCAATGCGTCCAACAGAGGCTGAACATCTGCCTTGATATGTCTATACTTTTTTGCCAGATGGCGTAAGTTCCGTTTGAATTCAGGCGTGTACTCAACTTGAACAGGCTGGGCAAACTCCTCATTCGGCATCAATGTCATCCCACAGCGTCGCTACCTCATAGGTATTGCCCTGCTGCGCTTCCTGCCAACCCTCGCGAAAACTTGCAGCGGCAGGCTTAAGAGTAATGCTCTCTCGAAAGGAGCGCATCACTTGAAGAACGAAAGGAAGATACTCATCGGGAACGGCATCCAGTTCGGTGAGAACCTGATCGCGGTATGTGGTTGTTGCTGTCATGGCAGTCCTCTCCTCCATCCGGAACGAATAGACACTCCCGTGTACTCTGACGGCTTTTACCTTTTGGAGTAGGCGCTGTTAGCGGAACACCGTCGAACGTCCCATCATCCTCAACACCAAGAATGAAATACCCGCCTCCCGAATTTGCAAAAGCACAGAGAGCTTTTGCCATATCCTTCTCAAAGTTGGGGTCTGAGAGCATTCGACCACTCTTGCGGTCAAAGTAGTCGTGTTCACCATCAGGCAATGCGGCAATATCGGCCTCCGTCCATCGCTGTTTCTTGACGAAATCTATGGTCTTATCCTGTCTCGTAATAGTGATAACGGATGAGGCAGCGCGATAGCGCATTGTTACGTTCGTTGAAGGTGGAAAACCTGCAACATTTGAATAGAGCAGCATGAACGTTAAACCTTGCGGTTAGTGGTAGCGCGAAATGACCCGGTCGCCTTGTCGGGCGTTCAGCGCCCCGAAAACCTCGATACGCCACAGTTGTTCAAGCGTAGGGGTCTCTCGACCGTTCATAAGAATGCCCTCCGTGAAGAAGTTCACATTCTTCACATCGAGTTCTTTCTCCGTTACCGAGAACTGCTCAGGAAGCCGTTTTCAATGACGTCATCGGTTTCAGAGGATAATCGGTAGCCTTGGTGAGAATACTTTGGAGTTGTTCTGAAACGGGAGGGTAGGGATTGCCTTGCAACCCACTAAGGGCTAGCTGTTCCGCTTCCTTACGGTATCCACATTCTAAGGCCAAAACTGCTGCGCCCTTATAGAGAATAGAACGGGTCGGTTCCAGGTCAAGGCGATCTGCTAATAGTTCTGCCGCTTCTTTTTCGCATGTGAAGGCTTCCTGCTTCAGATGCGATGCAGTCTCAAGGTCTCCACGCAGCCTGGCAACGGTTGCCTCATCTAACAGAGACATGGCTTTGCTATGTAATTCATGGGCTTGGCTCATAGTTCTCCATCCTGACGCCAGGAACACTGAATTCGACGACCACGATCCATGCGGGGAGTGTCCTGGCTTTTGAAAACTCTCTTGCCGCTTGTTCTAAACGACGTATCCTGGCATTCATGCGATACTGCATCTCCTCGGCCGTCCCTCCGAGTATTCCAGAGACCTCTAGCCAGGCAGTTGCCACACCAAGAAAGTTCTCCTCCATGGAATTGGGGGCAAATCCCACCGGGGTGAGATAATAGTCGAATCCTCCGCCATCTTTAGGAGAACGGGAAAGTATCGT
This sequence comes from Chthonomonadales bacterium, assembly GCA_038231295.1. GTDB lineage: Bacteria > Armatimonadota > Chthonomonadetes > Chthonomonadales > Chthonomonadaceae > JANXLO01. The sequence continues at coordinate 2,027 of JBBRLP010000007.1, forward strand.
CAAACCTTCACAACTCTCCACGATCAGCAGAGCTAGCCCACTCGCTCCATATTCGGTCGCTTCCTGCAAATCTCCATACGCACGTCGCATCTGCTTCGTTACAACCGGACCGGCTAAACGCCATTGTGTGGTATGCGAGCCTGTCAATCTGAGAACCACAGGAAAGACGTGTCCATTATAATCTAAACAGACAGCGGCACATTCGGAAAGGAAACCGCCCATATTTTGGGTAAGACCTGGCCGATCATGGTTCTGGAGCGCATTGAGATCAATAGTTTCATCGTGACGATTCACCTTCACATTCCCCAGAACTTGCGGTCGAGGGAGCGATATTGAATGGCTTCGGCGACATGGGCGACCTGGATGTCGTCCTGTCCGCCGAGGTCGGCGATGGTGCGGGCGACTTTGAGCAGGCGGTCGTAGGCACGGGCGGAGAGGCTGAGCTGCTGAATAGCGGCACGGAGCAGCGCCTTCACCGGATCGGAGGGAGCGCACCAGGCGCGTATCTCCTGCGGCCCCATCTGCGCGTTGCAGTAGACCGAACGCCCGGACTTCGGCGCGTTGGCGGCGATCTGATCAATGGGATGCGGCGGGGTGTCGGGGTCGGTAGGAGGATCGGGAAGGGGGAGTGGACGGGCGAAGCGCTCGGCCTGACGCGCTCGGGCGCGGCAGACCCGTTCGCGAATGGTGGCGGAACTCTCTCCCTGCGCCGACTGCAACAGTTCGGCTTCGGAGAGGCGCGGCACTTCGATATGCAGGTCAATGCGGTCGAGCAGCGGGCCAGAGATGCGCTTCTGGTATTTCTGCACCTGCGTGTTGTTGCACGAGCATTGTCTATAAACGTCCCCGTAGTAGCCGCACGGACAGGGATTCATCGCCGCCACAAGACAAAAATCGGCCGGATACACATAGGACGCACTGACGCGGGAGACGCTGACGACGCCATCTTCGAGCGGCTGGCGCAACACCTCCAGGGCATCCCGGTTGAACTCCGGCAGTTCGTCGAGGAACAGGACGCCGTGATGCGACAGGCTCACCTCGCCGGGGCGCGGGACGGCCCCGCCCCCGACCAGCGCGGCGGTCGAGACCGTGTGGTGCGGCGACCGGAACGGACGGGCCGCCACCAGAGCGGAGTCCGAGGTCAGCATTCCCGCCACACTGTAGAGTTTCGTCGCCTCCAGCGCCTCATCTACACTGAGAGGAGGCAAAATAGAGGGCAGACGCCTTGCCATCATGGTCTTGCCGCTGCCCGGTGGCCCGATCAGAATGACATTGTGGCCTCCCGCCGCCGCGACTTCCAGCGCCCGCTTCACCGTCGCATGGCCTTTGACATCCGCGAAATCGTGGCGATACTGCCCGGAATTAGCCGCAAGCAGGGAGAGGTCGTGGGGCATCGGATCGAGGGTTTCCGGCAGGGCCAGCGCCCGCGTCACCTCCGCCAGAGTCGCGACCGGGAAGACATCCACGCCTTCCACAATGGCGGCCTCCCGTGCGTTACCGGTCGGCAGATAGAGGCGCGTCTGCCCGCGTTCCCGTGCGCCAATCGCCACCGGCAGCGCCCCGTTCACCGCCCGCACACTCCCGTCCAGAGAAAGCTCCCCGATCAGTAGCGTACCGTCCAGGTTCTCCCCCGAAAGCTGCCCCGTCGCCACCAGCAGCCCAATCGCTATCGGCAGATCAAAGCTCGGCCCCGCCTTCCGCACATCCGCTGGCGCGAGGTTGACGGTGACCCTTTTGTCGTAAGGAAAAAGGAAGCCGGAATTCTTGATAGCCGCCCGCACCCGCTCGCGGCTCTCGTTGACTGCCGCGTCCGGCAGCCCGACAATGGACATCATCGGTATCCCGTTGCTGACATCCACCTCCACCGTGACCAGATAGGCGTCAATGCCCAGCACCGCACTCGACTGTACTCGCGCCAGCATACGGCAACGCTCCTTCCCAAAGCAAACTCTCTCGGAATGTTGCCGCACTATTCGACAGACGGACAGGTTTTTTCCTCCTCGCCTTTTCGCTTCCCGCGCAGGATTCGAGAGGGAACTCACGAAAGTAGTTCTATGGAAAAACCGGAGAGACGAACCTTGCGCCGCCGCATTCTCAAGAGTACGGTTGGGCTGCTTCTGCTGCTCGGCGTCTGCTTCACGCTAGACTACCGGGCATATCCCTATGGCGCGGCTCCGGGCGGACGTAGTTTCAATCGGGGTGAAAACGGTCTCTGGCTGCGGTACACCTGGTACTTCGGACAGCATCCCGACGCAGAGAGATGGCTGCTCGCGCAGCAGTTCCGTACGCATCAGATACGGTATGCCTTCTTCCATGTGCGCTCTATCGGCAGGGACGGCAGACTGGCGTTTCGCTATGCGGCTCAGGCGAAAGCGCTGACAGACGGGCTGCATCGAGACTGCCCTGACGTGAAGGTAATTGCCTGGGCCTATGTCTCGGAAGCCCCGTCTGAGCAAGTAGCATCTCTGACGAATGGGAGGAAACGACAGGCGATGATTGCGGAGGCGCTCTGGCTGGTTCGCGACTGCGGTTTCGATGGGGTGCAGTGGGATGTGGAACCGTGTCCCGATGGCAACACGGGTTTCCTGGCGCTGATGCGAGAGACGCAAGTGGCGTTGCCGCCGGGAAAACTGCTCTCTGCCGCCACGCCGATGTGGATGCCCGCTGCGCTGCGTCTGAGCGGCTGGAGCGATGCCTATTTCACTCAGGTTGCGGCGACCTGTGACCAGATTGCCGTGATGTGCTACGACAGTGGGTTCTACACGCCGCGCTCGTATGTCTGGCTGGTGCGGCAGCAGGCGGTTCATGTGACACAGGCTGTAGGACAGGGCAATCCGAAGTGCCGTGTACTGTTGGGAGTGCCTACCTATGGCACGGGACTGCCCTCGCATAACCCTCATGCGGAGAACCTGACGATGGCGCTGCACGGGGTGCGAGAAGGGCTTGCGGAGCCAACCGCTGACCCTTCTGTTTTTGCCGGCATCGCGCCCTTCGCCGACTACACAACGTCTGCGAAGGACTGGAAAACCTACGAAACCCTCTGGCTGACTCCTTCGCCTCCCCGGCCATGAACCCTACAGGATGTTGACGGCATGGCCTGCCAGGATAACGATGATGGTGAGGGAGATGCTCGCCTGCGCTTTCCTCAACTATCCTGTCTGTTCTCCTGCGCGGCTCTCAGGAGTTGTTCTGGTGGCGTCTCTGCTCCGTGTCCTGCGGGACGGAGGAGTTCAGTTTGGTTGGTTGGTGGGTTAGCAGAGCCACGAACCAATGTCTCGATTTCTGGAAGGTCTTTCGCGTTATGCTTTGTGAGAAGTTCGACTGGCTCAATCGCTTCCACTTTCTTGAACAGTGTGTTCGCTATCCCCATCGCTCCTAGGAATAGCCCCAGGTAGAGGCTTCCCATCATCAAGGGATAAAGCCTGTTCCCTGTGATAGGTTTGGCGTTGATGTCGGAGTTACCGATACTCAACATAAATGTGAATACCGAGAAGCCGAAGCATACCAATCCACCCCACCGAAAGGCGAAAGCAAAAGACCGACCGAAAACTATCGCTCCAATGGTTCCTACGTATTGCCTCCAGCCCACCAATCGCTTTTGTGGCTTCTGTGTACTCATTGGCTGCTCCTTTGCCGTCTGCGTTGTCAGTTCGAACCGGTAAGGGTACAGTTTTAGAAGACGCCTACAGGATATTGACGGCACGGCCTGCCAGGATGACGATGATGGTAAGGGAGATGCTCGCCTGCGCCATGATCAGCACTTTGGCCCAGCGGGAGAGGACGGCGGTATCGGTCGGGGAGAGGGCCGTGCTGGTGTTGAAGGCCAGGAAGAGATAGTCTATGAACTGTGGAGACCAGATGGCTCCGGCCCCCTCTTCGGCGTGAGCAGGGTCAATGGTCATCTGAGGAAAGAGAAACGCGCCGGAACAGTGGACACCGCGCAGGTCGCGCACGTTTGGTCCGCCTGCGTCGAGACGCCAGTACCACGAGGCGAAGACCAGCACGTTGGTTATCCAGAGGGAGGCGGCAGAGCGGAGCATATCCACCGGGGCTTCTTTGTGGCTCGGCAGCGCATAGATGAGCATCGCGAGCGAATAGACGAGGGAAGCGGTCATGATCCCGGCCACCAGATGCCCCAGGATATGGTTGATCTTGTGATTTCCCATCTTGTGGGAGATGTAGACTGGAATCAGCAGGACAATCACGACCGCCAACAGCAGCCAGCGCGGACCGACGGAGAGGGACGCAGGAAGGGCCAGATTTAGCCCGCCGACGCCAACGACCGCAACTATGGCAGGCCAGCGTGGCTCCGGCGGATCCAGGTCACGGTCGGTGGGCTGAGGCGCGTTCTCGGCTTTTTTGTGGGGAATGTGCAGCAACAGACGTCTCCCTTCGAGCAGGCATTACGGCGTACCGGCGCGGCCTCTGCGGTGAGAACGCTGCCAGGGTCGCCTTGCTTGTTTGCCTCTTCTCTAACATTCGACAGGCAGGAGAGGGTTCTCCTGCCTGTCGGGATGTCTGCTGCACAGTTTCTGCGGAGACGGCCGTCATGGCGCGTCAACCCACCATTAGCCACGCACGTAGGTATAGTATTTTTGGCCGTTGCGGGTGACCGTTTTCCGCACATACCGATGACCGTTCTGCATATACGAAGTGCGGCCATAGGAGTTGGCGCGGTCATGGTCTATCTTGCTCTGGCTCTTGCGGTCATGCTCATAGCGGTTGAGCGAATAGAGCGTACCGGCGGCTCCTACGATGGTGGCCGTTTTGTTGTGCTTAATAAGGCCATACGCAGTCACGGCACCGGAGCCGATAGCGATGTTGCGCCAGTCGTTCTTAGTCTTCTGACGATGCTTGGAAGCGTTATCGCTAGAACTCTGGGCCTTGGCTGTTATGGGCGCTGCCATGCCGACCGCACAGATCGCGGCGGCCAGCAGAGAAGCAACTATTCCGTTTCGTTTCATTGTAAACTCCTTATTCGAAGGGCATCAAGCCCCCCGGTTCATGCACACTTTCCGAATACGAGAACGCATCGGAGTTGTGACTGCCTATATGTCGTAAGAAGGGCAGGGAAATGTTCCCGCAGTAGCTGGAACGCTTCCTTCCCGCTCCATTTCTTTCCTGTATGCCTTTAACGCGGTGTGGTGGCGGCGCGAAGGCAGGCGAAGCCGAGGGCGGGAATGGTGAGGGAGAGGCCGCCGGATTCGGTCAGAGAGGCGCTGCCAGGTTTTGGCGTCAGAAGGTCGGGTTGCTCCCAGGTGTTGGCGGCTTTCGGGTCGGTGCCGCTCAGGATGTCTACGCCGTTGACGGCGCTTGCCCGAACGTCCGTCAGATGAATGTCGAGGGTGACGGCATCGGTCTGACTGCGGTTGACGACGAAGACCGCGAGCGAACCGTCTTCGGCAAGGCTGGCGGAGACATCGAGCATTGGCGTCTCGCCCCGTTCGCCTGCCCTGTAGAGCGGAGAATCCAGAACCGTCCGCAGCGATTTGCCGCGTGTATGCTCCGCCATCATCTGGAACGGGTAGTAGGTACTCTGCACCAGCAGGCCGTCTTGCTTCGTGAGCAGTGGCGCGATGACGTTGACGATCTGCGCGATGCAGGCGATCTTGACGACATCGGCGCGGCGAATGAAGGCGTTCAGGTACTGCGCGACCACCAGCGCATCTTCGAGATTGTAGACCTCCTCGATGAGCGCAGGGGCCTCTTTCCACTCGCCGTTGCCGTTCCGCGCTTTGTACCAGACGTTCCACTCGTCGAAGGAGAGATAGACGCGTTTGTTGGAGCGTTTGAGGCCGCGCACATAGTCAAACAGCCCGGCGTAGTCTTCGATGATCCGCTCGATCTCAACCCCCTCAGCCAGGAACCAGTCCGTATCGCCCCGGTCGTTGCTGCTATAGCGGTGCGCGGAGACGTAGTGAATATCGTTCCAGCAGTACTCCAGCGTGACGCGGTCGTAGTTGAGGTAGGTCGCCAGGCTGCGCCCGGAGGAGCCGCAGGCCACGAGTTCGATGCTGTTGTCCAGGCCGCGCATCAGTTTCGCCGTCTGGTCGGCTCGCAGCGCATACTCTTCAGCGGGAACATGGCCCGCCTGCCAGGGGCCGTCCATCTCGTTGCCCAGACACCAGGTCTTGACGCCATACGGCGCGGGATGCCCGTTCGCGGCGCGGCGGTCGGCCCAGTAGGTTCCTGTCGGGAGATTGCAGTACTCCAGCAGCGCCCCGGCCTCCGCCGGGCCGCGTGTACCCAGGTTGACCGCTATCATCGGGGCCGTCTGCGCGTCCTGGCACCAGAGCATGAACTCGTCCGTGCCAAACGTGTTGGGTTCGATGCTCTTCCAGGCGAACTCCGGGCGACGCGGACGCTGGTCGCGAGGACCGATGCCATCCGTCCAGTCGTAGTTGCTGACGAAGTTGCCGCCAGGGTAACGCATGAGGGGCATCCGCATCTTCCGTAGCGCGTCGAGAACGTCGGTGCGGAACCCGTTGCTGTCGGAGAGCGGATTGCCGGGATCGTAGACGCCTTCGTAGACGGCCCGGCCCAGATGCTCCAGAAATCCGCTGAAGATACGCGGGTCTATCTCCCCGACATGAAACTGCGTGTCCAGCGTCAATGTTGCCTGCATGGTTCTCCCTTACGTAGTGGTTCACTTCTGTTCCTGAACGGCATTGCCGGAAGCAGAGTGGCAGTCTCTTCGCCATAGACAGCGCTGTCTCCTGCGAAAACTATATCCTGCGAAAAGCGACGGGACAAAAAAAGGTGAAATGCCAGGGGAGGGGCGTCGTCTATCAAGGGATTGTGCCGATCAATGTCGAATAAGCACATTATTCTTCCCGAAAGGTCGGTTACGACTGGCGTTCAGCCCTCTCCATTATGACGCGACTCTCTGCCCTGCTCCTCGTTCTCACTCTTTTCATTGGCTCCGTCGCCCACGCACAGCAGTCTCCTCTGGCGCTGACAGGCGCGAAAGTCTATCCGGTTTCCGGCCCGCCTCTCGAACACGCAACGGTTCTGATCGTAGACGGTCGGATTAAAGCGGTTGGCGCGAACGTTACCATCCCCGCCGATGCCCGCCGTGTGGACCTGCGCGGGGCCGTGCTGATTCCCGGCCTTGTCGAAGCCCGCTCCGCGCTCTTCCTGACCGACACAAACCTGGCCGGTGCAGGCGCACCAGATCAGGATGTGCTGGACGCCGCTGACCTGTTCGATAAGGAAGCGGGAAAAATACTGGCGCAGGGTGTGACCACCCTCTACTTCTCGCCCGGCAATCGGGGCAGTGTGGGAGGCGTCGGGGCGGTCGTGAAACTGCACAGCCCGACCGCAGGCAGTGGTGAGATGTGGGCGGAACCGCTCAAGACCCGCGCCGCACTGAACCTGACCCTCGGTCTCTCCGCGAACGGACGCTCGACCTCTCTGGAACGCCTGAACAGCTACGAAGCCCTGCGCGGCCTGTTCCGGGGGGCCGAACAGTACCAGAAAGCCTTCACCCGTTACGAGGCGGACTTGCAGGCTTATGAGAAGCAGCAGAAGCAGACCCCGCCCAAAGCAACGACCGGTGCGCCGCCTGTGGGGACTGCGCCTCCTGCGGGTGGCCCTCCTGCTGCCGCTGTCCCGCAAAAGCCCGTGAAGCCGCGTTCGGTTCCGGCGCAGGAGGTGCTGGTCACCGCACTGCGTCGGGAGATCCCCGTCCGCATTGAGGCTCACCGTCCCGACGATATTTTGAACGCACTACGCCTTGCCGATGAGTTCAAACTGCGCCTCATTCTCGAATCCGCCACCGAGAGCGCGGGACTGGCCGGGGAGATCGCCCGTCACCACGCCGCCGTTGTCTGGGGGCCGATGCTGCCGGATGGCGCTCCCCGCCTCGAAACCATCCATGCGACTCCGGAGACGGTGGCCCTGCTCGCCAGAGCGGGCGTCCCGCTCGCTCTCTCCACAAACAGCCGCAGCGGTCTCGCCTCGCGATTCCTGCGAGAGAATGCCGCGCTTGCCATCGGGTACGGCCTGACGCCAGCACAGGCATTAAAGGCCATCACTCTGGGCGCGGCGGAGACGCTGGGCGTCGCCGACCGCGTGGGCAGTATTCAGGCCGGAAAAGACGCAGATATCGTCGTGCTTTCCGGCGAACCCTTCAGCCCGGCGGCGCAGGTACGCAGAGTCTTCGTCAACGGCAGCGAGGTCTATACCGCGAAATGAGCAGCCCCAACGTGACACAAAAACCAGCACAGACCTCCTCTCCACTCTCTCGCCGCGCCTTCTGCGGCCTGCTGATCGCCGGAGCGCTGGCAGGCGCGGAATCGAGCCGCGCCGCGCAGGGAGGCACGAGCCTTGCTGTTCGCGCCGAAATACTCTACCCCGTCTCCGGTGCGTCCATTAAAAACGGTGTGGTCTTGATTCGGGACGGCATTATCGTCGCCGTCGGCCCGGATATACCGATACCGTCCGGCACGCAGGTCGTGCTGACAAAGGCGGCGATGCCGGGAATGGTGGACGCGCACGCCCACTACGGCGTGCTGTACGAGACGGAGGAGACGGCGGACGCCATTACGCCCGACCTGCGAATTCGCGACGGCTTTGACCCGGCAGCCCCTTCGCTTCGCGCCGCCACACGCGCAGGCGTCACGACCTTCTGCCTTATGCCGGGCAACGGCAACGCGCTGGCGGGCCAGGCCAGTCTCTTCCACCTCGGAGAGAGCGCCCTGTTGCTGCGCGACTATGCCGCACAGAAAATCTCCCTGACCGCCGCCAATGCCCAGCGCAACCCGACCTCTCGTTCCGGTCTGCTGGCTCTGGTGCGGCAGGCGTTCGACAGCGCGAAACGGGGGCAGGCGGTCAGCAGCGTCACGCAGACCAATCTGCTCGCCGACTTCCCGACTTCGCTGGACGAGCGCGTTCGCGCCCTGATGCCCCTGCTGCACGGCGAGCGGCCTGTCTTCATTCACGCGCCCACCAGCGACGATGTCGAGAACGCCCTGCGCCTCTTCGATGAGTACCGGTGGAAGGGCGGACTGCTCCACGCTGCGGAAGGCTTCGAGGTCGCGGACGAGATTCGCAGGCGCAATCTGCCCGTCATTCTCGGCCCCCTGCGCTACAGCGATACCGACCGGATGCTCGCCAACGCCGCAAAACTGGCGAAGGCTGGCGTCAAACTCGCCTTCTGCTCCGATGCGCCGCTCTCCTCCCCGGCAGGTCTGCGCCTCTCCGCCGCCCTTGCCGTCAAGTACGGCCTCAGTCCGGCGGACGCCCTCCGCGCCCTGACGCTTTCGCCCGCCGAGATGATGGGCATTGGAGATCGCGTTGGCAGTCTCACCGTCGGGAAGCAAGCCGACCTGATTACTTTCAGCGGCGACCCACTCGACCTGACCAGTCGTGTTGAGACTGTTGTCTCCACTGGTAAAATCGTCTTCAAGGCAGGCCCACGATGAATTGTAAACTCACCTTACGCAGACAGGTAAGTCGCGACGGACGGGAACGCGACGGACTGAAGTCCCCGCTATGTGACCTTCGGCCCAGTTTCCTTCGGAAACGTTCAGGCTGTGAGGGCCACTCATCGCACGCAACCCCTTGCCGTCCGAAGGACGATCCGGCGAAGCCGCGTAGCGAGGGGTGTCAACCCCTTGCCACTACCGCACATTGCCTCCTTCTTTTCGGCGTGGTGCTCCTGTTCGCCCTGCTGTTGCCGCTCTCGGCGGCGGCGCAGCGGCTTGCTATTCGCAACGCCCGGCTTCTGCCCGTCAGCGGCGTGGCGATTGAGAACGGCACCATCCTCATCGAGAACGGCAAGATACGCGCAATCGGGGCGAACGTCGCGATCCCGGCAGGAACGCAGGTCGTGGACGCGGGCGGCAAAACGATCATGCCCGGTATCGTAGACGCGAACGCGCACTTCGGACTGCGCGACACGCTGAACGAACAGGCGTCCGAAGTCACGCCGCAGATCAACATTCTGGGCCAGTTGGCCCCGCGCAGTGGCGACTTCACGCACGCGCTCTCCTATGGGGTGACGACCGCCTGCCTGACGCCCGATTCCGCCAATGTCGTGGGCGGACAGTGCGGCGTGGTCAAGATGGCGGGCAAGACCCCGGCGCAGATGCTGCTCAAAAACGTCGCGGGAATACGCGCCGCGCTCGGTAACGATACCGCGAACGGCAACGGCGGATTTTTTCGGGCCGGAGCCAACACGCTCGGCAGTATCTATCTGCGCCGCCCGAACTCGCGCATGGCGGCGGTCTGGGAACTGCGGAAGGCGCTGGACGAGGCCGCGAAATCGCCCATGCTGACCAGTGTCCGCAACGGCAGCCTGCCGCTTCATGTCAGCGCCCATATCGAGAACGACATCCGCGCCGCCGTCACCATCGCGGACGAGTTCAAAATCCCGCATCTGGTGCTGGACGAGGGCAGCGAAGCCTACAAATGCGCCGACCTGCTGGCCGAACACAAAGTGCAGGTGGTGCTGACTCCCTCCGCCGACCCGCAGACGGAGGGGCCGGACGGCTCCAGCCCGATCTTCAACACCGCCGGGCTTCTGGAGGCGAAAGGCGTACTCATCGCGTTCGGCTCCAACAGCAATGATCCCGCTCCTCTGCTGCAATGGGCATCTCTCGCGGTCAAGCACGGCCTCTCGCCCGAAGCCGCGCTCCGCGCCCTGACTCTGAACGCCGCGACAATCTCCGGCGTGGCCGAACGCGTGGGCAGCCTGGAAGTCGGGAAAGACGCCGATCTGCTGCTTCTCAGCGGCGACCCGCTGGAACTGACGACACACATCGAAAAAGTATTTGTAAATGGACAGGTGGTCTACCGTGCCGAATAGAGTTCTCCTTGCCGCCCGACTGCTACTTGCCGGGTTCGCGCTCGCCCTCAGCAGTTCCGCTTTTGCCCAACAGAGCGGGATTCTGGCGATACGCGCCGCCAAAATCCTGCCTGTCTCCGGCCCGGAGATAATCAACGGCATCATTCTCGTCCGGGATGGCAAGATTGCGGCTATCGGGGCGAATCTGCCGATACCGGACGGCGCGACCATCCTGGAAGCCGCCGTTGTCATGCCCGGTCTGGTGGAGGCGCACGGTTCACGCGGCATGGACGCGCCCAACGAAAACGTTCCCGTCGTGCCGTTCGTCAACACCGCCGACGGCGTAGACCCGGTGAACGTGGCGTTCGAGGACGCCCTGCGCGACGGCATCACCACGATTCACGTCCTTCCCGGCAATGGCACGGTCATCGGCGGAACCGGCATCCTGGTCAAGCCGGTCGGCAGTATCATCGAAACGATGCTGGTCAAGCGTCCAAGCGGCATGAAACTCTCCCTGCTCCCCACCGCAGGCCGCAACCGCATGACGCAGATTCAGGAACTTCGCCGCGCTTTCGACGACTTTCAGACCTACGCCGAGCAGTTGGCGGAACGTCGCGCCGACCAGAAAAAGAAGGGCGAACCGGAAGAGGAGTACGACCCGCGTCAGCAGGCGATGCGCGATCTGGTGGCAGGCAAACTCACCGCCTACCTCTACTGCCCCACCGATTCCGACGTGACTCGCGCTCTGGCCTTCCTGGACACCCACAAACTGAAGAGCGTGCTGGTGCTAGGGCCGGACTGCTACAAGTCCGCGCCGCTGATCGCGAAGAAGGGCCTGTCCGTCGTTCTCGACCCGCAGATGGTTCTCTGGGAGACCGAACCGGATACCGGCAAAGAGATTCGGCACGTCATTCCAACCTATTTCCAGCGGGCAGGCGTGAAGTTCGCATTGCAGGCACAGCCCGGAGCCTTTGGGACGCGCTCCTACTGGTATCAGGCCGCGACCGCCGTCAGCTACGGCATTTCGCGCTCCGACGCGCTCCGCGCCATCACCCTTTCCCCCGCCGAAATCCTGGGTGTGGCGGATCGCGTCGGCAGTCTGGAAGTGGGGAAGGACGCCAATATCCTGCTACTCACCGGCGACCCGCTCGACTCCAAGACCTGGGTAGACCGCGTCGTCATCGAAGGCAAACAGGTCTACGACCGCAAAACCGACACCCGCCTCTCGAAACTCCTGACCGGCAAGGAGGCCCCGGATGCGCCGTAGACTTTCGGCCTGCCGTGTCGTTAAGCCCGTAACGGTCGCGGCCTTGCTCTCCGTTCTCGCCGTCGGCGCGGCGCAGGCGCAGAGCGGCCTGGTTGCGATTCGTGCGGGGCGCATCCTCACGGCGAGCGGCCCGGCGATTGTGGATGGCGTGATTCTACTGCGGAACGGCAAGATCATCGCCCTCGGCAAGGATGTCAAAATCCCCGCTGATGCGAAGGTGATGGACGCCCGCACACGCACCGTCATTCCCGGCCTGATCGCCGCGAACAGCAGCCTCGCCGAACGCTCCGACCCCGAGGAGACGGTGACCCCGGAGGTCCGCGCCGCCGACGGCTACGACTACTACTCCGACAGCCGCCGCTGGCTGGAGAGCGGCCTGACCACCGCGTACCTCAGCACCGGCGCACGGCGTCTGGTCAGCGGGCAGGGTGCGGTCGTCAAGCTGGCAGGCGATGGGCCTGCGGCCCGCAATCTTCGCGCCTCCGCCGATGTCCGCGTGATGCTCGGGGCCTATGCCAAGAACCCGCCCGCGCTATTCCGCCCGCCGCTGCCCCCGACCGACGACAGCCCTCTCCTGCCCGCACAGCGGCAGTTGCCGTCTGTCCGCCCGGCGGAGTTCGCGCTGCTGCGTCAACTGTTCGCCGAGGCGCGGCGCACCGCGAACGGCGCGAAGCCGGGCCTTTCGCCCGTCTCCGCCAATGTCGCGCCTATTCCCGCAGACCGCAACCCGCTGCCGACCGCGCACGATCCCCGCCTGCGGGCGCTCGGCCCGGTGCTGAACGGCAGTCTGCCCCTGCGCGTCACCGCCAACACCGCACCGGACATTCGGCGGGCGCTGGAGTTCGCCGATCAGTTCCGTCTCAAACTGATTCTGGAAGGCGGAACCGAAGCCTACCAGCTCGCTGCAGAACTGGCGAAGCGGCACATTCCTGTTGTCGTCACCTCGCCGCTCCGTCCGGGCCATCGCATCGGGGAGGACTATCAGCGCCCCGGTGTGAACGGCAAGACGAGCCTGCGGAACGTGGCGACCCTGCTCAAAGCGGGAGTACCCGTCGCGCTCGCGCCTTCGGACGACAGCGACCTGACCGACCTGTTGCTGCTCGCCGCCGCGCAGGTGCCTTATGGCGTCGCGCCGGACGCGGCCCTGCGCCTCGTCACCCTGAACGCCGCCGATGCGCTGGGCGTCCGTGGGCGCGTCGGCAGCCTGGAAGTCGGGAAGGACGCCGACCTCGTTATTCTCAGCGGCGACCCCCTCCGCAGTTACACTCGTGTCGAGTCCACGCTGGTGAACGGCAAGGTGGTCTACGACCGCGCCGCGCCGCTGTCCGGCAAACTGACCGCCATCCGCGCCGGACGCATCCTGACCGTCGGGCAGGGCGAGATCACGAACGGTGTGATTCTGCTGCGGGACGGCAAGATCGTCGCGGTGCAGCGGGAGGCCGCCATTCCTGCCGACGCGCAGATTATAGACGCTTCGCATAGCGTCGTCATGCCCGGTATGATAGACGCGCACTCTTATCTGGGCCTCCATGCCGATGCCGAGCCTGTGCCGACCGACCCGGTAGCCGCGCAGACCGGCCCGGCCTCCGGGCGCACCCATCTGCTGAACGCGCTGGCTCCGAACGACCCCGCGTTTGCCGCCGCGCTGCGCGAAGGCGTGACCGCCGTCCTGCTCGCCCCGCCCACCGCCAGCCCCACGAGCGGACAGGCCGTTCTGCTCAAAACGCTCAACGACCCGGCCCATCTGCTGACCAACAAAGGGCGTATCGTCAGGGAAGTCGCCGCGCTCTGTTTCAATATGCAGGGCGGGACGCCGCGCATGGCGCAGATAGGAAACTTCCGCGATCTGCTCACGGCGGCGAAGGGCTACACACAGCGCCGGGCGCAGTACGAACGCGATTTCAAAGAGTGGGAACGCGACCGGGACGACGCGAAACTTCGCAACAAAGACCTGCCCAAAGAGCCTGCCGAAACGCCGAAAGACGACGACATGGAGCCGTTCGCCGCGCTGTTTCGGGGCGATATTCCCGCTTTTATCCATGTGGGCCGCGCCGACGAAATCATGAACGCCCTCAAGCTGTTCCGCGACGAGTTCGACGTGCCGGTGACCCTCGTGGATGCGCCGGACAGTTTTCGCGTGGTGGAAGAGATTCGCAAGCGGGACGCCTCCGTCGCGCTCGGCCCGGAGGTGACGCTGCGCGACAAAGGCAAACTCGTCAACTCCGCCGACCTGCTGGCGCGGGCGGGTGTCAGAGTGCTGTTCCAGACCAGCAGCAGTTCCGGCACCCAGTTCCTGCGGCTCAACGCCGCCTCTGCCGTCCATAACGGCCTCGACCCGACCGAGGCCCTTCGCGCCCTGACGCTCAACCCGGCCCGCGTCCTCCATGTGGACGACCGACTCGGCAGCATCGAGGCCGGGAAGGATGCCGACCTGGTGATTCTCAATGGCGACCCGCTCGATCTGACGAGCCGGGTAGAAAAAGTCTTCGTAAACGGAAAGGTGGTCTACGATGCAAAATAACTTCCCGCTCCGCTCCACTCTGCGGACCGGCCTGCTCACGATTGCCGCTGCGCTGGCCCTGACGACCGTTCGGCCTGCCGCCGCGCAGAGCGCGAAACCGCTCGTCATCAAGGCCAGCCACATCCTGACCGTGACAAACGGCACGATTGAAAACGGCGTAATCGTGGTGCAGAACGGCAAAATCGTCGCCATCGGCAAGCAGGGCGAGGTGACACTGCCAGCGGACGCGGAGGTGATGGACGCCACCGGGATGACCGTCATGCCGGGGCAGATTGACCTCCACGCGCATATCGGCAACGACTCCGGCCTGCACGACTATGTCCACTCGCTCAATCCTGCCTTTCGCGTCTGCGACTTTATTGACCCGGAGTCGTCGCTCGTCAAGGACTCGATTGCCAGCGGCATCACCACCATTCTGACCATCCCCGGCAGTGGCGGCAACAACTCCGGCTTCGGCGTCCTCTGGAAACTCGGCGGAGCGAAGCGGGAAGACCTGATCATTCGCAAGCTCGGAGCCATCAAGATCGCACAGGCGTACAACCCCGAACGCCGGGCGGGAGACCTCGGCCTCAGCCGCATGGGAATGTGGTGGATGCTACGCGAACAGTTCGAGCGGGCGCGGAAGTACACCGCGCAGTGGCAGGCTTATGACAAAGCGAAAACCGCCGCCGCGCAGACCCCGCATCTTCAGCTCGCCTCCACCGATGCGCCGAAGGCTGCCGCCATCGCGCCGCCCAAAACGGTGCTGGGCCTGGAGCAGATGCGGGGCGTGATGGAACATAAGACGCCTGTCTTCGTCCACACCGCCGGAGCGCGGGACGTGATGGAGACCATGCGGATGTTCCACGACGAACTGGGCCTGCCGGTCATTATCTCGCACGGGGAGTTCGGCGGACGGTTGGCGGCGGAAGAGGCGGCAAAACGCAACATTCCCTGCAACGTCGGGCCGCGCATCTACGACTTCTCCCTCCAGACCTACGACCGCCGTTTCTACTCCCTCCCGATGGAGTATGCGAAGGCGGGAGTGCAGACGCTCTCGCTCAACACGGACTGCCCGGTCATTCCCGGCGACGACCTGTTTGTGCAGGGAACGATCTCGGTTCACATGGGCATGGACGAAGACCTAGCCCTTCGCGCCCTCACCATCAACCCCGCCCGCTCCATCGGCATCGGCGACCGGGTAGGCAGCCTGGAAGTAGGCAAAGACGCCGATCTCATCATCAAGCGCGGTAGCCTGTTCGACCCGCGCACCCCGATTGCGAAGGTGCTGATTAACGGCAAGGTGGTCTACACGCACGGTCAGCGCCGTCATGGGGTTCCCGGTGGCCCGACCCGCGCCGAGTCCGAAGTGCGGGACGAAGATGGCTGTATGGGGGATACCCTTGAGGAGAGTTTTCTCAGCAATGCACGTTAACCTGAAACTCGCGGCCTGCGGCCTCCTGCTCTCCGCCGTCTGTGCGCTTCCTGCCCTCGCGCAGGCCCGCCCCGACCCGTTCGGGGAAGAGGTGATCGCGATCCGGGCGCGGCACATCGAGACGGTGAGCAAGGGCGTCATCAACGACGGCATCGTGGTGATTCGCAACGGCAAGATCACGGCGGTCGGGCCGGATGCGAAAATCCCGCCCGGAGCGCGAATCCTGATCGCCGATACCGTCATGCCCGGCATCGTCGGAGCCTATTCGCAGATCGGCCTCTCGCCCGCGCCGCCTGCCATCGGAGCCGCCCGCGCCGTCGCCAATCCGCACTACAAAGTGCAGGATGAACTCTATCCGTTCGATGAGAACTATGCGCGTCTGGCCCGTTACGGGGTCACGACGCTGGCCCTGATTCCCGGCGGGCGCGGCATTGCCGGACAGGGCGCGATTGTGCGGACGCAGTCCGACAGCATAGAGAAGATGCCGCTCGTGCCGAACAGTCCTCTCAGCGTCAATTTCGCGCCCAACACGCAGACCATAGACCTGATTCGCCAGACCTTCGACGGCGGACCGGTGCGCCCCGCCGGAACGGGTGTTCCGGGCGGGGGCAGATTTCCTGGCCGGGGCGGCCCTCCTCCCCCGCAGGAATCGCAGGCAGACACCCCCAATCCCACGCCTGATGACACCGCCGCGCAGCGTCAGCGACAGCGGCCCGCGCAGGGCCGTCCGACGGGCGGATTCGCCCCGGTCACCGGGTCTCTGGAAGCGCGACGGGAACCGATTCAGCGGGCTTTGCAGGGAACCATTCCGACTTTTATCACCTGCCCCGACCCCATTTCGGTCGTCTCGCTCCAGACGCTGCTTCAGCCTTACGATACCCTCAAGCCGGTCTACATTCTCGCGACCGGGGAGAACAATCGCGTCGCCGCGCTGCTCGGCGGCAAGAAAGCGTCCGTGGTGATGTTCGCCGTGATCTCTCTGGAGCCGCTGACCGTGAACCGAATCAATATGCCCGCGATTCTGGCGAAGGCCGGGGCGAAGGTCGCCTTGCGGCCTCTGGCGGATTCGCCCGAAGGCTATCAGACGCTGCGCTTTCAGGTCGGGGAGTTGATTCGGGGCGGGCTGGATCGTGACACGGCTCTCAAAAGCATCACGCTCGCGCCTGCGGAGATGCTCGGACTGTCGGACCGCCTGGGCAGCATCGAGACCGGGCGGGATGCCAACCTGATTCTGCTGGACGGCGATCCGTTCCTGCCCACCTCCCGTATCCGCACGGTGCTTCTGGAAGGAAAGACGGTCTATGAAGAGTAACAACGCGGCCCGAAAAACGACAGGAGCGGTCACGCTGTCGGCTCTGTTATGCTTCGCGCTGGCCGGTCTCTGCCCGATCGCCGCCCACGCGCAGGACGACACGACCGACCCGCCGGAGACGGACGTTCCCGTAAAAGCGCCGCCACTGGAAGTCACCGCCATTGTCGGCGGCGACCTCTGGACAGTGACGAAGGGCGTCATCCACAACGGCACCATCCTTATTAAAGGCGGCAAGATAGATCAGATCGGCGGCCCGGAACTGATGGTTCCGGCGGGCGCAAAAATCATAGACGCGAAGGGCATGGCGGTCTCTCCGGGCTTTATCGTGACCAACGCGCAGTTGCAGTTGGGCAATCTGGCCGCCGGTAGTAAGATCAAAGACTCGCTCGACCCGTATGCGCTGGCAGTTGAACTCGCGCTGGCCTCCGGCGTCACCTCGGCCTACCTGTCCGGGACGCCCGGCTTTGTGCCAGGACAAGGCATTCCCCCCGGTTTCGGCGGCGGGGGAGGTGGCGGCGGTGTGGATAGCTCCAACGCAGTCATCAAGATGTCGGCAGGGGACGCGACCGGAATGCTGGCAGCGGAATCCGTCCTCTCGACCTTTGGCGGGGGCGGTGGACGCGGGCGTTTCGGCGGCACAACCGGAATGTCGGCACGCTGGAGCCTGCGCGATCAGTTCCGGCGGGCGAAGGAGTATCAGCAGAAACTCGACGCGAACGAGGCGGATAAGAAGGCGGGTAAGAAGGTCACGGAACCCCGCAAACCCGCCGATGCCGACGCCGTTCTGCCGCTGATTCGCAAAGAGCGGGCGCTCCGCATCACGGCCTCGGATGTTGGGGATATTCGCTGGGCGCTGTCCCTGGTAGATGCGTTCGGGATTCGGGAGGTCATTACGCCTGCCACCGAAGCCTGGATCGTCGCGGACGACATCGCGAAGCGGAACGTCATGGTAATTATCACGGCCCGCAGCCGCACCGCACCGGACGATCGCAAGAACGCTCCTTCCGGCGCGAACCCCGACGCTCCTGGCATCCTGCAAAAGGCGGGAGTCCATTTCGCTGTCCTGCCCCTCGACGCCAGTTTTGCCATCGGCGGCGAACTCGGACGTGACCTGCTGAACTATCCCCTTGAAGCCGCCTTCGCCATGCGCGGCGGCGCGGACTCGCAGGCTGCCTTCGAATCCATCACCCTGACCCCCGCGAAGATTCTCGGTCTCGAAACCCGCCTCGGCAGTCTGGAAGCGGGCAAGGATGCGGACATTGTGATACTCTCCGGAGAACCCCTCGACTACCGCAGTTTTGTGGAGAAGACCTTCGTCAACGGCAAACTCCTCTACGACCGCTCGAAATCCACCTTTTTCAGCCAGATACAGCCCCAGAAAGGCGTCCCTACGCTCCCTCCGATGCCGTAATATTGGGGCCGCCAGCATCCCAACATTCTCAGAGGATACTCTTAGGTGACCTCATCCCCCAACCCCATTCTCCCGGTCGGTCGCTTAGGCTCCCTGAGAGAAGGGGGCGATCTGGCTTCCTAATTTCCTAACGTATTCGTTCCCATAAGAGGGACAGGCGTATCTATCCCTCCCCTTTCAGTCACCAACATGACTCACGCACTTGCCCCTCTCCCAAAAGAGCTTGCGACCGCCCGGGAGAAGGATTGGGGTGAAGCTCATCTCCAATGTAGCGACAGAACGCCTGTAGACGAGCAGGAGAAAACCAGTCTCAGGCCGAACAGGGAGTGCATTACTCTCTCTTCAGGACAAGAAACCCATGTATGCTGACATTTTGACACGCACTCCTCTTCTGCTCGCCGCCGTCGCTGCGATAGTGCTGCTGGCGGTGCCTGCGCTGGCGGAAGGGCCAGCCGCTCCCTCGAAGATAACCGCTGCGCTTCAGCCCTTTGTGGACAGCCATTCTCTGGCGGGAGCGGTGACGCTGATCGCGGATAAAGACAGGGTATTGAGCCTGGAAACGGTGGGATTCGCCGATGTCGCGGCGCATAAGGCCATGACGCCGGACGCG
This sequence comes from Chthonomonadales bacterium, assembly GCA_038231295.1. GTDB lineage: Bacteria > Armatimonadota > Chthonomonadetes > Chthonomonadales > Chthonomonadaceae > JANXLO01. The sequence goes on from JBBRLP010000007.1 coordinate 21,351, forward strand.
CTCTTCTGGATCGCCTCGCAGTCAAAACCGATCACGGCGACGGCCCTGATGATGCTGGTGGACGAGGGCAAACTGAAACTGGACGATCCGGTGGCGAAATACCTGCCGGAGTTCAATAACCTCTGGGTGTCGGCGGAACACGACAACGACCACATGGTTCTCAAACGACCGCGTCATCCCATTACCGTGCGCGAAATCCTGAGCCATACCAGCGGAATGCCGTTCTCCTCGGCGATGGAACAGCCGACGCTCGACACGCTGCCCCTGCGCGAAGGGGTACGTAGCTACGCCATGACCCCCTTGCAGACGGAACCCGGCACGAAGTACGCCTACTCCAACGCGGGCATCAACACGGCCGGACGCCTTATCGAAGTGCTGAGCGGCATACCCTACGCGCAGTTTCTGGACACGCGCCTTTTCAAGCCGCTCGGTATGAAAGACACGACGTTTTGGCCTTCCAAAGCCCAGCAGACCCGCCTCGCGAAATCCTATCGCCCCAACGCAGACAAGACCAACCTCGAAGAGACGACCGTCACGCAGCTTCGCTACCCGCTCGACGACCGTACCCGACAGCCCATGCCCGCAGGCGGCCTCTTCTCCACCGCCGGTGACCTTGCCCGCTTCTGCCAGATGATCCTGAACGGCGGGACGTTCAAGGGCAAACGTTACCTGTCGGAGGACGCGGTCAAGCAGATGACAAGCAAGCAGACGGGAGACGCGCTGCCGGACGGATACGGCCTCGGCTGGTCTACGGCAGGCGGCAACTTCGGACACGGCGGCGCCTACTCCACCAACATGAACATAGAAACCAATCGCGGTCTCATCACGATCTGGATGGTGCAGCACGCCGGCTTTCCCGGCAACGGCGACCAGAGTTCCGGCGCTTTCCGGCGGGCCGCCGAGGAGACGTTCGGAAACGGGCGCAAATAGAGACGCACACGGGAAACAGGGGAGAGTATGAAGCGACATCGGCTGCCGACGACGGAGATTGAGGTCTCGACGCTCTGCTTCGGCATGGGCGGATTCGGAACGACTGTGCGGGGCGAGACAACCGACCGGCTTATCGCGACTTATCTGGAGGTGGGCGGCAACTTTTTCGACACGGCGCACTGCTATGCCTTCTGGGAGAAGGACGGGAACGGAGCCAGCGAGCGCGAACTCGGAGCCAGTCTGCGCCGCCTCGGCGTGCGGCAGAATGTTATCATTGCGACAAAGGGCGGACATCCCGATGCGGGGCCAGACTACCGCCGCCCGGACGGCTATCTTTCGGAGCAGGTGCTGCATTCGGACATTGAGGAGAGCCTGACCCGTCTCGGCGAGGAGCGGATTGACCTCTACTACCTGCACCGCGACGACCCGCGCATGACGGTTGAGGAGATTCTTGGCCCGCTGAACCGGGAGATCGAGCGCGGACGCCTGCGGGCGCTTGCGGCCAGCAACTGGTCGGTGCAGCGCATGGCCGAGGCGAACGCCTGCGCCGAGCGCAACGGCTGGCATGGCTTCGTGGCCTCGTCCGTCATGGGCAGTCTGGCGGAGCCGGGCTGGAAAATGACCCCGGAACCGACGATGCGCTCTATCACCTCCGAAGAGGAAACCTGGCATACCGCGACCCAACTGCCCATCGTCGCCTACTCCTCGACGGGCAACGGCTACTTCTCCCGCACCGCCGACAGCCCTGCCCCCAACGAAAACCCGGTCAACTACGCCCGTCGCGAACGCGCCCAGGCTCTCGCCGCGCAGCTTGGCTGTACGCCCACGCAGGTCGCCGTCGCCTGGCTGCTGCATCAGCCCTATCCCATCCTCCCACTCTTCGGCACCACCAACCCGGCCCACCTCGCTGAAATCCTCGGCGCACTGGCTGTCTCCCTGACCCCGGAACAGACCCGCTGGCTGCATGATGGCGTACTTGCCGATGGTGGGGATTAAGATGAACGTGGCTCCGGTGAGGAAACCCCTATGATCTCCCAAACAGCCGAGTATGGTCTGCGTGCGGTCGCGCATCTGGCCGGATGCGCGGCGGCATCACAGACAACGCAGCAGATTGCCGACCGAACACTCGTCCCTCTTTCTTACCTCTCGAAAGTCCTCCAGGCGCTGACACGGGCGGGTCTGCTGAAGTCGCAGCGCGGCCTGCACGGCGGCTTCTCCCTGCTCCGCGACCCGGAGACGCTCACGGTCTACGATGTGGTTCAGGCGGTGGACCCGCTGCGCCGCCTTACTACCTGCCCCCTCGGCCTCGCCATACATGGAACGCACCTCTGCCCTCTGCATCGCCGCATAGACGACGCCCTCTGTCTGCTGGAACAGTCGTTCCGCGAATCCACGATAGCGGAACTCCTGCGCGAACCGTCTTCCAGCATACCCCTCGGCCCACTACCCACAGCCCCGGAAACGGACTGAAACCGCTGCGTTTTCCAACAGGCGAGGAAATTGCGAAAATTTGTCCTTCAGGGGAGACAAACGCTTGTCCTTTCCGGTATACTATAATTGGACATAGTTATCCAGTTTCAATTCAACCGATCTGGCGGACAGTCCGTATGTTTGCCGGAGGTCTTCAGGAGGATCCGAATGTCTTTATACGAACAGTTGGGTGGAGAGACGGCGGTCAATGCGGCAGTAGACATTTTCTATCGCAAAGTACTGGCGGACGACCGCATCAGCGCATTCTTTGAGGATGTGGACATGGAGCGACAGGCAGCATCACAGAAGGCGTTTCTGACGTATGCGTTCGGCGGGCCGAATCACTATTCCGGCAAAGAAATGCGGGCCGCGCACGCCCATCTCGTTGCACACGGCCTGAACAACGATCATTTTAACGCGGTCGCAGGGCATCTACAGGCAACACTTCAGGAACTGAACGCGCCGCCCGAACTGATCGCACAGGTCATGGCGATTGCGGCCAGCACCCACGATGACGTTCTTAACCTGTAGGCTGCGAAAGGTGAGGCAATGCCGCTTCTTCATTTTCAGGCACAGTCCTACGAATGTACCGGGAACGAAACCGTCCTGGAGAGTCTGACAAAACAGGGCGTTCCCATTCCCTCCTCCTGTCGTAGTGGAGTCTGTCAGACCTGCCTGATGCGGGCGGTCAGCGGAGCCGCTCCGGTCGCGGCGCAGGCAGGACTGAAGCCGACCCTCGCCGTGCAGGGCTATTTCCTGGCCTGTCTGTGCAAACCGCAGCAGGATATGGAGATTGCGCTGGCCGGGGAGGATGTCGCGCCGAGAACCCCGGCGACGGTCGTGGCAAAGCAACGGCTCAACGCCGACACCCTGCGCCTGTCTCTGCGCTGCCACCACCCATTCGACTACTACGCCGGGCAGTTTGCCCATCTTGTTCGCCCGGACGGTCTCGTCCGCAGCTACTCACTGGCCTCGCCGCCGGACAAAGCGGGAGGCATCGAGTTCCACGTCCGCCACCTGCACGATGGCGCGATGAGCAACTGGATTCACGAAGCGCTGCAACCGGGAGACACCGTTGAGGTCGCTGGCCCCTATGGAAACTGCTTTTATACGCCGGGTGCCGCGGAACGAAACCTGCTGCTGATCGGCACCGGCTCCGGGCTTGCGCCGCTCTTCGGCATCGTTACCGATGCGCTCCGGCAGAACCACTTCGGCGCGATTCATCTCTATCACGGCAGCCGAAAGCCGGGGGGTCTCTATCTCGTGGACGAGCTGAGGCGGCTCGCGGCGGCTCACTCCAATTTCCACTACGTCCCCTGCGTTTCGGCAGAGGCACAGGAGGGATTTCGGTGCGGTCGCGCAGCGGAAGTCGCTCTGACGGATAGTAAAGAGTTGAAGGGCTCGATCGTCTATCTGTGCGGACATCCAGAAATGGTGAAGGTCACGAAAAAGCGTGTGTTCCTCGCGGGAGTCTCCATGCGGGACATCTACGCCGATCCGTTCGTCCTTTCGCCGTCCGCTTAAAGGAACCAGGTACATTCCTATGTACCCGGACAACCTCCCGTCCACTCCACAGTCACCAGGAGAATCGGGAGTCTCCGAACCCTGCGTCCGCAGGACGACCGCTTTTTCCAAGCGGGTACGTTCTTGTACCCGGCAGGTGGACGGGAGTTTTCAACCTCCGGCCACCCGCCAGGCTCCCATTACGGTTTTTCGGTGCCGACGGTGGGCAGAGGGACGTTGCCGCTGGAGAGGATCGTCTTGATGTTGGGCGCGATCTTCTGTACGTACTGGTAGGCGACGACCCTGGGGTTGGTGGCGATGGCCTGCCCTTTGAGGCGGATGGACTCGGCTTCGCCCTCGGCCAGAATGACCTTGCGCCGTTTTTCCTGCTGCTCCTTCTCCAGAACGTACTGCATTCGCTGCGCGTTCTGCTGGGAGATCTGCTTCTGAATGATCGCGTTCTGATAGGCGTCGGAGAAGGAGATGGCCCGCAGCAGCACCTCATCTACCTGCACATAATTGTGTGCCAGTTTCTCGCGTAGTCGGGCCTCCAGGTTGTTCTGGATGGTCTGCCGCTCGGCGGAGTAGACCCGGTCGGCGGGAAACTCCGCGATGGCGATGCGGGTGTGGCTGCGGATTTCGGGGCGGATGATCTTGCTGATATAGTCCTTCCCGATCTCCTTGTGCAGTCGCCAGACGTTGTTGGGGTCTATGTGGAACCGAACCGAAAGCTCCACGCTGACCTCCTGCCCGTCGGCAGTCAGGCACCGGATGCTGTCGTCGCCTTTGACCTCCCCCTCCCACGAAGTCTTGCTGATAGAGTAGGTCTGCTGGCGGGCGTCGTAGAACTCCGGGCGGTCTACGAAGGGCGTGATGAAGTGGAAGCCTTCGTTCAACTGCGTGGGAATGACCCCGCGCCGCAGACTGAACAGGACGACCCTCTCGCCCGCCGGAACCACGACATAGGGGCGGAAGACGAAGAAACCGATTACCAGCATCCCCGCCACAATCAGCAGTGTGCGTTTCGAGTGTGTCATCGTTGTCTCCCTCCCCGCGTCTCTGCGGCAGGCGAATTCAGGACATCGCCCAGATTGATGATCTCTTTGCCGTCCGTGACCACCACCTTGATGTCCGGCGAGAGCCGTTGGACATATTCGTACTGGATCAGGCCGGGGTTCCTGGAGAGCGCGTCGGCGGTCTTGCGGATCGCCTCCGCCTCGCCCTGCGCCTGAACTATCTTCTGTTGCTTCTCCGACTCGGCCCTTTGGAGTTCGTAGACCATCTGCTGCACAGCCTGCTGTGCCACCTGCTTCTGCTCGATAGTCGCCTGAAACTCCTGTGGGAACCGGATGTCGCGCAGCAGCACCTCATCCAGCACCAGGTAGTTCTGCCGGAACTTCTCCCGTAGTTGGGCCGAGATACCGTCCACAATAGCCTGCCGCTTGCCGGAATAGACATCTATCACGGGAAATCCGGCGAAGGTCATGCGGGCGATGGAACGGGCCTGTGGCCGCACCACTCGATCCACGAAGTCTGGCCCGATCACTTTGTGCAGTCGCCAGACGTTATCGGGATCAATGTGGAAGCGGATGGAGAGATCGAGGGAGACGGGCAGACCGTCCGAGGTGAGCGCAGTGAGGGAGTCGTCAGGAACCTGTTCGCTGTCCCGATTGGACTCGGCAGAGCGGTTCGATTCGCTGCTGCTGCCGCTCATGGTGTAGGTACGGGTCTTGATGTCGTAGCGGGTAATGCTCCAGACAAAGGGGAGATTGAGATGGAAGCCTTCCGAGAGTTGGTATGGCTGTACCCCGGAGATGTCGCTGAAGATCACCACCCGCTCCCCGGCCTGCACTACCACAAAGGTCTGACTGAGAACGATCAGCAGTACGATAATTCCCACTACTGCCCCGATGGACCGCCAGGGAATCTGCGGCGCGTGGGCTGTTCCGACCAGATCAGGCGAAAGTGTGTCGCGTAGTCGCATCCGTCGTTGTCCTCCTTACGATTGCACGCTTACACTTTCTCAAGACGTACCAATTTCGCTGCGGATACCATGCAAAAAAGCAGGCCAAGGTTTAAGTTCGCCGGAGGTTAAAAACCCCCGGAAAATCAGGGCGGGTTTTCAACCCCCGGCCAAACTGCCAGGCTTACCGGTGCAGCCGACGGCAGACTACCTAAGCGGCAGAGTCTGGGTCTGCCCGGTGTTGGCGGCGCGGAGACCGGCTTCGAGAATCTCCTGCGCGTCGCGGCTGGTGGCGGGGGAGCAGAAGCCCTCGATGGCGACTCCGGTTTGCAGGCAATGCAGCAGATATTCCGGCCCGCTGCGGTGCGGGTAGACAGTTGGAGTGGGGTCTACGCTCTCTTCCGGTTTGCTGGGGCGCTGAATCAGGACTTTGCCGTGATGAATCCCAAGGGAGCCTTCGCTGCCGTAGACGACCGGGTTAGTTCCCGCGTAGCCGACGGGTTGGGTCCAACTGGCCTCGCAGACGCCGAACGCATGGGCATACTTCGCCATAATCAGGGCATTGTCGTCCGAGGCCGCGTATTTCGGCTCCGTGCCAAAGCAGCCGCGCATTCCGGTGACGGACTGCGGCAAGCCGAGCAGACGCGCCGCCAGATTGGCCCCATAGCAGCAGTAGTCCATGAGCGCCCCCGCGCCGTTGATCTCCGGGGTCGTCAGGTCACGCACGAAACTGGGGGCGCAGCCAATCGCCACCGGGCCGTTGTGGGCGCTGCGATAGCGCGTATAGCGCAGTTCGCCGATCTCGCCTGCCAGCGCCCGACGCTCGATCTCCTGCCATGCCGCTCCCCATGCCGAAGGCCAGTTGATGAGCAGCAGGGTTCCGGCCTTCTCCGCCGCAGCCTTCATGCGCTCCGCCTGCGCCAGCGTCGCCGCCATCGGCTTCTCGCTGATAACGTGCAGGCCCTTCGCCGCCGCCGCTTCCACGATGTCCGCGCCCTCATTATTGCCGCCCGCCGCCTGCACGATGTCGAGTTCTTCCTGCGCGATCATCTCCTGCCAGGAGTGGTAGAGTTTCGTGACGCCGAACTTCGCCTTGATCTCCTCCAGCAGATGCGGCTCATCGTCGCCTGCCGCCACGATCTCCACATTGTCCAGCTTTTTCCAGTGGTGCAGTTCGCCCCAGACATGGTCATGGGACATACAGGCGATTCCCACGCGATATGTTTTAGCCAAAACAGTCTCTCCTTCTCATAGCATGAATGATAGCGGCGGAGACGGAAGCGAATTCCGTCTCCGCCTGGTAGGTTCGTGTAAGACAGCGTCTCTCCCTCCTGCTTTTGCAGGGAGGCGCTATTCGGAACTGTCGAGGCCGGTGCGGGCGGCGGAGAGCAGGTCGGTCAGCGTATGGGGGGCAGGGGCGGAGTCGGGATAGGCTTTCTGGAGGGACGGCCAGAGATTCAGATCATCCATGAACGAGAGGTCGAAGATCATCCAGCCCTGACTGCGTCGGGAACAGGCTTCCAGTGCCCGCAGAAATGTCTCCGGGCGGCGCAGGTAGTCTTGCACGTAGATGCCCGCGTAGACGAACGCTCCGCTCGCGACGGCCTGATTGGAAAGGTTGGCGGCGAACTCCACCGTCGCCTGCGGGTTCTGGCCCTGTAGCCGGGCGTCGTCCTCCATCGCGTTGGGGTAGTAGCAGCCGGTGGATATCCAGTCGAAAAACTGCGCGTAGCCTGTCGCCGGATAGTTCGGCGTGTACCAGGAGTAGCGCAGGCCGTTGCGCGGGCTGCCCCAGTTGACCCCGACCTCGTAGTAACCGGGATACCAGGAGCCGACATAGGTTCCGAGGACGACTTTCGGCTTGACAGCACGAACGGTGCGGGCGAGTTCCGCCACGAAGTCGCGAATGGTGCGAGCGCGGAACTCCAGCCAGGGCTTGTAGAGCGGTCCCTGTTTGAGGCTGCCGCCGGGTGTCTCGGGAAAAGCGAAAACATCCTGCGGCCAGCGGTTGATGCTCGTCGGAAAGGGGGCGCGTGAGCCGTTGCGGGGCTGCCTCTGGAGCCACTGCGCGAAGGCGTCACGGGTGCGGTCGCTGAAATCGTTGTAGAGGTTGCTGAACCGGCAGCGGTCGAGAACGAAGCCGTCTATGTCGTAGTTGGCGACGATCTCACGGGCCATTTCGAGTTCGTAGCGGCGGGCTTCCGGGTGCAGGGGATTGACGAAACAGGCCACGCGCTCGCTCGGAGCCTGCGCGATAGGAGTGCGGCCTGTGCGGAGATCGAAGCGCACTGCCATGCCTGTTCGCAGGTTCTTCGCGGCCCACTCGCGGTCTGCTGGACGGGAGACCGTGACGAGATGCCCGTCTTCGGGCGCGGTCAGCGGGTCGTCGCCGAGCAGAGCGCTGTCCACCATGCCCGCCACCAGATTGCGCCCGTCCAGCACAATGTTCAACTGCTTGCCGAGCGGTTCGCCGTTGCGGATGCCCCCCACACTCTCCTTACTCTCCAGCCCGACCAGGCCGTTCGTGCCGTTTCCGCCTAGCACCGCGCTGTCGTCGGAAAGCAGAACGGGTTTGGCGGGGTCGTCCGGTTCGCCGGGAACGCGGAGGGAGAGACGCGATTCATTCAGGGCAATCATACCGCGATCTACGGTGTAGACCACGCTTTGCCAGTCGGTGTGCTGGTAGGCGGGGCCGACGCTGAAATACTTATGGCCTTCGCTGAGGACGTTGACCGAAGCGTCCACCTGAAGCCCCGCCTTATGCCCCTCCTCGATAAACGCCGCCAGGACATCGAAATCGGGCAGCGGATGCCCCTGCCATTCGCGCATGTGCGGCGCGAGTTTGCTGTTGTAGAGGACCAGCCCCGCCAGCGGCTTCACATCCACGACCAGGGTATTGATATGCGCGGCCTTGCAGTTCCGCACGATCTCCTGCACCCCGGCGCGAGTGGTGGTATAGTCCACCACAATCTTTTTGTCGCCCTGTTTGAGGGTGCGGGTGAGGTTGGCAGTGCCGTCAATCCACATCAGCCGCCCCTGTCCCCCCACGCCCGCGCTCAGGTCGCGGGCAATATCGGGCGGGGTAGCGGAGGCGAGACGTGTGCAGGCAAGGAGGCTCAAAATGACCCCGAAGGAGAGGAGTTTTTTCATAGCGGGGATTTCAAAGGCTCTCTTCGTAGATATTTTTCGACATCACGGGGAACGTGCGCTCCCCGTAGACAGGCGAAATATGCGCCTGATTGGTACGGTACTCTTCGTCAATGATAAAGGTAAACGCGTCGGTCAGACGACAAAACTTCTTGAGTTCCGCCACCTCTTCCGGCGTCTCCGGCACAATCCGCAGCACCACCGCGATGCGGCGGCCCTCGTCGTCTTTAATCACCGGCTCGCCCGGCCGCATTCCCTCGAACTCCGCTTTCATGGCTCCGTCTCCTCGTCCCTCTTTCACGCAGCGAATCCGATTTGATTATACCTGCAAAACCTGTGATGGGCGAACCGGATGATCTCTTCTCCTTCAATCCAGAATAAGCTCTTCGTATCTGGCTCGCACTCCTGAGAAGACGCCCTTTATCCGTAGAACGGCTCTCGCTTTTTGCCGCACATTTTTTAGACCGCTTGCCTGTTTCCGTCTGCCCTATCAGCGGAGACAGGCGGAAATGGCTGTATAATGTATCAAAGACAAGCGCCTGCCGGAAAGGAGCCTTTCGACAATGCCACATCTACGCTTTAGCAGTGAAGAGATCGCGACTCGTGGGGAAGAACTTTACGAACATCAGCTTCGGGGAAGGTGGAAACCGAGGAGAATATTGGGAAAATCATCTCCATTGACATCGAAACCGGCGAGTATGAGATTGATGCCGATCCAATCGTGACAGGCCGCCGCTTACAGGCAAAGCATCCAGACGCAGCGATCTATGGCAAGCGCATTGGCTACAATGCTGTATTCGCCATCGGAGGTACGTTGATAAGGATCGCCCAGTGATTAAGGGACGTATGAACTACAAGGTTCAGGACAGATTGGATTTGCATTGTGCTGCTTTAGTTGACAGGAAGAGGCCGCTTCCGCTAAAATAGCGGCATCCTGAGCGAACGGAAAGCCTGTCTCCACTCATCATGCCCGAACCCTCTGTGCAGCCTGCTCAAACGCCTGTGCCGCCTGATGACGCCCTGCTCCGTATGGAAGGCATCACGAAGCGGTTTCCGGGGATTGTCGCCAATGAGAAGGTGCATCTTTCGGTGCGGGTGGGCGGTTTCCATGCGGTGATCGGGGAGAATGGGGCGGGCAAATCTACGCTGCTCAATATTCTCTACGGGCGCTATCGGGCGGATGCAGGACGCATTGTGCTGCGCGGCGAGGACGTGACGAACGCGCTGCACAGCCCGACGGACGCTATCCGGCGTGGCGTCGGGCTGGTGAGCCAGCACTATGCGCTGATACCCGCGCTCTCGGTGCTGGAAAACGTCATGCTCGGGGCGGAACCGCATCGTGTGGGCGGAGTGCTGGACAGACGCGCCGCTACGGAGCGGATCGCTGTTCTTGCCGACCGTCTTGGACTGCCCGATCTTGATCTCAACCAGAAGGCCGAGCGGCTCTCGGTGGCGGCGCAACAGAAGGTTGAAATTCTCAAGGCGCTGTTTCGCGGCGCGAACCTGCTGCTGCTGGATGAGCCGACCGCGACCCTCGCGCCGCAGGAGGCCGACAGCCTCTTCGCGCTGCTGCATGCCCTGGTCGCGGAGGGGGCGACAGTCGTCTTTGTGACGCATAAACTGCGGGAAGTGATGGCGCACAGCGACTTCGTGACGGTTCTGCGGCTCGGGCGAAACGCCGGGGATTTTCGCACCGCCGACACAAACGAGCAGGAGCTTCTGCACTGTATGATCGGGGAACGCGCCCCGCACCCTTCCGCTGATGATCACTCCCCGCCCGTCTCTCCCCCTGCCGAAACCCCGCTGCTCCGCATCATCAATCTTACCGTCCGCAACGCCCGCCATGCCGAAGCCGTGCAGAACGTCAGCCTGACCCTGAACGCCGGGGAGATTCTCGGTATTGCGGGAGTGGACGGCAGCGGACAGCGCGAACTCTCCGAGACGATTGTCGGGCTGCGCCGAGCGGAGACAGGGGAGTTACGTCTCCTCGAGAAGGGCGGCGATACCCTGCTCAATCCCCTCAGCGTCCGGCAGCGACAGCGGCAGGGCATCGCCTACATTCCCGAGGACCGGCACCGGGCGGGCATGGTCATGGATTTCAGTATCGCGGAGAACTATCTGCTCGGACACGAGAACGTACCGGAATGGGGCGGCGGGGCGGTGCTGAACGCCAGCCGTCTGCTGACTCGGGCGACGCAGATGATCCGCGACTACGATGTGCGTGTCGGAACTCGTGACGCCAACTCCCCGGCCCGCAACCTTTCCGGCGGCAATCAGCAGAAGGTCGTCATTGCCCGTGCGATAGACGGCAATCCCTGCGTCCTGGTCGCCTGCCAGCCGACACGGGGTCTGGATCGCGGCGCAAGCGTCTTTGTGTATGACACTCTGCGGCAGGCCCGTGCGCGCGGCCTCGGCGTCCTGCTCTTCTCTCTCGACCTCGACGAAGTGCTTGAACTCTCCGACCGTATCGTCGTCATGTTCAATGGCCGCGTGGTCGGACTGCTGAACCGGAGCGAGGCGACCCCGGAACGTCTCGGCGCTTTGATGACGGGTGCGGCAGAGAGCGAACAGGCTTCCGCGCTTCCGGGCAGAGGGGAACGGGGGCTATCCGCATGAGGCAGCGACTACTGGAACGCAGCGGGATATTGCGGCCTCTGCTCAGTATTGCCGTGGGCCTGATGGTCGCGGCGATTCTGATGGCGGCTTCGGGCTACCGTCCGGGTGAGGCGTTCGCCGCGCTCTGGACGGGCGCGACCGGGCTGGCGGCAGGCCCGCCTCTGGGAACGCAGGACATCGCGCTCGGCAGCGGGCATATCGCGGTCTTTCAGCTCGCGCAGTCGTTCGCCAACATGACGCCGCTGCTGTTCTGCGGGCTGGCCGTCGCGCTCGGCCTGCGGGCCGGGCTGTTCAATATCGGGGCACAGGGGCAGATGACGTTCGGCGCCCTGGTCGCGGCGGGGATCGGGGTACGGAGCGGCCTGCCGTCCGCCGTGCAGATTCCGCTGGCTCTGGCAGGCGGCGCGGCGGCGGGCGCGGTATGGGGGGGCGCTGCCGGGGCTGCTGAAAGCGCGGCGCGGCGTCCATGAGGTAATCTCGACGATTATGCTGAACTTCGTCGCCCTCGACATCGCGAACTACCTCATCACCCACAACCTGAAAGACCCCAACAGCCAGAACCCGCAGACCGTGCAGATTGCACCCTCCGCGTTTCTGACACCCCTCATTCCGCACACGGCCCTGACGTTCGGGCTGCTGCTCGCCCTGCTCTCCGCGCTGGCCGTCGCGCTGCTGATACGCTTTACGGCGCTGGGATTTGCGATTCGGGCAGTGGGGATGGGGACGGAGGCGGCGCGGGCGGCAGGCATCGCGGTGCCGCGCACCCTCATCCTGACGATGGCGCTGTCGGGTGCACTGGCGGGAATCGCGGGAGCCGTGGAGGTGCTGGGCGTTCAGCATCGGTACGCGCAGGGGATTGCCGGTTCCTATGGTTTCGATGGTATTGCGGTCGCACTGCTCGGCGGGCTGGGCGGGGGCGGGGTCGCTTTGAGCGCCCTCTTCTTCGGCGGGCTGGCGAGCGGATCGTCCTACATGGAGTCGCTGACCAATGTGCCTGCGCCCGTCTCCGTAATCGTGCAGGCGGTCGTTATCGCATTCGTCGGGATGCGCCTGCGTCCGCGCACGGTGGCCGCGCCGATTCTTGCCCCGGAACCTCCCGCAGCGGAACCGCCGCAGCGAAAGGAAGAGAATATTGCCCTCTGATGCCGGTTCGTCCTCCCTGCTATTCGCGCTGCTGCTGGCGACGCTGACGAGCGCGACGCCTCTCATTCTTGCGGCGATGGGGGGCATCCTCTCGGAACGGGCGGGTGTGGTCAATATCGCGCTGGAAGGGCTGATTCTGGCAGGCGCGTTTATGGGCGTGGCAGCGGGACGCGTCTCCTCGCTTGTCGGGCTACTGGCGGCATTAGCGGTTGGGGCGCTGCTCGGCCTGCTCCACGCCTTCCTGACGCAGAAGACCCGCATGAACCACGTTGTGAGCGGCCTGAGCATCACCCTGCTGGCTTCGGGCGGAACGCGCTACCTCTTCCAGAAGATGCTCCGGGACGGCGTACAGATTGAGGGCCTGCCGCAGTGGACCTTTACGGCTTTCGCCCTACTATTGCCCTTCGCGGTACTCTGGCTGCTCGGCAGCACCCGGTTCGGTCTGCGCCTGCGGGCGGTGGGCGAGAACCCGGAGAGTGCTCGCATGGCAGGCATCGCGTCCGGGCCGGTGCGCTTTATCGCGGTCATGCTGTCGGGGGTCTGCGCGGCGCTGGCAGGCGCGTTCCTCTCCATGTCTGTCGCGCATCGGTTCTCCCCGGATATGTCGGCGGGCAAGGGCTTCATCGCACTGGCCGCCGTCATTTTCGGCAAATGGCATCCGGTCTGGGCCGCCGTGGGCGCCCTCTTCTTCGGCTTCTTCGATGCCCTCCAGAGTCAGCTTCAGATCAGCCACATCCACCTCGTCGCGCTCGGCATCGAGTGGACAAACCCCTTTCTCCTCGAAACGATTCCCTACCTGATGACCCTCGCGGCTCTCGTCCTCCTGGTCGGTCGCGCTACCCCTCCCGCCGCTCTCGGCATTGAAGAGGCGTGACACCCAACTGACCGGCGAATAGCCGCCCCCAACCCCCCAATTCCGCCCCCCGGGCCCCGCTTCCGGGGGAGAAGGCATTTTCATGCCATAGGGTGCCCGCAGGGCATGGAAGGCCGGCTTAATTCGCGGCGAATTTGACGTACTTCGCGATGAACTCTACCAGGGGCGTCGGGTCGTCAAGGCCGTGCGGGTGGTGCTTGAAACCGTGCTTCACAATCACCTTGATGGTGCCGCCAAGTTTCTCGTACCGCTCCTTGAGGAGAACGGTGTTTTCCTCGTAGGGAACGACTTCGTCGGCGTCGGCGGCGAGATGGATTATCGGGACGTGTGCCTTTGCCAGCGGTTTGAGGTTGTCCACCGGGTTCTTCGTATAGGCCAGCGCCTCTGCCTCAGATGCGAACCCGTAATCTTTGAGGAGCTTCTGCCAGTCATCCGGGCTGCCCGGCCCCTTGCCCTTGCCGCCGGGCCAGCTTTTGAAATCGCAGACCGGATTGTCGCCGAGGATGACCGCGACCTTCGTGGGATTCGCCGCTGCCCAGTTGTAAACATACAGCCCGCCCCGGCTCAGTCCTTCCAACACGGGTTTCGGGGAGAGGCCGTAGCTGTGGGTGAGTTCCTGGTAGAAGGTGTCCCAGCGCTTCACCGCCGGAGGAGACCCGAAAGTATTGCCGACTTCGATGTAGACCAGATGGAAGCCGCGCTCCAGCAGGGCCAGATCGAGTTCCGGGCGATGGTCGAAGAACTCCGCCCGCCATATCCAGGGCTTGCCTGTCGCCGTATGCTTCGGCGCGACGACGGTCGCCCGCGTCCCCTCCACCGGAAAGTCGTAGCGGGCGAAACCGTGGTAGTCGCCGGGCAGGCCGGGAAACGGCGCGGGCGCAGTGGGTAGAAGGGCGCGTATCTGCGTCTCCAGTTCCGGGGCCTGTTTCTGCACCTGCTCCAGCGGCAATCCCGCCGCCATGCCGGGCCGTTTGTGTCCTACGGCATTGAGCCAGCCATCCGTCAGAATGCGCTGGCGCGTGTGAATCAGGGTGGGGAGTTGGTCGCGCCGTGCGTCTCCCGGCGTCTCCATCATTGGCGGCAGACTCGCCTCCGGTGCGCCCCAGCTTCGCAGCAGTTCCCGCGCTATCAGCAGATGACCGGTCGCATTCAGGTGAACACCGTCGCCTGCGAACGCGAAGTCGGGCTGTGTCTGTCGCTGCGCGGTCAGGTAGGCGTTGAGGGGCGTGTGTATGTCAGTGGCGTCCCATTCACCGTGCCGCCCGTCCATAATCCAGGCGGAGTAGCGGGCCAGCACTGTGTCGTAGCCCACGAACGATCTGCCGGAGGGATACTCGGCCTGTCCGGCGGGAAGCGTACTCTGCAGAATGGGGTGCGCGTCGAACGGGGGCGGCGTCATCAGCCAGAATTTCGCTCCCGTCTTCCGCACGGAGTCACGCAGCCAGCGAATTCCCGCCTGGTACTTGCCGAAACGCGCCTCGGAAAACGGATAGTAGATGCCGTCGTTCATCCCGTAGCAGGCAACGACCAGATCGGGTTTTAGCTTCGCCAGGGCGCGTTCCAGCCGCTCGTGCAGATCGGGACGCGGAAAGGCTCCTCCCGCATGATTCGGCTCCGTCAGCCCGGAGACCGTCTCGCTCGGCAGCCCGATATTGATGAGTTCGTAATGCTCTGTCGGGCAGTGCGCGAACAGCCAGGCGTCTATCGCCTCCACATAGCCGCCGGAGTAGGTGATGCTGTCGCCCAGAAACAGGACGCGCCGCACTCCGCGCAGAGGTTTCAGCGCGGTCGTATTGTGTTCCGCACCCGGCTTATTCTCTCCGAACGCCGCACACGCCAGCATCCCCAGCACAAAAACCATCAAAACCGTTCGCATCATGCAGTCCCCTTTCGCAGCCGAAGCCCGCTCACGCAGAAACCTACCTGGAAACTCCTCATCAGGTTCCGGGCCGTTTTTGTTAACTTCCCTGCTCCCCTGCCCGAATCCTTCGGTAGCCCCTCTCTGCCCTTATACCGGTCCCAGTCCAGAGGAGGGGCTATTTGCCGGGGAGGAGGTTATAGACTAAAAGGACGACGGAAAGGGTAATCAGGACGACAGTTGTCACCCAGGCGATGAGATTGAAGAGACGGCTGTTGGTGTATTTGCCCATGATGCGGGGATTGTTGATGAGGCGCAGGCTGAGAATCAGGATGACCGGCAGCAGCGCCGCGCCGACGACATTGGGCAGCGTGATGAGAAACGACAGATACCTGTCGCCGACCAGCAGCACGGTGAGCGCGGAAGAGAAGATGAGCAGCGTGAAGACCCCGACGAACATAGGGGCTTCCCGCGCCCGCAGCCCGACGCCCGACTCGGAGCCAAGCGACTCGGAGACGGCGTAGGCGGTGGAGAGCGGAACAGTGATCGCGCCAAAACAGGAGGCGTTGAATAGCCCGATAGCGAACAGCAGCGCGGCCAGCCCGCCCGCGACCGGTTCCAGCGCGACGGCGATCTGCCCCGCGTCTCCAAACCGATCCGCCATCGCTTTCAAGTCTGCCGAGTGCATCCCGACCCGAAACAGCGTCGCGCCGCAGCAGACGATGATGAAGAAGGCGATCAGGTTGGTGAAGAACGCGCCGAACAGTACATCGGCGCGGCGGTGGGCATAGTCCTCCACGCGGTCGCCCTTATCGCGTACCGACGACTGGATATAGAACTGTCCCCAGGGCGTGATGGTCGTGCCAATGATGTTGACCACCGCCAGAATGTAGAGGCGATCAATATGCACAGCGTGGGTATCGGGCAGCACCGTCTGACGCAGTACATCGCCCCAGTGCGGATGCGCTTTGAAGGCGGAAACGACGTAGGCGAGATAGATGAACGAGGCGTAGAGCAGAAACTTCTCGACGCGCTTGTAGTTGCTGCGCGTGACCAGCAGCCAGATGCCAAGTGCGGTCAGCGGCACGACGAGCCAGCGGGCGACCATCTGCGCCCACTCCGCCGAAAGCATCATCGCCGGAGGATGTCCGAGCAGGTGCGCGAGCAGATGCACTGCCAGCCAGCGCGAGACGGTCGGGGCAAAAATCTGCACCGCCGCCGTGATTCCCGCGAACTCCGAAACGGTCGTGGCGAAGTTGGCGAGGAGCAGGATGCCCATCGCGAAAAACGTCACCTTGACGCCGTACTCTTCGCGGATGAGGTCGGCCAGCCCTTTGCCGGTCACAACGCCCATGCGAGCGCCCATCTCCTGACAGACGCCGAGGCTGATCGTCACCAGCACCAGCACCCAGAGCATGGCGGAGCCGTACTGTGCGCCTGCCAGCGAGTAGCCGTAGATGCCGCTCGCGTCGTTGTCGGCGTTGGCGGCGATGATACCGGGGCCGAGGACGGCGAAGAGCATGAGCATACGGGAACGAAGGAGGCGTGTGCGAAACGTGGGGGTTTTGATACCCGGCATGGTCGGGGCCTCCTTTCAGTGAGGTTTCAGCCCCGGTCGGGAAGCGAGGAAGCGGAGGAGAGCGAGGTTGAAAGCGTCCCTGTCTCTCCCTCTTGCGGCTTCTCCGCTATTCTACTGTTTCCGTGGAGCGGGGGACCAGGAGGCGTCGGTGTTGTCGCCCTGGCCTTTGGTCAGATTGATTCTATTCGTGCCATCGGCGTTGATGATCCAGAGATCGTGCTTGCCATCCGGGCGCTGCATCTCGTACAGCATCCGGCTGCCGTCTGGTGACCAGCGCGGGTGCATCGGTTTGCCGTCGCCATCGGTCTGCACCATATAGCGCACCGAATCCACTACCTGCGGAGTAACGACGACGCCACCTGGATTCGAACTGTCGAGCGCGGTGTCCATCACGACAATGCCGCGCAGTTCCCGACTGCCTTCGCCTGCCAGCCGCCAGACTTCAAACGCCATCTTGGTGCCGTCCGGCGACCAGGCGAGATTCTTCGGCTCGACGCTGTAACCGAGCGCCGCGAAGAGGTTAACGACTTCCGGCTTGGTGGGGTTCTTGAAGCTCCAGAGCCGAATGCCGCTGATAAGCTGCGTTTTGCCCTGTCCGTCCGGGGCTTCCAGTTCGGTATAAGAGCAGGCCAGACGGCTGCCGTTTGGCTCCCAGGCGAAACTGACCTCGTGGCCTTTATCGAGGGCTATCATTTTGCTGGCGCCTGTCGGAACCGCCATCACCATCTGGTCAATCGAGGGCGCACCGGGTAGGGTGGCATGAAGCTGACCGCTCACGTCCTGTGTCCCGGCAATGCCGATGCCGTCGGAGGCGAATTCCGTGCTGAGAAACGGCCCTTCTGGGTCCACTCCCTGAGACGCCTCTTCGCCGCCATCCTTCACGCCGTTGGGCGGCGGCATCAGCTGCGAGACTTCCGTTCCGTTCAGGTTGACGACTTTGACCGCGCCCTGCACGACGAAGGCTGCCGTCTTGCCATCATTGCTTATGGCGGGCGCGGACTTATTGCCGGGGCCGTAGGTAAGCTGTTTGGGCGAACCGGTGCCGAGAATATAGACCTGAGTGACCTTGTTATCGCGCAGGTTCGAGGCGTAGAGCAGGCTTTTGCCGTCTCGCGCCCAGACGGGATGCGACTTGTTGGACACGTCGTCGGGCGTGGTCAGCGCCCGCAGATCCGTGCCATCGGTGCGGATGGCATAGAGGGTCGTATTGCCCTTGTCGTCCTGCCGCACGAAGGCGATATGGTCACTGGTATCGAAAGCCAGCCCGCCAACCGGCCCGACATTCCCCAGAAAAGAGGCATAGTAGTAGAACGCGATAAGCGCCAGCAGCAGAGTCAGGAAAAGGAGTACCCGATTCATCCGTCGCTGTTTTTCCCGCTGCCACCAGTCGGGCGGCGCGGATTCCGGCGTAATTTGTGTGTTTGCCATCGTGAATTTGATGTCTGCCGTGTAGGAATGACCGGCGGGACGATTGAAAAGTTACAGTTGTCGGAGAGCGCAACAAGGCTGCAAGCCACCGGGCTATGCGCGGGCGACGTGACCGTAGGCGTCCTGTTGTTTCATACGCAGAGTTGGCGCGGTTGCGTTTCGGCCTCCCGCGATGAATACGGACGAGCCGCAGACAGGGTAGCATGAGACGCCCGCAAAAGTCAAGGCAAAACGCGGCGAATTCGCCCTCCGTCATCTTTCCTCTTCCTGCTGCGCCCGGTGGACAGGTCTGAGTTATTGTCTCCTCCGCACAGGCAAAGCAAACGGCTCTTCGCAGGTAAAATCATGCCTGGAAATGAACATGAATGTGTGCCGACTAAGGCAGATAACCTCTGTTCGCGAAGGAGACAAACAACCTTATGGATCACGACCGCCTGTTCAAGGAACTGCTGACCTCGTTCTTCGTCGAGTTCGTCGCTCTCTTTCTTCCCGATGTCGCCGCCTACCTTGACCCTGACTCTCTGGAGTTTCTGGACAAGGAGGTCTTCACCGATGTCACCGCAGGCGACAAACACGTGGTGGACCTGCTGGTGAAAGCCCGCTTCCGGGGAGAGGACGCCTGCTTCCTCCTTCATGTCGAAAATCAAGCCTCCGCACAGTCGGACTTTCCCCACAGGATGTTCACCTACTTCGCTCGTCTGCATGAAAAGTACAACCTGCCTGTCTATCCCATTGTGATCTTCTCCTACGATACTCCCCTGCGCCCCGAACCTACTCGGTACACAGTGGCATTTCCGGGGCGGACTGTGTTACAATTCTCCTATGTGGTCATTCAGCTCAATCGGCTGTCGTGGCGAAAGTTCGCGAAGAGACAGAATCCGGTAGCGAGTGCGTTGATGGCGAAGATGAAGATCGCGCCGAGAGACCGACCGAAGGTGCGATTGGAGTGTATGCGTTTGCTGGCGACGCTGAAGTTGGATCCTGCCCGGTCGCAGTTGATCGGTGGCTTCATCGAGACCTATCTTCGCTTGAACGCTGCGGAGTTGAAACGGTATGAGCGGGCGTTTGGGAAACTCTCTGCCAAAGAACAGGAGGCGAACGTGGAGATTGTCAATAGCTGGGTAGTTAGAGGCAAGGAAGAACTGGTAATACGCCAGATACGACATCGTTTTGGCACTCTTGCCAGACAGGTCACGGAACATTTAGACAAACTGACTTCGGAACAGTTGGACGAGCTTGGAGTGGCGCTGTTTGACTTCAAGACAGCGGCTGATCTGGAAGCCTGGCTGACGCGCTCGCATTAAAATGCCGACGCGCCAGTGGGCGAGTGGATAAGCGCCTGTGCCGAGCGAGCGGGAAGGCAGGGAAAAGAGGCGAACGGCGCGAATAGATGAACCCAATGAGAACGGTTTCGCGTCCAATCTTTTGAGACGGGCGGCAACTCGCGGAGAGGTCGCTTCCGTAAGAGAAAACGTACGCTATTCCCCGTTTCCGGCTCAGAAGAGGCTTCATCTTGCCCATTCAGTTCACCTATCCCATTGCGCTTCTGCTTCTGCCGCCGCTCCTCTTTTTCTGCTGGTGGCTGCATCGCCATACCGTGACCGATATGAGTCCGGGCCGAAAGCGACTCGCGCTGACCCTGCGCTGTGTTCTGGTGACGCTGCTGGTGCTGGTGCTGGCAGGCACGAAGATCGTCAAGCGTGGTGAGTCGCTGGCGGTCGTCTTTGTGGTGGATGCCTCCAAGAGTGTGCGCGAAGATCAGCGGAACGCCATAGAGAAGTATATCGCCGATGCCTCCAGGGGCATGAAGACGGTGGACAAGGTCGGGGTCATCACCTTCGCGCAGGACCCGCATACGCAGTCTTCGCCCGGTCAGCCTCTCGATCCGGCCCGCCTGCGTGACCCCGGCATGACCACTGCCACCGACATCGCGCAGGCCCTCCGCGCCGCCAAGAACGAACTCGATTCAGCGGCGAAAGACTCCGGCAAACGCATCGTTCTGCTCTCAGACGGCAACGAAAACGCCGGACATGCCCTCTCCGAAGTCCCGAACCTGGCGGCAGACCATATCGTCCTCGACACCATTACGCTGCCCGTCACGCTCAAAAAAGAGACGCTCATCGAAAAGATGGCCCTGCCGAGCCGCGTCAAGATCGGGGAGCCGTTTCCGGTGCGCGTCGTCGTCAACAGCCTGACCTTCCAGACCGCGACCGTCGCCCTGACCCGCGATGGCAAGCCGACAGGCGAGACGAAGCGTGTAGACCTGCACCCCGGCAAGAATGTCGTCGTCTTCGACCAGAGTATTGATAAGGTCGGCTTCTTCCGCTACAACGCAACCCTCGACGCGCCAGACGACACGATCCCCGAAAACAACAAAGGCGAAAGTTTCGTCTGGGTGCGCGGCAAACCGACCGTCCTCTATGTCGCCGACAGCCCCGCGCTCACCGGGTTCCTGCGTTCCGCCCTTAAAGACCAGAGCATAGATGTGGAGTACGCATCGCCCTCCGCCCTGCCCGCCAACGCCGCCGACCTCCAGCGCTATGACAGTATTTTCCTCAGCAACGTCCTCGGCAGCGACCTTTCGCAGAACCAGATGCTGGCCCTTCAGGTCTCCTGCCGCGACTTCGGCATCGGGTTCGGAATGGTGGGCGGGCCGCAGAGCTTCGGCGCGGGCTACTATCGCGGGACGCCTATCGAAGAGACCCTGCCCGTCACAATGGACGTGAAAAAGCAGAAACGGATTCCCTCCGTGGCAGTCGCGCTTGTCATTGAAGACCTGGAAATCCCGACGACCATCAATATGTCGAAAGAGGCTGCGAAGGCCACGATTGACAACCTCGAACCGATAGATCAGGTGGGAGTGCTGGACTGTGCAGGCTATGGGGGCATCGGCTTCGGGGGCGGCGGCAGTTCGCCGAGCGGCACCTGGCGCATTCAGATGCAGCACGTGGAGGACCGTGAGGGAATCAAGAGCGCGATGGACAACCTGTCCGGGATGGGCGACCCGCCGAGTTACGACCCCTATCTGCTGGAAGCGGCCCGCGTTTTGAATAACACCGATGCCAAAGTCAAACATATCATCTTTCTCGGCGACGGCGACGCGATTTACGAGGCCAATCAGGGCGCCGTCACGTCGAATATGAAGAAGATTCGAGACATGGGCATCACCGTTTCGACCATCGTCACCGGAGCCGACAATCAGGACAGCATCAAATTCATGGCGACGATGGCCTATGTCGGCGGCGGGCAGTCGTATGTCGCGGAGAAGCCGCAGGACCTGCCGCGCCTGCTCCTGAAAGATCAGCAGACCATCAGTCAGCCGCCGATCATTGAAGAGCCGTTTCAGCCGGTTCCGATGGATGGCGATGAGGTGTTCAAGGGCATTGACTGGGGTTCCGCGCCGCCGCTGCTCGGCTACAACATCAGTAATCTGAAGGCGACCGCCGAACTTTCGCTGATTTCGCACCGCAAAGACCCGATCTTCGCAGGGTGGCGTTACGGTCTGGGCCGCTCGGTGGCGTTTATGTCGGATGACCGGGCGAAGTGGGCCGCGCCCTGGATCAACTGGGCGGGCTACGCGAAGTTCTGGGCGCAGGCGGTGCGCTGGACATTGCGCCCCTTCGCCCCGAGTGACTACAACACGCAGGTCGTTATGGATGGCGGGCGCGGACATATCAGCGTGGATGCCATAGACCAGCAGGGCCATTTCGTCAACAAACTTCAGTTCACTGCCCATGTCGCGCAGCCGACAAATGGCAGCCTGAAAGCGCCGCCTGCGCTGGAACAGACCCTGCACCAGACCGGGCCAGGACACTACGAAGGCTGGTTCGATGCGCCGCGCATCGGCACCTATCTCGCCAACATCACGCAGAAAAAGACGGACGGAACACCGGACACCTCTACCGTCGTCGGGCTTTCCACCGCCTACTCCCCGGAGTACAAGGACACGCAGTCCAACCGCTACCTGATGACGCAGTTGGCGTCGGCGAGCAGCGGGCGCACGGAGCCGTCCCCCGCCTCGGTCTTCGGCGGCGAACGGCCGGCGGTCTTCTCCGTCGCCGACATGATTCCGCTGTTCCTGCTGCTGGCGATGCTGCTCCTGCCCTTCGATATCGCCGTGCGTCGCCTGGCGGTAGACAGCAGCGACTTCCGGCGGGCGTTGGCCTGGCTGCGAAGCCGCACCGCGAAGAGCGTCCCGCAGCGCGGAGCCACGCCGGAACTCGGTCGGCTGCTGGATCGCAAAGGCGCGGTTGTCGCCGAGCGCGAAGAGGGTCTGGCTGCTGCTGTCGCCAACGGCTACGACTCGGCTTCTCTCTCTGCGAGCGCGGCGTTCTCCAACGGTCAGACCGCCAACCCGACGCCTCGCTCCACGTCCCCACGTTCGGAAGCCCCTCCCACGGCCTCCCCGACTCCCTCCCGCACCCTGCGCCCGGAAGGACTGGAGTCTCTGCCGCCTCAGCTACCGACAGAAGCGCCGCCTGTTCCCGTTCCCCCGCGTGTCTCCGAACCCGCGCCCGAAGAGGCCGGTATGTCCCGCCTGATGGCCGCGAAACTCCGCGCTCGCCAGAAACAGGATAAAGAGAAGGAAGCGGAGTGAGACGGCTATTCTCCTGACTCAATTCGGCGAAGTGACACACGAGTTACAAAAATCCCCCTGCTTGTATGGAAGCAGGGGGATTTTTGGGCGGGCGTTAGTGGTGGAAGAGGCGGCCTCGGACTTTCTGGAAGAGGACCAGAATGTCGTCGAAGATCGAGTAGAAGACGGGCGTCGCGAGCAGGGTGAGCAGCAGCGAGAAGGTT
Organism: Chthonomonadales bacterium; assembly: GCA_038231295.1. Classification (GTDB taxonomy): domain Bacteria; phylum Armatimonadota; class Chthonomonadetes; order Chthonomonadales; family Chthonomonadaceae; genus JANXLO01. Next base: position 44,662 of record JBBRLP010000007.1, read on the forward strand.
TGTCCGCCGATAACGGTGTAGCCGATGCACTTATTGGTCGCCGAACCGGTGCCGTTCGAGAGGACGAGCGGGATCATACCGGCGACGAACGCAATGGTCGTCATCAGGATGGGCCGCAGACGGTCGCGGTTGGCCTGAATGATGGCGTCGTAGCGGTTCATACCTTGCGCTCTCAGATGGTTCGTGTGGTCTACCTGAAGGATGCCGTTCTTCTTGACGACGCCGAACAGCACCAGCATTCCGAGCACCGTGAAGATGTTGACAGACTGGTGGAAGACGACAATCGCGAGCAGCGCGAACGGCACGGTGAGCGGCAGGGCGATCAGGATGGTGATCGGATGCACCCACGACTCGAACTGTGCGGCGAGAACCAGGTACATGAAGATGATCGCCAGCAGGAACGCGGCCAGGAAGGCTGTTCCCGCCTTGAGCAGCTCTTTCGACGTACCGGAGGCGCCGGAGACGTAGCCAGCGGGCATGTGCAGGTCGGCAATGACCTTGCCGAGACTGGCGGCCGCCTCGGCCTGCGAATAGCCGGGCAGAACGTTGCTCGTCAGCAGGACGTTGCGGCGGCGGTTCTGACGCGTGATCTGCGACGGTCCGGTGCCGGTCGTCAGATGCACCACCTGGTCGAGGGAGACCGGAACGGCGCCCTGTGTGCTGCTCGGCACCGTCATCTGCTGAATGACGGCGGCGTCGTTGCGATAGGGCAGGTCGGCGCGGAGATGGACTTCGTACTGCTCCCCATTCTCGTAGTAGTCGGTGACTTTTTCACCGCCCACCATGATACGAAGCGTATTGGAGATGTCGGCGACGGAGACACCGAGGTCGGCGGCCCGCTGGCGATCTATGTTGACGCCTAGTTCCGGCTTGCCGACGATGAGCGAGGAGTCGGCGTCTACCACCCCCGGAATTTTACGATACTGCTCCAGAATCTTGGTCGAGTACTCCGTCAACTTGTCGAGGTCCGGCCCGCTGAGGAAGTAGATGACGGTCGCGCTCGGCGCTCCCGTCGAGAACTCCTGAATCTGTCCGGCGCTGGTTCGCAGCGAACCGTACTGCGGCAGGACTTTGTTGCGGACGGCGACGGTCAGGTCCTGCTGCGAGATGCCTGTGCGCTGATCGGTGGGTTTGAGCTTGACGAAGATGCTGGCGAGGTTGTGCGTCTGCTGGGTGCTGTCTCCGATGGTGACAACAGTGTAGTCCACGCCCGCCAGTTTCTGGGTATCTGCCGCGATACGGCCCGCAAGCGCCTGCGTTGTGGCGAGACTGGTGCCTTCGGGAGCACGAACCGTGATTCCGAACTGGCCCTGATCGTCTTCCGGCAGGAAGTTCTTGGGAACGATCGCACCGAGCGGCCCGATGCTGTAGAGCGCGACGGCGCAGGCGAGAACGATGATCCACCGGTGGCGCATGGAGAAGCGCAGCATCGCGGTATAGACCCTGTCAATAAGTCGGAACAGGCCCGCGTCTTTGGAACTGCCGCCTTTTCCCGGCTCATTGCCCATAGCCGGAGCCTCGCCAACGGGGATCCCGTCGGAGGTCTCTGCCGTCTCTCCTTTGCCCTTCGGCATCTTGATCCAGCGCGAGGCGAGCATGGGGGTCAGGGTGAAGGAGACGAGCAGGGAGACGGCAATCGCGAAAGCCATCGTCATGCCGAAGGAGTTCAGGAAGCGCCCGACGATACCGGACATGAAGGCGACGGGCAGGAAGACGGCGATGAGTGAGAGCGTGGTTGCCAGCACTGCCAGACCGATCTCCCGGGTGCCTTCTATCGCGGCCTCGAAGGGGTTCATGCCCTTCTCTTCGATAAACCGATAGATGTTCTCCAGCACGACAATCGCGTCGTCAATGACGATCCCGACCGAGAGCGTAAGGCCGAGCAGCGTCAGACTGTTGAGCGTGAATCCCAGCATATACATGGCCGCGAAGGTGCTGATAATGGAGGCCGGGATGGCGAGCGCTGAAATCAGCGTAGTGCGCCAGTTCCAGAGGAAGATCAGAACCACCAGCGCGGCCAGGATACTGCCGATAACGAGATGCTCTTTGACGGCGTTGGCGCTGGCGCGGATGAACTCCGACTGATCGCGGACGATACGGATGGTGTAGCCGGAGGGCAGGGTCTTCTTAATGTCGTTGATCTTGTCGCGAATGGCGTCCACCGTCGTGACGGTGTTGAGGCCGGACTGTTTGCGTATGGAGAGCAGAACGGTCGGAGCGCCGCTGAGGATCGCGCTGGTCTGTGGCTCTTCGACCCCATCCTCCGTGCGCCCGACATCGCGGATACGGACGGGACTCGGTCCCTGCTTCTTTATCACCAGGCCGTCGAAGGCGGCGGGCGAGTCGAGACGGCCTTTGGTGCGGAGGGTGAGTTCGCGGGTATTCTGGTCTATGGTCCCGCCCGGCACCTGAATATTCTGTGACTGCAGGGCACGCTGCACATCGGCGGAGGTCAGGTTGTAGGCTTTCAGGCGCTGCGGATCGAGAATGACGTTGATCTGGCGCTTGCGTGCGCCGATGAGCAGCACCTGCCCGACGCCGCTGATACTCTCTATCTGGCGGCGCAGCACCTTATCGGCGTATTCGGAGGTGTCGCGGATATTGCCGGGCGAGGAGAGGGCGATCTGCATGATGGGCGAAGCGTCCGGGTCCACCTTGTCCACGACGGGGGTCTTCACGTCGAGAGGCAACTGCGGGATGACGCCGCTGACCTTATCGCGGACTTCCTGAATGGCGACATCAATCGGCTTTTCCAACTGGAAAGAGACGGCGACGACGGCGAGACCTTCATAGGAGGTGGAACTGAGGGTGTCAATCCCGCTGACGGTGTTGACGGCCTCCTCGATCTTGTCCACAACATCGGTTTCCAACTCCTGCGGGGACGCGCCATCCTGCCGCACGGTGATGGTGACGATGGGGAAATCCACTTTGGGGAATCGGTCAACACCGAGCCGAAAGTAGCTGAAAGCGCCCACGACGACCAGGGTGAGGATCAGCACGGTCGCGAACACGGGCCGCCGGACACAGACCTCCGCAAGTTTCTGCATGTCTAGCCTCTCTGTCGGGAAAATAGCCGCCCCCGGTCCCCAATTCTGGGGGAGCAGGGATTTTCATGCCCTAGGGTACGCCCCGTGCATGGAAGGCTGTCGGGAAGAACGCCCCATCGCGGCGGGCGCGTTCATTTACTACGGACAACGAAAACTTTTTGTACCGAGATAATGGCATCCCAGAACGCGATTTTGTACGCTGCATGGCGAAATAGCGTCCTGATGATTCCATTATACCCCGCCTCGCAAAAAAGTGACTGCGGGTCAGAAAGTTTTACGAAGCACGATCGCGGGAAGTTTCCGAAATTGTCGGCAGCTTGCAGAAAAGCCCGAGGGAGGACTTTCCAACAAGGCTGGCAGGAGTAGCGGGAGGCCAGGGCGAACGTCAGGGCAGGCAAGATTTGCGGCAAAAGGAGGACGCCATGTTCACATTCCGACCTATTTTTATCACCTCTTCTCGCGTTCATATCTACCAGTCCCGGCGCGGGTACGCTGGGCTGGGTCCTGATTCTAGGGGTCGCGCTTGTGCTGATCGTGATGGGCATCCGCCGTCTCAATGCGTCTCGGGAACAGCTCTGGGCGCAGTACGAACGCGGTTTGCGCTCGCGTGGTCTCCCGCCCGTTCGCGATTCAGCATGGGAGAGCCATGTCCGCTCGGGAGCCTGGATAAGTCTTGTTGCCGGGGGACTGATGCTTGTCGTTGCTCTTCTGCTGGCAGGCTCTATGCCTTCGCCGCCGGAGGAAATGTCTGGCGTTGAGATCAATGGCCGACAGTTGACGGAGCAGGAATGGGAAGCGTGCGGCAAAGAGGTCGCTGGCTGTACCTCTCGCTATGCCCGCTGAGAGCCGTCTCTCCAGGGAGAACCCTACGGAGAGCAGAGGATAACATGAAGTCAGGCTGTTTATGCCGGGTTGCGAGAGGATCTCCAAACCAGGACAGTCGCCAAAACCTCACACACGAGTCGGAAAGGAGAAAGGTTGCCACCAGAGCAGGCAAAGGATGGTGGCGAGGAAAGAGAGACTGTGTGGTCAGGTGAGGCTTAAAACCACAGCCTTCTTGTGAACGACTGCACACCGGGCATATCTCTTTCCGGGTATCATAACCGAGGAAACACCGTCTGGCAGACACCTCTGCCGACCTGCGCCTATTACTGCCCACCGCCGTCTGCTCGTAACGACGGTCACTTCTTCATTGCCAGGTGGATTGCACTCGCTTTCCCCTCTTTGTGTCTGATAGGGAGATCATTATCATGTTTACCTCCGCTTCTAAACGCACTGCTTTCACCGTATTTGCTTCCTCTCCCGCCGTGCGCTTCCGACTGCGTTCCTCAGTGCTAGCGGCATGTCTGCTTGGCTCCCTGTCATTTGCCTGCCTTCCCTCTCACGCCGACCCGCCTGCCGCACAGACACCCGCCGCCTCTGCCAATCAAACAACTCCTCCGCCAGTGTTCAAAGCCAACCCGGAAGTCCAAGCGTTACTGGATCAGGGCAAAGCAGCCCTCCTGGCAGGCAAGAACAAAGAGGCTGCCGACCTCTACGAGCAGGCGCTCACCAGAGCCAGAACGCTTGCCGACCGAAAAGGAGAGACGGAAGCACTTCGAGGACGCGGCAACGTCTACCGGGTGGTCAAAGAGCCACAGAAAGCGCTGGGACTCTACCAACAGGCTCTCTCTGTTGCCCAAGCCCTCAAGGACGCAACCGGGCAAGCCGCTGCCCTCAACAATATAGGGCTTGTCAACAGCGATACCGGTCAGCCACAAAAGGCGCTGGAGTTCTATCAACAGGCATTGCCGCTTTACCGGGACTTGGGAGATAAAGTTGCTGAGGGCAAAATCCTGAACCAGTTAGGCAATGCCTGTCGTCTTTCCAGGCAATATGAGACAGCAATCGGTTATTTGCAGCAGTCTTTATTGTTCCACCGCAGCCTTGGGGCGAAGGGTGGAGAAGCCTTAGCGTTGAATTACCTGGGTGGCGTCTATCTGGACCAAGCCCAGTATCCAAAGGCGACGGAGTACTACCTCCAGGAACTGCAAACCGACCGCCTCAGTGGCGATCGCAATGAAGAAGGCCATGCGCTGTGCAATCTGGGGCTCGTATGCCAGGCTGAGAACCAGGTTGAGGAAGCTCTCGACTACTTTCAGCAGTCTATTCCGCTTTACCGTGCGACCGGTGATGGCCCCATGGAGGCATGGACCATACAGCGCATCGGCAGCCTTTATTGGACTACCGGTCAATTTCAGAAAGCATTGGATTATTACCAACAAGTTCTCTCCATCCACCATTCTCTGGGAGATAAAAACGCAGAGGGTACGGCCTTCTTGAATGTCGGCCTGGTCTATAACAAACTTAACCAATCGCAGCAGGCAATAGACTTCTATCAGCAGGCATTGGCACTGCATCGCACCACTGGTAATAAGCAGGCAGAGGCGAGAGTCCTCAACGAAATTGGCCGAACATATAACGCCCTCAAGCAGCCGCAGAAAGCAATCGAATTCTATCAGCAGTCTCTTCCGCTTTACCAATCCACCGGTAACAAGAACGGCGAAGCAGATGCACTCGTTGGGATTGCTTACGTCTACAGCACTACCGGTCAGCCACAAAAGGCGCTGGAGTTCTATCAGCAAGGGCTGGTGATATACCGCGCCGCAGGCAACAAGAAGCAGGAAATCGCCATGCTAAATTATATAGCAGGCGTCTATAAAGAGATGAAGCAGGTTCCGAAGGCGCTCGATATTTACGAACAGATAGTCCTTGTCTATCGCACCAGCGGGGACAAAGCAGGGGAGGCAGGCGCCTTAATTGATGCTGGAAACAACAATTATCTGGCCCATCAATTTGAGAAGGCGCTGGAATTCTATCAGCAGGCATTACTGCTCGAACAGTCTCTTAGTGACAAGTTCAGTGAAGCCATCTGTTATGGTAACATCGCCGAAGCTTATAAGGGTCTCAGTCAGCCACAGAAGGCACTGGAATTCTATCAGAAGGCATTGCCTCTCTATCATGCCACAGACCATAAGAACAACGAAGGCATTACCTTAGCCTCTATTGGCAGTATCTATGACAGTATCGGTCAGAAACAACAGGCAATGGAGTTCTATCAGCAGGCGCTTCCCCTCTATCGTGCGGTCGGCAATAAGAGTGGTGAAGCAAATTTGCTGAGTTCTATTGGGGTGAACTACTTCGATACGAACGAACCCCGGAAAGCGCGCGAGGTTTTCCAGCAGGCTCTGATTCTGTGGCAGGCTATGGGTGAAAAGCACGCCGAAGCGCTGATACGTTTCAATATCGGCAATACTTATGCCAGCACAGAGGAGCCTCTAAAAGCGCTGGAATTCTACCAGCAAGCCCTTCCATTCTTCCACACCACTGCCGACAAAAACTTGGAAGCGCAGACGCTGAATGCTATGGGCAGAAACTATGGTAATTCTGGTCAGCAACAGAAGGCACTGTCGGCCTTTCAGCAGGGGATGCTCATTGACAAAGCGCTCGGCAACAAGAAAGGCGAGGCAGAAGCGCTTGTTAATATTGCTGCGACCCACAAAGCGATCGGTCACATACAAAAGGCGATAGAACTCTTACAGCAGGCGCTGCCAACTTTACGAGCAACAGGCGATCAAGAGATCGAAGCAGACGCACTTAACAATCTAGGCAGCCTCTATAAGTCTGCCAGTAAGCCGCAGAAGGCATTGGAGTTCTATCAGCAGGCTCTCACGCTCTCCAAAACCCTTGGCTTTAAGACTGGTGAGTTAGCGGCGAAGACGGGCCTTGCCTACGTCTACGGAGATACCGGGGACAAACAGAAATCTCTGGACCTCTATCAGCAGGCGCTATTGCTCAGTCGCGCCATGGGAGACAAATCTGGCGAAGCAGGCGCGCTCAACAATAGTGGGATCGTCTATTACTCTCTTAGTGAATATCAAAAAGCGCTGGAACTGTACCAGCAGGCGCTTCCGATCTATCGCGCCGTTGACGATAAAGGTGGCACAGCCAGCGCCCTAACGAACATTGCTATCATTTATAAGGAGACAGGACACCCTCAGAAGGCGCTCGAAATGTATCAGCAGGCTTTGCCACTCCACCACGTCTTTGGCGACAAAACCAATGAGGCGACAACACTGAATCGTATCGCCGATGTTTACAGCGATTTCGGACAGCCGCAGAAAGCGTTGGAATTCCACCAGAAGGCAATGGCGCTCCAGCACACCATTGAAGATAGCGCGGGCGAAAATGGCACCCGCACAAGCCTGGGCCTCCGCTATCTGGATATTGGTCAGCCCCGGAAAGCGCTCGCTCTGTTTCAGCAGGCGATGACGTTCTACCAAGCCAGCGGTAACAAGCAGGGTATCGCGAATAACCTTGTCAACATGGGACTGGCTTACAATGATACTGGGCATCCGCAAAAGGCGCTCGAACTATACCAGCAGGCTCTGCCATTGCATCGCGCCACCGGAAGCAAAATCAACGAGGCTAACACACTCAACAATATAGGCACATACTATAAAGATACCGGCCAGCCATTGAAAGCGCTGGATTTTCAACAACAAGCGCTGCGAATCTATCGCGCTATAGGAGATAAGCATGGAGAGATAAGCGCACTTCAAGCTATTGGCCTCGTCTATATTACCCTCAGCGAACCGCAAAAGGCATTCGCAGCCTTGCAGCAGGCCCTCCACACAAGCAAGACCACTGGCAATAGAAGCAGAGAAGCATATATACTTGCTAATCTCGGAGTGGTCTATGCCCAGATTGGCAACTCTCAGCAGGCGAAAGTCCTTCTCCTACAGGCGCAGCGTATTTGGCAGAAAGGGGGCGATAAGGAGGGGGAAGCCCACGCTCTCTATCTACTCGCTGACTTTTACCCGCCGCTACAGAAGAGGGCTATGCTGGAACAGGCGTTGACAACATACCACGCTTCCGAAAACAAGGAGGGGGAAGCTAGCATTCTTACCAGTCTTAACGATGTCTATAGAAGCCTTGGGCAGACGCAGAAGGGGATGGATTTGCTGCAGCAGGCTCTGGCGATCTACCGAACTACCGGCAACACAGATTACGAAGCGAATGTTCTCATTAGTATCGGGGAAGCCTACTACGCAAGCGGCCAGCCGCAGAAAGCGTTGGAATTCTATCAAAAGGTACTCAATATTGCCCGTGCAGTCGGCAATAAAAATCGCGAAGCCGTCGCTCTCACCACAATCGGCATCGTCTATTACGACACGGGGCAGTTTCCGAAGGCTCTGGAGTTCTTTCAGCGGACGCGGCATATCTGCCAAGCGACGGGCAACATATATTACGAAGCGAACGCTCTCAATAATATCGGGAACGCATATGCCGAAAGCGGCCAACCGCAAAAAGGACTGGATTGTTGGCATCAGGCACAGAGGATATTTCAAAGTACCCATAATAAGTGGGGCGTTGCCAACTCCTTGTCTTCGACAGGCGACTTCTACAGAGAAATCGGCCAGCCTCAGAAGGGACAACCGCTCCTGCAGAAAGCGCTGCGGTTATATCGGGCTATTGGAGACAGACATGGGGAAGCGGAGGCTCTAAAGAACCTGGGCAGCGTCTATCAGGCCAGCCATCAGTACGCACTATCCCTACACACGTTTCAGCAGGCTTTGCTCCTGAATCAGTTCGTTAAAGACCAGCGTGCGGAAACTCTGGATCGGATGGCGGCGGTAGAGCAGCAGCTTCATCAATCGGCTGCCGCGCTCACCTATTCTCGTCAGGCCGTTACGCTTATCGAGGAACTGCGTACCAGTCTGGGAGGCTATGGGGAGAGTAAGTCATCGTTGCTCGCCTCCAAACTGCCCATCTACTACCACTGCATTGATCTGCTCCTACAAAGTGGACGGACGGAAGAGACCTTCGCTCTTGCTCAGAAGACCAAAGGGCGTGGACTTCTGGACCTGCTCGGTTCTGGAAGAGTCGCTCTGGACGGCGCTCTGACCCCGGAAGAGCAGCAGCAGCAGCAAGACCTACGATATCAGGCAGACTATCTCAATCAGCAGATGGTCAAGGAAGGCGTCCAGAACGAAGTCGGCAGCAAGAAACGCTTTACCGCTCTTCAGCAGCAGCAACGCGAGGTCGAGGGGAAACTACAGACACTCACCGACACGCTGTATGCCCGGCATCCCGGTCTGGCTGATAAGCAGATCGCTACAACGGCGACCCTCGGCAGTCTCTCCTCCCTTCTGCCCTCTGACACCGCGCTGTTTGACTACATCGTCCTCTCCAACAAAAAACTTCTGCTCTTTGTGGTGACGAAAAATCAGGGCAAAGCAGCAGTCAAGGTCTACCCGATTGCAGTCAGCACTGCCACGCTACAAAAGGAGTGCGCCGCTTTCCGCGCCGTCTGTGCCGATCCCCGCAAAGACTATCGCCCGCTCGCCGCCCGATTGTCGCGTCTTCTCCTCGCTCCGGCCTCCGCGCAACTCACAGGCAAGAAGCGTCTCGTTGTCTGTCCGGACGGTCCGTTGTGGAACGTGCCGTTTCAAGCGTTGACGCTCTCCGGTGGCAAGCAAGAGGTTTCGTTCCTCTGGCAGCATTACGATCTGGCGTATGCCTACTCCGCAACGGGAGTTCAGGCCGCGCTTCGGACAAGTAGCCAGTGGACGAGTAAGCCAATCAACACCCTCCTGGTGATGGCAAACCCGGACTTCGGGAGCAGCAAGCGCTTCGGAGACCTCGACGCCCTGCCCGGTCAGCGGCCACTTTCAGACCCCTCTCGGCCCCTGTCTGACCCTTCAAGGCCCCTGTTGGATCCGTCTCGGCCGCTGTCTGACCCCTCGCGACCCTTGCTGGACCCTTCAAGGCCGCTCTCCGATCCTTCCCGACCCTTGTTGGACCCGTCCCGTCCGCTGTCTGACCCCTCCCGTTCCCTGTCTCCCTCTCGCTCGATGACGGCGGCTCTGGAAACCAGAGGAGGGGGGATTGCCTCCCTGCCCGGCACACAGCGCGAAGCCGACGCCCTGCATCTCCTGTTCCCCGAGGCAACGGTATTCACCGGTCTGTCCGCTCAGGAGAGTACGGCGAAGGAGCAGATGGGCAAGTATCGGTATCTGCACTTCGCCACACACGGCTTCCTCAACGATGCCGCGCCTCTCCTCTCCTCCATCGTTCTCGCTCAGCCGGACAAGAACGATGCGAAAGCCAGCAAGGAGGACGGTTTCCTGACCGCGAGAGAGGTGTTTGACCTGCAACTCAATGCTGATCTGGTGACGCTCTCCGCCTGCAACACCGGACGAGGCAACATCCGAACCGGCGAGGGGGTGGTAGGACTGAGTTGGGCATTCTTCGTGGCGGGAGTGCCGACGCAGGTGGTGAGCCAGTGGAGTGTGGACGATGCGGCGACGGCGCAGTTGATGCGAGTGTTCTACAGCCATCTCAAAGCAGGCGAGGGCAAGAGCCAGTCGCTGCGGCAGGCGGCGCTGAGTTTGCAGCAGGAGAAGGGGCATCACCATCCGTACTACTGGGCGCCCTTCCTCCTCATGGGAGACTGGAGGCGTTAACTCCGCACCTTACGCAGGCAGGCTATTTGAGGAGATGAATCGCAAGAAAGGTGGGCGCATGAAACTTCTGGCGATGCTGGTGCTGGCAGGACTATTGGCGGCAAGTCGGGCGCAGGGCGACCGGCTGAGTCTGCTGGACAACGGCGTGATTCGGCTGGGGGTAGACCTGGAGCAGGGCGGGACGATCACCTGGCTGTCCGCCTCGGGGTCCGATAAAAACGTCATCAACGCGCACGACCGGGGGCGGCAGATACAGCTTTCGTTCTACTCCGGGCCGCAGCCGTTTGGCAAGGCGCATCCGGGCTGGGAAAACTGGCCCTGGAATCCCATCGGGACAGGCGACGCTTACGGCCATGCCAGCCAGGTTCTGACGCACACGAACGACGGCAAAACCCTCTACACGAAAAGCATTCCCCTCCAGTGGGCGCTCGACAATGTGCCGGGAGAGTGTACGTTCGAGACATGGATCACACTGAGTGGCAAGACCGCGCACGTCCGCAGTCGGCTCGTCAACAATCGCCCGGACAAGACGCAGTACGGCGCTTACGGTCAGGAACTGCCTGCGGTCTACACCATTGGGAAACTGTATCGGCTCGTTACCTACGATGGCGACAAGCCCTTTACGAACGGGCCGGTGCGGCAGCTAGAGAACAGCGGCCCGCCTTGGACATCCTGGAAGGCGACGGAACACTGGGCCGCTCTGCTGGACGATGACAATCATGGGCTGGGCATCGTGCATCCCAACCTGTTCTCGTTCATTGGCGGCTTTCACGGCCCGCCGAACACCGGTGGCCCCACCGACGACTCCACCGGCTATATCGCCCCGGTGCGTCAGGAGATTCTGGACCACAACATCGTCTATGAGTACGACTACACGCTGATCCTGGGTTCCATGGAGGAGATTCGTGCGACGGCGACGGCCCTGCGCCCGCACGACCCCCGCCCGGACTACCAGTTCACTCGTGACCGCCAGCACTGGACCTACCAGAACGCCGACGATACGGGCTGGCCTCTCAAAGGAGCCGTTCGGGTGCGTCTGGAGCAGAACGACCCGCAGATGATCGGGCCGGAGCAGTGGTGGGACGCAAAAACCACGCCGAAACTCACGTTGCGGGCGGCGTTCCACACCCATCAGACACGGGCGGAACTGTTCTGGAGCGTTCTGGGCCAATCCGGCTTTTCGGGGGAGCGCCGTCTGAATTTCGGAATCATTCCTGACGGCAAGTATCACGACTACACGCTCGATCTCGCCGCTATCCCGACGTATACAGGCACGATTACCGGACTGCGCTTCGACCCGGTTCCCGCAGGCGAGAAAGGCGACTACGCCGACATCGCCTTCCTCTCCTGGCGCATTCCGAAAAAGCAGCCTGCCTACAAGCCTCCCATTCGATAACGCCTTAAACAGCTCACCTTACGCAGGCGACCATGCCGTTGGTTTTATTATGCGGACGGACTGGACGGAGTGCGATGGACTGAAGTCCCCGCTAGGTGACCTTCGGCCCAGTTTCCTTCGGAAACGTCTATGCGGTGAGGGCCACTCATCGCGCTCAATTACCTTGTCGCACCGTGTCTCGTCCGAAGGACGATCCGGCGAAGCCGCGTAGCGAGGGGTTACAACCTGACTCTCCCCTCCGATAACGCCTCAAACGGCAGGCGTCTGCGTTTACGCCACCGTCGGGGTTTCTCCGGCGTCGGTGAGGCGGCGCTTGGCCTCCTCGTAGACTTCGGCGGGGAGCGGGCCTTTCTGTGCCATCGCGATGTTCTCGGTCAGGTGCGCCGGGTTGAGCGTCCCGACAATCGTGGTGTGGATGTCGGGATGGGAGAGCAGGAAACGCAGCAGGAACGAGGTGCGCGACTCGCCCTCTTCCCGCAATTCGTCCAGCTTCGCGGCTTCGTACTTCTTCCAGCGGTCTTCTGCGCCGAGGCCGGCTCCCGGCTCGCCGCGCGCGACGCCGCCCCGGTCAATCACCCCGGCCCCGCCCTGCACCGCGTCGGTAATGACCTGCTCATGGGCGCGTTCCAGTGCGGAGTAGGGAATCTGGTAGACATCGAAGAGGCCGAGCGCAATATAGGTGGTGATATGGGGCAGAGTGGAAGAGCAGCCGATAAAGCGCACTTTGCCCTGCTGCTTCATCTCCTCCAGAACGGCGATCAGGTCCCCCTGCTCTACCTGCTCCACGCTCGGATTGTGCAACTGCATTACGTCCACATGGTCGGTCTTCATGCGCTGCAAACTCTCGTGCAGGCCCCGAAACAGGTTTTCGCGAGTCCAGACGTGGGGCGTGTCGTCCGTAGTGTCGTCCCGGCGAACGACGGTGCAGCCACACTTGGTAGCAAGGAAATACTCGTCGCGGCGCGAACTGAGGTACTTGCCGATGAACTCCTCGCTGCGCCCGTAGTCGTTGGCGGTGTCTATGAAGTTGATGCCTGAGTCGAGAACCGCATTGAGGATGGTCTCGGCCTGCTCTTCGGTCACCGGGCGTCCGCCCCAGATGCGCGAGCCGCGTACCTCCATCGCCCCAAATCCCAGCGCGGTCACTTCCAACTCCGTGCGCCCCAGTTTGCGTTTTGCCAGTTCGGTCATCGAAATCTCCCTGTGAATGTGCGTACAGTCCCTGTGTGAGGCAGACTGTGAAAAGTGTCGCTATTTCGCCTCTTCGGGGCTGTGTTCGCGCAGCCAGACCCGCAGCGGCACATCGGCGTCGCCGGGCGAGTAGTGGCCGTTGCAGTTGACGCCATCGCCGAGCAGTTGGCGGCGGATGGGATCGCTCTGTTCCCAGAGGGTCTGCACGGTCATATCGTCTTTGGTGCGAATCCAGCGGTAGCCATAGCCGTAGAAGAGGATTTTGCGCGTGATGTCCGACCAGTTCGGGCTGGCCGTGTGCCAGAGTCTCCGGTCGAAGAAGACAGCGGAGCCGGGCTTCGCAAGAACAGGAACGGCCCCCTCCGGCTGCCCGATGCCGTCGGGTGGCATGGGCATGGTATCCTGCAAATGGCTGCCGGGAATGACCCAGAAGTTGCCGCGTCCCGCCTCACCGGTATCCGAGAGGAAGTAGGCGACTTTGAGGGAAAGGCGCGGGCGGGGATGACTCTCCATCTCCACATTGACGCGCCCACTGTCCTGATGCCAGCCGAATGTCTTGTCGCTTATTTCCTGACCGGAGGGCGGCGTCACGATAAGGTGGGCATGGTACAGGTAGATGTTCCAGCCGAGGATGCCCCATACTTTCGGCACGGTTGTGGGGCAGTCCACCAGGTCGGCGAAGAGCGGGTCTTCGGGAATGAAGTTGGGATAGAACAGGGCCTTGCGCGGGTCTTGCCCCTGAGCAATCTGGCGTTCAAATATCCGGTCCGTGCGGGCCGTCAGGGCTTCTATCTGTTGCGGCGACAGCGCGTCCTCGACGACCAGCAGTCCGGTCTCATTGAACTGACGCCGCTCCGCGTCAGTCAGGCGATGCTCCAGACAGGAAATGTCCATTTTCATTCCTTTTGCCTGTTCGCAAACTCCGCAGAAGTGTACGGCAGGCGTTCTCTATAGTAAAAGAGGGCCAGAATCGGCTGACACGCAGAAATCAAGCGTCGCTTCCAGAGGGGTCTATTATCGCACTCCAGGCGAAAAGTGTCAACAGAGTTCGGTGGCTTGTTCCTGAAGCGGCGCAGGAGCCGGAAGCGGAGGGAACGCCGCAGGAAGCCGCGACGCCCGGTCAGAGCGAAGAGGCAACAGCAATCGAAGCGAAAGCGCTGCAGCAAGTCTACGCGGAACAGGAATCGGAGCGAAGGGCGCAGAATTAGCAAGCCATGTGAGCGAGACAGACCGTTTAAGGAGGATGCGAGGATGCAGACTGAGGCGATTGTTTTTCCGGAGCGTGACCGGGCGGCGTTGGCTACGATAGAACTGCCGTCCCTGCGTGCCATGGATGCATTGGTGGAAGTGGAGATGAGCGGCGTCAGTGTCGGGACGGAGGTCTGGGCGCTGACAGGGCAGCGTCCTCCCGGCGACACGACCTTTCCCTGTGTCCCCGGTTATCAGGCGGTGGGCATCGTGCGGGAGGCGGGGCCGGAAGCGGTATTGAAAGTGGGAGAGCGCATCTTCTTCACCAAAACACGCCTGTCTGCTCCCTATAGCCAGGGCAACTGGATGGGGTCGCACGTCCGATGGGCGGTCGTAGACGCGAGCGCGAATCCGGGACACGGTTTCTGGGTACGGGTGCCGGAAGACGTGAAGCCGGAGGCGGTCGTCCTCTCCGCATTGGCGGGCGTCACGCTGCGCGGGCTGAATCAGATCGGGGTGAATCCGGGTGAACTGTGCGTGGTCATCGGGCAGGGAGTCATCGGACAGACGGCGGCGCAGATCGCTCGAATTAGAGGGGCGACGGTCCTGGCGGCGGACATCATGCCCTCCCGCCTGGAACTCGCCGCACGGTACAGCGCGGATGCGGTCCTGAATCCGAAGACAGACGACCTGATGGCGGAAGTCAAGCGCCGCCGACCGGAAGGAGCCGATCTGACGGTCGAGGCGAGCGGCAACAAGATTCTGATTCCGCAGGCCATCTCCCTGATTCGCCCGCTGGGACGGGTGCTGCTTCAGGGCTGGTATCCCGGCGACGTGGCGTTCAATTTCCACGAGGCGCATGGCCGTCGTCCCACCATTGCGATTGCCTGCGGCATGGATCAGGAACACAATACGCAGGTAATTCAATGGATTGTCGAGGGAAAACTGCACCTCGCGCCCCTGCTCACTCACGAGTTCCGCCCGGAAAAGGCCGCCGCAGCCTTCGAGATGATGCGGTCACGCCCCGGCGATTTTCTTGGCGTCGCCTTCGATTGGCGGTAAATTTACCGGAGGTTGAAAACCCCGGAAAACCAGGATAGGGAGTTCCGTCTATCGAGCGGGGGGGTGCGAAAGGGTAGAGATCAGCAGTCCGAGGAGCGCACCGCCCAGAAGCAGCCAGACGGAATGGACACGGAAGCGAAAGAGGAGAATCGCGCTGGCGAGGGCGAGCAGAACGGTCGTGGCATCGTGGAGGGCGGAGACGGCGAGTTCCCAGGTGACGCCGCCCATGAGCGCGAGAGAGGCCGCGTTGACGCCATCGAGGAAGGCGGAGGCGACAGGCGATTTTCGCAGACGAGGCACGAGCGGCCCGCTGACCGCCACGAACAGGAAAGCGGGCAGAAACATACCGAGGGTGGCGACAATGGCCCCGGTTGGGCCGCCGAGCAGATAGCCAAGAAAAGTGGCGGTCGTGAAGACCGGGCCGGGGGTGATCTGCCCGACAGCGGTGGCATCCAGAATCTGCGCGGCGCTGAGCCAGTGGAGGCGTGTGACCAGCTCGGACTGAAGAAACGCCAGAAGCACGTAGCCGCTGCCATAGACAATAGAGCCGAGTTTGAGGAAGACAAGGAACAACGCCGGACTGCTGATTGCCCCCGTCCCCATCGTTCTATTGAGCAGAAGAGGCAACGCGACGAGCGCGGCAATCAATCCGATGAGAGCCGCGAGCGGCGCAATGCCTGCCCGCGTTCGGTCTTTAAACCCCTGGACAGCGGCGTTCGTGGCCCCGGCACCGAACAGAATCAGGAGCGGGCTCAGGCGGAAGAACATTCCGCCCGCTGCCAGCAGGCCGATAAGGGTCAAGCGCCAGGTCGGAACCGCCGTTCCCATGAGTTTCCACAGGGCCTGTAGAATAACGGCAATCACGACCGCCTTCATCCCGTAAAGCGCCCCACCGACCTGCGGCAGCGTCCCGAATCGCCGGTAGACCGCCGCAATCCCCATGACCAGCAGAAAGGCCGGAAGGATAAAGCAGACGCCCGCAATCAGCAGCCCCCACCCCTTCGCCTGCCGATAGCCGATATGAATCGCCAGTTCGGTGGAACTCGGGCCGGGAATGAGATTGGAGGCCCCGAGCAGATCGAGAAACTCCGCTTTCGTGAGCCACTGCCTGCGTTCGACGAACTCCTGCTGCATGAGGGCGATATGCGCGGCAGGCCCGCCAAAGGCCGTCAGGCCGAGACGCAGAAAGACGGCGCTCAGTTCCCGCAGAGACGTTTGCTCCGGTGCGAGGGGATCGGAATTCGTTCTTCCGGCATACGCGGTGCGCCTCCTCTGCCTGCTGTCTCAGTTGGAGAGGGTGAAAGGCAGGGGCGGATCGGGTTCGGTACGGAGACGGTGCAGGAACTGTTCAAAATTGTGCTGCGGGTCGTAGCCCAGGGTGGTGACGGCCTTGCGAATGTCGTAACGGGTGTGGATGTGCGGCAGGTTCAGGCCGTGTTCGAGCAGAAGATCGGCCGCGCCGGGATAGTAGCGGTTGAGGACTTTTCTCGGCTCGGTTTCGATTTCAGGCCAGTCCTCGTCCACGAACGGTTTGGTGCAGTGGATGAGAAACTCTTCGCAGGAGAAGGCTTCGGCGACGACAGCGGCGAGGGCGAGATGATTGGCCTGCGCGACATCCTCGCGGTCGAGCCAGTTGGTGAGACGACCCACCCCGGCAGTCTTCCAGTCGGCGGTGACGAAGCAACCGTAGCGGAGCAAAGCGATATTCATGCCGTAGGTGCGTGCGTAGAAGCGGCACATCTCCTCGCCAAGGACTTTCGTCAGCGCGTAGATGTGGGTGGGAATGCAGGGGGTCTCTTCGTTCATCACGCGGCGGTTCCGCATTCCGTTGCCATAGATGACTTCGCTGGAGGAGAAGACGAGCGCCTTCACGTCGTTGAGGAGCATGGCCCGCAGGATGTTCTGCGTTCCGGTGACGTTGATGCTGTAGTAGTCGTCTTCATTACGAAAGCCTGCGGCGTTGCCGTGCAGGGCGACAGTGTGAATCACGGCGTCGCAGCCACGCATGGCGTGGACGAGCGCCCCTGCATCGCGAATGTCGGCCTGGATGCTGACGCTGCCCTCTGGCGCACTCATCGGCTCCAGATCGTGCAGAACAAGTTGATGTTTTTCGAGGACGAGTTCGGGAATCAAGGCGGTCGCGAAGTTGCCGCGTGCGCCGGTTATGAGTATCTTCATCGTGGATGGCCTTTCCCGTCGGAGGGGAGACAGAGAGTCCGGTTTCGGAGGCGGTATTCCGCACCACCCCGCCGAAATCCTGCCACTCCTTCATACGAGATGACAGACGGGATATGTCGCAGGAGATGGGTTGTGTAGCGGCGAAAGAGAGAGGCATGGAACCAAAAGGCTATGTGTGTTGTCGGGCGGATGGGCCGGTGGAGATAGACGGCGATCTAACGAAAGCGGTCTGGCAGGCAGCAGCCTGGACAGACGATTTCGTGGATATTGTGGGGGAGGGTGGCCCCGTGCCGCGTTTCCGTACTCGCGCCAAAATTCTGTGGGACAACCAGTATCTCTATATCGCGGCGGAGATACAGGAGCCGCACGTCTGGGCGACGCTGACGGAGAGGGACTCCGTCCTTTTTTACGACAACGATTTTGAGGTATTTATAGACCCGGACGGCGACAATCATCTCTATTACGAACTGGAGATCAACGCGCTCAATACGGTCTGGGATCTGCTTCTGGTGAAGCCGTATCGGGATGGCGGACCTGCGATCAACGGCTGGGACATCGCGGGATTGAAGACGGCGGTGCGGGTGCAGGGAACGCTCAACGACCCCTCGGACGAAGATACAGGCTGGACGGTGGAGTTGGCTCTGCCCTGGGCCGCGCTGAAAGAGTGCGCGGGACGGCCTGCGCCTCCGGCAGACGGGGATCAGTGGCGGGTGAACTTTTCGCGAGTGGAGTGGGAGACGGAGATCGTCGCAGGCGGCTATCGGAAGGTCGCGGGGAAGCCGGAAGACAACTGGGTCTGGTCGCCGCAGGGCGTGGTGGATATGCACCGCCCGGAGCAGTGGGGCTATGTGCAGTTCTCGACGGCAGCCGCAGGGACGGCGGCGTTTCAGCCGGACCCGGTGAGTGCAGTTCGACAGCAGTTGATGCAGGTCTACTGGCTGCAAAAGGAGTACCGCAAACGGCACGGACGATATGCGGCCTCCCTGCAAGCGCTGGAGGAGAACGACTTCAGCAGGAGCGGAGGAATGGAACTGGAAGTGACTTCGGTGGGGTTTGTAGCGGGAGTGACGGCGACGCTGCCGGACGGTTCGCGGGAATTGTGGCGGATTCGAGAGGATTCGCGAATCTGGTCGGAAATAGCCGCCTCACGGCCCCCAATTCTGGGGGAGAATTAGACGCCCGTTGGGGAGGGAAGGCTGGTCGGAAATAGTCACAGAGGAGCGTTTATGAGCGGCAGCGAGAAGGCGGAGACGACGGGCAAAATCAAGCGGCGGGATGTCCTGCGCGGAGCATTGGGGGCAGGCATGGCGGCAATCGCAGGAGCGGCGGGGGCGGGGCAGGAGACACCGCCTGCGGACACAGTGACGGCGACAGATATGGCGGTGGCGGAGCGATTGACGGGTCACCACTATACCGACGCCGACCGGCAGTTGATGACGAAACGGTTCGCAGGGACACGTTCCGGTCTGGTGGATATGCGGAAGACAGACCTGCTGGCGACGGAACCGGCCACGCAGTTCGAGCCACGCCTGCCGGGAATGAAGATTCCGACGGAGAAGGCGGGGAGCGCCCCGAGCGCCGTTCCCACGTTGAAGTTCGATGGCGATGTGGAGAAACTGGCCTTCGCGACGACGATGGAACTGGCGCAACTGGTGCGGACTCGGCAGGTGACCTCGATGGCGCTCACGCAGATGTATCTGACCCGCCTCAAAAAGTTCGGGCCGCGTCTGCACTGTGTGGTGAACCTGACGGAAGCGCTGGCCCTGCGGCAGGCGGAGCGGGCCGACCGGGAGATCGCCGCAG
Organism: Chthonomonadales bacterium; assembly: GCA_038231295.1. GTDB lineage: Bacteria > Armatimonadota > Chthonomonadetes > Chthonomonadales > Chthonomonadaceae > JANXLO01. Next base: position 64,035 of record JBBRLP010000007.1, read on the forward strand.
GCCACTACCGGGGGCCGCTGCACGGGATTCCCTGGGGCGGCAAAGACCTGCTGGCGACAAAAGGCATTCCCACCACTTTCGGCGCGAAACCTTACGAGCATCAGATTTTCGACTACGATGCGACCGTTGTGGAGCGGCTGGAGGAGGCGGGCGCGGTACTGGTCGCAAAACTCTCGATGGGCGAACTGGCGATGGGCGATGTCTGGTTCGGCGGGCTGACCCGCAATCCCTGGAAGCCGGAGCAGGGCGCGAGCGGCTCCTCGGCGGGGCCGGGCAGCGCGACGGCGGCAGGACTGGTCGGGTTTTCCATCGGGACGGAGACACTCGGCAGCATCGTCAGCCCCTCCGTGCGGAACGGCGTGACCGGTCTGCGCCCAACCTACGGGCGCGTCAGCCGCTACGGGGCGATGGCGCTCTGCTGGACGATGGACAAACTGGGGCCGATGTGCCGGGGAGTCGAGGACTGCGCGGTGGTGCTGAACGCGATCTACGGCCCGGACGGCAGAGACGGCACGGTCGCGGATGTTCCCTTCGGCTGGCATCCGCGCTCTGACCTGAAGAAACTGCGGGTGGGGATAGATGCGGCGGCGTTTGAGACGACGAAGCGAAACGCGGCTCGCAATAAAGTCTACGGCGATGTGCTGGCGACCCTGACGAAACTCGGCGTGACGCCCGTTCCCATCACGCTGCCGAAAGAGGTGGACGGCTACGGGGCGCTGGCGGAGGTGATTATCGGGGCGGAGTCGGCGGCGGCATTCCAGAAATTGACGGACAGCGGGCAGACCGCGCAGTTGGCGCAACAGGAAGCGGGAAGCTGGCCGAACACCTTCCGCATCGGCTCGCTGATTCCGGCGGCGGACTACATCACCGCGCTGCGGATACGGCGGCAGTTGCAGCAGGAGATGGCGAAGACCTTCGACAAACTGGACTGCTACGTCACGGTTCCTTTTGCCGGGCCGTCGCTGGTCTACACGAACCTGACCGGGCATCCGACGATAGTCACGCGCTGCGGGATGATCGGTGGCGTTCCGCAATCCATCGAGTTCGTGGGCAATCTATATCAGGAGTCAGCGATTCTGCGGCTGGCCTACACCTACGAGCAGGCGACGCAATGGCACCACGATTGGCCCGATACGGAAAAAATCCCCGTCGCGGCGGAGAAAGGGTAGCAGCATGGGAGCATTGACGACGGAGCAGGTCGAGGCGTTCAAAAAAGACGGCTATCTCCTTTTCGAAAGCCTCCTCAACGCGGAGCAGTGTACCGCAATCAAGGCGGACATAGACGCGATGGAGGCGGCGCGTAAGAGCGGTGGTCCGGTTCCCTGGCCGGTTGAGTATGCGGCGCTCGGTTCCCTGGTCAGCGAACCGCGTGTGATGGAGATTGTAGAGGACGTGATGGGGCCGGGGTTCGCGTTTCATCATTTCCATGCGGTGCGGCAGAACGCGGGCGCTCCGGGCGTCAACTGGCATCAGGATTACGAGCAGCATCCGCAGAGCAACCGTTCGCACACGATGGTGCATTTTTTCTTTTACTTCAACGGGCTGAACGGCGAGGTCGGCGACCTGTTGTTTGTGCCGCGTACACAGCGCAGCGTCGTGGACAATGGGGCGCTCTGGCATCTCGGGACGGCGGACCTGCCGAATACGGTGGTCGTGGACAATCTGCCGCCGGGGTCGGCGGTAATGGTGCATTCGGCGCTCTGGCATGCACGGCGGGCAAAGCCGGGCGGCGAAGAGAAACCGCGCTATTTCGCCGATACCTCTTACTGCCAGGCGGGAATTCGCTGGCCCGCGTATGGCAACAAGCGCTGGCGGGAGGTGCTGGAGAAGGCGCGGGCGGCGGGACTGGAGCGCGGCGGAAAGTACGCGCACCTGTTCGACGAGGCGCATTTCTTCGATGACCTGAAAGCGCGGGAGTTTATGAAAGACGTTCAGGGCAGTCTGCTTCTGGATACACGAGCGTGGAAGGAGTAGAGATTGGCAACGAAGCGTATTCTGGTGACAGGAGCGGCGGGCAAGGTCGGGCAGGCGTTCATCCATCGGTTTGTGGGGTCGCCGCAGGGCGCGGGGTTTGTCGTGCGGGCGATGTGCCACAACCGGATGCTGCCGGAGCAGGACGGCCTGGAGGTCGTGAAGGCCGATATGTCGCAGCAGGACGAGGTGAACCGGGCGATGGAGGGAGTGACCCATGTTCTGCATCTGGCGACCTGCAAGGAGACGCCGGACGCGATCATGGACGTGGCGGTAAAGGGGCTGTTCTGGCTGCTGGAAGCCTGTCGGGAGAGTCCGACTTTTGAACAGTTCGTGTTGCTCGGCGGCGACGCGGGGATGGGACACTTTTTCTACAAATTCCCCGCGCCGGTGACGGAGACGCAGAAGCATTCGGCCTACCCTGGCTGCTATGCGCTCTCGAAGGTGCTGGAAGAGGTGATGCTGGAGCAGTACTTTATCCAGTATGGCCTGAACGGCTGCTGTCTGCGTGCGCCCTGGATCATGGAGAAGGACGACTTCAAGTACACGCTCTCGTTCGGGGAGGACATCTTTGGCGGGCCGCGCTGGCGGGACTATGTGGGCGCGGAACAGGCGGACGCCTATGTCAAGACACAGACGATTCCGGTGATGCTGGACAGCGAACACCAGCCCCTTCAGCGCAACTTCGTCCATCTCAGCGACCTGACCGAGGCAATTGTGTGCGCGGTAGGGCACCCAGCGGCGCGTCAGCAGACCTTCAACATCTGCATGGACGAGCCGGTAGAGTACCGCAAAGTCGCCGATTATCTCTTACAGACGCGAGGTCTGCCCTCCGTAGACATCGTGACCGAGTTCCACTCCACCTGGCTCGACAACACGAAGGCCAAATTCCTGCTCGGCTGGAGTCCGAAGGTAGATCTTCCGAAACTGATTGACCTCTCCTGGGACTACGCCCGCCCCACAGACGACCCCCGCGTCATCTGGTATCCCGGCTAAGAAAATTTTCCTCACACGCAATCGTGCCTGACGTTGTCTGTACGATAAACCCTCCGCTCGCCTGAGTCCTCCGATGTGAACAGGGCAAGCAGATACTCTGCTTGCCCTGTTCACGTGTACGCCGGGCATGTGCCCGTTCTCGGAGGTGTAAGTCCTCTGCGGGGGAGGGAACTCTATACCTGTCGAAAGGCTGTCCGCTTCGCATCATTGCATGGCTACTCGCGTAGTATTAGAGTACTCACCTTACGCAGACGAGCAGGCAAAGGGTGGACACCCCTCGCTACGCGGCTTCGCCGGATCGTCCTTCGGACAAAACCCAACGCGACAATCTCTGTTGAGTGCAGCGAAAGCCCCTTACAGCTTCAACGTTTCCTAAGGAAACTGGGCCGAAGGTCAAATAGCGGAGACTTCAGTCCGTCGCATCCCGCCTGCGTAAGGTGAGTTTTTAATGCCGGAGGTTTTTCAACCCCCGGCCAGTCTTACTTCACGAAGGCGATGGGGAAGTCCGGGACGGAGGGCGGGCGGGTGGTGGTGGGATGCTGGCTGCCTCCGGTCAGCTCTTTCACGCGCTCGGCGAGGAAGTAGTCCAGACTGGTGACGGTGATACGCCCATCGCCTTTGAGATCGGCTTTGCCGCCAAGACCTTCCAGAAGGGCTTTCGTGAAGGCTCCGTGTCCCCACTTCGCGTCTTCCAGGGCATACTCTTTGCCGGTGGAGGCGGCGAAGACAATGGCTCCGTTCTCCGCGCTGGAGAGTTCGTTGACGATAGAGACGATGTCCTGCTCAACCCCGCGTAATTTGCCGCCTGCCCCGCCGGAGTGACAGGTATCCACGAAGAACAGCGTCTTGCCCGCGATGTCCCGAATCGTCTTCTCTATCTCGTAGAACAGAACCCCGGTACTGCGTTTTTTCTCCAGTTCGAAGTTGTACGGCACATAGTAGTAGTCGCCGCTTCCGTCGCGAATGCCATGCCCGGAGAGGAAGATCATCGCCACGTCCCGGGAAGTCGTCTGCTTCTGAATCCACTCCAGACCGTCCAGGACACCCTCTTTGCTCGCCTGATCGTCCGTCAGCAGTTTTACCTCCACCTCCCGATAGAGTTTGCCGGTTTGCAATTGCAGCGCGGTTGCGAAATCGGTCGCGTCTTTGGCGGCGAAGTCGAGGGTATAGGCCGGATTCTTGTATTTGCTGACCCCGACCGCCAGCACATAGAGTTTCGGCTTCGTCAGGTCTACCGCGGCGCGGCCCTTCCAGTGCAGTTTGATGGTGGCAGGGGCGCTCGCGCCGTGCTTGTTCTCCGCGATAATGGAGAGTTCGCAGTCGTGTTCCGGCAGCGTGACGTCGAGCGTCTGCGCCGTTTCCGCCTCCGCGCCGCTGGCAACCTCCTGAATGCGCCGGGCGGTGCCGACAGGTCTGCCGTCAATATAGGCGCGTGTGGAGGTCAAAGGAGCATCGGCGGGAACGCGCACGGCGAACCGTACCGTCACGGCCGTCGCCGCCTGCTCCGCGTTGTTCTCCGGTGACTGAATGACGACAACGGGCGGCAGCGTCTTGTTGACATCTACGACCTCCGTCTTGTGGCCCCGGTCGGCATCCGCGAGGCGCAGGGCCTCCGCCTCATCGCCCGCTTTCAGTACCCGCCCCACGACATCCGGGCGATAGTAGGCGGCGCGGAAACGTGAGGCCGGGAAGAAGTCGGCGGCGTGGTCCTTGCCCCGATTGATGTGCCAGCCGATCAGGTCTTCGCTGCCTGCCGAGGCATCGTAATACCCGTTCGGCGTCCAGGCCACCCACTGTTTGTGATCTGTCAGGGGAAACAGAGTCAGCAGCAGTTTCGCGTCCTGGATGCGGAACCAGCGCAGCGTTCCGTCGTTGAGGAGCGCAACGCCGGTCTGTCCATCCTGCGCGACGTTGACCTGCCAGACGATGCCGGGGGTCGGCATGATCCACTCCTGCTTGCCGTTCGCATCGAAAAGGCGCAGGCTGTAGTCGCAGCCCAGCAGAAAACGCTTGTGATCCGGCAGGATCGCCAGGCAGCGCGAGTCCTCGTTCTGCGTCAGTTCGAGGGGATGCCCGTTCAGTTTCGGGTGCATCTCATTTTCGTAGTTGGTGATGTTCAGTCCCGCTACCCCGATGATGGCGGGATGCAGACCGGCGGCCTTGCCTTTGGTTTCGGCAGCTTTTGAGTTATCGGCGATGTCGCCTTCCAGTTTACGCTCGGCGGCGTTGAACCGGACGGTGGTCGTGTCACCGGGCAGGGTGGAAAACTGCACAATCGAAGCGTCGTCCGACAGCAGGAACGTGGTCAGGCGCATATCTACGGTAGGAGCCTCGAACAGCCGGGCCTTGTCGCCCTCCAGCACCCCCCACAGCGGATCGCCCGCCGCGTAGAGCATCGGCCCGAGTTTCAGCGGGCGCAGCGCGGTGATGATGTCGCCTGCCGCGCCGATGTCCGTGAACTTGCCCTTGCCGCCGTTCTCATAGCGGCGAATGACGCGCAGCACGGTCTCGCCCTTGATGACGGCGACACGCCCTGCCGCGAAAAGCTGTTTGCCGTCCGGTGACCAGGCGACCTCATCGAAGGCAGCGGCGGGCAGTTTGATGTCGTCGGTGGTCGGGGCGTAGAGCAGCGAGAGGTCTTTCGTCGCCAGCACGTTGATACTTTTCGTATCTCCGAAGCCGACCGCGAGTTTGTCTCCGTCCGGTGAGAACGCCACGCCGTGCGGGTGCGTTCCGCCCGCAGCCTTGTTGCGGAGCGCGAGTTTGAAGTCGGGCGTGTAGACGCGGATAAAGCCATCAATCGCCGCGACCGCCAGAACGCCGTCCGAGCGGAAATCGAGGCCGATACAGTCGCCCTCGTACTCTTTGTCGGCGGCAACCTCTTTGCCATCTTCCACGTTCAGCACCCGCAGGCCGTCTTTGTCCGCCATTCCCACCGCCAGGTATTTGCCATCGGGCGAGTAGCGCAGACGCTGCACGGCGTTCGGCAGGCCGGTGAGGCGTTTCGTCATCTCTCCCGTTGCCCGGTCGAACAGATAGATGCAGATGGATTTGTCCCAGGTGTATCCGGTCAGGCCGGACGTGGCGATCTGTTTGCCGTCCGGGGAGACCGCGACCGAGTAGAGCATTCCATCACCGCTGCCATAGGGAACGCGCAGCGTCTTCTGGAGCAGGCCGGAGGCCAGATCCCAGACGCGCAGGGTGCCGTCTTGCGAGCAGGTGACGAAAAAGGTCTCTTTCGCGTCCACGGCCATGTCTTTGATGACGCCGGTATGTGTCCCGGTCTCGACACGCAGGAGGGGACGCGTCGGCGGCTCCTCGGCCCGGACCGGACCGGCGAGAACACTTGTCGCCAGAGTCAGACAGACCAGCCATCGGGCGGCATTCAAACGGAACAGCGTTCTGAAAAGGGTGGGAAACATTGCGTTCCTCCAGAGGTTTCGATAGGCAAGGCTTGTTATTTGCATTGTCATGGTTTCGGTTCGGCAACGCGCAGAGGCTGCACCGACCAGAGGCCGGGCTTGCGGGCAATCTCCGCCAGAAACTGCGTCAGGGCCGCCTCCGGGGGCGGCGGACTGCCCTTGCCGACACCGGAGAGCAGATGCACCGGAGAGTCGGTCTCGTCCAGAGCGCATTGCCGGACGGAGCGGGGGCGCTGTCCTGTCGTGTCTGGCAGGGGGCGACTCACGATCCAGACCTCTCGGGTTCCTTCCGGCAGAGTCAGGGGCGGAGAGAGAAGAGTTTCCCCGGCCTGCGCCCGCATCTCCGCGCTGTGTGAAGTGAGCGGAACGAGATGCAAAACACCGTAGCCATCCGAGGTGAGGAGATAGGTCTGCACCCCGCCCGAAGCCCGGAGGCGCAGGTGAAAGGGCGTGTCTGCCGGAACCTGCCGCAGTGTCCGCGTCTCTCCCCCTCCCATGACAATCTCCGTCGTGGTCGGATTGCGGGCGGTCAAATGGGGCAGGAGACGCCGCCACTGCGCCCCGACGCCGGACTGATCGGTGCGGAGAGTCAGAGCGATCTGACTGCCCATCTCTCCCACCAGACCGAGCGTGTGGACATCGGGAACGTTCCGCAGATTCGTCGTCAGGTAGCGCAGGGAGGCGGAGGTTCCCGCCCACTGCCCGACCAGAAGACGCGGCGCGTCTTCGCGGTAGAGACGGGTCACCAGCAGGAACCGGGCGTTCTCTTCTCCCTGCCCGTTCGCATAGGAGAGTTCGCCTTCGAGCGTGTAGCGCACGGCGGCGCTGTTCGTCACGGCGGGCAGCGGCGCGGCGGAGGCGACGCGGAAGGCTTTCTCCGTATGGTCGTTCAGGAAGCGGCTCAGGGCAGTGGTGAGGCGCAGGTTCAAGCCGGGCGGCAGTCCGCCCACATCCCGCAACGGGCGCAGAGAGAGCAGTGTCTCCTGCGCCCGCAGCGCGGACGGCCACATTCCTGCTATGGCGATGAGCAGGACGCAGCCTGTTTGGAGAGAAGTCCGCAGCGCTGGCACCGGACTACTCCACCCCGAAGGTCAGGCCGAAGGTGTAGAAGGTCTGACGCGGGGACTCAACCTCGATGATTCGGCGCAGTTTGCGCGGCTCCGCGCCATCCGCCGGAAACGCCTTGATGAGGGCGGCGGCGTTGGCCTCGTCCGTGAAGAGCAGGGCTTTCACGCGCTCCACACCGGGCGTATCCGCCGCATAGGAGCGCCCGGAGGCGTTCGGCAGGCGCACGGTGCTGTTGGCGGCGACACGGGCGGCATCCAGGCTGCCATTGCCGGGAAAGAGCAGATAGACCTTGCCGTCCGTATCTTTCTCCAGCAGCAGCAGCCATCCCCCGGTCGCGCCGATTTTGGCTTCGAAGGCGAAGGTCTGCTTGACTTTGACCGAAGCGCCGCCCGGCGTCATTTTCAGCGCAAACGCGGCGGTATCGGTATGGTCTTCGTTGAAGTCGTCCCACACCGTCCGTTTCGGAGCGGGCGCGGGGTCGGGCGGGACAGGCGCGGGCGCGTCGGTTTTGCCATCGAAGAGAGTCCGCGAGGCGTATTCGGACGGGCTGAGTTTCGGGGTCTGTGTCTGCTCCATATAGTCGGCGACTTCGCCCGTCACGTCTTTCTGCACCTCGTTCCAGAGAGTCTGCTTTGTGGCCTTTTGCAGCCGCGCCGTCAGGAAGTGGGTGAAGACTCCGCCACGGACACTGTCGAAATCGTCTTCCCCGGAGGTCTGGTTGGCAAGAGAAGCGGTGAAGTAGACGATCTCCGTGCCGCCTGCGACATGGTCGTTGCTGTCGCCGCTGGCGGTCTCCATGATGCGGCGCGGGTTGCTGCCGCCTGCCCGATGGTAGAAACGGGTCTTCTTGACGCGGTGGCCGATGCCCTTGCGGCTCAGGCCGCCGGAGAAGCAGGAGTCGAGCATCACGGTGCGGCTGCGGGCCGGAATCGCCATGACCGCGTTGTACAGCTCGTCACGGGTCATGTCACTGGCCTCAGTCTTCTCGCTGGCGTCTCCGGGAAGCAGCGCGGAGGTTCCATCCGTCGCGACCACCCCATGCCCTGCGAAGTAGAAGACGAACCGCTCGTCCGGGCGCACGGAGGCTTTCAACTTGCCCAGCGTGTCGAGAATCGCGCGTTTGGCGGCCTGCTCGTTGACCATTGTCGTGACTTCGAAGCCCAGCGCGGTCAGCGACTTTTCGACATTGTGCGCGTCGTTGACACAGCCTTCCAGGTTGCTGCCCGGCGACAGATGGGGGTACTCGTTCACCCCGATTACGAGCGCTTTGTCTGCACGGGCCAGCGGCATGGCTCCGATTAGGAGCGCGGTCAGTGAGAGGGAGAGTGCGGTGCGATTCATGGCTTTGCCTCCGCCGGAACCAGGGTGATGCTCTGTGTCAGTTTTACGGGTTCGGTGCTGCGGGCGATGGGGCCGCCGGGCCGCTGCCCCCAGCCTTCGATGGCCTCCTGCGCCAGAAAATCTTCGTCCAGCCAGACAAAGCCGTTGTTGGCCCACTTCGATGTCCAGGAGTTCACCATGAGGAAGGCGTGTTTCGTCTCGTCGTAGCCGACGATGCAGACGGCATGAAATCCGGCCCGCGTCCCCTTGTTCTCGGAGGGCTTATAGACGAAATCCGCGCTGTGCGGCACATCAAAGAACTCATTATAGACCGGAATACCGACGACGAAGGGCTGTTTGGTCTCCCAGAGCCAGTTTTTCAGTTTCTCCGGGTCGCCTGCCTCGCCAAGCAGCCTGCCCTTGAAGAGGGAGACGGTCTGCCGCGCCTTGTAGCGCTGCGCGTGGGTCTTCGCGGCGTCATTCGGCTGTGTGGTCGCGTCTTTGACATCCCAGGGCATATCGGAGAGGGTCGCGCAGCCCTGCTTCGCGAGCGTATCGAACGCCTGGAAAATGTGCATTCCGTTGTCGGCCTTGCCCTCGTTGAACTGCCGCCAGATGAAGGCGGGGCTGAACTGGAAATGGGGGTCTTTGCGCTGATCGGGCGTGAGTTTGCGCTGACGGGCGATGGCGGTGGAGTAGCAGTAGTAGGCGGTAGACCAGCCGACACAGGAGCCGGTCGCGCCCTGATCGCCGATGGGCGGCAGGTCGGCGGCGAGGCTGAACTGCTTCGGGCGGTCAAGGCCGCGTGTGGCGGCAATTCGTACATGGGGATGGGTGGCAAACGCGGCGGCGGGAGAGGGTTCGCATCCCAGTCCCTGCCCGAAAGCCGGAAGACCGGAGATTACCACTCCCGCCAACAGACTAAGGGCAATACCTCTGCCGCACCGGGCGGCGTAGTTCCAAGCCATTATGGCCTCCTCGCGTATATTTGAGCGTTCCTAGTTTCAGAAGTGGATACAGTCATCAGATACAGTGCATTATACCCACGCATCGTATCATCAGCGTATCATGCCGAGGGGAGGAGGCAGGCAGAGAGCCGTATAGGAGAAAACTCGAGAAAAAGTGACGTCGTTCATGGTCTAGCCACGAGCAGTCAAGTCGTACATAGCCGGGCCGTTATTTTAAAAAAAGTCCAGACAGGTTATGCGCCGGAGTGAACTCCTGCGCTGGAAAAGGCAAGTGGCCGCTTCGCGGGCACGGATTTCAGAATACGCAAGGTTGCCGTTTGTCCTGAACTTCTTTTGTCTGAACCCTCACAATTCTTGGTGCCCGCGAAGCGGCCACTTGCTGTTTCCAGCGCAGGAGTTCACTCCGGCGCATAACCTGTCCGGGAAGAGAACCATCCCAGGGCTGCTGTGTGCCAACAATTCACAATGATAGGGAATCCGAAACCCAATCCTGTTCCAGAATGCTCATTATCAGATCGCTTTGCCACTCACCGCCAATCCAGGAGCCTTCGCGCTCAATTCCTTCCCGAACAAAACCACACTTCTCATAGCAGGCGATGGCGCGTTGGTTGAACGTGAGTACCCGCAGTTCAACCCGATGAAGTTTCAGCACATTAAAGGCGAAATCGAGAACGAGCCGAGTGACTTCTGTCCCCAATCCTTGCCCGCGAAACCCCGACCCGAAAATACCGACCGCATATTTCGCTTTGCGATCCTGCCAATCTACGGAGTGCAGCCGTGCGATTCCGCTGCATCGCCCTTCCGTCTCGATAATCCAGTGGTAACACTCCCTACAAACCTGCCGGTACCACGCCTCGACTTCGGCTTCCGTGAGAGGCGGCAGGGTGCGCGGATCACCCCCGACCATCTTCCGAAACTCCGTATCGCGCCCAAAGGCCAGACGGTCTGCCTTGTCCGTCTCTTGCGGAGGCCGCAACAGAACCCGCTGACGTTGCAGCACAGATTGGCAGTTGCCTTCAACAGGTCTACTTTTCACGATCTGTCTTCCCGTGAGTGAGCGAAATCGTACCCATGATTTGGGGCGACGGACTGAAGTCCCCGCTATTTGACCTTCGGCCCAGTTTCCTTCGGAAACAAGTGCGAGAGTGACGGGCTAGTCCGGAATTTTGTCGTCAGTTCGTTCCGCCTGGGGCCAGAGATTCTCTTCTGCATGATGCTTTTTCTGATTTTGAATGTATTCTACCGTTTTAGGAATGTCGCTGCGTCAAGGCTGAAATCGCCATAATGCCCCTGCCATGCAAACTGCTCTCCGGGCCTTAACCGACCGGAGACGAACGGGGAAGACCCGCCCTTGATGTGCTGCATCAACTCCCCAAGGCTGATCGCGCAGGACATCGTAACCAGAAGATGGACATGGTTTTCGGTACCCCCGATTGCTTTTACCGGGCAGCCATGGTCTTCACAGACTGTGGTAATGTAGCGATACACGTCTCGTTCTATCTCCGCTGTCAAAATAGGCAGTCTGTCTTGTGTGGCCCAAACAAAGTGAACATAGACGTGCAGTAGATTACTGACGAATTTGTGTTCCTGTGCCATATCTCATTTTCCTGGATCGTGTTTCCGAAGGAAACTGGGCCGAAGGTCAAATAGCGGGGACTTCAGTCCGTCGCCCCAAATCACGGGTGCGATTTCGCTCATCGCTCATCGCTTACCGCTTACTGTCGCTGTGCGATGAAAGAACTTCATGGCGTCTCATCGTCTCTCATTCTGGCGTCTCATTAGCTTTCACTCTGGCGTTTTTGGGCTTCGCCGGAGAGCAGGGCGTGGGCTTCGCGGAGCAGGGCAGGGATGCGGGCGGCGAAGGGGCTTTTGGCGACGGCGGCGAGCAGGGCGGCCTCGTCGAAGTTCGCGGCGTTGTCGCCAGGACACCAGTGGTCTGCGTGACCGAGCAGGTTGTAGCGGCTTTGCGCCCAGACTTCGAGGTCAAGGGATTTCGCGAACGTCCAGAGGCGCAGAATGTCCTGCACATTGACTTCGCCGGGGATATGGTAAAGTTCCGGGATACCTTCCATCCCGTGTTCCAGCCAGTCCGCGCCGACCACCCGCGCCATCTCGGTCCGGATACGCGCTTCGATAGGCGGCACAACCTCGGCAATATGGTCGTAATGGGCGAGCGCGGCGATATGGTCGTCGAAATCGGTGGGGCGAGCGGCTCCTATGCTCAGGGTATGCACCTGCGGACGCGCCAGACAATAGAGATCGTTGAACTGCATGGGAGAGAGCGGTTCACACAGGGTTTTCAGTTTGGCGGGCGGGTCGTAGAGTCTGCCCCCCTTGTCGCTGGGAGAGATAATGAAGACGCCCATGTCCTGCTGCGCCGCCGCCTCGATAGCCTGCCAGTTCAGATCGTTCACGAAATACCAGTGCAGGTTCAGATAGTCGAACTCACCGGTCGCCGCCGCCTTTGCGATCACGCTGCACGGGCCGTGCGTCGAGAAGCCCACAAAGCGCACCCGCCCATCCCGCTGAAACTCCCGAACGACCTCCATACAGCCGCCCGGACGCAGAATCCAATCCGTATGTTCGTCCAGATTCAGGCCGTGAAACGAGAGCAGGTCCACATACTCCAGCCCCAGATAGGCCAGAGACTGCTCGAAGGTCTCCCGAAACTCCTGCGCGGATTCGCGGGGCGACACTTTTGTCTGGACAATCAGGCGGTCACGCGGAATCTTCGGCAGCACCCAGCCTAACTGCATCTCGCTCGACCCATAGCCCCGCGCCGTCTCGATATGGTTGATTCCCAACTCCAGCGCACGGTGGATCGTCGCTTCGACGTTCGCCTGTCCGTCCACCGGAATCTCCTCCGGCTTCAAATCCTGCCACTTATGCTGATAGCGCATCCCTCCGCACGAAAACACCGGCATCGAAATCTCCGTGCGTCCAAACCGACGAGTTCGCATCATTCCGCCTTTCCACTTTATCCCTTCAGCAGACCGCATCCGGCCTCTGTTCCGCTCACGGTGTTGGACAAAGCCATCGCAGACTCCTTGTTTGGAGGGCGGGGCCATTGTTTTCCGGGAACTTGTGTGGCTCTCCGACGTCTTGTAAACGACTCGGAATTCCGAGAGCCGCACCGGACAATCGGGCGGTGCGACGACAGTGCTGTCGAGCCTACTCCCTGGACCTCAACGCAAGAGACGTTGGTATAGCCCCGGGGAGTCACCCCCTCCGGTCTCCCTGCGAACCGGAGCTTATCCCACGAAGGAGAAGCACATTGAAAACAGTTGTCGGCCTATTCGACGATTTTTCGGAGGCGCAACGCGCCGTCCAGGACCTAGAGAACAACGGTTTTTCGCATGGCGACATCAGTCTGGTGGCAAACAACGCCAGCGGTCAGTACGACCAGTATGCGACCACGACGGAGACGACCGTCGAACACGCCAGTAATGCTGCCGGAACCGGCGCTACGACCGGCGCAGTAGTCGGGGGCGGACTGGGACTGCTCGCGGGGTTGGGACTGCTCGCGATCCCGGGCTTTGGCCCCGTTGTCGCCGCAGGCTGGATCATCTCTACCATTACGGGCGCGGGCCTCGGCGCGGCGGCGGGCGGTATCCTCGGCGCTCTGGTCGGAGCGGGCGTCCCGCATGAAGAGGCCGTTCTGTACAACGAAGGCGTCCGTCGGGGGGGCACACTCATCGCGATCAAATCCTCCGAGGAGATGTCTCATCGCGCCGCAGAGATTCTGAGCCAGCACGGCGCGGTGGACATTGACGAGCGAGCCGAGTCCTACCGTCAGCCCTACGACACGGCGAGCATTCCGCCCGTTGATTCCCAGCATACGCGTCGTGACAGCGACCTCGGTAACGACACCGACTATCGCAGCAACTACAACCGCACCTATGCCAACAGCGGCATGACCTATGACCAGTACTCTCCGGCCTACCAGTATGGACAGAGCCTCTACAACGATCCGCGCTACAAGGGTCGTGACTGGAACTCTATCCAGAGCGATGTTCAGCGCGACTGGGAGACCCGTCAGCCCGGCACCTGGGATAAGTTCTCGAATGCGGTTCGCTACGCCTGGGATAGCGCGACCGGCGCAGAGCGCGGCGGCATTCAGACCGGCGGACGCGCCCTCGATGGCACTCAGGACACCCGGGGCATCACCGAGAAAATGGCCGATGCCGTTACCGGAGATCGCATAGACGACAAGACCGGCAAGCCCGTCGCCTAAACCCGACGTTCCTGTCAATCTGTAAGCCCGCTCACGAAATTGTGAGCGGGCTTACTGTTGTCATGTTCCCTGTCTGCTGACGGGGTGGAGAGCAGGCAGAACCCGGTCGGTGACGGGGCAGACGCAGGGAAATATCGTCGCGCCTCGAAGCAAAGAACAGGGTTTTACGGGGGCAGTGGCGTATAGTGGGTACGAGCGGCTTGAGACAGGAGATCAAAGGAGAAGACCCAGCATGATTTTACCGACGGCATCGGTGCAGTTGATCGTTTTTGGCGAGCGCAACAAAGAGGATATCGCGGGTGTGCTGCGTGATGTGGCGGAGGCGGGCTATACCGCGTTCGAGGCGGGGAATATGTTCGAGAGCTACGGCGAGATCACGACCCGCCGCCTGCTGGACGAGTATAGTCTGCGGCCTTCCGGGGCGCATTTCGGCTATGGCGACTACGCGAAACCGGAGCGTCTGGCGGCGCATATCGCCTATGCGAAATCCCTCGGCCTGAAGAACCTGATGTGTTCGGGAGTCGCCGACACGAAAAACGCCGACGGCTACCGACAGTCGGCGAAACTGTTCAATCAGGTCGGGAAGCAGTTGGCGGACGAGGGGCTGACCTTCAACTACCACAACCACGCCTGGGAGTTCGACGACCTCGGCGGCACGAACGGCATGGAGATTCTGAGCCAGGAGACCGATCCGGCGCTCGTCAAGTTTAACATTGACGTGTTCTGGGTCTGGTTCGCGTTCAAAGACCCCGTCGCTTTCATCACCGAACACGCCAATCGCGCCGGGTATTTCCACTTCAAAGACGGTTCCCGCGAGACCCCCGACGACGGCATCACCCGTCCCATCTTCAAGGAACTCGGTCAGGGCGAAGTGGACTTGAAAGCCGCCTGCGCCGCCGCGCTTCAGGTCGGGGCCAGTTACATCGTCGCGGAGCAGGACCGCACCGAACTCGACCCCCTCTCCTCCATCTCCATCAGCCGTGCCTACCTCAAATCCCTTGGCGTCTGAGACGCCGCTCTTCCGACAAGCGACCTTCTCAATTGGGTGCGTTCCGTTTCATTTGGTTAATTCTTGTCTACGCAGCGAACCGTAACGGCATTGACGGAGTGTCTACCTGCTCCGCTTTCCAGTATCCATAAACTCCGAGTTGGCGCTGGCGTCGGCGATACGCATGAAAA
>JBBRLP010000008.1:0-76148 GCA_038231295.1 Chthonomonadales bacterium
GTGCGGGGATTGGGGGCGCTGGTGTATCTGGCTCCGGCGGGGTTGCTTGCGTGGGAAGGTTGGCGGGGGAGGGGAGAGCCGAAGGAGTACCAGGAGGAGCCAGGGACGGAGAGAGGGGAGAGACGGGGGATGGGTCGTTTTGTTCCTCTGGTGTGTCTGCTGGTAGGGTTGGGGGTGTCGTTGGGGGGCTATGTTCTGGTCTGGTATCTGCCGCATCGGGCGGAGTTGACGCGGGTGAATCACTACTATCTTTTCGACCAACTCATTCCCCACAATGTGACCGTCGTTCGGCAGAACCTGACACACAACCTGTTTGGAGACGAACGCGGTTTCAGTCCCTATTTGTTTCGCCATACGCCCGTTCAGTTCGTTCTTGTCTTGCTTGGGCTGTCTGCCGCGATCGTCCGGCGGGAGTGGCTTTCGCTCAAAGGGAGCGTTCGCGCAAACGCTGGCTATGCGGTCGGATGGCTACTGGTGATGTGGATGGCTTTCGGAGTGGCAGGCTATTCGCCCTCTCGATACTATGTGCTGTTCTATCCGGCGCTGGCCGTCATAGCTGCACTGACGCTCACGTATCTGGACAAGTCCTTCCAGGCCGTTTGGAGAAGTCGCGCTGCCCGTTTGCTGATCGGCGGCTTTCTTGTCTATCACCTGCTGGAGACGTTCCTGCATCACCGCAGTTCAGCGAGCGACTTTGGCCTCTATGGGCTGACCCTGTTGGGAATGGTCGGTCTGTGGTTCTGGCAACCCGTGTCTGCTCCATGCTTTGGGGAGCGTGAAAGGCGATGGGCCGGGCTGACTGTACTGCTCTGGGCAGGCGTGAATGCCGGGTGGACAGGAGACTGGCTGGCGCATCTGGATTATTCGCAGCGCGATGCGGACCGATGGCTCGCTGCCAATCTGCCCGCGCAGAGTGTGCTGATCGGTGATACCGCCTGCGGTCTCAGCATGAATAGCCGTTTTGTCGCGGTTCCAGTCCTCCCGGGTCTATGCAACGATGTCCGCCCGTTGGAGAGTTTTGCACCCGCTCAACGCTATCTTGTTTTGATGGAGGGTCAGCGCAGCTTGGCCTGGTGGCGCAGTCGCTATCCGGCGGTCATCATGCCGGAAAATCGGAAACGACGGTTTCCGCATCTCGTCGCTTTTGCCGTCACAGTCTACGCGGTTCCTGCGGGAGCCGAGACCGCGCTGCCGTCCGTCCGTCCTGAAAGCCGCTGAAAGAGGCTCGCCGCACCGCCATACGATCATTATGCCAAGAGATACATCCATTCAGAAAGTCATGGTCATCGGCTCCGGGCCGATTATTATCGGTCAGGCCGCCGAATTCGACTACGCCGGTACGCAAGCCTGCCGCGCCCTGCGCGAAGAGGGCGTCTCCGTCGTTCTCATCAACTCGAATCCGGCCACCATTATGACCGATGTCGAGATCGCCGACAGGGTCTACATTGAGCCGCTGAATGTCGAGTTTGCCGAGCGGGTCATTGCCCGTGAGCGTCCCGATGGCCTGCTCCCCACGCTGGGAGGACAGACCGGCCTGAACCTCGCGACGCAGTTGGCGGAGGCGGGCATACTGGACAAATATAACGTCCGACTGCTCGGTACGCCGCTTGCCTCCATCCGTAAGGCCGAGGATCGCGAAGAGTTTCGCGACCTGATGATAGCCATTGGGGAACCGGTGCCGGAATCCTGGATCATCGAGGACGAAGTCCAACTGGCAGTTCCTGCCGCCGCCGGCATCTGGCCGCTCATAGTCCGGCCTGCCTACACGCTGGGAGGGACAGGCGGTGGCATCGTCCATAATGAGGCCGAACTGTATGAAACGGCGCGGCACGGACTGTCTCTCTCCATGCGGCATCAGGTGATGGTCGAGCGGTATCTGGCGGGCTGGAAAGAGGTCGAGTACGAGGTGATGCGCGACGCCAACGACACCGCGATCACGATCTGCAACATGGAGAATTTCGACCCGATGGGCGTCCATACGGGCGACAGTATCGTCGTTGCGCCCTCGCAGACTCTCTCCGATAAAGAGTATCAGATGCTCCGCACATCATCCCTGAAGATCATTCGTGCGCTGGGCATCGAAGGCGGCTGCAACGTCCAGCTCTCTCTCAGTCCCGACTCGTTCGACTACTACATCATCGAAGTCAATCCACGTGTTTCCCGTTCCTCCGCGCTGGCTTCCAAAGCGACGGGCTACCCCATCGCCCGAGTCGCCGCCAAAATCGCGACGGGCCTGCACCTTGACGAGATCGAGAACGCCGTTACCCGCAAGACGCTTGCCTGTTTTGAACCCGCGCTGGACTACTGCGTCGTCAAAATCCCGCGCTGGCCCTTCGATAAGTTCAGCATGGCCGACCGGCGCATCACCACACAGATGAAAGCCACCGGCGAGGTGATGGCGATAGACCGCTCCTTCGAGGCAGGACTGCTGAAGGCGATTCGCTCGCTGGAAGTCGGCATCTACGGGCTTGCCAGCAAGACCGCGCATCAGCTCAGCGACATCCAGTTGGAGGAGGCGATCCGGGTTCCCAATGACGAGCGGCTCTGGGCGATTACCGAAGGCTTCCGACGCGGGATGATGGTCGAAGAGATCAACGCTCTCAGCAGCATTGACCCCTGGTTCCTGCGGAAACTGCTGGGGCTTGTTCAGTTGGAGACAAGGCTCAAGGTGAACGGGGCTGCCATCGCTCGCCTGGCCGGAGTAGAAGCGGCGGCGGAGAGTAATGCCGAGCATCCGCGTGTTGTCGCGCTGCTGCGCGAGGCAAAACGCGCCGGATTCGCGGACCGCACCATTGCAGAGTTTGCCAGCATCCCTGAAAAATCCGTTCGCACCCTCCGCAAGCGTCTTGGCATCGTTCCCATCTATAAGATGGTGGATACCTGCGCCGCCGAGTTCGAGGCCGCAACGCCCTACTACTACTCCTGCTACGACAGCGAGGATGAAGCCTGAGATGACGAAGGAACGCTACGTTCTGGCGACAGGCGACGAGGGAGAGCGCCGCCTGGAAGTGGTCAATGGCGTTCACGGGCCGGACACAGAGGCGTTTCTGCGCCGGGCCGGTCTGCGGGCGGGGATGCGAGTCGCGGACATCGGATGTGGCATCGGCACGATTTCGTGCTGGATGGGCAGAGTTGTCGGGCCAGAAGGCGAAGTGGTCGGTGTGGACGTGAGCGCAGCGCAGGTGGCGACGGCGCGGCGACGGGCCGAACAATCGGACATCTCCAACGTCACTTTTGCTCAGGCCAGTGCGTATGATACAGGGTTAGAGCGGGAATCGTTTGACCTGGTGTTCAGCCGTTTTGTGCTCATGCACCTTCAGCGGCCGCAGGAGGCTCTGACCGAGATGGTGGCGCTGCTGCGACCGGGCGGGACGCTTGCGGTTGAAGACGGCGATTTTACGTCCCTCTTCTGTTCGCCTCCGCTGCCTGCGTTCGACCGCTGTCTGGAACTGTATCGGGCCGTGGGCGCGAAGCAGGGAGCGGATTTTCTGATCGGGCAGCGGCTTTATGGTCTGGTGCGGGCGGCGGGTTTCGCGAGTGCAGATGTCGCGCTGGCCCAGCCGATTTTCGCAGTCGGCGAAGAGAAACGACTGCCGGAATGGACGCTGGAGGAGAGCGCAGACGCGCTTATCGAGGCGGGATTGACGACGGCCGAAGAGATAGTGGCCTTGACGTCTGCGCTCTCCGATTTCGCCGCGAGAGACGGCACGGTGATTGGAATGGCGCGGATGATGCAGGTGGCCGCCAAAAAGTGATGGGGTGATGGGGGAACGCAATGCGGATCGGGCTGGACGAGATAGACCCGCAGATCGGGGAGGCGATGGTAGATCGTCTCTCCGCCCCTCTGAACGACTTCCTGCGCGACAATATACGCTGGGGTTCCTTTAATCTCCTGCCCATCTCCTGGGAGATCAAGGGCGGCACCGTGAAAGTGACCAAGCGCCGGGAGCCGACTGAGGACGAGCGATTTGCCCATTCCATGCGCCGAAAACGGGACGAGCAGGTCTCGATGCGGGCGCTCGGCGCGGCCTTTCTGCCCAGTGTGGCAGGTACCGTCGTCGGGTGGACCGTGGCAATGGGGGAACCGACTACCGGTCTGATTTCCGGGCTGGCGGTGTGGGCGGCGGGAACCGGAGCCGGTGTCTGGTGGACACGACGTGCGACCCCCCGGGAGCGTCTGCGACGGCATGTGCAGTTGGAAGAACTGCGGGCTGTCTTGCCTCTGCTCAGCCTGACCCGTGCCGAGCGGGTCTACGGGGATGCACTCCTGCTGCTGGCACGCACCGACGCCACCCCGGAAGCCGAAAATACCCTGCGAGACACCCTGCGGCAACTCAATGGCTTGCTTAACAGCAGCCGACAGTTGGAGCATCGCCGCGCCACGCTGCTGCCGCTTCTGGGGCAGCACTCCACCGCAGAACTGGAACGGGAGTACGCCGAGATCGCAGGCAGGCTGTCGCAGGCTACCGACTGCATCACCCGCTCTATGATGCAGCAGAGTCTCCAGATGTGCGCGACTCGCCTGGAGAACGCGAAGGCATTCGCGCAGGGGCTGGAGCGTCTGAACGCACAGCAGGAGGCGATCCTGCATACCCTGGCGTCTGCGCTGTCGGCGATGGCTCGGCTTCAAATCCTCTCGAACCCGCAGACAGAGGTCGCGGCGCAGGAGATCGCGCAGACGGTTGCCAGCATGAGCCAGCAGACACGCGCCGTGGAACAGGCCGTGGAAGAGGTGATGTCCCTTCGCGGCTGATGGCCGCCCATTTCACTCTGCCGGGAGATGAGGCCCGGCTTCTCTGGCAGGCCGGACGGAGCATAGATGCGAATCGGATTGGAACATATAGATTCTAAGATAGTAGCGGCGATGCGCGAACGTCTCTGTGCGCCCGGCGTTCAGTTCCTGCGCGATAACATTCGATGGGGTGACCCGGAAGACTATTCGCTGGTCCGTTCGGTCATGGATAGGACGATCAAGCGCAGTGAAAAACGCTCTTCCAGAGAAGAGGAGCGTATTGCCTTCCACGTCCACCGCCAGCGCGAGAAAATGGCTCTCCAGCGGGGATGCGTTGCGGCAATCGCGCCGGTGGTTGTCGGCGCAGCGCTCGGAATGCTTAGTGTGCAGCTCTTCGCAGGAATACTCTGGCTGGGAATTGCGGTCGGAGTGTTGGCCTGGGCTGGCGGCGCGGCGGCTGGCTTCTACTGGACACGGCAGGCGACCTCGGCGCATGAACTGTTCTACGAAGTGACGATTGCAGAGTTCTTATCTGTCGTTCCGCTGCTCACCCTGACGCCCCTGGAAGCCGCCTACTGCCACCTGTTGATACAGGTCTGTGACCGCGACCCCAATCAGGAAGGCCGACGTGCGGTGCGGAGGCACATCGCACGAATTAAAGAGTTCGTCGAACTGGGCCGACAGCTTGATGCTCTGGGGAAGGGAACCAAAGAGGCGGACCTCGCAGCCAGGATAGATGCCGAGCGGGGCGACCTGGTCGAGACGATCAAGGCGATTGAAGCCGCTCTCTGTGTTATTCTCGTCGTTCCCAGCCCGGCAGGAGACACGGCGGCGGAACTCATCGAGACCAGCCTGCTGCGGTTCCGTTCTGTCGTCGAAGCGTTCCGTATTGAGAGAGCGGCAGAACTGCCGGAGAAGGGCAACAGACGACGCGAAAAGGTGTCGTAATGGCTCGCAGTCCGTCCATTCTGATGGGGAAATAGCCGCCCCCCGGCCCCGATTCCGGGGGAGAAGGAAAGCCCCCGGCCCCCGGCCCCCGATTCCGGGGGAGAAGGTAATTTCACGATAGGGTGTCCGCAGGGCATGGAAGGCTGACAGGAGATTTGTATTGACCCAACCACGTAAGAAAATCGTCGTTATCGGCTCTGGCCCCATCCGTATCGGGCAGGGAATCGAATTTGACTACTGCTCCGTCCACTGCGTGTGGGCGCTGCGCGAAGCCGGATACGACGCGCTCATCATCAATAACAACCCGGAGACTGTCTCCACCGATTTCGACACCTCTGACCGCCTGTTCTTCGAGCCGCTGACTTCGGAGGACGTGCTGAACGTGATAGACCGGGAAGAGCCGGAAGGCGTGATCGTTCAGTTCGGGGGGCAGACAGCCATCAATCTGGCAAAACCGCTGCACGAGGCGGGTATCCGTATTTTCGGAAGCTCCTCCGATTCGATTGACCTGGCCGAAGACCGCGACCGTTTTGAGAAGGTCCTGAGTGAACTCGGCATTCCCAAACCTGCGGGCAGAGCCGTCATCAGCGCAGAGGCCGCGCTCGTGGTTGCCGAGGAGATCGGTTATCCCGTTCTTGTCCGCCCCTCGTATGTCCTTGGCGGCAGAGCGATGGAGATTGTCTATAACCGCACCGACCTCGAACGCTACATGCACTACGCGGTGGATGTCTCGCCAAAAGCGCCTATCCTGGTGGACAAATATATTCTGGGCAAAGAGGTCGAGGTAGATGTCATCAGCGATGGCGTGGACTGCCTGTTGCCCGGAATCATGGAGCATATTGAACGGGCGGGAGTCCACTCCGGCGACAGTATGGCCGTCTATCCGCCGCAGTCCCTATCTCCTGCTGTGATCGAACAGATTGTCCGCAATGCGACCCTGCTGGCGCGGCGGCTCGAAGTGCGGGGACTGATGAACATTCAGTTCGTGGTGGATAACGAGACGGACACGGCGCAAGTGCTGGAGGTCAATCCGCGTGCGTCGCGCACCATTCCTTATCTGAGCAAGATCACCGGAATCCCGATGGTGCGCGTCGCCACCCACGCGATGCTCGGCAAAAGCCTGCGCGAGCAGGGCTACAGCCCCGGCCTCCACCCGAATCAGGGCAGTATCGCCGTCAAGGCTCCGGTCTTCTCCTTCATGAAACTGGCGCAAGTGGATATTGGACTCGGCCCGGAGATGAAGAGTACCGGGGAGGTGATGGGGCTGGATTCGCGCTACCCGCAGGCGCTGTACAAAGCGATGGTCGCCTCCGGGATCGTCGTGCCTGCGAAGGGGGACCTGATTGCCACTATCGCCGATGCGGACAAAGCCGAGGCGGTGCCGATCATTCGCGATTTCGCCGCGCTTGGCTTCCGCATCTATGCGACGGAGGGAACCGCGCACTTCCTGCGGTCTCAGGGGATCGAGGCAGAGACGGTCAAGAAACTGCACGAGGGCGACGGCAATATTGTAGACCTGCTGCGAAGCGGGCGCATTGACCTGCTCATCAACACGCTCTCCAGCGACAAGCGCATCGAGCGGGAGGCGATTCGCATTCGTCGGGCCAGCGTCGAGGCCGGGGTTCCGTGCCTCACGAGCCTGGACACAGCGCGGGCGCTACTGCTCTCGCTCTCCGCCCGCAGTCACGGCGAGGATTTCGCACTTGCGACGGTGGACGAGTATCTTGCCGGAGTGAAGTAGGGGCTACTCTTCGGAGGTACGGGTCAGATGGCGCGGGGAGAGCAGCCAGCGCAGGACACCGGAATCGGGTTCGGGGCGGATGATCTCGACATAGATCAGCCCGCCCTTTTTCAATACGATCTGCGCTCCGCCGGTCAGCAGTCCTGCTGTTGAACTCAGGTCCGGCTCATGCCCGACAAACATCACGCGCCCGTTCTCCGGCAGCGAGGTGACGAGAGACTGCAACATGCCGAGGCCAAAACTGCCCGCCGAGAGTTCGGGAACGATGCGAAACTGCGTTGCGGCCAACTGCATGGCCTCCGCGACGATGTGGGCGGTTTCGAGGGCGCGAGGGTAGGGACTGGTAAAGAGAAAGTCAATGCGGAGGTCGAGCGCGGCAAGGTTCTTCGCTTCGACTTGCATTTCGGCGATGCCCGCTTCCGTCAGGCGGCGCTGGGCGTCGGTGATGCCGGGATGCCAGTCTTCGGCTTTGCCATGACGTAAAAAAAAGAGATGCATAACGGCTCCGGGAACGAGAAGAAGCGCCGCACACAGGCGGCGCTTCCCTACTTATCTGGGCCGAACCGCAGCGGACGGAAACTACCTCCCAAAAAGGGCTTGCGTCGTACGGGAACGGGATGCGACTATTCTGGCTCTTCGACAAGCGGATTGGGAATCGTGAGGGCAGAGTCCAGCGCATGATGGAACTGCCGCATCTCCTCCAGGGTTATCTCTCCGAGACCGGTGAAACGAACACGTTCTTCGTCTTTGGCCTCGGTCTGAATGTCCTGAAGCAGACCATCCTCCCACTCTTCCTGCTTGACGAAGTGCTCGCCCAGTTTCTTGCAGCGTGAACAACGGTATTTGATGTAGACGAAACTTGGGCCAATCGGCTTTACGTAGTAGCCCTGCTGCATCACATCGCGCCGCAAGATACGGTGACCACAATGACATTTCAAGCTGGTCTTCATTCCGTCGTCAACCTCCGTACCGCTGCACCTCACTCCGGTACTCGAAAGCGGGTGCGCTGGCGGCTCCGCCACGGAACATTGGGCGTTCTATTTTTTTGTAGTAGTCTCCGGGCTGAACACCCTTCAACATCTGTATTATACCACGAATACATTTACCCCGCAAACGACTGCGGGAGGTACAAAAAAAACCTTCGCAGGGGCTGTGCTATACTTAATCGTGGGGTGTTGGAGCGCGTACAGAAGACTTGCGTTGGCGAGAGGGAGGCGATGTGAAACTGCTGGATCGTTATCTGCTGCGGGAGATGGTGGTTCCGTTCCTGATCGGGCAAGGGGCTATCGTCCTGTTGCTCACCGGGAGCGTCCTCTACAACAACGCCGATGTCCTCATGGCGAATCAGGTTCCCCTGCGCTATATCGTCCGCATGGTCCTCTATTTCATCCCCTTCCTCGTCCACATGACCATGCCCGTCGCAATGGCGGTGGCGGCGTCGCTCGCCGTCAGCCGTCTGGGGCGCGATTCCGAGATCACGGTTCTGCGGGCGGCGGGGGTCAGCATGGCGCGTATCTTCCTGCCGATCTTTCTCACGGGGCTTGTTGTGAGTGTGGGAGATTTCTATTTTGGGGAGGTCGTCGTTCCGAAGACCGTCGAGAAATTCCAGGGGGTGCTGGACGAGATTCCGACGCAGTTCAAGCAGATCACGCCGACTTCCGGGCAGTGGATGATCTCCGCCGATCAGAACTATGCCATCAACGTCCGCAATATGTATCGCCGGCAGGGCTACATCGAACTGCACGGGATTCAGATCGTTGCCAGCCCGCAGGCCGTCGCGACGGGAGAGGTGACGCCGATAGATGTCTATGCAGAGAGCGGCCGCTTCGAGAACGGAATCTGGACACTGTTTCTGCCCGCCGGATTCCGGCGCAATACCAAGAATACCGATTGGGAGAAACTGCTGCCCACGAAGGACAGCCGTTTCGTCTTGAATATCTCCGTGGATCCGCAGGCGTTCAAAAGCGCCTTCCAGTTACAGTTGCCGATGTGGAAGATGGCGGGTTCATCCCGGCGCACCTTCTGGCAACTGCGCGAAGATGTGAAACGCAACGCCGCGCAGGGTGTGCCGGATGTTTACACCATTCTCGACTATCACTTCAAACTCTCCGTTCCCTTCTCGTGCCTGGTGATGGCGCTGTGCTGTCCCCCGATGGCGATGCGCTTCGCCCGGGGCGGCGGCTTCATGGGAACGCTGCTCTCTATCTGTCTGGTTTTCGTCTACTGGAACACGATGCTGCTGATGCGGATTCTAGGTTCGCCGGGGGCGGAAGGGGGCAACCCCGTCCTGGCTCCGCAGATAGCGGCCTGGGCGCAGAACGTCCTGTTTGCCGTTGTGGGTCTGATCGTTCTGCGCCGCAGCGAGTAGAGACAGCGGGAGGCGCGATTAGAAGAGAATTCGCGTCCCCTGTTTCAGCACCGTTCCGGCGGCCAGAACAAGGGTCGGCCCGTCGCCGCCGCGTCCTTCCACGATACAGTCGTCTTCGATGGTGGAGTTCTCATCCACCACGAGACCCTTGAGCCGCACGTTCTTCCCCACAGTCACCCCATCGAGCAGGATGGTCGCATCGAGTTTCGAGCCGGAACCGATGCGGCAGTTTCTGCCTGCCGAAGCGTGGCCCGTAAACTCCACGTCCGCCGCGATGACGCTGCCTTCTCCAACGGCCAATCCGGGTGTCCCTGTCTTCACCGCGCCAGAGAGGACGGCCTGGGAGACAATCATCAGTTGTTCGGGGCGTCCGAGGTCCATCCAGAAGCCGCCGGGCGCGATGCCATAGACAGGGGCGGATTCGGCGATGCAGACCGGGAAAATATCCCGTTCCACCGAAGAGGGAATGCCCTGTGGGATGCGGGCGATGAATTCCGGGGAGAAGACATAAAACCCTGCATTGATAAAGTCGGTTCCCGTGATCTCGTAACTGCCCGTTGCAAGCGCCTTCTTTTTCTCTTCGCTCGGCTCTCTCCACTCAACCACCTTGCCTTGAGAATCCAGGATCAATACCCCAAAGGGATTTGGGCTGAGAACTTCGGAGAGTGTCAGGGTGGCAAGGGCCTTCTTCTCTACGTGAAAAGTCAGGATGCGTGTGAGGTCAAAGTCGGTCAGGACATCGCCGTTGAATACCGCGACGGCCTCGCCGGGGAAGAGGTCGGCGGCGTTGCGGATCGCGCCTCCCGTGCCGAGCGGGGTCTCTTCGATGGCATAGCGCATACGGACGCCGAACCGGGAACCATCTCCGAAATGCCTCTCGATCTTATCCGCCATGTAGTTTGTCGCGAACACGATGTCGTCAATCCCGTGCTGTTTGAGCAGGGCGACCTGATACTCCAGAAACGGACGGTTCGCAACCGGAACCAGCGGCTTGGGACGGTGATAGGTCACGGGGCGGAGGCGCGTTCCCAGTCCGCCCGCGATGATAATGCCTTTCATGCAGCGTATGTCCTTTACAATGGGTAGTGAGAGGGTGGAATCAATGCTCTGTAGTTCTCTCTTCTCTCGGAATTCTCCTGCGTAGAATCCTGACATGATTCTCTGTGCAATATTAGCGATTGCTCGCAACATGGAGGAGAGCTATGCTAAATTGCGAACAGCGAAACATAGTGCAGACGGCGCGGCGCGGTATCGGACGGCGCGGGATTCTTGCGGAAGAGGGTTCGGAACATACGGGGCAGTGCGGCAGTTTCGGGCGGAGGATTGGGTTCAGGAGGCAGAATCTCTTCGATATACTGCCCGGCGTAGTTTTGACTGGTGAAGGAATGGAGACGAAAGTTGTGCCAACTCTGCCCTGCCTCCAGGGTATAGACCTCCTGTGAATGCGTCGTCAGCACGGCAGCAAGGCTGTCATCGAGGCGGTGGCGTTCCTCGAACATTCGTGTCCGCAACTGCGAGAGTTCCTCTATGTCATACGGTTGCGGGGATGGCATGGGGGCCAGATTCTGTTCATGCAGGAGGGCCGCGATGCCATAACAGCCGCACAGCAGCGGCTCCCAGAGGGTTGCGAAGAAGGCGGGAGAGGGCGCGATTTCCAGACCAACGGGGCGATTGTCCAGGAAGAATAGGGCGCCTGTCTGTCCAGTCAGGAGTTCAAAACGACGGGCGAACGACTCTGCCGCTTGCTGCGACCCCTGGAGGAGCCGGCTGAAAGAGAAACTGCGGTGGGAAGAGAATTGATGTTCGAGATGGCGGATGTCGGGCTGAAGTCTGTCCTCTCTCTGGAGATACCGCAGTCGCCATGCCTGCCCGCGCAGCGGCAAGGGGAGAACCGCGTTTTCGGTAACGTCGAAAGTCTGCCGTGCAGAGGATGGCAGAAAAAGAGAGATTTCCCCGGTCAGTTTCATGCGTTTGGAGGGAGGAAGCAGGGCCGCGCTCGATAGCAGTACACACTGGCGCGGTGCAACTCCGATGCCCGTATGCAGCGGCAGCAGCATGGGCGCTTGCCCACTCTCGCTGCCCAGAGTCCAGACGGACTGGCTCGGCTCCCATTTTGACTGCAAGCCCTCACCCGGTGACAGAAAGGGTGATGGCGACGGCTGCCCCAGAATCGGGACGATGGTCAGCGCCCCGGAACGCTGCGGCGCAGCAAACCGATAGGCAGAGAGATCGAAGAGATCGGCAGTCAGCATGCGACAGTCCATCCGTACACCTCCCTTTCCCACTGTTCCAGCCGCAGCTCTAATTCCTCCCGTAGCCGAGTCCACGCCCCGGAGGGCGACAGCATCAGCGCGCACCTCTGTATAATCTCGGCAAAGTCGGCTTCCTGCCGCAACGGAAGCGTAACGCAGAGATCAAAGGGGCCAGTCTCACTCACAAACTCTTCTGTTGTGGCGACCAGACAGCGCACGACAGGAACTTGCTGGCCGAATTTTACTCTTGTCGCGAGAATTCTTTCGACTTCGCCCGCGTTGGTGTTTTCTCCGCCATCCGTCACCAGTAAAACGAGATCAGGAACTGCCTCCAGCGCATTGAGCAGGGCAGAAGCCAGGTCGCTCGCTCCTTCCGGCGCGGGAGGCCAGCCAAAACCGCCGACGGTGTAGGTGCGAAGTTGCGAACAGCGAGCCTGCAAAACGCGCTCTAACGCGACAGCGAGCGCTATAGGAAGATATTCGTTGGGAGAGTGGCCCCGCATCGAGGCAGAAGCATCAAGAATGAAGGCGATAGGAATCGAAAGTGAGGGCAGCGCGGAACCGCACAGGGCGATTGCCTCCTCCAGGGCTTCCACCAGCAGAGGGGATGTCCCTTCCCGGTAGAGACGCAGCAGCGTCTGGATAAGTCCGCTGTCAAAGGCGGCAGGAGGGACTATCGGCAAGCCGAACTCAGGCTGCGGAACAGGCAACTCCGCAGCAGACCTCGAAGGAATTTGCAGCGCGGCGGCAATTTTGCGGAGACGTTCGTCAGAGCCGCCATAGCGTTTGAGGAGTGCGGGCGGTTTGATAGATTCTCCCCGTCGTGGGCCAAAGTCATAGAACTGTCGTGCGCGAGTTTTGCCGAGCACGTGTTCCAGGCAGTCGCGAACGGCGGGATTGCGGGTTCGTATGAGCGCGAAGAGATCGGGGTGCTGGAGCAAATAGGAGAGAATGGACTGCACGGTGTGACGATGATTGGCGCGTGACCTTCGGACGGACAGAAAAACCGTGAGAATGACCTCGGTTGGAAGCGTTGCCAGCAGGAACAGCGTGATGCGCTCCAGCACGATTCGGGTGGAAGCGTCGAGGTGTCGCCTCGTCTCCGCCAGCAGAAGGAAGAGAATACGGGCTTGCTGCCAGGGCTGTATCTTTTGCAGGCAGGCGCAAAGCGCATAGAGTGTCGGGTCGGCTGCGTAGGCGTTCCGGTGAGGCGCCTCATCCGACCAGTGGACAGGCTTGCCATCTCGCTTTAACCGCATCGGCTCCGCGCAGTGGCGTAGGTGCGATAGCAGTGCAGGAGGCAACGTCCCGGGTACCGGTGGGAGGAGAGGGGTCACTTCGGAAGCTCATGGGGAAAGGAGACCGGCTTCTCACCGGCAGCAGCCCGATTATCCTGCCTGCCCGTCTGCACCGGCTCGACGCTCTTCAGTGTCATGCGGTAGGGCTGCATCCGCATCGGGGGCAGCGAGAAGGTTGTGATGGTTTCGACCGGCAGTTCCTCTTCGACCCAGACCAGACAGATCAGTGCGCCAATCGCCGCACCGAAGAGCGAGAGCATCCACAGTCTCGCGGCGACTTCCAGGCCGGAGAACGAAGAGAAGAGAAACACCGCCCCGCCAAGCCAGCCAAACACCAGCATCAACAAGAAGGCGATTCGACGAGACACATTCGGCACGAGCCTGCCGTGCAGCAGTCCCATGAAGCCGAAACAGACCGTCCAGCCCACCAGGCGCAGGAGGGCGACGGGCAGTCCATTCAGATGCTCGGTGACGACTCCGAAAACGATCTGCGCCAGAAAACCTGACGCAAACGCGCAGCCGAAGGCGATTCCGACAGCGCGGGGAAACGCCTGCGACGGCAAAATCGGTTTCTTGTAATAGCGACGGTACCAGAGATTTTCGGCGGCAATCAGGGCGAGGGCGAGAATCGCCGCCGTCAGGCCGAACCAGCTGCCAACGACGAGCGCGGCATAGACGATGCCGGGATGGATGCCAAACAGGTTGAGCGGGGCGTGGGTAACATCGAACTCCGCGACGAGGTGCTTGCCCGTCCCGTAGAACGTTTGGCCCGAGAATGTGCGCGTCCGGCCTTCCGCCAGTATGGTTCCCTCGTAGGCCGTCGGATCAGGATCGCCATGCCGCTGAAAGTAGTTGACATAGACGCGATAGTGGCCCTGCAGGGCGGAGTTGCGCGGCCAGTGGATATTCTCAACGGGGTCGGCAGAGAAGGTCTCCCCGCCCGCATTCATATCGAAATCCAGTTCGCCCCAGGAGCTGGAGCGCGTATGGCGAAAACTGATCTCCTCCCCGGTCGGGTCCTGGCACCAGAGGTCGAGATCGTTGCGGTTGTGCCAGTGCAGCGTGATCTGGATGTCGCCGGTTTTTAGCCGGTCACGGGTGGAACGCCGCACGTTTCCCTGCTCGAATAGCAGAGAGCGTGTCGCCTGTTCGTCGAGCAGGCCCTGCATATCCACCCCGGAGAAGAGGAGTTCCATCGCCCCGCCCATCGCCAGACAGGCGAGGAGACCGATGCAGGCGAAACGCAGCCTTGAGAGGAGTTTGAGACGTGATAGCTTTGCCATGAGGCGTTACCGATGGAGGGAGCGACCGGGTGGAGCCGTCGCCTGCGGCTCGTGCGCGTCAACGATCTGTTCGATCATCTGGTGCAGACGGGCGGCCTCTCCAACGGCAGCCCCACGCGCCTCATCGAGGCGAACACGCATATCCGGCGGGAGGGTGATGGTCTGCAAGGCGTTGCGCCGCGTCCTTGCCTCCTCTTCCCGTGTTTTTACCAGTTCGAGATGCGCCGTCGTCTGCTCCAGAATATGGGCCTGCCGGAATGCCGATTGAACGGCCTCCTGACCCCGCCGCTCGCGCATCCACTCTTCCTGCTGGTGTAAGAGCCACGAGTGACGCAGATGCAGGTCGTGGTGATTCCAGGCTTTCGCGGACTTGTAAAGCAGGTAAGGGCCGCTGATGAGCAGGCCGATCAAGGCGTAGAGTAGGCCGGGCAGTTCATGCTCCGTCACGCCGCGAATTTCGAGGTCGGCGATGCGGGCCAGGTGTAGCGCTCTCAGTCCCATCGCCTCTGCCGCGATCTCCGAGCAGCCCAGCACGACAGCGCCAACGAGCAGCGTCATCGCCACCCCGAGCGCGGCGCGGTAACGGGAGGGCAGGGAACCGGGCCGACGGGCCTCATCCCGCTCTTCCAGCGCACGGGTGAGGGCGTGAATGGCGGTGTAGTAGAGTTCGCCCATGAGGTATACGATCACGAAGCCGAGGACGGCGGAGAGAATAAACGGGTAGTAGTCGCTGAGGTGCAGTTCCGGGCGTTTCAGCGCCTTCATGTCCACCAGGCCGACCAGTGTTCCCAGACACAGGGCCAGCATGAAGCCACTGACGAGCGGGGCCAGGAAGCCGAAGAGGGCCGAGGTGATAACTTTGCCGAGGCCGGTGTCGCGATGGGCAGGGCTGACACCATGCTGCCCTGCGATGCGCTCCAGGCTGGGCATCTGCCGCTGAAGCGCCGCCTCGATACGCTGGATACTGACCGCGCCGGTCTCCGGGACAAGCCCCGCCCGCCCCGCAATTTCGGCGAAATCCTCCTGCTGCGCTTCCAGGCTCTTCTCTAGCCCTTTGCGCTCCTCGACGAGGCGGGCGATGTCAGCATCCAGCCGTCGCTTCTCCGGTTCTGCACGCTCTGTCTCGGTTTTGAGGAAATTCCTGGAATCACGCTCCAGCGTCTCCGACTCTTCCTGGGCGGCGGCGGCGCGGGATTGGAACGTCCAGTTCAAAAACCAGCCGCGTTGAGACCGCTCTCCCAGCGTCCCGGCGAGCGAACGCACCATCTCGGCCAACTCGCCCCGGCGACCCTGTGAGGTGGGAAGCGGCGGATTGTACCAGAGAATCTCCCGGCCCTGACCTGCCATGTTCTGCTGCCAGTACATGGAATCGGAGGCAGGGGAAGCCATCACCTGTTCGGGCTGTGCGGGGGCGATGGGTTCAGGCAGCGGGGGGACGAGCGGATATTCGACCGGCTGATGCGCTCCGTTTGCGCCATTGGTGCCGTTACGGTAGCCGACGCCGGGGTGGAGAACGGTCTCCTCTTCGTGTACAGCCGACGGGTTTGACAGCTCCTCGTCCACGCTACGGCCCTCCTCGCGTCAGCTCACGCAGTCGGTCTAGCCCGCCCTGTGTGTCTGCGCCTTCCCCGGTCACGATGGCTCGTTCTCCCAGGGGAGTGAGGGCTTCGGTCAGCTTCTGCCGCATGAAGTTGCGATATTTCGCTTCGGTCTTCGCGCCGCTGACACAGACGGCGCGAACATTTTTGATGGCCGCCAGCTCTCCGGCGACCTTCCGGGTGGCCTTCGTGTCGTCATCTTCGCTGTCGGTCAGCAGCATACAGACGGCGCTGTCTCCGCGCTGCGCCAGCTCTTTCGCAACGGGCAGCATTGCCAGCAGCGGAGCGGACTGCTTCGTACCCTGATTGGCGGAATGGTAGGCGAGGATGTCTTTTTCTACGGAACGAAGTTCACTGCCTTCCTGCACCTTTTGCGGGCCGAAATGGACACGCGCATCGGTATCGTAGAACCAGATCGTAACAGGGGTTTCCCTGGGCAAAATGGTGTCCAGCGTATCTTCCATCTGAGCGCAGTAGCGTTTGCGGGTCATGGGATCGCTGGAGGTGCTGCCACTGACATCCACTCCGACAAGCAGGTGAATGACGCCGACGTTCGCAGCCGTGTGCGTCGGCGGAGGATCTGCGGGCGCATGGGTGGCATTCGAGGAGGTACACCCGGCAAGTCCCACCACAAACAGCAGCGAGACGACGGGCAGATAATAATGGGTTCTATATCTCATGTTCGGGTAGGTGGTTCCGGCTGTTCAGGTGGTATTTACTCTCCATAGTCTGATACCGTATACGGGTACGGGAAGTTTCGCAGTTGCACTCTGTTTCGCGTTCGCGTCAAGAATGTCCTGCAAAACGGAAACCTGCCCGGTCAGGCAGGTTTCCAGCGAACGACGGTACAGGTCAGCGTATCGCCAGCATTCGGTCGAGCGCGAGCCGAGCGTCGGCGGCGATAGCGGGGGGAACTTTCACCTGATTCACCACTCTGCCTTCCAGAAGATTCTCCATCGTCCAGAGCAGATAGTGGGGATGAATACGATACATCGTCGAGCAGGGACAGACGACCGGATCGAGACAGAAGATCGTCTTGTCGGGCTGCTCATGCGCGAGGCGGCTGACCAGATTGACCTCTGTGCCAATGGCCCAGACGGAGCCGGACGGAGATTCCGTGACCGCTTTGATGATTGCCTCCGTCGAGCCATACAGGTCGGAAGCCTGCACCACGTCGAGCGGGCATTCGGGATGCACCATGACCCTGACAGTGGGATAGTCCGCTCGCGCCTTCGCGATCTGCTCGGCGGTGAAGCGGCCATGCACGGAGCAGTGACCTTTCCAGAGCAGCACACGTTTTGCCTGGACCTCTTCCACAGTGACGCCTCCGAACGGTTTGTGAGGGTCCCAGAGCAGCATATCCTGCTCCGGATCGAGGCCAAGCCCGACAGCGGTGTTGCGGCCCAGATGCTGATCGGGGAAGAAGAGAAGCTTATCGCCACGCTCCAGCGCCCACTCCACGACTTTGCGGGCGTTCGAGGAGGTGCAGGACGCGCCGCCGTTGCGCCCGACAAAGGCTTTCAGAGCGGCAGTAGAGTTGACGTAGGTGATCGGGACGATGCGGGAGGTATCCGTCACGGTCGCGAGGTCTTCCCAGCAGGCTTCGACCTGTCGGCTGCTCGCCATATCCGCCATCGAGCAGCCCGCATTCATGTTGGGCAAAATGACGACCTGCTCTTCGGTGGTCAGGATGTCCGCCGATTCCGCCATGAAGTGAACACCGCAGAAAATTATCGTTTTCGCTTCGGGGTGTTCGGCGGCAAGCTGCGAGAGTTTGAGGCTGTCTCCCCGGAAATCGGCCCATTTGATGATCTCGTCGCGCTGGTAGTGGTGACCGAGGAGTAGCAGGTCTTCGCCGAGGCAGCGTCGGGCCGTCGCGATTCGGGCGTCCGTCTCCTCGGGCGTCAGGCGAGTGATCTCCACAGGCAGGGGCTGTTGGAACATGGAATTTTTCCTCCGGGCGTGCAGTCTGGAAGGAACCGGAGGAAATCTCCGCAGTCTCCGCAGACGGGGATGTTGTCAACGCCCGCAAACGTGGTTTATCAATGCAACCGGGAAGCCGCGTCAGTCGCCGCCTCTTCCTCCCGGTCTATTTCTCATTACGTATGGGCGCATCGTCTTGTTGCCTGCGGTTTTTGGCAGTCTCCGCGACCCTTTTAGTGGGCTGTCGGGGCAGGCAGGCGCGTATTGCCGGGGATATGCAGGAGTTCCGGGACGGTGACGCAGGTGTAGCCGCGTCGCCGCAGACCCTCGAGCAGGAGAGGCAGCGCCTGCACTGTGGTCTCCCGTGAGACGTTCCCGCCATCGTGGAGCAGGAGAATACTGCCGGGCCGCACCTGCCGAAGCATTCGTTCAGCCATCTGCTGCGGCGCGGGCGTGTCGTGATGTTCCAGCGCGACCGACCAGAGGATGATGCGATCATGCTGCTTCTGCGCCTCTTTGTAGACCATCGGGTTCCAGTCTCCGCGAGGGGGCCGGAAGAGCGCGGTAGTGACGTGGGCATCCCGCTCCAGCGCCGATTCCGCTGTGGCGAACTCCGTGTGGATACTTCGTGCCGAGAGCCGTGTCAGGTAGGGGTGCGTGTAGGTGTGGTTGCCCAGACAGTGGCCCTGCGCGAGAACGGTTCGGGTCAGTTCCGGGCAGCGATCCATCTGTTGGCCCTCTTCAAAGAACGTCGCTTTGACCGAATACCGGGCGAGAATTTCGAGGATACGCGGCGTATAGCGGGGTTCCGGGCCGTCGTCGAAGGTGAGCGCGACCACCTTTTTGTCTGTCTGCGCGTGGGATAGAACCACTCCCGTGTGCAGGTCGCGCCACCATTCGGGCAGGGTAAAGCCATTGACCCGGACTTTCGTCGTGCAAAGCAGGGTCAACGCCGTCAGTCCCACTCCTAGCCATCTGGCTCGGCTTGTTTTTAATCGTTCCATGATAGTCTCTACGGTTACGGTCGCGAGCGCGTGATCTCGACGCCTACGGAGGCGACAATCGCGTTCATCGGCGGCACCATCTTCAGCACCCGCAGCGTCAGGCTCTGTACCTCTGCAAAGTCCGCGAAGACCGTCTCGGCCATGCAGGCGGCCAGCGCTTCCAGCAGGCGGTACTGCTCCTGAGTGCCGATCTCCAGCAACCGCTTCGCCACCCGCGAGTAGCTGACCGTGTCGCTCAGGCGGTCGCTAGCTCCTGCGGGACGTGTATCCACCGTCAGGCGGACGTCCACCTGATAGCGGTGTCCGACGGTCTGTTCCTGGTCGGAGGCTCCGTGATAGGCATAGAATTCCAGCCCATTGATAAGGATCGTATCCGGCGGCATCGTTCCTCTGTGGCCCGGGGTGCGCGAAACGCGGCAAAGGGCCTTTACGTAAAGTGAGAGTAGTGTACCTGATAAGTTTGCCACATCCAATTGACATTTGCGGGCGAAAACAAGGATAATAGACCGAACGGAACAGCCTCTGCTGTGTTCCCCGGAGAGTGGCGTGAGATCGGAAACCGCATGGCAGTTCCATCCAGACACCGTGTCCTGAAAGACCGGCGGACTAAAAACCTGACTTCGCGGCTCGTTCCCGGCGACATCGCGCTCATTTCGCACTCCGATCTGGATACGACGGCGGCCCGGACACTTGTCGAGCGCAAAGTCGCTGCCGTCGTCAACGCCGTTCCCAGCATCTCCGGCAGGTATCCGAATCGCGGCCCGGAAGTGCTGATGGAGGCGGGGATTCCGCTTCTGGACGCGGTGGGTATGGAGGGCTTCGAGGCGGTGCAGGACAGGGGCATGGCCCTTTTCGAGGGCGATACGCTCGCCTTTGAGGATGGCACCTGTCTTCAGGGCATCCTGATGACAGAGGCGCTTTTGGCCGAACAGATCACAGCGGCACGCGCCAATCTCAGCGTCGAACTGGATCATTTTGCCCGCAACACGCTCGCCTATCTGGACAACGAAAAAGGGCTGCTCTTCGACGCCATCGAAGTGCCGCCGCTCAAGACAAAGTTCGGCGGCAGGCACGTCCTGATTGTCGTGCGGGGAGAGGGCTATAAAGACGACCTCGCTCTGCTGCATAACTACCTGCTGGACACGCGCCCGGTACTCCTCGCCGTGGACGGGGGCGCGGACGCGCTGCTGGAAGTTCGGCTGAAGCCGGATGTGATTCTGGGGGATATGGACAGCGTGAGCGACACCGCCCTCCGCTGTGGCGCGGAACTCGTCGTGCATGGCTATCCCCGCGGCGACGTCCGGGGCGCTCCGGGACTGGAGCGAATCGAAAGTCTCGGGCTGAAAGCGACGGTTTTTCCCTCGCCGGGTACGAGCGAAGATGTGGCGATGCTGATGGCGGACGAACTCGGGGCATCCCTGATCGTCGCCGTCGGAACGCATTTTTCCCTGGAAGAGTTTCTGGACAAAGGCCGGGCGGGAATGGCAAGCACCTTCCTCACCCGACTGCGTATCGGCTCCAAACTGGTGGACGCGAAGGGACTGGCGCGACTCTGGACCGGGCAGCGGCCTCGCCTGCGGGAACTGGTTTTTGTTTTGTTTGCCGCCGCCACGCCGATTATCGCTGTCTTCAGCCTCTCGCAGACAGGCCAGACCCTACTCGAAACAGCGCGTGTCTCCATCAGCCTCTGGATGCGGCGGCATCTGCATCTGTAGAAATTCCGCCGTCCGGCAGAAAGGTTGCGCGTATGGGGCCAGGACTTAAATATCACGTCGTCACCATCGCCGCCATTTTTTTCGCGCTGACAATCGGCCTGGTGGTCGGCAGCCTGATCGTCTCTCCCCGTGTCGCCAATCAGCAGCAGCGTGCCATTGGCCGTCTGCAAACCACCCTCAATCAGGACAACATCACCCTGCGGCAGAAATTGAAACGGTGGGAAGAGTTCGGTGACCGCATCTCTCCGGTGGTGCTGAAAGGCCGGCTGGCCGGAACGGGCGTCGCGATCATCCAGACAGGAGACTACCCTGACGCGCTTGCCAGTGTGCGGGAGGCTCTCCAGCTTGCCGACGCGCACACCAACGCGCTGCTCATTACCGAACGCGGCCTGACGAAAGGCGACGAAGCCCTCAGCGCCGCGCTTGGCCCGCTGCATACCGTCAATCCTCTCTTTCCCTCCGACCGGGCCGGTTTGGCGGAAGCCATAGCGTCCGTGCTGGAAACCGGCTCCACGCATCCGAACGATCTGCTCCCTCAACTGGAAGCGATGCAGATACTGCACTCCGAACTCGATTCCCCCATGTCTTTTCCGCTCCGCTACGTCATCGTCATTGCAGGCAGCCGAACAGAGAACGATCCCCGGCCAACCCGCGTAGATCAGCCGCTTATCGAGGCGCTCCAGAAGCGCGGTCTGACCGTGGTGATGTGCGAACCGCAGGAGGTCGTCTCCTCGGATGCCGAGGCGTATCGGAAACTCGGCGTAAACGTCTCCACCATTACGGGTATTGACAGTGACATCGGCAGGTGTGACCTCATCCTCGCGCTGGGAGCCACTCCATGATCTCCGTTCTTATTCCCGCCCATAACGAGGCCGACCGCATCGCGGACACGCTCGCCGCCGTGCGCTCTTTCGCCCAGCACACGCTCATCCAGGAGATTATCGTGGTGGACGATGGCTCAACAGACGAGACGGCAGCCAGGGCGCAGAGCGCGGGGGCGGATGTCGTTTTCCGGCAGGCCAACGGCGGAAAAGGGGCCGCATTGAACGCCGCACTCGCGCTGGCGCAGGGCGATATTCTGCTGCTGCTCGACGCAGACCTCGGCCAGACGGCGACGGAGGCGGAGCGGCTGCTTGGCCCGGTGGTTTCTGGGGCGGCGGACATGACGATTGCGACCTTCCCACGTCTGGCGGGGAAAGGGGGAGGCGTCGGGCTGGTCGTGCGGCTTTCACGGTGGGGCATCCGCCGTCTAACCGGGCAGACGATGCTGGCTCCGCTCTCCGGGCAACGGGCCGTTCGCAGACGTATCCTGGAAGAGACGGGAGGCTTTGCGGCAGGGTGGGGGGTCGAGGTGGCGCTGACCATCCGCGCCCTACAGAACGGCTATCGGGTTCTGGAACTGCCGACGCAGATGTCGCACCGGGTGACAGGCCGTTCTCCCGCCGCCATCTGGCACCGGGCGCAGCAGTTTATGGCCGCCCTCCGCGTCTTAATCGGGCTTGGCGTCCTGCATCCGCCACAGAGCGCCCCTCCGACTCTCCCGCCGAAGGAACACAAGCAGGGATGAGCGGCTCCGTTTCGAACCTGGAACTGATGCTTGCAACGGTCGGACTGCTGGGACTGCTTGTGCTGCCTCCGCTGGCTGCCAGAGGACTACAGCAGAGCGGACACGTCGAAGCCAATTTTCGTGGCGACCGTATCCCGCAGAGTTTTGGGGTGGTTATCCTGCTCTGGGCGTCGCTGATGCTGCCGGTTTGCAGCCTGAACGTTCCCGCACTGCGTCCTGATGTCCTTCACTGGATGATTGCCATCGTTGGGTTTGGGCTGCTTGGCCTGCTGGACGATCTGCGCGGAGACAAGAAAATCAAGGGTATCCGGGGGCATTTTCGGGCGGCTCTGGTCGAACACCGCATCACTACGGGCTTTATAAAAGCCGTTGGCGGTGGGCTGCTGGCGTTGGC
Organism: Chthonomonadales bacterium; assembly: GCA_038231295.1. Taxonomy (GTDB): domain Bacteria; phylum Armatimonadota; class Chthonomonadetes; order Chthonomonadales; family Chthonomonadaceae; genus JANXLO01. The sequence continues at coordinate 22,824 of JBBRLP010000008.1, forward strand.
GCTTGGCATTCGCCTCTTTCCCCATCGTCCAGCAGACGTCCTCATCACGGCAGCGTTGATTGCGCTCACGGCCAATGCGATCAATCTCTTCGATCTGCGGCCCGGCAGGGCGTGTGCCGTCTTTTTTCTCGGCGCGGCGGTAGCGCTGCTGCTGGCCTGGAGTGAAAGCCAGAGTCGCGTTCTGTCTCTCTGGTTCGTGCTGATTCCCACGCTGACGGTCTACCTGCGCGACCGTCGCGCTCAGGCCATGATGGGCGACACCGGCAGCAACCTGATTGGCGGCAGTCTGGGGCTTGCGCTCGCGCTGCTGCCTTCCCTGTCCGTGCGGCTTTTCGCGCTGGCTCTGCTCTTCGCGCTTCATCTGGTGGCAGAGCGCCTCTCTATCACCCAACTCATCGAACGTCAACCGCTGCTTCGCGCTCTGGATCGCCTGACCGGAGTGCGTTAACGATCTGTCAAGGAGTCTTTCGTGTCCGTGACCATTCGCCGCGCCGAACGCGCCGACTTTCCCGCTCTGTTTCAACTCATCATCGCGCTCGCCGGTTTCGAGGAACTGGCGCCTCCGGATTCCGCTGCCCAGGCCCGAATGCTGCGCGACGGCTGGCCGGACGATGGCTCCCGGCCCCGGTTCGAGGCATGGCTGGCGGAAGTCGTGGAAGAGGGAAATGTCCACGCGGTCGGCTATGCGATCACTTTCGAGACCTACTCGTCCTTCCTTGCCCGCCCGACGCTCTATCTCGAAGACCTGTTCATCCTGCCGACTCACCGCCGACTGAAGATCGGCCAGACCCTGCTGCAAACCCTAGTCGCGGAAGCCGAAAAACGTGGCTGTGGCCGGATGGAGTGGGTCGTCCTCGACTGGAATACGGGCGCACAGGAGTTCTACCGCCGCCTCGGCGCGAAACATCTGACGGAATGGCACTCTTACCGACTGCTCATAAGCCAAAATGATTCTCCCCCGGATGGATAGCCGAGGGAGAATGCGTTCCGGGTTATTTATGAGTATGTGCGGTGATCCAGTCTCCCATAGTTTTCAGGGCCACCGGAGAGATGGTCTCTTCGATATTTCCGTATTCGGACGGTGATCCGGTCGTGCAGGTCTGAAAGAGGTGATTCAGACCAGGCAGTTCCTTGATGGTGTAGTCCTTATTTCCGCCCGCTTTGAGAGCCGCGTCTATTTTGCTCAGGTCTATTTCCGGCGGGACTTGCAGGTCTTTGCTGCCGTTCAGGGCAAGGACTGGGCAGCGGACCTGTCGTAAGGCGGGGACCGGATCGTACGTCAGGAAGTAGTGCATCCAGGGACTTATCAGAGCATCTCCCTGACCATAAAGCGCCGTGCTTGTGCCTGTCGCTTTCCGCTCCGCCTCCGTCAGTTCAGCCCATTGCTGGTCTATCAGTTCGTGCATCTTCTTTTTCGCGAGGACGGCATCTGGTTTCTCTTTTGCAATGGCGAACATCTTCTCCTGCATTTTGCGGTTGCGCTTGATGGCCTCGTCGCTGGCTCCATACGATTTCGAAATCAGCGCGGTCTGCCGATAGAGAATCTCTTCCCCGTTGATGCCTGTTCCTGCCATCAGCACGATGAAGGCGATCCCTTTGTTTCTCGCTGCGACCATCGGCGCGATGACACCGCCCTCGCTATGTCCGATCAGTCCGATTTTTCCGGCGTCTATCTCCGGGCGCATCTTAAGGTAGCGGACGCCAGCCTCTGCATCGTCCGCGAAGTCGGCGGTCGTCGCGTCCAGGTAACTGCCGCTTGACTCGCTGATGCCCCGTTTGTCGTAGCGGAGAACGGCGAATCCACGCTTCGTAAGATAGTCCGCTATCACCAGAAAAATCTGATGGTTCAGGATAGCTTCGTCGCGATTGTTCGGCCCGGAACCGGCAATGAGGACGACCGCAGGAACCTTAGTAGCATGTTCCCGGGGCAGTGTCAGCGTTCCGGCGAGCTTTACGCCCGGTTTGCTGTCGAAGGCAACCTCTTGCGTGCCATACGAGAACGGCGGTTTCGGCGTCTGCGGACGCAGGATGACGGGAACGCTACCGCCTTTCGTCAGAGTCAAGGGCAGGGAGGAAGGGCCTTGCTTCCAGGTTCCGACGACTTCGGTACCGTTCTTACCGATTTTGCCCTCGAAACTGCCTGCAACCGCTTTGATATCTATTTTCAGCGTATCTTTGTCATAGACCTCTACCACAACGGGAAGATCATTCACGCTCTGGTCTATGCTATCCAGGGTTCCGCTGTATTTGCCGTCGTCCGTTTTCTCGAGGTGCAGGACAAGCCGGAGTTTGACTCCGCCTGCACCCAGACTACCCTGCCACAGTTCTGAGGAACTGTCTGCAAACGCATTGAGCGACAGGAACCCACATAGCAGTGCCGCTGCCCACATCATCCTTCTCATCTGGTTCTCCTTACAGGCGATTCAAAAATCGAAAACTGGCGATGACCGCACCGAATATACTGACCATCATTATTCCCACCATCGCGAGGGTATAGAGGCCAAATCCCTTCTCTCCCCACAGGTTCAGCGGGGAAAGAAGCAGAGCGCAGACAAGGATGAGAACGCCCGCCGCGAACATTCTGCGTCCGCAGAATTCGTTGGCGGGATACCATATGTCCGGGTTGCTCAATGTTTTGGGAGTGCGGAAACCGTAGAAGTAGTTCGGGCCGACACGCCGACGAATCAGCGGGCGTGAAACGCCCATGAAGAGCAGTCCGAGCGCGGCATACAGTGCGATGAATACCATAGCTTCCCCTTCGCTCTGTTTCTACAGGGCGGTGAATGGACGTTCTAGTCCGAATGAACGTCCGGCATCGTAACGAACGAGAATAGTCGTCGCTTACGCTCTTCAGACGGCGGATTCTCCAGCCGCGCTCTCACCACCGCAGAGAGTTCCTGCATCATTTCTGCGAATTCGGCCTCGCTCAGATAGAGAGGCGCTGTACGATAGCTCACGCCGTCCTTGAAGAGGTCGAAATTCTCCTGATGAACGTAGTTGTGAAACTGACTTAAGAGCATGGCGGTGAATGTCGTGAACATCCGTTCGTGTTCCCCTGGAGTGAGCGCCTGATACTCCTCCGGCGTCAACTGCGTCTGCTCCAGCGCAATCGCGTAGATGCGTTCGGTCGCGCCACGCATGGGCCGCTCTTCGACAAGCCGCATGATACCCGCCTTGACCATAGCGCGAATATGGCGGTAGAGCGTTGCCGGTGGCACATCGGGCAGAAAGGCCGCGATCTGCTGTGTGGAAAGTTGGCGCGTCGCAATCGCCAGCAGTATCCGCAGACGAATCGGGTGTATCAGGTTATCCGCTTTTGCGTTCGTAGGCTTTCTCCAGGGAACGAACGGCTCCAACCATCGTTCTCAATAATGATTATATTCCCATTTTCGATAATTTTCAAGGGCGGGAGGAAGATTCTTGAGGCGAGGAACTCCGTTTACCGGGAGAAGTCGCGACGGACTGAAGTCCCCGCTATGTGACCTTCGGCCCAGTTTCCTTCGGAAACGCCTATGGTGTGAGGGCCACTCATCGCGCTCAATAACCTTGTCGCACCGTGTCTCGTCCGAAGGACGTTCCGGCGAAGCCGCGTAGCGAGGGTTGTCAACCTTTGCCCGATGTAGCTGTGTAGCGAGGGGTGATACGCTCCTGCCGCGAGGCAAGAAGAGAGGAGGAGGCAAACAGACAGGCAGCGGTCTATGCGTCCGCTTCTCTGCTGGCAGTCCGAACCGCGATGGGGAAGCCGATACGCTCATGCGCCTCTTCGGTGAGGTGGTGCATTCGGGATTCGAGTTCGAGGCGGGCCGCTTCCAGTTCGGCATCTCTGGCTTTGGAGGAGACGACAATCGGTTCGCCGATGACGATGACGCCTCTTGCGAACGGCCAGGGTATCTCGAACCGATCCCACTGATCGAGTTCAAAGCCGCCCGAGATCACCACGCCAAGTGGAACCAGCACAACATCGGCCTTCTTCGCCAGGAAGGTCGGGCCGGGCTTGGCGCGATAGATGGGGCCTTGTGGCCCGTCCGCCGCAATCACCGAACTGGTCCCGCCGCGCAGTATATCCACGAACTGCATCACGCCCCGCGACTCGCTTTTGAACTGCGATGCATCCAGCACACGATAGCCCATGCGCTCGATGAACCGCAATGTCCACCAGCGAATCGTCTGTAGGAGTTTCTTATAGTTGGGGTCGCGGGCGTGGGAGGCATAGAGGCAGAGGCGTTCGTTGCGGAAGGCGGCCATCGGCAGAAGGCCCTGACCGTGCCAGATAACGAGCAGCGGATTGCGCCCTGCGCGTTTGACCTCCTGCAGCTTTTCCAGTCCGTAGATACGCACGTCCAGGGTACCCTCGAAAAACAGAAACGCCTCGACAATCAGTGTCGTGGCAAGATAGAAACCCCATCCGCTGATACGGGCAATCAGACGCCGCAACGGCTCAGGCTGAACAGACACCGGTTCTGCCGGGGGAATCGGTGTCTTGTCGGCTGGTGAGGGGGTAGTGACATCCGTATCGGACATGATCTGTGGCCTCCGGGCGCAAAGAGGAGAAGCGTTAAAGAATGACGGCAGCGGTCTTGCGGACAGGGAGACGCACGATGAAGACACTGCCCTGTCCGGGGGCGCTCTGGCAGGAAATTTCGCCCTCATGCAGTTCAACGAGATGCTTGACCAGATAGAGGCCGAGGCCCGTTCCGGGGATATTCCGAATATCTTCACGCTCCACGCGCTCGTACTGTCGGAAGAGGCGGGCGGCCTGATCTTCCGTCATGCCCAGCCCTTCGTCCTTCACCCTGAGGAGAATGTGGTCGCTGCCGTCTGCCTGTGCGGACAAGGTGACGGCTCCGCCATTGGGCGAGTATTTTATCGCGTTGCTGAGAAGATTGGACAGCACCTGATTGAGTTTGTCTTCATCGGCTTCCATCGTCGTGGGCAGATCGGAGGCGATGTCCAGTTCAAGACGATGAAGACGGGTGAAGAACTTGTAAAAACGGTGACGGCGCACGAGTTTTTCGAGCAAAGGCAGAATCTCGAATTCACGATAGGCGACGGAGAGCGGCCGGCCCGCTTCCAGGCGCGATACGTCAAGAAGTTCGTTTATCATATCGAGCAGGCGGTCAGAATCAGCCTCAATCGCCTCATAAAACTCCTCTTTGACCTCCTGCCCCAGAGTGTCCTCGGTGTCCTGCATCAGCGTCTGGACGTAGCCGCGAATCGTCGTCAGAGGGTTTCGGAGTTCATGCGCGACGAAGCCGATGAAATCCGATTTCAGGCGGCTGGCCTCTTCGACGGCGAGTCGCTGCGTCTCCTCCCGGTGTAGTTTGTCCTGGAGGCGCAGACGCTCCTCCAGTGAGAGTCGCAGATTGGCGTAGAGGCGGGCGTTTTCAATAGCGACGGCGGCCTGATTTGCAAAGGCGGAAAGCATCGAGAGATGATGTTCGGTAAAGAGTGCGGTGCGAATCCGATTATCTACGTAGATGATGCCCTGGAGATGGCCCTGCGCGACGAGGGGAACACACAGGACGGAACGCAGGTTCGCGAACTGGACGCTCATGGCAGCCGCGAAGCGCGGGTCGTCCATGGCGTTGACCGAGACGACCGCCTCCCGCGTCGTCAGGACTTTCTGGACGATGGTTCGGCTGATCTCCGCCCGGTTGGTCTGGTCGCGCTCGGAGAGTGTGGCTTCGATGGCCTCGCGGTCAATGTTGCGGACGGCCTCCCCGACGAACTGCCCGGTCTCCATATCCACCAGCAGAATGAAGCCGCGCTCCGCGCCGACAAACGCGATGACCTGCTCAATGGCCGTCTCCAGCACCTGATGCAGATCGAGGCTCGAATTGAGGAGATGGCCGAGTTGAAGCAGGGTCGCCAGATAGTCCTGCGGTTCCGGCGTGGCAGACGTCGCACCCGTCATAGTGATTGCGTCCTTTGTCAATTGTTCTATCGTTAATGACGCGGTTCGCGTCGCTGGGGTTCCTTCTGCGCCGGGATTTACTGCGGCTTGTTGCCCGCTGAAGGCGCGGTGGGAGGCGAGGACGGCGCGGCGGGCGGCATCAGGCGCAGGAAGCGCACAATCACATCGTCCTGGCCGATCTCTTTGCCCTCTTCCTGCACATGATTCTGCTGGAGAGTTGTGACCACCTGATCGCGAAAGTCGTGCAGAAGAGCGAAACGACGGTCAATGGAGACATCCTGCGAGGTCTTGCGGGTCTGTCCTGGCAGGGTGAACGACGCGGGCAGACTGAGAAGCGGTTTTGGTGAGGAGAGCAGTAGCAGTTTGACCTCTCCTGTACTGGCGTCGTGCATAGGAAGGCTAACAGAGCTAAAAAGATTGCGCTTCGTCATCGCCGCCATGTGCATTTCGCCATTGCGGAGCAGAACGGCACGGTTTTTGCCTTCGTTCAGCAGATAGAAGTTTAGATAGCACTCCTGCGCGGTATGTAACTGCATCTGCATGGAACCGTCGGGCATTCGGACGAGTGGCTTTGTGCGGAACTCGAACTTGTCGTGCGGATGCAGGGAAGCGAGCTGGGCAAGTGCTTCCGGCACTTTTTTCGGCAGCGGCATCAGGTCCGGGGGCAGTACTTTCGGAGCGGCCGTCACGGCAGAAGAACCGGAGGAAGGAGCCGCAAGGCTACTCTGCGCGGCCTTCGCTTCTGCTGCCTTGCGCTTCTGGGCTTCACTGGCGAGCAGTTTCTCCAGCCGCTCCACTTCGGAGCGCGTCTGTTCCTGCTGTTTCATCAGTTCGTCCAGTTTCGCCGTCTGGTGCTTCTGAGACGACTCGATGGCTTTCTCTTCTTTCGGCAGTTCCGTAACGAGTACCGGTTTCTGCGCCAGAGCATTCGGCATCTGCACGAGACCGCCCTGCATTCCCCCCGCCACTGACTTGTAAGAGGTAGGGTTGGAGTGGTTTGCAGCGTTGCGGCGATAGGCAGGCAGCGCGAATAGCAGCGTCAATATGCCCACGCAGGCCAGGCCCCCGAACAGCGCAGGACGTAGAGGGACGCTTACACGCACGGGAATCCGCGAAGGCGTGATGACGGCCCGTGTTGTCTGCGTCAGGACGGGCGTAGGCGTCTCCCCGGAGGGATGGGCGGGGAGGGTGAGCGTGGGGGCGACCGCAGCGCGAGGCGCGGGGAGTGTCGAATCCGCCGTCGTTGCCAGCGTGGCTCTCTCTCCGGTGAGGGGAAGTTCCAGGGCCTCCCGCAGGGCCGTCGCCGAGTCAAAGCGGGCCGCAGGTTCTTTCTCCAGCAGGCACATGATCACGCTTTCGAGCTGTGGAGAGAGGTCTGGTACGCAGTTTCGCAGGGGCGGCGCGGGTTCGGTCAGCGTCTTGAGGAGCAGCGCCCCGGGATTGTCCGCATCGAACGGGGTTGTCCCGCACAGATACTCGTAGCACAGGACTCCGAGCGAGTAGAGATCGGAACGGAAGTCCGCCTTCTCGCCTTTCAACTGTTCCGGGGCCATGTAAGCCAGCGTCCCGGCAATCAGGCTGGCCTGGCTTTTCGAAGCGTCACTTAACAGCCGTGCCAGACCGAAGTCCATGAGTTTGACCGTGCCATCCTCGCAGACGAACACGTTTTCCGGCTTGATGTCGCGGTGCAGCACGCCCTTTGCGTGTGCCGCTTCGAGAGCGCGGCACAATGGCAGGGCGACCTGAGAGAAGGGAGGACGGTCCGACTCCGTGATACAGTGGCGCAGGGAAGAGCCGCGCAGCAGCTCCATCACGATGAAGACCGTGGAGGTGTCCTCGTCTTCGGCAAGGTCAAAGACAGTGACGATATTGGGATGCATGAGACCGGCGAGCGCCTGCGCCTCCTTGAGAAACTGCGACCGGGCAGACTCATGCTGCACAAGATGCGGTGCAATCACTTTGAGGGCAACCTCCCGCTTCAGCCGGGTGTCGTGCGCCCGGTAGACGATGCCCATGCCCCCGATGCCAATCTGGGCCTCAATCTTATAGCGGTCTGCGAGTGTCGTCCCGTTCATTCTTCTTTCCTCGTTCGCCCCATCTACAAGCATTTACGGCGCGGCGAGGACGCTTCGTTTCCGGCACGAACCGGGGCGCGGTTCAGCGGGCGGAACGATTCCAGCTCAGATAGTCCAGCGCGTGATAAGTCAGGATGATGTCGGCTCCGGCGCGTTTGAACGCTGTCAGCGTCTCCGTGACCACACGCGGCTCGTCAATCCAGCCGTTGCGGGCTGCCGCTTTGACCATACTGTATTCGCCGGAGACATTATAGATGGCGAGCGGCAGATCGAAGCGTTCGCGGGCATCCCGCAGAATATCGAGATAGGCAAGGCCCGGCTTCACCATCAGAATGTCCGCGCCTTCGGCAACATCCAGTTCCATCTCCCGCATCGCTTCACGGCGGTTCGGCGGGTCCATCTGGTAGGCGCGGCGGTCACCGAATTGTGGAGCGCTGTCTGCTGCCTCGCGGAACGGGCCATAGAAGCCGCTCGCATATTTCGCGCTGTAGGCCATAATCGGCAGATGGGAGAAGTCGTTCGCATCCAGAGCCTCCCGGATCGCGCCGATACGACCGTCCATCATATCCGACGGGGCGATCACGTCGGCTCCTGCCTCAGCGTAACAGACGGCGGCCCGGCACAGAAGTTCAAGCGTCGGATCGTTGGCGACTTCGCCGTTCTGGATCACGCCGCAGTGTCCATGCGAGGTGTATTCGCACAGGCAGACGTCCGGCACGATCAACATACTCTCACCGATGACTCTGCGTACCGCCCGTATCGCCTGCGGTACGATTCCAGCCTCGGAATAGCCTCCGCTGCCCACTTCGTCCTTCTCCGCCGGGATGCCGAAGAGCATGAGCGCGGGCAGCCCCAGCGCCGCCCACTCCTCCGCTTTTCGGCACAGATCGTCTATGGTGTAGCGGAACACGCCCGGCATGGAGGAGATTTCGCGGCTTTCACTCTCCGCCGTCACGAAGATGGGATAGAGCAGGTCGTCCGCCGTAACGTGGGTTTCGCGCACCATGCGCCGAATCACCTCGGTGCGCCGCAGCCTTCGCGGGCGATGAATCAGACTACGCATCGGCATCCCTCCAGAGATTTTCCAGCGCGGCCACCAGCCCTACAATCGTATGCTCCTCCGCGACGAGATCAACCGTCAGGCCGAGGTCACGGGCAGCATCGGCGGTCACCGGCCCGATGGCGACGATTTTTGTCTTCCCAACGGTCTCCATAAGTGTTTCGGCGGACAGGGTGACGGCCTGCGCGAAGTTCTGCACGGTGGAGGCGGAGGTAAAGGTGATGGCGTCTATGCGGCCCTCGCGGAGCAGACGACGAATCTCTTCCGCGCTGTCCCCATCGAAAAGGGTCTCATAGACGGGAATGACATCCACGACCGCGCCGCGTTCGCGCATCTGGTCGGGAAGAAGTTCGCGGCCTTCGGCGGCGCGGGGGAACAGCAGGCGTGTGCCGGACACATCGGCCTCCGGCCACTGCGCGAGAACCGCCTCCGCGACGGCCTCCGTCGGCACGTAGTCGGCGCGAAGACCCAGATGCTGACGGATCGCTTCGGCGGTCGCCGGGCCGATGGCGGCGATTTTTGTGGTGTGGAACGCCCGCGCATCCAGACCGAGCGCGAACAGCCTCTCCGCCACGACCGGAACCGCGTTGATACTGGTGAAGAGCGCCCATCCGTATTCACTGAGGTGCGTGAGGGCGGCGTCCATCGCGGTAGTGTCCGCCAGCCGGGAGATGCGAATGACGGGAAACTCGACCGGCTCCGCGCCTCTGGAGCGCAGCAGTTCGGAAAGCCCGCTGGCCTGTTCTCGCGCCCGTGTGACCAGAATCCGCTTGCCGTAGAGCGGCTGTGCGGAGAGCGTATCGAACCACTGGAGGGCAGGGCGCAGGTTTACCACCTCTCCCACCACACAGACGGCAGGGGGTGTCAGTTTCGCCTTCCGCACCTCTTCGACAATCGTTGCCAGCGTTCCCGTCACGACGCGCTGCTGCGCCCACGTACCCCACTGCACCAGCGCGACGGGGGTTTCGGGCGTACGGCCCTGCTCCTGAAGCCGCGCCGAAATCTCCGGCAGCGCTTCGACGCCCATCAGGAAGACCAGCGTATCGGCGGCGTAGGCGATATGCGCCCAGTTGCGCCGTCCCTCCGCCTCGCCCGGAGCGCGAGTTCCCGACTCGCGGGCATCGTCGCGCTCATGCCCCGTGATAACGGCGAAGGAGGACGCGGCGTCCCGATGCGTGACGGGAATACCCGCGTAGGCGGGAGCGGCTATCGCAGAGGTCACGCCGGGAACGATCTGGAAGGGAACGCCTGCGGCGCGACACTCCTCCGCCTCCTCGCCCCCCCGCCCAAAGACGAACGGATCGCCACCCTTCAAGCGTGCGACGGAGCGGCCCTGCTGCGCTTTGGCGATGAGCAGCGCATTGATGTCCGGCTGACGCATGGCGTGCTGAGCGCTGGCCTTGCCGACATAAATCTTCTCGGCGTCCGCACGAACGTTGGTCAGCAGCAAGGGATGCGCGAGGCGGTCATAGACGACGACATCCGCCGTGCGAAGCAGTTCCATGCCGCGCACGGTGATGAGGCCAGGGTCGCCCGGCCCTGCGCCTATCAGATAGACGGTGCCGGGTTGGATGTGCGGAGCGAAAGTCATAGGTCGGGAATCTGCCAATCAATCGGGGATTTGCCTGCCGCTGTCAGGGCGCTGTTTATCTGAGAGAACGGCTTGCTGCCGAAAAATCCGCTGCGGGCGGACAGCGGGGAGGGATGCACGGACTGGACAACAATATGCCGGGAAGTATCAATCAGCGGCAGTTTCTTCTGCGCGTATCCTCCCCACAGCACGAACACGACCGGGGTCTCCTTCTCGTTGACCTTGCGGAGAATGGCGTCCGTGAACGTCTCCCAGCCTTTACCTTTGTGCGAGTTCGCCTGATGGGCGCGGACGGTCAGCACGGCATTGAGCATCAGGACGCCCTGCTTCGCCCAGGGAACCAGATAGCCGTTGTTCGGGATTTTCGTGCCGACATCGGATTTCAGCTCTTTGTAGATATTGACGAGCGAGGGAGGCGACGGAATTCCGGGTCGAACCGAGAAGCAGAGGCCGTGCGCCTGTCCGGTATCGTGATACGGGTCCTGACCAAGCAGGAATACTTTTACGTCTTCGTAAGGCGTGTAGTTCAGCGCGTTGAAGACATCGCTTTCAGGCGGAAAGACCTCGTACTGAGCGCGTTCCGCCGCGACGAAATCACGCAGTTTCTGAAAATAGGGCTGTTCCGTCTCCGCATTAATAAACGGCTGCCAGTTCGCAGGAATCTCCATCGTTAGCGTTCTTCCTCCAGTTCGGTTGCCTCCAAAACGGGGGCGAACTCCCCCAAAGTTGGGGGGCGGTGGGCGATTTCGTCTTCCAGTTCGGATGCCTCCAGAATCGTATCATGGCGCTCGGACTCTATGGCCTCCGGGTAGTCGAGAATATAGTGCAGGCCACGACTCTCATGGCGACGCAGCGCCGACTCCACGATGAGCGCCCCCACCGTCGCGATGTTTTTGGTCTCCCAGGCGGCAACGGTGTCGGGTTCGCCCATCAGGGACTTGCGGATGCGGGCCAGTTCGCGCCGGGTCGTCTCCAGTTCGGCGGTCGTGCGGACGATGCCGACGTTGCGCTGCATCAGACGGCGGACGCTCTTCCAGAGGGGATCAATCGTCGCTTCGGGCAGGGTCACCGGGTCTTCGCACTGGCAGGGCATTCCTTCCGGCAGGGAAGCCGTCTGGTTCCGCAGGGTGTGCTGTGCGGCGCGATAGCCGTAGACCATTGCCTCCAGCAGGGAGTTGGAGGCAAGACGATTCGCGCCGTGAACACCCGTGCAGGCGACTTCGCCTGCCGCATACAGCCGCGCAATGTTCGTGCATCCGCCCAGGTCCGTCACGACCCCGCCGCACTGATAATGCTGTGCGGGAACGATGGGAATGGGCTGTTTCGTGATGTCGAGGCCGACGCTCAGGCAGCGTTCGTAGACGGTCGGGAAATGTTCGCGCAGGAAGGTCGGGTCGAGGTGGGTGACGTTCAGGAAGACGCAGGGAACGTCGCGCCGCTTCATCTCACTGACGATAGCCCGTGCGACGATGTCGCGGGGGGCCAGCGCACCGAGCGGATGATACCGCTCCATGAAGGTCTCACCGTCCTCATGCTGTAGGATTCCGCCTTCGCCGCGCAGGGCTTCGGTAATCAGGAAGGCCCGGGCTTTCGGGTGGAAGAGGGTGGTGGGGTGAAACTGAATGAACTCCATATTCGCGACGGTGGCCCCGGCCCGCCAGGCCATCGCCACGCCGTCGCCTGTCGCGATTATGGGGTTGGTCGTATGGAGATAGACCTGTCCGCAGCCTCCGGTCGCCAGCAGCGTCGCACGGGCGCGGAAGGTGCTGCGTTCGCCCGTCTCGCCGTCCAGCGCACAGGCTCCGGCGCAGACCCGTCCTTCGGCAGTTTCGTGGATGAGCAGGTCGCTGACGAACAGATGCTCGTGAACGGTAATATTCGGAGAGGCTTTGACCGCTTCGAGCAGCGTGCGTTCGCACTCCCAGCCGGTGTAGTCGGCGGTGTGGACGATGCGGTTGCGCGAATGCCCGCCTTCCCGTCCCAGAGACAGGACTTCCAGTCCCTCCGGGTTCGTTTCGGTGTTGAACTGCGCCCCGAGGGTGATGAGGTGCCGGATTCGTTCCGGGCCTTCCTCCACCAGCACGTCTACCGCATCTTCATGGCACAGCCCCGCCCCGGCAATAAGCGTGTCCTGAACGTGCAGGGCCACGGAGTCGTTCTCGGCCAGCACCCCGGCAATCCCGCCCTGCGCCCAACTGCTGTTGGCATCAGTGCGGTTCTTTTTGGTGAGCAGGGCGACCGAGCCGAACTCCGCAACCGTCAGGGCATAGGTCAGCCCCGCCAGTCCGCTGCCAATCACGAGAAAGTCAACCTCGACGCTCATGAACCCCGTCAGCCTTTCAGCAGGTCGCGTCCGCCACTGTCCAGCAGCGCCGCGCCCAGTTCCGCACCCAGTTGTTTTGCCCCGCTCACTGTTCCGGTGCGCTCCGCCCGCACGACTCGGGAGCCATCGGGCGCGGCAATGAGGCCGACAATTCGCAGTTCTTCCCCCTCTGCCGTGGCGAGCGCCCCGGCAGGAACCGAACAGCCGCCGCCCAGCGCCGCGAGGAACTCCCGTTCCGCCGTGACTTCGGCGGCAGTCGCCGGATGGTGCAGGGAATTCAGCATCGCCAGCGTGATCGTATCTCCGCACCGGGTCTCCAGCGCCAGCGCCCCCTGTCCCGCCGCCGGAACGCAGACATCCGCCTCCAGCCGCTCCGTGATGCGCTCCGCCAGACCCAGCCGGTTCAGCCCCGCGACGGCGAGCAGTATCGCGTCGTAGGCACCTTCCTCGAGTTTCCGCAGGCGGGTATCGAGGTTGCCGCGCAGCTCCTCCAGACGAAAGTCCGGGCGCAGGGCGCGAAACTGCGCCTGTCGTCGCAGGCTGCTCGTCCCGATGATTGCCTGGGCGGGGAGATGCGCGAACGTGAGTCCGCTGCGAGTCAAGAGGGCGTCACGGGGGTCTTCGCGGGCGGGGATACAGGCGAGTTCGAGGCCATCGGGCAGTTCGGAGGGCATATCTTTGAGGCTATGGACGCCGACATCAATGCTGCCGTCGAGCAGGGCCTGTTCGATCTCTTTCACGAACATCCCTTTGGTGCCGACCTGTGCAAAGGGGACGTTGCGCTGCACGTCCCCGGTCGTCTGAATGATGTGCGTTTCGACGAGAAGTCCCGGATTCGCGGCCCGTATCTGCTGCACGACCATCTCGGTCTGTGTCCGTGCCAGCAGACTGCCCCGCGTGCCGATTCGCAGCCGATTGTCTCTGTCGCTCACCTGAATACTCCTGTTTCTGTTACGAACAGAGTATACCAGATATTGCAGCAGCGGCACTTTCAGAAATCAATGTTTGCGCTTCTGCGGGATGACGACGGTGAGCGTCAGATCCGCCCGGTTACGGCTGACGACCAGCAGCGGATCGTAGACGAACGGCTTTTTCGGGTCCCACAGGCCGTTGGATTCGATGGCCCGCTCGGCGTCTTCCCGCCGTCCGGGTTTCTGCTCCTTCTCGGCGTAGGCGAGAATGCTGATGGTCTGATCGTCGTGGGCGAACTTCTTGTCCACGACGAATTCACCCTCATAGCGTCCTCCGCCGGTGGGCGTCAGTTCCCAGCGCTGTCCGGTGTGGTTGTTGCGAGCGACCACAACCGCATAGACGGCGGGATCGGGCGGCGTGAGCAGTTTCGCCGTGATATGCACGATCTGTCCCGGCTCCGCGATGCTCGGCTCCATTCGCGCATGAGTGAAGTGCAGGTACTCCGTCTGGAATTTGGACGGTCTGTCGGATTCGGCGGAGGTCATCTCTATCGGGTCGAGCCAGGCGGCCAGGGTCTTCTGCTGTTTGCCGCCCAGACGCAGTGTCTCCTGCTGAAGCCAGTAGACCCGTCCGATTTCGATAAGATCGTTGGAGTTCGGCGCGACGACTTTCATCAGCAGCGCACCGGGCTGTTTGCGCTGTTCGGTCGGTACGACACGATGACTGCGACCACGCGGTGTAAGCATGGTGAGGGCTTTATCCGCCACTGCCGTTCCCGCCGAGATTCCGCCCTTCATCAGCGGGTCACCGATAGTCGCGGATTCCGCAGAGGCGACGGCATGGACACCGGCGCGGACAGGATTATTGATGAAGCCGATGGCATCTCCCGTCAGGCGTATCGCTCCGGTAAACACATCGGCAATAAACCCCTTGCCTTTTTTGTGTTCCAGATGCAGCGCCTGCTTCGGAACCGCGAGGGCATAGTTGCCCCCCTGATCGGTGCGGGTGTAGTCCACGACCTTGTTTGAGTCGTCGTAGACGGCGACGAAGGCATTGGGCAGAGGACGGCCATTGCCATCTACCACCTTGCCCGTCGCCCAGACGTATTCCGCTGTCTTGCCGGTTGTCGCTGCACAGGCGAGAACCGCCAGTGTTCCCACCAGGGCCAGACCCTTACGATTTGTCATCTTGTCTCTCCGCACGTTACCGCCCTCCCTTACCACACTGGTTTAAACGGTTACTAATCGCCTTCCTTCGTTTTGAGGCTGCTCGGATCACCGTTCCAGAAGGGGTCTTTTGGATTTGTCAGCACCGTCTTCGCGTCCACCGCGCCGGAGATCAGCATGATCTTGCCCTTCGGGTCCGCGGGAACGACGAAGAACGAGGGTGTCAGGGTGATATGGTTGATGATTCCGATGTAGTGGTCGTTCTTCACCCGTTCGCGCAGTGCGTCGCTCTCCATGTCCTTCTTGAATTTGGCCGTATCCAGTCCGAGACCTTTTGCCCACTCTACAAACCGATCCGGCGAGAACTGTTCGGCTTCCATGTCCTTCTGGTGTGCGAAAACGATGTCGTGCATCTCCCAGAACTTGCCCTGTTTGCCCGCCGCTTCGACCGATGTCGCCGCCTTGAGCGACCACGGGAATTTGCCGAGCGGATAGTTGCGGAACGTCAGACGATAACGATCCGGGAACTGTTTGAGCAGCGCATCTATTTCGGCGGAGGCGTCTTTGCAGTGCGGACACTGATAGTCCGCGAACTCGACAATAGTGTAGGGCGCATCTGCTTTGCCTTTATAGACCAGCCCATCCCGCAGAATCTCCTCGCGAGGATGGACAAAGATCGGATGAAGCTGAGTCACATCAACTTTTGCCCCTAACCCATTATCGGCAGCGGTATGGACGCGCTTCCACTGCTCGATGACTGTTGGGCCGTAGAGAAACGAGAGCATGAAACCGATGAAGACCACCACGCCCGAAAGCATCTTCTGTTCGCCGGTCAGGGTGCGGCCAATGATGAGATAGTCGTAGGCGTTGACGAGAAAGATTGCCGTTACCGTGAGCGCCGAAGCGAAACACCAGGGACAGAACGTCAACAAGACGAACAGCACCGTGTACTGAAGCCACCACGAAATTCCGAAAGCGAGCAGGGAGATACCGAAAAGCGCCGCGCTCAACTGCTTCTCGTCCGGGCCGGGAGCGTTGCGGCCCGCGAGACTTCTAGCCCGCAGAATGCAGATGCCCACAAGGGTCAGGTACATACCCAGACCAATGACCGAAGTCGGAATCGGGCCGAGTTTACCATACCGACTTTCGATGGTTCCGTGACAGTCGCCTCCGAGGGCGCTGCATCCGATGTCGGCGGCCGGAAAGAAATGCTCGTAGGTCAGCACGAGCGCGATGAGACAGCCCACAACCGCGAGGGCCAGCGTGATTTTGTTGAGAATTGCTCTGCTCATAGTGGAGACAAACCCTTTGCTAAAGACGGTCGGCTGCGAAACCCCGGTTGCAGAGCGCGAATTGGCTGCTGCGCGAGGGTAGCCCGAAAAGAGAGGAGTGAATGAAAGTTCACTTCTCTGTTCGGAGGTTTCGGCGAAGAGAGTTCCCGTCGGCCTGTCTTTTAGAAAAAGAAGACTGCATCCATTATATCACGCAACCTGCACCGTCCGGCAAATCGTATCAGAAAAGAAGAGGGGAGGACGCCGGTGACTGCGCGTCCTCCCTCATAATGAGTGGTAACAGGCCGTAAGGTTACAGAGACTTTTTGGAGAAGTACCAGTCCGTCGCTTCGACGTTGGTGTCTTCCATACGCTTCTCCGCGCCTTCGGAGGTCATCGGAGCGGGAACAATCACCTTCTCGCCCGGCTGCCAGTTGCAGGGCGTGGCAACCCCGTTCTTGTCCGAGGTCTGAAGCGCGGTCACGAGGCGGTAGATTTCGTCTACATTGCGGCCATTGGTGAGCGGGTAGTAGATCATAGCGCGAACGATGCCTTTGTCGTCAATCACGAACACGCAACGCACCGTCGCGGTGCTGCTGGCTCCCGGATGGACCATGCCGTACAGAGTGGCAACTTTCATGTCAAGGTCGGCGATCATCGGGTAGGGGATTTTGACGCCAAAGTTCTGCTCCATGCTTCGCGCCCAGGCGATGTGGGAGTAGACGCTGTCAATGCTCAGGCCGAGCAGTTGCGTGTCGAGCTGCTTGAAGTCCTCGGAACGGCGGGCGAACTCCACCAGTTCCGTCGTGCAGACAGGGGTGAAGTCGGCGGGGTGCGAAAACAGCACGACCCATTTGCCCTTGAGGCTGGAAAGCGTGAGCGGGCCGTGCGTGGTCTGCGCCGTGAAGTCCGGGGCCGGTTCATTCAGACGCGGAAGAGATCGCGGCGCTGCCTGTGTGGTATCTTCCGACATGGTTCCTTCTCCTTTGGTTCTCGTGAAAACGTTGCCGGGCGTCTGGCCCGGACTCAAGCAGAGGCGGCATTGCCAATCTTTAGTTATTCGGTCAATATTATAACCTTTGGGCTGTCCGGTGTCAAGAGCAAGACCGCAGTCAGAATAGTTCGGAATGGGGTACGCTGAATCTATTATGTCCACTGAACCGTCGTTTTCCTCCCTTCGCACCCGTCCGGGAAGCTTCCTGACTGCCATTCTGGAGAACGTCCAGAGCGCGTTCCGCGCCTTGCGCCTCAATCCGCTCCGCTCCGCGCTGACGATGTCGGGAATCATCGTCGGCGTCATGGCGATTGTCACGATTGTCGCGATACTCCAGGGCGTTCGCGTCGAGATCGGCAAGCAGGTGCAGGGTCTGGGGGCGAATCTGGTGATGATCGTGCCGAGCAAACTCGACGAGAACGGGCAGCCCAATCCCGCGTCGCTGATCGGTATCTCCTCGCTGACGGAAAATGACGTGGTGAAACTGTCGCAGATACCCGGCATCGCGAAAATCTCGCCTGTCTCCATCGTGGCCGGAGAGGTGGACTACAAGGAAGGCAGCGAGAACAAAATAACCTATCCCTTCGTTGTCGGCACCAATAAGGCCGGGGTCGTCATGAACCCGACTCCGATGGCGGAGGGACGCTACTTCGAGGACAACGAAGAGTTTGTCTGTATTCTCGCCTCCAAGCCCCGTAAGGAGCTATTCGGCGACGGCCCTGCGGTTGGCAAGACCGTAAAAATTCAGAATCACGACTGGAAAGTGGTTGGCGTGTTGAATAAGCCGAGCGGGGATGGTTCTCTGGGCGCAACGATGCTTGGCCTCAATACCCTCGTCTATCTGCCGGTTACGACCGCCCGCAAAGAGATACCCGGTTCTCAGGTCAACCGCATCGCCCTCCAGACCGACTATCAGCATCCCGCCGAGAAGATGATCGCGCAGATGAACGCAACGCTGCTCGCCCAGCATCACGGCAAAGAGGACTTCGGCGTTCTGACCCAGGAACGCGGACTCGCCCTCGTCATACGCATTCTCGCGCTCGCCCAGGAACTCCTCGTCCTGCTCGCCGCCATCTCCCTATTCGTCGCGGGCATCGGCATCATGAATATCATGCTGGTCACCGTGACGGAGCGCACCCGCGAGATTGGTATTCGCAAGACGGTCGGCGCACGTCAGAGCGATATTTTTCTCCAGTTCCTCATCGAATCGGTGACGCTTTCGCTGCTCGGCGGCGGGGTCGGTCTCCTCATCTCCGCGCTCATCTGCGCCATCATCGCTCGTGCTTCCCTGCTGACTCCCATTCTGACTCCGGGCCTCGTCGTCATGGCGCTGGCCGTCTGCACGGTCGTCGGAATGATTTTCGGCGTCACGCCCGCTGTCCGCGCCGCCCGCCTCAACCCGATTGACGCCCTCCGCCACGAATAGTGTGGGCCAGTCTTCACATCTAATAGACAAATCACATAGAGGTCGCACAAGCTGCCATTGGATTCCCGCTTGCATTTGTGCGATGTTCAAGTGGTTTGACTATAAATTGTAATTCTCCCGATTTGCGAATCTACCCCTTGACATAGGTGGAGAGATAGCCTATAATTCTGACAGCCTGTGCAGATTAGAACGTGCGTAAAATCAGAATAGGTCACCTATTATATTCAGGAGTGTCCAAACTTTATGATGGCAAGACTCGAACGGCCGGTCTTTAGGCAAGACAGAACAGCCGGAGGGAGAATATTCAGGCGGCTCCCCGGCATTCTCGTGTGGTTACTCTTGCTGCTGGCGCGTCCGGCTTCAGCAGGTGAGGCAACCGTCCTGCCTCCTTTCGGACAGAGTGAGATGAATCTGATCCTGACTGCTCTGGCGGCAGGTGTGCTCTCGGTGATCGTAGGGCTTGTCTGGTATCGGTCTGTCGCGAGTGAGAGCGCTGGCACGGCCAAAATGCAGGAGGTAGGGCAGGCGATCCGCGACGGCGCGCTGGCCTATCTGCAGCAGCAGGTGCGCACGATGTCGGTGCTGGTCGTCATCATTGCGCTTGGCCTTTTCTTCCTCTACAAAGGGCAGTCGGAACTCGGTTACGGCCTCAGCGAGGCGCTGGGAGTCGCGCTCTTCTTTGTGCTCGGGGTGGGGGCCTCCTATGCCGCAGGCTATGTCGGGATGGGAATGGCGACCATTGCCAATCAGCGCACTGCGGAGAAGGCGCGTACGACGTTCAAGGGCGCCCTGGAGACCGCGTTTCGTGCAGGCGCGGTCTCGGGGATGCTGACAGTCGGGTTCGGCCTGATCGGCGCCTGCACCGTGTTTTTATGCTACCGGGAGAGGTCGCCCTTGATTCTGGTCGGCTTCGGCTTCGGCGGCTCTCTGGCCGCGCTTTTCATGCGTGTCGGCGGCGGAATCTTCACCAAAGCGGCGGATGTGGGGGCAGACCTGGTCGGCAAGGTCGAATCGGGGATTCCGGAGGACGATCCGCGCAACCCGGCCACGATCGCCGACAATGTCGGTGACCATGTCGGAGACTGCGCCGGGATGGCGGCGGACGTCTTCGAGAGCTATGTGGTGACCCTGGTCGCGGCGATCATTCTCGCCGCGGCGATCATCCCCTTCGTCAAAGGGGAGACCTCCGCGAACCTGGTCAGCAGCGCGCTCCATCTGATCATGTATCCACTGATCCTGTGTGCGGTCGGCGTGGTCGCGTCTATCCTCGGTGTCCTGGTCGTCAAAGGCGAAGACCGGGAGAGCATGGACCCCATGCAGCCGATCAACCATGGATTTCGGGCCACCGCACTGCTCGCCTCGCTCTTCTTCGGCATCGGCTCCTATTTCTACTTCGGCAACCGGATCGAGATCCCCACGCCGACCGGGAACCTGCCTGTCCATTGGTGGCAGTTCTTTCTCTGCACCTTCTTCGGCATCCTGCTGGCGATGGTGATCGGCTGGCTGACGGAATACTTCACCTCCACGGAGAAGAAACCGGTGACCGAGATCGCCTACCACTCCCGCACCGGAGCGGCCACGATGATCATCTCCGGCTTCTCCTTCGGACTGGAGAGCTCCGTCTGGAGCGTGGTCGCGATCGTCATCGCCCTGATGGCGTCGCTCTGGGTCTTCAACGGCAACATCCTGCTGGCCGCCTACGGCACCGCGCTCTCCGGTCTGGGCCTTCTGACCACGACCGGCTACATTCTGGCGATGGACACCTTCGGGCCGATCACTGACAACGCCAACGGAATCTTCGCGATGTCAGGCGTACTGGAAGAGGACCGGGCGAGCGGTAAGCTCATGACCGCGGGAGGTATCTCCAGTGATCGGATCATCGGGCGTCTGGATGCGGTCGGCAATACGACCAAGGCGCTGACGAAAGGCTTCGCCATCTGCACGGCGGTCATCGCCTCGGTGGCGATGTTCCGATCGTTCATGACGGATGCCCATCTGCTGCCGCCTCTCGATACCGCGGAGTGGGCGCGGAATCTCCAGGAGGGGCGGATATTCGGTATCCCGCTAGACGTGCCGGAGGTGTTTGTCGGGCTGCTGATCGGGGCGGCGGCGCCCTACCTCTTCTCGGCTTTCGCCATCAATGCCGTCAGCCGTGCCGCTTCCCAACTCATCGAAGAGGTGCGGGCGCAGTTCCGCAACGATCCGGGGATCATGGATGGGACGAGCAAGCCGGACTATGCCCGCTGTGTCGCCATTGTAACGGCGGCGGCGCAGAAGGAACTGCTCGCACCGGGCATTCTCGCCATTGCTCTGCCGATCCTGGTCGGTTTCGGCCTGGGCTTCCGCAGACCCGACGTGGGGGCGGCGGCGCTGGGCGGCTATCTCGCCGGAGCGATTGCCAGCGGACAGTTGCTGGCAGTCCTCCTCTCCAACTCCGGCGGCGCCTGGGACAACGCCAAGAAGAAGATCGAAGACGGTCTTTTCGGCGGAAAAGGGACGAAGAACCATGAGGCGAGCGTCATCTGCGATACCGTCGGCGATCCCTTCAAGGACACGGCAGGGCCAGCGCTAAACCCGCTCATTAAGGTTATGAACCTGACGGGGATCCTCATCGCGGGCATCGTCATTCAGGACATCGCGGTCAGCACCCGAATCGTCGTCGTCAGCGTCTCCGCCGTCTGTCTGATCGGGGCGGTCATGTTCAGCAAGCGCGGATCGATTGTGGACGATCAGTCCCTCATAGCCTCGCCTCCCACGCCCCCGGCCCTGACGGAGTAGGCGCTCCCTCCCGAATGCGTTTCTCATCGCCTGAGACCTTCGTATCCGCGAACGTCTCAGGCTTTTTTGCCTGTAGCCTCCTGCAATCGTGCGGTAGAGAAACTTTTCGCAGTTTTGGCGCGTTGGAAAATAGGCTTTGTCGTCTATCAGAGCAGAGACGAAACCAAAAAGGACCTTATTGCAGCAAGGAGACATTTTGATGAACTTCCTCCCGCCTTACCGCATCGGAACCATTACGTCCGGGATAGTGCTGTCTGCCATTCCTCTGTGTCTGATAGGGGCCGTCGCTTCTGCCCAGACCGCGAAGAGCGGGAATGTAAAAGGCCATTCCGTAGCGGCAGCCGCGAAACCGGACACGGTGAAGGCAACGACGCTTACGGGCGCAGCCGCGCTTGGCGACTGGACGACGGACGCACCCGGTGTCCGCCGCCGAATCACGCTTAGAGAACTTCCCGCGGCGTATTCTACACCGTCTGTAGACCGAGGCCCGCGTATCGTCCCGAAACCCGACGGAGCCTGGCCGAAAGTTCCTGTGGGGTTCGTGCTGACGGAGTACGCTGCCGATTTCGACAATCCCCGCCAGATTACGACCGCTCCCAACGGAGACATCTTCGTCGTCGAAAGCAATCCCGGACGGGTCAAAGTGCTGCGAGACACCAAAGGGACGGGGAAGCCGGAGAGCGTCGGCGTCTTCGCGGGCGACCTCGTGAAGCCCTTCGGCATCGCCTTCTACCCTCCCGGCCCCAATCCGCGTTATGTCTATATTGGCAACACCGACAGCGTGGTGCGCTTCCCCTACAAGAACGGCGATCTGAAAGCAAGCGGCATGGCAGAGACGATCGTGGACAACCTTCCCGGCGGCGGGCAACTCCGCGGCGGAGGACACTGGACTCGCGACGTGAAGTTTTCCAGCGACGGCAAACGGATGTTCGTCTCGGTCGGCTCTCTGACGAACGTACATGAAAAGGACGTGGAGGAGGACCGCCGGGCCGATATTCTGGTGTTCACACCGGAAGGCAAGAACGAGCGCATCTTCGCGTCCGGCATTCGGAACGCAGTCGGACTGGCGGTGCATCCGGTGACCGGGCAGCTCTGGGCCTCCGTCAACGAGCGCGACGGCCTGGGCGATGATCTCGTACCGGACTATGTCACGCACGTTGAGGAGGGTGGCTTCTATGGCTGGCCCTGGTTCTATATGGGCGGTCATGCGGACGAGCGTGCCGTCAATCCGCGCCCGGAACTGAAGGACAAAGTGCTTACCCCGGATGTCCTGTTACAGTCGCATATGGCCTCGCTCGGCATGACCTTCTACACGGGCAAGCAGTTCCCGAAAGAGTATGCGCTTGAGGGCTTTGCCGCCGAACACGGCTCCTGGAATCGCGCCCATCGGACAGGCTACAAAGTCGTGCGGATTCCCATGCAGGACGGCAAGGCGACCGGGGAGTTTGAGGATTTCGTAACGGGTTTCGTTACGCTGGACGGAGATGTCTGGGGCCGTCCGGTCGGGGTGACCGTCGCGAATGACGGCGCACTGCTCTTCACGGATGACATTCAGAACAAAATCTGGCGTGTCGCTTATGTCGGAACAAAGAAGACCGCTTCCGTGCGGTAGAGGCTTGACAGCAAGAGGCCGATGTCTGGATGTACCTGTTTTGGCTGAGGAGGAAGAGATCGTGCGTCAACGCGCCTTCACACTGATTGAACTTCTCGTCGTGATCGCGATCATTGCGATTCTGGCGGCGATTCTCTTCCCGGTCTTCGCGCAGGCACGGGAGAAGGCCAGGCAGACGGCGTGCCTCGCGAATTTGCGGCAGATCGGAACGGCCATGGTTCTCTACCTCCAGGACTATGACGAGCATCTGCCCGACCGCAAAGACCTCAAAATGTCGCTGCCGGGAGGCTACCATCCCTGGACGGGCTGGCCGATTCCCGACCCGCGCTCCGGCTGGGCCGCTGTCGTCTTGCAACCCTACACGCAGAACACCGACATCTGGACCTGCCCGACTGTGCTGGGCAGTATGGGAAATCTCACGCAGGTCGCGCAGCCCCTGACGGCAGCCTCCGCGCCCCCGGTAACTCGCTACTGGATGTGGCGTTTCGCCCGGCCGGACACTCCGACACCCCTCAACTATCTCTGGGGCAAGACGCCGGAACAGTCGGTGGCCGACCTCCAGCAGAACAACGACCCGCTCGACGGCTATCCCGACGGCCCGTCCGATCTGGAGATGGCCGCAGACCCCTACTTCCCCCGCACGGTCACGACGGTTCCGAACGCTCTCAAAGGGATGTCCGTCCACTTCGGCGGCAGAAATCGCGTCTTCCTTGATGGTCACGTCAAATACCTGCGCGACATACGGACCGGTCAGAACTGAAGGCGAAGCCGAAGAAGTAATGAACGCTCCGTATACAGTCGGGTTATTCGCCGCTGAGTCGGCAGGTTGAACCCTGCCGACTCAGCGGCGTAACGAGTGTTACTTTACTCACCTTACGCAGGCGAACAGCCAGCCTCCGACGAGGGAGCAAAGGGTTGACACCCCTCGCTACGCGCCTGCGGCGGATTGTCCTCCAGGCAAGACACAGTGCGAGCAGACTGTCGGGTCCAAAGAACAGCCTCCACGAACTTGCAGCAAAGAGTTTCGTCCGAAGGACGCTCCGGCGAAGCCGCGTAGCGAGGGGTGTCAACCCTTTGCCCCTGCCACCCTTTGCTTTCTGCCTGAGATTTGCATGGCTGCCTACGTAAGGTCAATTACTTCAGTATCCACGCTCCCGTTGCATCCTTATCGGGGATTCCTTTCAGCTGATAGGGGAAGGGATTGGCGGGGGAGGCGTAAGGGCCAGCATCGGTGATGATATAGCCCTTGAACGACTGCCCATCCAACGCGGTATCGGTAATCTGTGTGCCGGAGGCGTTGTTGTAGTTCTTCGTCTTCACGATCTTGGCATGGCTGTCCGCGAAGACAGAGACGACCGTATTGGAGTGCCGCCCTTGAACTGGAGTCGAAAGGAACTGCGGGTAGTTCGCATCTCCCTTGACGACAACCGCATCGGAATAGAGGCTGGTCTCCGCGACATAGTTCAGGGAGGCCAACGCGACCGCGCTGTTGGAAGGGAAGGGGGCAGGCAGTCCGACAAAGGCGGTTACGGCATAGTTCGGCTGATAACTGACCTTCACGAGGGTCGGGGTGAGCGCGCAGGGCGGCGGCGCACCCAGATTTGTCAGTCCTTTTACGACATCCAGAGGCGTCGCATCGGAAGGACATTTCTCCATATCGGCGTTCTTCTGGTACGGAATGATCTCGTGATAAGTCGTCATTGTACACGCACCGCCGATATTGGTGAAATAGAGGGCGAGGGGGAACGTCTCGTCGTAATCCTGTACATACATGGCGGTCGCGAGACCCTGCTGCCTGGCATTGCTGAGGCAGGAGGTCTGCCGCGCCTTCTCCCGTGCCTGCGCGAAGACAGGGAAGAGAATCGCCGCCAGAATCGCAATGATCGCGATCACGACGAGAAGTTCAATCAGTGTAAAACCCGCACTTTGCTTACGCATATCGGTGGCTCCTTTGCCGGGCGGTCTGTGCCACCCCTCGTAGTTTTGCTATCCTATCCCAGCCAACCAACCTCTCCCGTCGGTGGGCATGAGAAGTTCATTCCGTGTTCAGCTCACGAAATCCTGCACGATTTGAACTCTCCTACCGGACGCTCATTGAACATTGAGGTCTATGGCGGAAAAATGTTCGTGGTCGTGTTCCTCATGGGTATCTTCGCTCTGAACCCGCACCAGATAGTTGCCCGGCTCCGGGAGAGAGAACTTGAGGGAACCACTGGCCGAGGCCGTTGGGGAAAAGTCCATCACAAACCGATTGTCAAGAACCCCGGCAGGCCCAGCGGGGTCAGGAACGGGCTTCTGTCGCAGGTCTTTCTCACGCACCACGAAGAAATGAATCGTCACGCCCTTCATCGTGCCGTGGGGGAAGTTGCTTTTCAGTTTCCAGGTGATCTGAACAGCCTCTCCGGTTTTCAACTGCATCACAGGGCGCGGATTCACGCCGCCAATGGGGGGCGTTGTATCCGCGCTTGCCTCTACCAAACGCTGACCAATCTGAGCCTTCATGGCGATTTCGAAATGTTCCGCCGCTGCACGGCGGGCGAGCAGGGCTGTAACCGCCGTCACCAGGCTGACGAGCAGCGCTGCGGACACGATTCGACTCTTTTTCATCGTTTCTCTCCATTCCTCTCCATGCGCGAACTGCGTACCAGTATCAGTTTTCGGACAATCTCTGTACCGGGCAGCGTGATCTCGGCGATCCGCTCGATACGGCTGTTCTGGCGAGTCAGGGCGGCTCTGGCCTCCGCGACCTCACTGTCCGCCTCTCGGCTCTTGTAAGCGACGGCAAGCCCGCCGGGACGCACCAGTGGAAGCAGCCATTGCAGCAGCAGTGGCAGTTTCGAGACAGCGCGGGCGGTCACAATGTCGTAGGACTGCCGATGCGCTGGCAGACGAGCGACAGCCTCAGCGCGGCTATGCAGTGTCTTTACATTGGGGAGGCCAAGCGTTGCGATGACACCATCCAGAAAGTCCAGACGTTTGCGGGTTCCGTCCATGAGGGTGACCTGAAGGGCAGGGAAAACGAGCGACAGCGGCAGGCCCGGAAAGCCCGCACCAGTTCCGACATCGAGCAGACGTGAGCCGCTTGCTGGAGTGAGGACGGCGGCGAGAGAGAGCGAATCGAGAAAATGGAGCGTGGCGTACTCTTCCGGCGGAATTCGCGTCAGATTCAGATGGCGGTTGGTCTCTTCCAGCATCTCCGCAAACACGGCGAACTTGTCGAGCGTGACTGTGTCGAGGTTCAGTCCCCAAACCTGTGCGCCGTTGCTTAACTGTTCACGCTGTGCGCCCGAGAACATCGTGATAGACCGCCTCGATCTTGTGAATTTGCGTTTCCAGACGATAATCGCGTTCGACGCTCTCTCGTCCCGCTCTTGCTATCGCTGCCCGCCGCAGGGGATCTGCCCATAGTGAAATGAGTGTACCCGCAAGCGCGTCAGAATCTTCCGGGGGAACCAGCAGCCCGGTAACGCCCTCCGTAATCGTGTCTACCAGACCGCCGACTCGGCTTGCTACGACAGGGACGCCTGCCGCCATCGCCTCTAGCGCGACGATCCCCTGTCCCTCCTGCCGTGAGGGAACGACAAGGATGTCCGCCGCCTGCATCAGAGGGACAGCCTCGGCGACATAACCAGTGAAATGCACGCTGATTGAGAGACTCGCTGCCAGAGACCGCAGGGGTTCCTCCTCGTCACCGGTTCCGACAAGGACTAGTCGTGCGTTCGGAAACTCTCTGCGGACGGCTGCGAACGCCTTAACAAGTACATCAAAGCCTTTCTCTCTGGAGAGCCTCCCCACCGCCAGGACCAACAACGCCTCGTCTTGAACTCCCAGAGCGCTGCGGGTTGCGGCCCGGTCGTTCTCCGTCTCGAAGCGTACGAGGTCAACGCCGTTCGGGACGACTACGATTTTGCCGGAGGACACTCCCTGCGCGGTCAGGCTGTGAGCGACGGCAGGAGAGACAGCGAGAATTCGCGAGGCAAGCGGTGCGATCTGCCGAAAGAGAAACGAATGAACCGGATGCATCGGAGGCAGGAGATTGTGGACGGTAAATACGAAGGGAAGGCGGGTCATTCTGGCCGCAAGCGCTCCGACGACGGCTCCCCGAAGCCCATGTGCGTGGACAAGGTCACAGTTTCCCCGCAGAAGCTGTGCCAGTGCAGAGGCTGTGCGAAAGTCCTGAACGGGACGGTTTTTCGCGCCAATGGAGAGGCTGTGGCGAACAAGGTCGGAACAGGGAGGCTGGAGCGTAAAATCCGGGGGCGCATAGAGAACCGGCGCGAACTGTTGTCGGTCCAGGTGGGCGATCAGGTCAGAGACATGGCGGCGGATTCCTCCGGCTGCCGGACGCACGACCTGCGCGATCCTCCGGGGAACAGGAGGAGAAGCCGATGCAGCCATATCGGGCTTCTCCCTTTTCTGAGCAGAACGCGAGCGGGAAGTAGAGGCCACGTCAGCGCGGGACTTCGACCGATTGCAGAACGGTCTCCACAATCCGGTCGTTAGTATAGCCCTCGATCTCCGATTCCGGGCGCAGTACCAGGCGATGCCGAAGAACAGGCCGCGCCATCGTCTTGATGTCGTCCGGCGTCACGAAATCACGGCCCCGTATCGCCGCCAGCGCTTTCGTCGTGTTGAGCAGCGTGATTGCGGCGCGAGGACTGGCCCCCAGCAGCAGATTCCGATTTTCCCGCGTAGCGCGGGCTATCTGGATGATGTAGCGCAGCACGGTCGGGTCCACGCGCACTTTTTCGATCAGATTCCGATAGCCGGGCATATCGGACCCGCTCAGAACAGGCACGATGTCGGCAGTGTCGAGGTTCTGAGCGCGGAAGCCCGCCTGCACTTTCGCAAGTATCCGTTCTTCCTCTTCGGCGGCGGGATAGCCGACATTCACCTTCAGCATGAAGCGGTCCAACTGCGCTTCCGGCAGCGGATAGGTGCCTTCATATTCGATGGGGTTCTGGGTGGCGCAGACCAGGAACGGTTCGGGCAGATTATTGGGAATGCCGTCAATCGTGACGCGCCTCTCTTCCATCGCCTCCAGCAGCGCGGACTGCGTTTTCGGTGGTGTCCGGTTCACTTCGTCAGCGAGTACGAGGCCCGCGAAGATCGGCCCGCGCTTGAGGTTGAATTCCTGAGTGCGCGGGTCGTAGATGCTGGTTCCCAGAATGTCGGAGGGCATCAGGTCGGGTGTGAACTGAATGCGGGCGAATGAGACATCAAAAATACGCGCCAGCGTCCGCACCGAGAGGGTTTTCGCTGTGCCGGGGACGCCTTCCAGCAGAATATGGCCCCCGGCAAGAACCGCGACAATCATCATCTCGACCAGTTCGTCCTGCCCGACAATCGCCTTGTGCATCTCGGTAGTTATCCGCTGGGCCAGTTCCTGAACCGACCGGGGCGCTGCGGCAGAGAGTCCGCCTGCGGGAGGCGTTGCCGCGCTCGGAAACATACTGACCGGTGTCGTGAACGCGGCGTCCGTGCCGCCTGTCTGCCCGCTACTCATATCCGCCAAGGTGGAAACTCCTTCTATAGGTGTCTAATTCTCGTGCAAGGTGCAGCATCGCGTTCTCGTCTACTCGCTTGCCGTTGCTAATCTCTTCGCAAGTGGTGAGGAACTGAACGAACGGAGTCTCGGGAACTCCGTATTTACGGACTGCCAGGGAGATGAGTGTCTGCGTGGGCGTGTCGGGTGTGAGATCAAGCTGACGGCGCAGGTCGCGCTGGAAGTGGCGATAGAGAGTCACGATGGCGATGTCGCCTGCGTTCGCCCTGCGAATCAATCGTGCCATCGAGCCGACATAGTCGGTGCTGGGCCGATAAGGTTGTGTCTGGATAGTCCGAATCGGGCCAAATCGCCGGTTACCCACATAGAGGAGCAGCACCCCCAGCGCACACAGATGCAGCAGTGCAAATCGGAGAGGCTTCGGAGAGTTCTCAAACATCCCGCCTTTGACCGTATCGCCCTCACCGCCCCGAGTCTCGAAGCCTACACCGTGATGATACTCGTCGAAGACGACGCCCTTCCGACTGCCTTTCGTCGTCTCCGCCGCGATATTCACCAGCAGAATCGCATTATCGGCCTGCTGTATCGTGGCGTTGCTGGCGGCGATGCTGTTGGCAATCAGGAGGACGTTGCCTTTGCCCATCGGCTTCTGCACGGCAAGAGCGCCCTGTTCGTCTTTAAAGAGCGTCTGGTAATGTGAATTCGCGCCTGTTTTCAATCGCACCGGACTCTCGACATGGAGCAGCGAGACATTCTGCACGTAGGGAGAGGAGGGCGCAAATGGTTTCAGGTCGGCTGCCTTCTTATCGCCCAGAATAATCGCCACATCACCCGCGATCAGGTCTTTCTTGTCCAGGTCGCGTTTGGGCAGTGTCACCATGAACAGTACCGTCCCGCCCGATTCGATCCAGGACTTGAGCGCATCCAGTTCCTCGGAACTGACGGCGCGGTCTTCCCGAAGCGGTTCGATCACAACGAGCAGACCCTGTCTGGCATTCAGGGCCGTCCAGGGCGCTTCTATCCGCTCGGCGGCGAAACCCTCCTTCTGGAGCAGCAGAAAGAGCGCCTTCGCGCCAGGGCCGCTAGGGTTCAGCGTACTGGGCGTATCGTGCGGAACCGTCTCCTGCGCCACCCGCTCGAACAGCAACAGAGAGGCGACGAAGACGACGAACAGACAGGTCAGTCCGATGATTTCGCGGTTGGATCGTTTGCGTCTGTTCTGCACTCGCGTCAGGCCCTCCCTGGTGCGGGGAGCGCCGTGTTCGGCGCCGGGGCCACGAGCAGTCCGCGTATTCGGTCGTACTCGCGGCGGCAGCGGCGATAGTCTTCTTCGGCAGTCGCGTGATTTCCATACCAGCGCAGATCGAACTCGAAGACAAGGGGGCGGAACGCCTCGAACAGCGCACTCAGGCCGCGCATCCGCATCAGACGCAGATAGTCTCCATTCGTGCGGTAACGGCTGTATTCGATGGCTCCCGCCTGGTCAAGTTGGAGGAGGATGCCCAGAAAAACGGCCCGAAACGCCCGCCGGAAATCGTTGGCGGCAGCGTACTGTTGCGCCTGCCGGAGCCACTCATCCGGTTCCTCCATCATATCGGCCGTGGCGTCGTCTATGTCGAAGGTCGTGGTGGTTTTCGCCGCTTTCTGTTCCCGCTTCTTCCAGTTGCGGCTGATTGCCATGATCAGCAACGCGATAAGCCAGACGACGGCCAGCAGCAGCAGGGCCGTAACCAGGGGAACGACGATAGAGGCGAGGAAACCGCTGCCGGAGGAGGGCTGCATTTCTGCGGGCTTGGGAGCTTTGAACCGTTTCCGCAGCCACTCCTTGAACTGCTCCCACTTCTCGCTGCACCAACGGCTGGAGCGGCCCAAGAGGCCATCGTTCTGCTTCTCGGGCTGAAACTCCGGCTGTTCCAGGATATGCTTGAGGTCCGCCTTGACTTTCGCGGGGTCTGTCTGCCTGCCCGTTCCCTGCGCTCTGGAAGCGACGGGAACGAGAAAGAGCAGGCTAAACAGCGTCAGAAGGAGCAGAAGCAATCTCAACTCTCGGCTCCCTTCTCCTCACTTGATTCAGGGGTGGCAAGGGAGAGGACGCGCACATCGAAGCCTTCTCTGCGGACACGATAGTCGTAGTAGAGGAGGGTCACGAAAATCACCCAGTAAGGGGCGATAAAAAACCGTGTCGCCGTGCTCAGCACGGCGTTGAGAACGAAGGTGAGGATAGACGGCAACTGGAGCGCCGAAAGTGCGGAGTCGATAGAGCCGCCGACGAGTAACTGGAGGCCGATGACGATGGGCAGCAGAAAGGTCACTGCGGTCCATGTCCGCCAGAAGCGCTTCTTGCCCACCAGTTGGTTGTTGCGGAAAGAGACATAGGAGGCAGGCAGTCCTTCCAGAACCGTCAGGGGCGTCATAAAGAGGAAGTTGCGGGCCGCCACGCCACAGCCGATGAAGTAGGGCAGAAGCATCAGAATGGCAAAGATAACGAGGCCGATCTCCGGTACTCCCGCTGCAGAGACCAGGCCGACGATAATTCCGCCCGGTATCATCATTATGCCCGCAGAGACCGCGACGACGCCGATAAAGACCAGGATCATCAGGCAGTAGCCCCAGACCATACTCAACAGATAGGGGCGTGAACGCAGATAGCACTCTTTGACCGTAGGGGTGCGGCCGATATAGATGTCGGAGATCGCTATCGAAATCGGGGCGCTGAGCAGAATCGGAATAATATAGCCGAGGATGCCGGAGATGCTGTAACGGGGTTCGCCCAGAAAGAACTGCCCGATACGCAGCAGGACGACGCTGTCCGGGTTTGCGTTGGCAAGCCCGCTCAGGTGAGCATCCAGCGGACGGAGCCACAGGGCTACAATCGTATGCAGCAGAATGTCCGAGGGAATCAGCCCGACAGCCACAATCGTGGCCAGGATAAGAAAATGACGCTTGTAGAGATCGAACGCCTCATCGAACACGCCGGGCAGAGTCTGGGGCATGGTGATGGACTCGTCCACGGGTTCGGGTGGAGTCAGCCAGGGCGAGTCGGTTGTCGGGAGGGATTCGGGTAATGTCATCGGTGGAGTATATTCTGCCGAAGGTAAGCGGCATTTCCTCTTCGGTTTCAAAGACAACAGGATTCAAAGCGTCGAATGGCTCCGCCTACAATTCGCGCAGGGAGTGGCGAACTCCTCCCTGTCTCACGGTAACCCTTTAACGCGACGGACTGAAGTCCCCGCTATGTGACCTTCGGCCCAGTTTCCTTCGGAAACGTCCAGGACGTGAAAACCATTCGTCGTGCAGAACGAACCTTATCGCGTTGGGTTTCGTCCGAAGGACGATCCGGCGAAGCCGCGTAGCGAGGGGTGTCAACCCTTTGCTGCTCCCCTTTGCCACTACTGCCCTTTGCTTCTTTGCTTCCCCTCCCGTCCCTACGGTTTGGGAACAGGGACGGCGCTCTCAGGGTTATTGGGCTGAACGACGGGCGTACTCAGCCGTTTCAGGCTGACTCGTACATGCACTTTCTGTACAGGTTTGTCCTCCAGCGTTCGCACAACGATCCCGTCCGGAATCAGCAGAAGGGCGTCTGTTTCCAAGTCTTCCATGCGGCCTTTGATCGGAATCTTTTCCGTAAGGAGCGTAGAGATGCGGGTGACCTGCGCCGGAGTGCCGACAACTCGGACCTGTATGGGGGTCGTCTGTACATAGTCGAGCGCGTAGCCTGCCAGAGGCGAACCGTAGATATCCGGGCTGACACTGACAATTTTAGAATATGGCTCTACCACGAGAGGAATAGTCACATGAACAGTGGCAGGAGAGAGCGTGACCTCTTCGACGGGATTGTTGTTGCTGTCCCGTGCCGTCACCATAAAATCCCCTTCGATACTCGCTCCTGATTCTCCCCCGACAGCATTGACGACCAGTCGTTCGATTCGCTCCACTCTGTCCAGTCGGCCTGTAACCTTGATCTTGGACGGCTTGACTTCGGCAGCGTTATAGCGGAAACCGGTCGGAGCCTCACGCAGATAGTGGACGCTCACGCTCATCTGTATGGTTTTCTGCGGGAAGACCATAACAGGAAGGCGAACCGGTTCGGGCGGATCGAAACTCAGTTCGGCCCGATGTTCCAGAGCGGACCCGATCAGATCATACCGGCAGTGAAGTTTCTGCGAGGCGACCTTATCAACCGGCGTTCCCGCGAAGTCTGCGGAAATGCGTAGATCTCCCTCCTTGAGAAGGTCCAGAATCGAACGCGGGCCGGTTACATTCACTTTGGCCTTGAGGGTGTCCGTCTGGACTTCAACGCTATCGGGCTTGTGTTCGATCACAACGGGTGTCGTGAATGCCCGGCTCACGTTGGGATTGCGCTCCGCCTGGACATAGAAATAGAGCATGACGGCGGTTGCGAGAGAGATAAACTTATACCAGAAATTGCGCCGTATCCTTGTGATAATCGCAAGTTTCTGACGTTCCAGCGCCTTTTGGCTCTCCAGAGGCAGTCCTGTCAGACTCATGTTCGTTCCCTTATGCGGCGCTCTTGCGCTTTGCCGCCAGACGGTCTGGAGGCTGAATCAGCGCAGTCAGGCGTTCGCGCAGCGTATCTTCCCGCAGGCCGCGAATCAATTTGCCCTCCAGTGCGATGGAAACCGTGCCAGTCTCTTCGCTGACGACCACGACCACTGCGTCGCTGTTCTCCGACATACCGAGGGCAGCCTTGTGCCGCGTATGTACGGCGGCATCCAATTTGGGGCGGTCGGTCAGGGGCAGGATACACCCGGCAGCCACCACTTTCCCATGCCGGATGATCACCGCGCCGTCATGCAGCGCAGACCCTTTGTAAAAGATCGTGTCCAGCAGTTCGACGGTTACGGTCGCGTCGAGCGGAACGCCTGTCTGGATCACTTCGTCCAGCCCGGTCTGCCGCTCAAATACGATCAAGGCGCCCACACGCTTGGCGGAGAGGAGCGTCACGGACTGCACGACGGCCAGCAGCATCTCGCTGACATCTTCACGGTTCAGCAGACTCAGGCCCCGGCTCCAGAAGCGCGGCCCGAACTCTTCAAGCGCATGTCGAAGCTCGGGATAGAAGAGAATGACGATAGCGACCGGGCCGAGGGGAACGATCTGGCGCAGCAGCCAGTTCAGCGTGTCGAGGTGGAGTTTGTCGCTCAGAAAGAGAGCCAGAAGCAGCGTTCCAAGTCCGCCAAGTATCTGCATTGCCCGTGTTCCGCGCACCAGCAGCAGCAGACGGTAGAGCAGATAGGCGACAACGAGGACATCCAGCACGCCCTGCCAGAGGTCACTTCTCCACAACAGGCTGAAAGGCGGATGCGCCCCCATAATCACTCGCTCCAGATTCAGGTAGCCGGCAGAGCAAATGCCGATTCTACCGACCGAACTGCGTCAACAGTCAGTATATTATACCCTTCAAGGAGGGTCAAGCGAACCGGTCGCTGCGCTGGTCAGCGTGAATAGCGCCCCGACTCCATACCCGACGCAGAAAAAAATGCAAACTCTGCCAAAAAGGGGTTGACAAGCGGTCATCAAATCGGTTAGTATGGGTGAAGTCAGATAACCTGAACGGGAGTTCACATCTCGCCGCGTGACTCCAAAAACGAACGGCGCACGTTCCGCAACCACGCGCCCGACGTTGATTTCTCCTGCTGTCTTGAAATCCATAGCGCCTATCCGAGCCGACGCAGCCCGTCCACGAACGGGTACATCCCTCCACGTCGAGCCGAGAGAAGGAAGGACAGACCGCGATGAACGGTAACGGACTTCGCTGGATGCCACTGTGTGTCTCAGCAACCACCTCCGCGCTTCTGGCAGCCGCCGCTGGAAGCCAGGCTTACGCCTCACAAACCCATAAACTTCTGCATGGCGAAACGGTCGCCTCCATCGCCCGCAAACACCATCTTTCCGTCCACGACATCGCGGTGGCGAACCCCGATGTCAATGTCAATAGTGTCCCGGACGGCCACAAACTCACGCTCCCCGACCCTCCTCGCAAAATCCACATCGTCCCCGCCTACCACAAAGTTGCCACTATGCGAGGTGACCGGGTTGGTCTGCGCCTCGGCCCCGGAGAGACATTCCGGCGCGTAGATTTCTGCGGCAAGGGACAGAAACTCATCGTGTCCGCGCAGAAAGACGGCTGGGCGCAGGTGACGATGGAAGGCGGCCGAACCGGTTGGGTGCGCCACGATTTCCTGAAGTACGCACACGGCGGCGTTTCGGTCGCAACAGCGAGGCCTGCTCATAAGAAGTCTTCCAAAGCCGTTGCCACGCATACGGCCAAGCAGGCTTATGTGGCGAAACTGGCGAAGCATAGCGCGAAGAAGCATCCAGCCCTCGCCGCGCATAAGACGCAGCCTCACACGGAAAAGCACGTTGCGGCCTCGAAACATCACTCCCTCAAAATCGTCCACAGCCGGCAGCACGACCGTCACTATATTGCCGAGGCGAGCCGTCCCAATACCGACAGCAGCCTCGTGCGAACGGCGATTGCTTACCGGGGGACGCCCTATCGCTACGGCTCCACGGGCGGCGGCTCATTCGACTGCTCCGGTTTCACCCGCTTCGTCTACAGCAAAGGCGGCGTCTCGCTGCCCCATTCGGCGAAGGAGCAGTTTCATCAGGGACATAGCGTGTCCCGGAGTGCGCTGAAGCCGGGTGACCTTGTCTTCTTCCACACCGTGACGAGCGGAATCTCCCACGTAGGCATCTATGCGGGCAATGGCAGATTCGTTCACGCCTCCAGCCGACGATCCGGCGGCGTGCGCGTGGACAATCTCGATTCCGGCTACTACAGCAGCGCGTTCCGAGGTGCACGGCGCGTTAAATAACCGCCCTCACCTGCATCCGACAGACGGCCTGACCTGCCTCAAGCGAAGGAAGGACAGGCCGTTTTGTGCTGAGGTATGGGTTTTCGGGCGGCGGAACGGAATCAAGCCGACATTATCTCCTTCTCCCGGACAGGAAACACGCAACCTTTAGGGGGGACGGATGTCTAAATTCGGAGTTGAAGCGCAGGCAAGGAGTATGCCTGAATCTCTCAGCCGATACTCGCGCCGTACTAAGGTCAATATCTTGCAGAAATCGAACATCGTCCCGTGTTTTAGCCAGCGTCTGCGCTTCCTCTTTCCCGCCGCCTTCTTCCTCCTGCTTGGAGCGTATCCGGCAGCGGCCTTCCCGCAGTTTCTTACCATCGTCAAGACGACCTATTCGGTCAAATCCGGGGGCGGGATTGATGCCAAACGCTGTGCGGTCTGCCATGCAGACCCTGGCGGCGGAGGGGCCTTGAACCCGTATGGCACCAGCGTCAAAACCTTCCTCAAAACCGCAGGCACCCAAACGCTGTCGCCGAAACTCCTGCATTCCATTGATGAAACGGATTCGGATGGGGACGGATTCGCGAATATAGATGAGTTCAAATCCGATATGCTGCCCGGCGATCCCACCAGCCATCCTTCCAAGAAGCCCACGATGGCGACGAGGGAGGTCAAAGCGGAAGGGGAAGTCAGCCCCTTCGATATCAAAACAGCCGTGTTGGCGCGTAGTGCACAGCACCCGGTACTGGTGCATTTCCCCATCGCGTTGTTCGTAGTTAGTCTGCTGCTCGACATCATTGGGACATGGAAGAAGAAGGAAGCGCTGCGGACAGCGGCCCATATTAATCTCATTCTGGCGGCATTTGGGGCGCTGATTGCGGTCATTAGCGGGCTGATTGCCTGGCAGTTGCTCTATCACGGCGCGGAACTGAAGGGCAATCTGCGGCTGCATCTTATCCTGGGTATCGTCACGACTGGCCTGCTCTTCGTTCTTTGGACGTTGCGAACAAGACTGTTGAAGAATCCCACGCCCGCTATAACGCGACTCTATTTCTTCCTCGGCATCGTTGCCTTCATCCTGATTGCGCTCACGGGCCATATCGGAGGAATCTTGAGCGGTGTCGTTCAGCCTCTGGAGTAGACAGAATCGGGGTATTTCGGTAGCGAAAGCGCCGGAAAGATGGTAAAATAGACTCAAATAGCGATCTGCTCTCGCTGCTTTGATATAGAGAAGGGCGAGCATTCCGTTCAACAACCAGGTCAAGGCTATGCTGCCGATCCCCTCTGCTGTCGCACCGGTCGGGCAGGCTTCCGACAGAAAGAACTTCACTGAATATGAACCGTAGAGATTTTGTGCGAGACGCTTCCGCCGCTTCGATGGCGCTTGTCCTGGGGGCGAGTGCGCGTGAACTGCGAGCCGAGGCTGCCGATACCAAGAAAGACGACAAGCCCGCCGGACCTCCTGTGAATGTGGCGGTCATCGGGGCGAGTTTTCAGGGACGCAATATTCTGACTTCTCTGGCGAAGATGGGCGTGGCGAGTGCGCCGGTCGTCTCGGTCTGTGACTCTTTCAGTACGCCCGCCTTCCAGAAAAAAATTACGGCAATCGTTCCCTCGGCGGCTTTTGTCGCCGACTATCGCAAGGTGCTGGACGACAAATCCGTGCAGGCGGTTTTCATCGCGACCCCTTCCCACAAGCACAAGCAGATCGCTCTGGACGCAATCGCGGCGGGCAAACACGTCTACTGCGAGATGCCGCTTTCCAACGATATTGCGGAGGCGCGAGCCATCGCACTCGCCGGGATGGGCAGCAAGAAGACCTTCCAGGCGGGACTTCAGCAACGGTCCAATCTCCAGAGCCACCACGTCTACAAATTCATCCACTCGGATGCGCTGGGAACGGTGGTCGGTGGACGGGCGCAGTGGCACAACCGCACCTCCTGGCGGCAGGGGTGGCCGACCCCCGATCGCGAGAAGGAACTGAACTGGCGTCTGGATCAGGCGACCTCCTCCGGCCTGCTCGGCGAAGTCGGAGTGCATCAGATTGATACCGCCTCCTGGTACTTCGGCACCCTTCCGACCAGTGTCAGCGCCTACAGTTCGCTCCTCGGCTGGAAGGACGGACGCAACGTGCCGGACACCGTGCAGGCCATCTTCGACTACCCGAATAACATTCGCTATGTCTACGATGCCACACTGGTCAACTCGTTTGACGGCCCCTACGAAGTCTTCTTCGGCTCCGATTCCGCTATCCAGCTTCGGGATCAGCGGGCGTGGATGTTCAAGGAGACTGACGCGAAACTGATCGGGTGGGAGGTCTTCGCCCGCAAGGATGCGCTGCGTACCGGAAACCCGGAAAACGGTACGGGGATTCAGACCGGCTCCGGTATCGCGCTCGTTGCGGACGCTACGAAACAGTTGGCGGCAGGACTTCAGCCGGGAGTCGTCGGCACCGACGTTTCCAAAACCTCTCTGTACCAGTCCCTCGACTCCTTCCTTGACTGTGTGCGAACGGGCAAGAAGCCGACCGCTGGGGCGCAGGAAGGCTATCAGGCGACCGTCGTGGCGACGAAGGCCAACGAGGCCGCGCTTAAGAATACACGCATCGTTTTCGAGCCGGAGATGTTCAAACTCTCCTAACGATAGAACGCGATAACTCTTTCGGTTCTTCCTGTCGTCGGCAGTGTGTCCGGCGAACGCATCGAAACGTAACACGCAGGCGCGGAATCTCTTTTCCGCAATCAGCATACAAGGAGAAGGCACTCAATGAGCCAGAACGAAAACTCGACATCACGGCGCGATTTCCTCCGCACCGCCGCTGTCACGACTGCCGCCGGGGCCGCTATCGGCTCTATGCCGACGACGGCGGAGGGAATGCGCCGCGTTCGGGGCGCAAATGACCGTATCCACCTGGCCCATGTCGGCCTCGGAACTCAGGGACACGGCGCACACGTCAAGCTGTTCCATGACTACCAGGAGGCGAACAATACGCAGCAGATCGCCGTCTGTGACCTCTACGGACGACGCATCAACGACTCGAAGGCGTTGCTTGGCCTTGCGGATAAAGACACCTACAAAGAGTTCCGCAAGATGTTCGAGCGCAAAGATATTGACGCCGTCGTCGTCGCAACCTCCGACAACTGGCACGCCGATGTGACTCTGGCCGCGCTCGATGCAGGCAAGCACGTCTACTGCGAGAAGCCGCTCTGTAAGACCCTGGAAGAGACGTTCGCCGTCTACGATGCGGTCAAGCGCACCGGCAAGGTCTTTCAGCTCGGTTCCCAGGGCTGCTCCGATGACAAGTGGCATGCGGCGGCGCGTGTGGTGAAAGCAGGCAAGATCGGCGCGGTCGTCGTCGGGCAGGGCAGCTATATGCGAAACAGCAAGGGCGGCGAGTGGAACAACTACGGCCGCTTCGACAAGGACGCCGGCCCCCAGGCGAGCGGAGACGCTCATGTGGATTGGGACACCTTCCGCAAAGGCAAAGGGCCTGCGGAGTGGGACCCGGATCGCTACTTCCGATGGCGCAAATACTGGGCCTACGGCTCCGGTCTGGTCGGCGACCTGTTCCCGCACCGCCTGCACCCGCTGTTTATCGCGATGGCGCTCCCAACCGAAGGGATGGACGGCTATCCGCTGCGCGTCTCTTCCGGCGGCGGTCTCTATGTTCAGAAGATCAATCCGGAGACAGGGAAAATGGATCGGGAAGTTCCTGACTTCATCAACCTTAACGTGGACTTCGCCAATATGTCCCTGATGGCGATGTCCTCCTCGATCAACGATGTTGGCTGGGAAGACACCATTCGCGGCAACAAGGCCACTATCTACTTCGGCGGCAACGCGGTGACTTTCAAGCCGCAGCGCGACTGGGCGGACGAAGTGGACGAGGGCAGCGAGCCGGTCACCGGCGTTCCCGAAAACTTCCCGACGCACCACAAGAACTGGCTGGACTGTATCCGTTCCAACGGCAAGCCCAACGCCAATATTGACCTTGCGGCGCGTGTCCAGGTGATGATTACGCTGGCCGAGCGGTCTTACCGGGAGAACAAGACGTTCGTCTTTGACCCCAAGACCCGCAAAGCCTCCCCGGCCTGACAGGGTTCGGCATTCTGACGCTGCGAGTGAGCGGGAGAGTTCTCCCGCTCACTCGTTTGCCTTTGTGGAGGCGCTGTGATGCTCTCACTCCAGACCATGCATATCGCGATGGCGACTCAGTTTGAACTGCTGCTGTACGGGGAGCGTGAGACCTATCTGCGGTCTGTTTCGGAGGCGGTATTCGGAGAGATTTCGCGTTTGGAGGCGCAGCTCAGTTTCTATCGGGAAACCAGTGACATCAGCGAACTAAATCGGCTGGCAGCCCTCCGGCCTGT
Source organism: Chthonomonadales bacterium (assembly GCA_038231295.1). Lineage (GTDB taxonomy): Bacteria > Armatimonadota > Chthonomonadetes > Chthonomonadales > Chthonomonadaceae > JANXLO01. Next base: position 62,646 of record JBBRLP010000008.1, read on the forward strand.
CATTGTGGAACCTCGGCTGTTTGCGCTGCTGGAGAGAGCGAAATTCTTGAGCGAAGCGACGGGCGGGGCGTTCGACCCGACGGTTGCGCCGCTCATGCGCTGCTGGGGATTTGTCGGCGCTTCCGGGCAAATGCCGGAGCGCAAAGCAATTGAAGCCGCTCGCGAACTCGTCGGGATGCACCATGTGCACCTTGACAAGGCCGCCTCAACGGTACGCTTTGACCGGGAGGGCGTCCAACTTGACTTAGGAGCCATCGGCAAAGGCTATGCCGTGGAGTGTGCGGTAGACCTGCTGCGGGAGTATGAGATCACCTCCGCGTTGCTGCATGGAGGAACCAGCACCGTTTACGCGCTCGGCTCTCCCACGGACGCAGAAGCCTGGACAATCGCCCTTCAAAAACCTTACGACGCTGGCGAGGAGGCGTACCTGACTCAACTGACCTTACAGGACGCCGCCCTCTCTGTCTCCGCTCCTCACGGCAAGTGGTTCGCCGCCAATGGAAAGCGCTACGGACACGTCCTCGACCCTCGCACCGGCTATCCCGTCGGTCGCATCCTGTTAGCATCCCTCGTCACCGCCTCTCCCACCGACAGCGACGCCCTTTCTACCGCTCTCCTCACCCTGGGCAAAGAAGGTCTGTCCCTCCTCGGCAATCTCCTTCCCGACGCCCGCGCCCTCGTCGTCACTGCCCCAGAATCGGAAGGCGACGAACCGCTTCTCTCTTATCTTGGCCGTTTTTGACTGCCTTGGTATGGGCGCAGCAAGCAGCGCTCCTATCAGGAGAACGGAGGCCATTGCTCTCTCCATATTCCCGATTCAACAGAACGCTCGGAGGATGGCTTGGGGTGAGGGCTAACCCCAGGCCATCTTTTAAACTCTCAGGGACATTATCTCGGTTCGTAGTGAGTGGGGCCGGAATCGGGGAGGGGCATGATCCAGATGTTGCGGAACGCGACGGTGTTGCCGTGATATTGAAGGCGGAGAGGGCCGGGGGTGCTGAGGTCTTCCGGCAGGGCAGCGGGTTTGACGGGAGCCTTCGGGTCGGCAGGCGGCGGATTCTTGGGAGGCGTGACGATGTGAGTCAGCCCGGTAATCACCTGGTCGTTCTGGACGACGATGCCGTTCTGCACGACCGTCACACGGGCCGGTTCAAGCAGTTTGGTGGGGTCGCTGGAATCGTAGCGCGGGCAGCGGAAGGCGATGTCGTAGGTCTGCCACTGCAAAGGCGGCTTACAGGCATTGACGAGCGGCCCCGACTGATGGTAGACCGCCCCGCAATCTCCGGTTCCCGGTTCTTTGATGCCATAGGAGTCGAGTACCTGTATCTCATAGCGGCTCTGCATGAAGACCCCGCTGTTGCCTCGCCCCTGACCTTTTTTGTCCGGCATATAGGGGACACGGAACTCTATGTGCATCTGGTAATTCGTGAATTTTTCCTTCGTCACGAGGTCCCCGCCTACCGAGACCATCGCGCCGTCCTCGATTTTCCAGTGGGCGGGCTTCCCATTTTGCAGCCAGTTCGCCTCCATATCCTCTTTCGTACCGCCGAACAGCACCTTGATACTCTGTGCAGAGGGAACAGGCTGCGGCGGGGTGGGGTCTGGGGCAGGCTGCTGCGCTTTCACTAACGCCGTTAACGCCAGCATTCCCCCGATAATCCCTGCGCCGACGAGCAGACTTCTTCGTCTCGATTGGATCACTCGTTTCATTCTTTCCTCCACTGCGTTGTCCGCATTTTATCTGTGTCTCTGGTGAGGTCATTCGCTCTGTACCAGGCGAACATCCCCCCATAGAAAAAGATCCATATCCAACTCCAGATCAATTCGACCATAGGGCTGTTCGTTTTGATTTCGTTTGAGTTGAGATCATGTACCAGGACTGAGTCGCCTGCAAGGTAGCGTAGTCTTACCGTTCTGCCAACTTCCAGCCGTTTCCAGTCCTGTTCGTTATACTCCTCATCGAATATACGGGTCTGTCCAGCGTCGTCCGTGAACTGCACGGTTGCCGACCAGCGCGAATTCTTGCCTTGATCAGATGTTTTGTGCTGTACCGTGCCCTCGGCATCTCGGCCCCGACTGCCTAGCAGTTCCGCCTTGAGAGGAAACACCCACGCGAAGACATAAATCGTATGACCTATCCCCGTCAGCATAAAAAGCAAGGTTACGGCAGTACCCAGACTGACATACCCTGTTGTTTTGCGGCTTAAATAGGGGCGGCTTGTTCCCTTACGTCGTGGAGTGGGGCCTTTTCGTCTGGGCATCTCGTGGGCACTTGATTCTTTAGCGGCTAGGGTTAGGCGACAGGGCCGACGTGGACGGCGGCGACGGAGACACGGCCCTCTTTGCAGAGGATGCCGATGCCGCCACCGGTCAGCGGGTCTTCGGTATCCTCCTCATCGAAGAGGACTTCGCCATCAAGTTCGGCGCGGATACGGCTGCCTTCGACCTGCAAACAGAGTTCGTACTCCTTGCCCGACGCCCAGTCCATCGTCTTTCTCGCCAGAACAGTCTCCGTGTTGAGCATCTTGACGAGCGCAAGGCGGTTTTCATCACTCATCGTCACGGCGTAGTAACGGCGCATTCCCTGCACACGGGCGGCGAGACCGAACGAAGCCGCCATGTGGGGCCGAATTGCCGCCGTCACGCGGTAGTCCGTCCACTCGCGTGTTCCCTGGCTCACCAGGCCCGTGCCTTCGTCCTGAATCAGCCTGAAGGGGTCGCCGCCGGTCTCGAAATGATCCATGCCATCCACCCAGGCGCGTTTCCAGAGCGTGCCTTTGGTGTGGCCTAGGATCGCATCCGGCGGGCCGTCCCAGGTCAGGAAGTCCAGATACAGGCTGCCATCGGCGCGAGAGGCAGAGGTTATCTCTACCCCGACTTCGGCGACGGGATAGCCGCCATTCTCCGGGAGATGCCAGCGGAACTCGTGCGTGTCTCCTGGCTCCATGAGGCGCTCGGGGCCGTAAGAAATCACCGGCTTGTCATGCTCGTCGTAGGTCTTGACATAGAGGCGGCAGTCAACCGGCTGACCGTTGGCGGCGTCGGCGGCGACGCCTGCCCGAATAATCTGGCCGGGATAGAGGGTAGGGGAGCAGACGAGACCATAGCCTGTCATCTTCTGCGTGTCCGGAGGAAGGAACGTCGCGGTTCCGACACGTGCCGTTCTGCCCGTAGAAACCTGGTGATAGCGAAGGGCCAGACTGCGCTCTCCGCGTCGGCTATTGCCACGACCATTATCCAGCGTGACCGCGCCGCGTGTCTGCGGAGAAGGATCGGACTGGAAACCCTGCACGGAACCCGGCAGCTCGAAGTGGAATCGCGCCCCGCCCTTCGGAAGTTCCGCCTCCTGGCCGCTGAGGATACGCGCCGCATTGACGATATGGTACGTCTCGGCGACGGCATCAGTGATGCCGCGCCCGCCGTCCGCTGTCGGGAGGTACATCCGGTCTGCGACCGGGCCGCGCCAATCCGGGCCATCCTCGATGCCGGACAGCCCGTTACGAATCCCCAGGATACAGCCTATATTTCCGGAGTTACAGTCGGTGTCCCAACCACAGGTATTGACGATCATCAGGGATTTCGAGAAATCGCCGTTGCCGTACAGCAGAGCATGAATGATGAGGGCGTGGTTTGGTACCATGTGACAGCCGCCGCCATACTTTTTGTAGCCGTACTGTTTTACGATCTTTTCGCGAGTCTTGCGCCAGTCCTTCTCCGCGCCATGCCATTCGCGAATATCGCCGATCATCCGGGCAATCGTTGAATCCGCCGGAATATACTCCAGCGCCGTATCGAGCAGTTTCTGAATATTGTTGTCAACGAAAGCCACTGCTTCGATTGCCGCTACGACCTGTGCGCCATAGATCGCTTCTCCGTCATGGCTTACGCTCGCGGCGCGGCGGGCGAGGTCGGCAGCAAGGGCAGGGTCGCCGGGAGCCACCATGCCCCAGCCGTCAATGAAGATCTGCGCCCCGATCTGCTCCGCGACGACTTTGCCGTTGGTGACGATGGAACCGGAGAAAGGGGCCGCGATGCCATGCTTCAGGCGCAGATAGGCGGTGTGTTCGGTGGAGGTTCCCATTCCGCCCCACCAGAGGACGGTACGCTTCTCAATAAGGTAGTTGAGCCAGGTCTGCCCGATCTGCGCCGGTGTCAGGCTGCGGGAGTAGCCGTTGTCGGCCAGGGCGCGAAAAAAGGTGAACGTGCCGGAGATGTCGTCATCAGTGACGATGAGAGGAGCGCCGCGCTGCTCGTTGACATAGTAGGTGATCTCACCGAGATCGCGCAGGATCGTCTCGTAGCTCCAGCCTTCAAACGGGCGTCCCAGATAGACGCCAATGATCTTGCCCAATACTCCCGCATAGACTCGTTCGGTATAGTCCTTTGGTAGCGCCATGGTTCCCTGCCTCCTCCACCATACAATTCTTGTCACGACATTTCGCCGCCCGACCACGTGACTCCTCTATCCTCTGCATTGTACAGAACGTCTTACAGAAATTTGTCCGCCTGCAAAAGAAGGAGTATTAAACTGTATGGTGAATCGTCTCCATAGTGAGCAGCTCACCTTACGCAGGTGGGATGCGACGGACTGAAGTCCCCGCTATTTGACCTGCGGCCCAGTTTCCTTCGGAAACGTCTATGGTGTGAAGGCCGTTCGCCGCGCTCGACAAATCTTGTCGCGTTGGGTTTCGTCCGAAGGACGATCCGCCGCAGGCGCGTAGCGAGGGGTGTCAACCCGTTGCATGCTCTCGTCTGCGTAAGGTGAGTGAGCAGAAAGGCGGAGGAGGTCAGTCCTCTACTCCCTTGTTGAAGTCTTGTGTCATGGAAAAGGAGAATCGAATGTCTGAGGAGCGAAACAGCGCAGGGTCTACAGGAGTTACGGCGAATGTAGTAAAAGAAGTATTGCCGAACGGTTTGACAGTTTTGGTGAAAGAGAGCCGCAATGCGCCGGTTGCTGCGGTTGTGGTGCATTTCCATGTCGGCTATTTTCAGGAGGAGGATCGCCACAACGGCATCGCCCACGTTATCGAACACATGGTTTTCAAGGGAACGCCTTCCCGACCGGACCAGAATCAGTACGCTCGAGAAATTCAGGAACTTGGCGGAACCCTCAATGCCTCCACCGGATACGAGGATACCATTTACTATGTCGTGGTTCCAAAAGACGCGCTGCCGCAGGCGATAGAGGTCCAGGCGGACGCGCTTCAGAACTTCATGATTGACCCGGAGGAACTGGGGCGCGAGATCGAAGTCATCGTGCAGGAGGCCGAGCAGAAACGCGACAATCCGAACGCCATGCTCATCGAATCCTTCTATGCCCTGGCTTTCGACAGGCATAGAATTCGACGCTGGCGCATGGGAGAAGCCGAGACTCTGCGCGGTTTTCGCAGAGAGAATCTGCGGGAATTTCTCGTCGCGAACTATCTTGCCCATAACATCACGGTGGCGGTCGTCGGCGACATAGACACCGCCGAAGCGATAAGGCTGGTGACGGACTATTGGGGCAGCCTGCCCGTGGTGGAAAAGCCCCGTTCGCTCTCCCCGGAAGAGCCGGAGCGTATCGGTTTTCGGTATCGGCGCACGACCGGCGAGACCCGGCAGCGCCTGCTGGTTTTCGGCTTTCCCGCCCCGCCCTTCCTGCATCCAGACGGAGCGGCGCTCTCGGTGCTGAGCGCCCTGTTGAGCGATGGGCGCTCGGCGCGTCTCTACCGTCGCCTGAAAGAGGAGCAGCAGGTTGTCAGTTCCGCCTGGGCGAGTTACGATGGCATGGAACAGATGGGACTGTTCACGCTCGGGGCCGAGGTTACCGCAGACGACCCTCTGGCGGCGGAGTGTGCGCTGTGGACAGAGATACGAAATCTACAGACAGACCCGCCCGGACAGGACGAACTGGAGCGCATCAAAACTCGTCTGGAGATGCGCCGACTGACCGCACAGGAAGAGGTCATGGGGATTGCACGCACACTGACCACCTACGAAGTACGCGGAGGCTATCGGCTTGCGGACGAACTGGTGGAGCAGGTGATGGCGGTGACTCCGCGGGATGTGCAGCGTGTCGCTGCGGCCTATTTCGATCTTTCCCGCGCCTCACTGATCGAATATCTGCCGAGTGCGGTTGATGTGCAGGAACGGAGCGCAGCGCAGGTCGAGGCGGCGTTGCGGCAGGTTCCCTCCTCTTCACCGGTAAAAGAAGGCATCCCGACGGCTGACTCGGCGCTTTCTGACTCGGGATTGACAAAAGTGATCGCACTGCCCGGAGGCGCAACGCTCTATTTCCGGCAGCGTCAGGACCTCCCGCTGATTTCGGTGGAGGCTGCGTTTCAGGGCGGACGGAGACGAGAGACACGGGCCAACTGCGGCATCACCAACCTGATGGCAAAGTCCATGCTGAAAGGGACGACAACCCGTGACGCAGAAACCCTTGCAAATCAGATCGAGGGACTCGGTTCCGGCATCGGAAGCAACGTGGGCGGAGACAGTTTCCATTTCGGCATCAAATTGAAGCGCGACGTTCTACAGGAGGGCTTCGCGATTTTTGCAGACGTGCTGGCGAATCCCACCTTCCCCGAAGCGGAGATCGAGCGGGAAAAGCAGACGATCTACGCCGCCCTGCGCCGCAAACAGGACAACGGCTACGTTCTCACCTACGATTTCTGCATGGAAGTCTGTTTCGGGGAGCAGTCCTATGGTCTGCCTTCGACGGGCGAAGCACAGGCCATTTCCCTCCTCACGGCAGGAGATTTGCGCCACTGGCATCAGGAACACCTCGTCTCCGGGAACCTGCACCTCGGCATCGTCGGCGATCTGACCGAAGCCGAAGCGGTCGCCCTCAGTACCGATCTGCTGCCCGGCGGCCCTGCTATCGCCACAGTCTCACCGCCCGTTCACTATCAGCCTTACGGAGAGCAGGTCGTGAGCCGTAACCGGCAGCAGACCTCCGCCTTCCTCAGTTTCCGTGGGGCCGCGCTCGACAACGAAGACCGCTACGCGCTCGATGTTCTGGGAGAGATCGCTGCGGGATTGAACGGACGGTTTATGCAGGCCGTGCGCGGCACGAACGGCCTCGCTTATACCGTCATGGCAGCGCACTGGACACGGAGGGAGGCGGGGAATTTCATTGCCTACACGTCTACCGCGCCGGAGAACGAACTGCGGGCCAGGGAACTGCTTCTCGCTGAGTGCGAACGCTTCCGCGCCGAACCGGTCACCGCGAAGGAACTGCTGACCGCGAAAGCCGCCATAGAGGGCAGGTACGTGATCGGGATGCAGAGTTTCGACGCGCAGGCGAGCGAATTGGCGGAACTGTGCGTCAGCGGTTTCGGCCCGGAGGAGCCACAGCGCTACCTCGCTCGTATCGAACAGATCACGGCAGAACAGGTGCAGGATGTGGCAAAGCGCTACTTTGCGGAGGAGGGCTGCTGGCTTGGCGTCCTGCGCGGAGGAGTCGCCGAAACCATCGAAGGATAGAGGTTCTATGAAGAAGATCGAATGTGTGATCCGCCCGATGAAGATAGACGAGGTCAAGGCCGCCCTCGAAGCCATCGGAATCGTGGGCATGACGGTCGCCGATGTGCGCGGCTATGGCAAACAGCGGGGCCGCACCGAGAAGTATCGCGGTAACACCTACGTCGTCAATCTGCTGCCCAAAGTGAAGATCGAGATCGTCGTGCCGGACGACCGGGCGAAAGAGGTGGTAGAGATAGCGCTGGAGGCGGCGCACACCGGAGAGGTGGGAGATGGCAAGATATTTGTCTCCCATGTCGAGGAGGCTGTCCGTATCCGCACGGGCGAGCGCGGTGAGGCCGCACTGACTTGAGGTTACCGTGCTCCCTCGACGCCTTGTACTCGCTTGCCTCAAAAGAATATATAGTATCGGACAGTTGCTGAGAGGCACATTTGGGTCAAACTAGCAAGAGACACGGTCAAGAACACCGAATTGGGAAAGGAGTTCCGAATTCTGAACTTTATGTCCTTCGGTATCAGGCCAATAAGTCGGGGCCGTTTCCTCTGGTTCCTCGCTTTCATTATGTTTGTCCCCTGGCGAGAATGCAGGTCTGAATGAAGCGAGCAGACAACCGGCAAATTACGTGCGACATCGGCAAATAACGTGCGACATAGGGTTCTGTGGCACAACTCTTGATATAGAAGCTATATGGGCATGGCCAGATTGATCTTGGATCGTCCCCGGTCTTTCTAACCAACAGGAGATTAGAGAATGCATACCCCGAAGCTTCCGATGATTTGCTTCACCGCGCTTGTACTGTCAATTGGACTCTCCGTTGCCGCCCTCGGCGACACAAACTTGGTGCTAAACGGGAGCTTCGAACTGTCGACTCCCGGTACAGGAGCGGCAGCAAGCGGCTACGGTCAACCCGGTTTCAGTGGACTTATTCTTGATGACTGGACGAACACCTCCACGGCGGGTCATCTTGGCTACAACTTTCTCTTCAGCCCGACGAACGCTGAGACAGGTGTTGTCGGTAACGGAGGCACGCTAGCACTGTGGGGACCAGGCAATGGCGGTGTAGCGAACAATCCCGCTAACCTTGGCGCAAGCCCCGACGGCGGCAACTTCATGGCGTTCGACGGTGCTTACCAGCAGAGTGAGCTCACCCAGAGCATTTCTGGACTGACCATCGGCGACAATTACACCCTCAACTTCTTCTACGGCGGCTCCCAGCAGACGGGATTCAACGGTAATACGACTCAGAAATTTACCGTGGGTTTCGGCGGTGACAGCTACGACACCCCAGGTCTGGTCAACACCAGTCACAGCTTCACCGGGTGGTTCTCGCAAAGTCATACCTTCACCGCCACGTCCTCAACCCAGGTACTCTCTTTCCTGGCCTCAGGTGCCCCAGCCGTCCCTCCGTTCGCCCTTTTGGACGGCGTTACTCTCTTCGACACTACCTCCTCGTCCACTCCTGAGCCTGGCGCTTTTGCCGCAGCATTCGCGGGACTGATCGGCCTGGGCGTCTTTGCCGGCCGCCGAGGGCGCACAAAGACCGCTTCGTAGGTCGCTATCTTCGGCTGTGGTATCTCAACAGGCTTTCAGGAGACTTCGCTCTCTCCTGAAAGCCTTCTCGCTGTTCCTGGAAACCATTACGGAGACAGAATCTATGAGTTCGAAATTCCTTATTCTCAGCCTCATCAGATCCTCCGCCTGGCTGGCTATTCTGGTTGTCATCTTTGTGCCGCTAGAGCGCTTCTTCGCAGTGCAGCCTCACAAGACTCTCCGTAAGGGCCTTGGAGTCGATATTTGCTACTACTTCCTCAACGGTTTGGCACCCGCGTTAATCCTTGCTTTCCCAGCCGCGATTCTGGTTCGCGTTGTCCGACACATCGAGCCGCCCAGCATATATGCATACGCGGCTTCCTTGCCATTTTGGGCGCATGCCGCTGCCGCAATGGTGGTTGGTGAGATCGGCTATTACTGGGGACACCGCTGGAGCCACGAGCTTCCGTTTCTGTGGCGATTTCACTCCGTCCACCACAGCGCCGAGGAGATCGACTTTCTGGTGAGCACGCGTGCCCACCCGGTAGATATGGTATTCACTCGCTTCTGTGGGATCGTGCCGATGTGTGCACTCGGCCTGGCCGGGCCTACTACGGGCGGGAGCGGGGTGCCCGTATTTGTATTGCTGATCGGAACGATGTGGGGCTTCTTTGTACACGGCAACGTTCGTTGGCGTTTCGGGCCGATCGAGTGGCTGATTTCGACGCCAATGTTCCACCACTGGCACCACACTAAAACAGGGCCGATCGATCATAACTATGCCTCCATGCTGCCCTGGCTCGACCGCCTCTTCGGCACACACATATTGCCGAAGGAGTGGCCGAAGTCGTATGGCATCTCCACCCCTATGCCTACTTCCTTGCTAGGTGAATTGGCCTACCCATTCATACCTGAAAACAATATCCCTGTCGAACTTAATTCGGAAGATACTCAGGCAGAATCCCCATCATAGAAGCCGTGGGCCAATCGAAGTATTCGGTTCCTGCATTAGCTTTGCAAAAAAGTGCGTACCGAGGTGGAGAATAAGAGGGCTTTGGTGCAAGTTGAAGCACCATGGCAAAGCTGAGGGACTCGCGGAGTTGCTGCTCTTCATGTTCATTATTATAACATTTACAGATGGGTGGACAATTTTTGAAATTTGTGCATGAGATGGGGCTGTGGGCAATCTCTCAGTGAGATCGCTAGTTGATCCATGTAGCGTTGCGCCATATCCGCTTCTCCCGCTTCCAAAAGTGTCTCAGCCCACATAAACTGCAAGACCGTATGTAACGTATGAGGTGCTGTATTGGGAAGAGCGGGCAGCCATGCCAGCGCCTCGAGAGGGCGTCCTGTCTTCAATAAAATACGTGCATAAGTCAATGGGTAGTAGTATGTTGACATCCATTCAGTATCCAGGCTGTGCGGTAACGTATCACGTGCTCTCGAAAGATAGTAAGCGGCAGCGTCATGCTGGTGAATATTCGCCACATAAAGAGCGATGTCACACCACATAGTCGTCTGTAGCTGCTTTGGAGCAACAGGCAGCCAGTGCTTGAGCAGTTTTACGCTAGTGGCGCTGCCACCCCTTGTTTGGTAGGCAAGGTTCGCCGCAAGATTGACTGCCGATTGCAGGAAGCGGTCGGAAGTAAATTTTTTTTTCAGTATCGTCAGGCTATGTTTCAGATAGGGTTCGGCTTCCTGACGACGCATCTGCATTACCAGCCAGTTGGCATGAATGACTTGCACATGTCCCAGGAGACGCAGAGCTTCCTGCGACTTGTCTGCCAGCATCCAGAGATGTCGTTTGAGCGCCAGCGCCTGCAGATCAATGAGAGGAGATTGCAGTCTGCCCCCCTGGCTTTCCAGCGCCGTTACCTGTTCAGCAAGAGTTTCAATGGAAACAGGAAAGGTATCTTCCCCGAATTGCAGTTGCCGACTCGACAACGCTGCACTTTCCTCCGTATGAGCCTTCAACAGCACGCAAATTCGTTCCAGATTCTCTTGGGAAGGCATCGTTTCGGCGGCTTCCCAGCGCAGAATAGTCGAGCGTGTTGTCTTCAATTCTCTTGCCATCTGTTGTTGCGTCATTCTACTCCGCAGACGCATAGACTTGAGCAAATCTCCTAACACAGGAAGAGAGCCGAGGTCTTCGGCATGGAATGGAACCAGCGAGGATTGCTGACGGGTAAGCTTTATTGCGTGAGACGTCGGCAAGAGGGCCAGAGCCTGGATTCGCTCCTGGGTTGTGAGTTCCAACGCTACCAGGATACTATCCAACTCCCATTGACCTGGCGTTGACATTCCGGCCTCCCAATTTCGGATGGTACGTTCGGAAACATGGGTGTGCCGGGCCATTTCGGCCTGAGAAAGCCCGATTTGACGCCGCCTGGCCCGAATAAGAGCGGCGAAATCATGGTTTGACTGTTTCATTATGTTTGTCCCCCGGCGAGAATGCAGGTCTGAATGAAGCGAACAGACAACCGGTAAATTACGTGCGACATCGGCAAATAACGTGCGACATAAGGCTCTGCGGCACAACTCTTGTAGATAGGCAATTTGGGCCAGGACAAAGTATGAGGCTTTGTCCTTTGACTTCTACAAGAGGATATCCGTTCAGGCTCATCGACAAATAGTGGGGTAGTGCTCTGAGGCATTAGGGCTCATCGGGATAAGATGGAGTTCTCACACAACCGTTCCCCAGGGAGACCCTGATGCTCGAAAGTATACCACAGTCTCATTGGCATGTGCGTGCCGACGATCCCCTGGCACTGTCCAAAATATTGGGTTTGCCCGGTATGATCGTTACCCGACTGGTGGGAGACGCTCTCAAAGAACGGCTCATCATTATTCTGCAAGCATGACTTTGATGTCGCGATGTGTCCCACCTGTCACGCTCTCAGTACGCACCTCCATGACTACTCGCACCGATGTGTGCGTTCTCTGGACTGTACCAATTTCTCGACCGGTCGTTTTATCCAAGGAGATTCGCCGAGTGAAAAAAATTTCTCTTCTGGCAGCTGCTGCGCTGCTGACAATCCCGCTGGCGGCGATGGCAGATGGCCCCATCTCAGGGACGATCTACTACACCCGCTACGGAGCGCCCGCTGGTCAGGCCAACGTCAATAAAGTGACAGTCAACTACGACGGCGCGACGACCTTCAGCCTTACGGGGCAGGCAGGCATCACGACGACCAACGGAGCGGACGGAATTATTTTCGCGCCGGACGGGGATCTGCTCGTCGGCGGCCAGGGCAATGGGCACGTCTCGAAGGTCAAAATCAGTGACGGAAGTATCACTACCGCAACCGCAAACGTCTCCGGTCAGTATCACCTGGCCCTCTCGCCAGACGGGACGAAAGCCTACGCCACTGCTATTCCCGGCGCCCTCGGATACGTCAATCTGAGTCCCGGTTTCTCGAACGGGGGCTCGATTACGCTTTCCGGCTCCGATACCTCGATTACGTCCCTTGCCTTCGACCCGGATGGAAACGCCTACTACACCACGGCAGGTGCCGGCGGGACCGGAAGTGTCGGACGTATCACCTTCTCAGGCAGCACGGCGACCACCACGCGCATTTTGACCGGAGTTCCGGCCGCGCACGGTATGGTCTACGATTCCTACTCCGGCAAACTGGACCTGTTCGGATCGCACCATGTCACCCAACTGAACCTTGATTCGGGCCTTACTACGTGGTCTGATCTCAACGTGACCGGCAACGATTCGCGCAACCATGCGTTCCAGTTCGACCAGGGGGCACCGGATGGCAAAGGACATCTCTACGTAGCAGACAATAACGGTGACCTCCTGTTCGTCGACTACCAGGCTTCCAATAAGGTAGGGGACGTCTCGAACTTCGTTGCCCATGAGTTCCTCGCAGATACCCTGGATGACATCGCCCCGCTCGAAGGACTTGGATCTCCGGCGGCGGCGACGCCCGAACCCGGCACGTTCGCCCTGTTCGGAGCGCTGAGCCTCTCCGGCCTCGGCGCCCTCGCACGCCGCCTGCGCCGACGCAAATAACCGCGCATACAAGTGCTGCTAATCGCTGGAGACCGCCCTGTCCGTTCGATGCTGGCATTGGCGGTCTCTTTATTATGTGCCTCAGTAGGTGAAGACAAAGGGTTGGAACGAAAACATACGCTAATGAAGCTCGTCCGCTTTGTCGCGCCGTTCGATATAGCTAGCGAACGGACATCAGTGGCAAGTTGAGCAATATTAATCTCTAATCCGCTCTATGTCTTCCGGTGTGGTCTTTTGGCCTCTCGGGGTCTGACAATCAACGATCCTGTTGGCGAATCCATTCTGAGGCGTCCAAAGTCGCTTTATAAAGAGCCTTTTGCAAAAGTCTTTGAACGTTGATAAATGAGAGTTAGCACTCCCTGTCGAATTTGGTTTTGCCGATCAAATCGAGAAAGGAGCGCTAACATGATCATTTTAGCAGATATCTGGGACACTATCTGCAAGACACTCGTGCCTCGTCTGGAAGAGGCACTGGAGGAACCCCTCA
>JBBRLP010000009.1:0-75623 GCA_038231295.1 Chthonomonadales bacterium
GACGACGCCCCCTTCTCCCCGGTTTAAGTAGGGGACAATCGGTCGGTGAGCAAGTCCTTTCGGAGGGAGGAGTCTGTCTCCTCCCCCTGAGCGCAAGCCTGCTCGAAAACGGGCAAAATACTATTCGTCGGAGCATCTATTAGCGTTACCAAAGCAGTCCATTCTTCTCGTGCGAACTGCGGACATGAAGCATTTCGAGGGAATATGGGGGATCGTTTCGGTCAGAGCAGCAGAGATGGAAGAGTCGTCCACATAAAAAGCAGCAGGAGAACAGTCGGGCCGCAACGAGAAGCTGCGGCCCGACGGCGTTCCTGACTATTTGAGTGAGTGTCAGGGTTTGGTGGTAGGGAGGGTGTCGTTGGCAGGTTGGGGAGCTGCCACGACCACCGGGACGGCTTCGACGACCGCCGCTTTCGGAGGCGCGGGCGTGGAAGCTTTCAGGGCTTCCATGAGCGCGGTCTGAAAGGCGGGATTCTCCGCGAGTTTTGCCGCCACCTGCTCGGCCAACTCCGGCGAGACACTGCCCGGACTGCCGCCCGTCACCTTCGCAATCGCGGGCTGGAGCAGGCCGCCGATCTGACCGAGCAGACCGCTGACCGCATCTCCGCCGCCCATGCCGTTGGCCCCGTTGCGATGCCCGTTGCCGTTGCTGGTATGGGTAGAGGTTGTGTCCGTCAGGAAGCCTTCGAGCATCGAACGCACCCCGAAGCCCTTCGCCATGTTGTCCATCATCGTCGTCGCGGTCTCCGGCGTTCCGTAGAGCGTCATGTGGCCGTTAGCGAGGAAGTTGGCGAGCGCACGGGCGAACTCCACCTGCACGTCGCGTCCGGCCTGAATGGTCAGTTTCTGGACTTCGAGTTGGATACCGGCCTCGGCGAACTCCTGACGGTTCTCCAGTTGCTGCCGCTCGACCTGCACCTTCGCCTGATCCACGTTGACCTGCTCGCGGGCCACCTCCACCGCAACCATCTGCTGGGCCTTGTCGCCCCGCGCCACCATCTCTTTCGCCTGCGCTTCCGCCTCCGCGATCTGGCGCTTCGCCTCGCCCTGCTTGGTCGCCGACTCCTTGTCCGCATCCGCCTGCTTCACACGGGAGTAGGCGTCTACATCGGCAAGCGACTGCTGCCGGAGCTTGTTCTGCTCGATCTCCTGCCGCGCCGCGATCAGTTTCTTGCTGGCCTCGCGGTCGGCTTCCGCAAGTTGCGTCACCGTCTGCACCGACTGGCTCGCCTTTTCGCGGTCGGCCTGCGCCAGGAAAGACGACTCTTCTGCCTTGGCGCGTGATGCCTCCTGATCGGCCACCGCGATCTGCTTCTGCCGCTCCGCTACCGAGACGCTCTTGTCGCGCTCGACGGTCGCCATCTGAATCGCCTGCTCCTTCACCACCTGCGCAGTCTGCACCGCCTGCTCCTGCTGCGCCCGCGCCACCTCAATAGACTGCTGCCGGGCGATCTCCTGCCCCTGAAGCTGTTTGTCCTTCTCGATCTTCGCCAGCTCTACCTGCCGCTGCTGCGTGATGATCGCCTCCTGCGACTCCCGCTCTTTGTCAGCGCGGATTTTGGCGATTTCGGTGGCCTGCTGCGCCTCCGTCTCGGCCTGCCGTTGCTCCAGCGCCAAAATCTCCTGCCGCGTCTCGACATCCTTGAGGCGTCGGGCGCGTTCCGCCTCCCGCTCCAGGTGGTTGCGCTCGACCGCTGCCTGCGCCGTGATCTCCGTGATCTTGCGCTTGCCCTGCGCGTCGAAGACGTTGTTATCCGAGAGTTCTGCCGGGTCCGTCTGGTCCAGTTCCGAAATCGTCACCGATTCCAGCAGCAGACCGTTCGCCTCCAGGTCCGATTTGACGTGTTCCTTGACCCGCTCCGCGAACTCGTCGCGCTTGGTATGTATCTCGAACAGGTCCATCTGCGAGGCGATAGCCCGCAGTGCGGAGACCAGTTTCTCGCTGACCAGCGCCTCCACCGCCTCCGCATTGACAGAACTATCGCCGAGCGACCGCGCCGCATTCAGGATATGCTCCTTATCGGCCTGCACCCGGATATAGAACTGCGCCAGCACGTTCGCCCGCAGGTTGTCCCGGGTAATCAGAGCGTTCTGCCCACGCGGGTTGACCCCCAGCTTCATCGTCTTGAGGTTGATCTCTAACACCCGGTGAAAGAACGGCAGCACCAGCGCTCCGCCGTCCAGCACGACATGACTACCGCCCATTCCGGTGCGGACGTAAGCCTGATCTGCGCTCGTGCGGCGGTAAAAGCCCATAAACGAGATCATCGCTCCCGCCAGCGTCACCACGACGCCCGCAATGGTGAGCGCGATGTCGGAGCCGGTGGACAGATGCATTCCGAACAGACTGCCCAGCGTTCCGACAAAAATCAGCACAAGCCCCAGAACAAGTACAATGAATCCCATGATACAAACTCCTTCCTTCTCGTCGAAGACAGTTCCGTCGTCTTCTCAGTGCATCTCTTCTACCAGCAGATGTCCCTGCGTGTCCATATCCAGCACCATCGCGGAGCGGCCTTTCGCGATCTCACTCTGCCCCGGTGCGAGGCGGCACATTTCGTCGTGCAGGGTGCCGAATGTGTCGTAGATGTGCAGACGGCCCGCTGTCTGCGAAACCGGGTACACGACCGTTCCCGTCAGGCCAATCAGTTCGTTGCGGGAGACGATAAGCGTCTCCTCCTGCGGCATGAAGCGCCCAATCAGGCTCGCCGCCACCCGCGCCCCTACCAGCCCGCCAACCAGCGCGATACTCACCAGCATCCACAGTTGTCGGGACGACGGTTCAGCCCCGTGCGCCATGATCTGATGCGCGAGCAGACCGCACCCGCCCCAGATGAGCAGAAACGCCTCCGCGATCAGGATCAATGGAGCGCGGTTCGCACCCGTCAGGTTCAGTACCAGATGATTCGTGACCGTGACGTTCGGGCGTTCCGTCGCATTCGTCCCATTCCGGCTATTTGCGCTGCCCGCAGTTCCGGTTCGCGCCGCCGCCGGTGCAGGGCGAGCGGCCTGCCCGCCATGTGCGGCGTGCGTTCCTCCATGTACCGGCGTGTGGGCGTGGTGGCCTCCATGCCCTCCGTGATGCCCCAGTCGCAGCGACGAGAGCAGCAGCAGCAGCGCCGCCACTCCCATCGGCAGCAGGAAGATAAGATAGTGCCACTGCAATAGTTCCGCCGCATTCGTCATCTCGTAATTTCCCCTTCGCCTACAGGAGACGTACCGCCCTCCCCTGCGCTACCACCCCGCCCGTCCCATTCGATAAGAAATTTCTCCGTTTCAAAACGGCCGGCAATCGCCAATTCACCGTTCCCCCGCCGAACACCTTTTTGACGTGAAAATCACCGCCCAAAGAAAAACCGTCTGGCCTGCAATCTCTTGCCGGTCAGGCGGTCTCACTCTTCCTTCCCAACGCTATCGTGCCGTCAGTCCACGCCTTTGAGGGAGGCGATGGGCGTCAGGGTATAGGCGATGCGGGCAAGCCCGGCATCCACCACCGCCCCAACAACCTCCTTCGCGGGCTTGTAGCAGTTCGGCGATTCGTCAATCGGGACGTTGCCGCCCGCGTTGACCATCACGTTGAGCCGCTTCATCTGCTCGTTGACCTCCTTCTGGCTGTACTGCCTTTTCGCGGCCGACCGCGACAGACGACGCCCGCAGCCGTGGTTCACCGAGTAGAGGCTCTTCTCCGCGCCCGGCTCTGCATAGAGGATGTAGCTGGTATCCCCCATGCTGCCCGGAATCAGGATCGGGTGGCCCGACTTCTCCCACTTGGTGCCCTTCAGCATCGGGTGGCCTGCGGGGAAGGCCCGGGTCGCGCCCTTGCGGTGAATCCAGGACTTGCCGCCCAGCGTCGGGACTTCCTCCTCCTGAGCCAGGTTGTGGCTGATCTCGTAGACGAACTCCGGCTCTTCGCCGAAGACCTTCTCGAACACCTCCCCGACGCTCTTCCAGATAAGCAGACGGTTGGCAATCGCGAAGTTGCCTCCTGCCGCCACCGCGTTGCGATAGCCGCTATAGAGCGGCGTTCCCGGCTCGAAGTAGACGGCCTCCGCCCCGCCCCGCACATCCACACCCTGCTTCTTGAGATACTCCTTGCCGTTCTCGATGAAGTGGGTCGCCAGCCCATGCCCGAAGCCACGGGAGCCGGTATGCACCATCACCCACAGATGATCGTCCTGATCGAACTGTAACTCGATGAAGTGGTTGCCGCCTCCCAGACTGCCAAGCTGCCCAATGCCGCGCTCCAGCGGACGCTTCGGAATATCCCAGGTATCGTCCACCGGAATGAAGTCGCGCTCGGAGTTTTCGCGGGGAATGCCGAGTGCGCTCGCCCCGTGCCGCACGATCTCCTCGAAACGCTTGTGGTTCACCGGGTGCTTGCCGCCATGCCCCGCCCCCATCCCGATCTGCTCCATGACGCGCTCGGAGAACCGCTGACGCAGGGTCTCGCTGAACCCCTTGCCCTTGCTCACCGTAGACTTGAACGCCATCATCCCACAGCCTATATCGAACCCGACCGGCGCCTGACAGAGTGTCCCGTTGGTCGCCATCACACAGCCCACCGGCACGACATAGCCGGTATGCACATCGGGTGTAATCACCACCTCCTGCACCCCCGGAAACTCCGTTGCGGCCACAATCTGTCGGAATATCTCCTCTTCGCTCTCCTGGAACAGTTTCTCAGACAGGAACAACCGCACCGGCACCTTGACTCCCTTGTTGAGTTCGTAGTACTGTCCCTCCGCGTTCCACTCACACTGCCATTTCAGACTCATCTTTCCTCCCGGTCACACCGGAGCCAATCACTGCCCCTGCTCTCTTCTCGTACACTAACGGCCTGCTGCTAAACACCAACTTTCTCCGCCGTCCGGCAGGCTTCCTCGCCCGCCTCCCTTCCTGTTGACAGCCTTTCTCACGCCAGAGTTGCACCCCTTGCCTCCTAACCTCCAAATACGAAAAGGGCGCGTATCCGTCCCAGAAGTGAACAGATACGCGCCCTTGATGTTGCCGCTTCCACCATGCGAAGCGAGGAAGAGAAACCAGACTACAGTTTCGTCACCTCTCCGCTGACCCGGGCGAGAGCCTTCTTGCCCTCATCCTCCAGGCCGAAGACATTACTCTGAACGCCCTTTTTGATCTCCTCTAGTGCCGACATCGCCTCTGCTTTATTGCCCTGCTTCAAGCAGCACTCCACCAGAGCGACACGAGCAAAGAAGTAACTGGGGTTTCCATCTATAGCTTCACGGAAGTTCTTTTCCGCTTCGGCATACTGCCCCGCATTAAACTTATCGTTGCCCTCGTTGAAGTAGTCTTCAGCCGACATCCCAGCACCTGGGTCTGCCCGCTCCGCTAGGCCAAAACCTCTGCGGATTAGCTGGCGCATAGTGATGGCGAGATCGTGCGGAGACATCCCGAACATTTGAGCGGTATGGGTATCTACCGTAACCACCTGTCCCTTGGGTGTCATCAGAACAAACTCTTTCTTTCTGGCTTCTATGCGAATTGTTTCCAGATCGGCCAGATTCTGCTGCTTCAGAGCCTTACTGATGAGAGTTGCACGTTCGAGCGGATTGTAGGGTGTGCGGGGTATGCCGAACATACGCACCAGTATCTTACCCCCGATTTTGACCACGCCAATCGTTTCCGATACCCCAGGCATCGTCCCTATTTCCCCGGTTATTTTGACACCCGATTTCATTCCAGTCAGCGGAGAAGCCGGAACGGGCAGCAACTGCGCCAATGTACTCGATGTAGACGTAGCAGCGACCATCGTATCCTGGAAAAGTTGGCTATCCTTGCCTATCCCATTCACTTTATTTGTGAGAGTGACCCCATACTCGGCCAGCGGTCGTTCGTTCGACTCCAACCCTATCAAGGCATAGCGCAGGAAACTTTTCCTGGCGGTCTTGTCTCCCGTACCCGTTTCGTTATTGGCGATGACGACCGACTGCGCGGTGATTCCGGAGCCGCTATCGTTGAGAATACCGAGAAGGCCGCTGTAGTTCGGAACACGATCCTGATCTTCGTGGCTAAGATGTCCCCCAAGCAACAGGACTCTATTCGCGGCTTTGCAGCCAGCGAGCTGGAAATCCGTATCGGTCAGTTCACTGTCATCACCGGTCAGAACCTTGACTTTGGCTTTGTCATCTCCCTGACCGGAACCTGCCCGTACATAGGCGGAGACAACTACCGCGACGAACTGGTTGCTCTGAGCCATCTTGCTGATGGCATTACGCGCTGTCTTGAAATTCAGCGCCGTAGGTTCACCGTGCAAGGGAACGGTAGCGTCTTTGGTATAAAACCGGCTCTTGAACAGCCCCAGATCGCTCGTTCGTGGCTGATTCTCCAGCAGCTTTTCTGTGTACTCGGTATAGGGAGTCGGCTCGTAATTTTTCGCGCCACCCTCAAATCCAGCAGGCAGGCTTTTCGTTCTTTCAAAGTTTTCGACATCCGCGCCTCTTGCGAGTAACACGATATGATCTGCGGGAACTTTGAGATTTCCAGTGAACTGCCTGAACGCACGGATAGCATCCCATTGGATGGTGCGGTCATTGGCCGCTCGAGTGGTATCCGGGGCATTCGCACCAAGAATAATCACCCATCCGGGAGACTTATCATTGGCCGGAGTCGCACGGGGTGGATTCGGTTGCTGCGCCAGAATGCCACTCGCACTAAGAGTGGTCAGAGCGCACACGATTGAGAGTATTAAGGGACTGCGTCGCATCAGCTTCCTCCATCTTTATCACCAGAGTGAACAGGCTTCCTGCCTGCTCTGTTCTTGAGTAGTCAGACTAAATCGTCTACAGGATTGAAGTTCAGTAAGAACTTGTCCTATTAGGTTGTATTTAGTTTACATCCTAAGTAGCGCACTGTCAAGTGATCTTTTTCACACTGCCTGAAAAAAGATCACTCGAATTTAGGGAGTCGCTCTAAAAAAGACGGACGGCAAACCGTTCGCTCCCTCATGGAAAACACTCTTTTTCACCGGCAGCGACTGAACTTCATTGGCTAAATCCAGCATGACAGGTTTCGCCCTGTCAATCAAGACCTTCATTTTCGCATCCATCAGATCATACAGGTGATCCACCGTGAGGTTTCCGCCGCCCGCCATTTCAGCCAGGCTGCTGATCAGCGCCTCGCCATAGAAAGTATGATGCAGTCCCAGTTTCGAGTCCGGACTGTAAGCATGTTGTTTTGCCTGACAGGACTTCAGTCCCACATAAGAGGCCGCGCTCGCAACGGGAGAGTTGGGTTCACTTGTATAGGCTCCATTGCGGCACATATCATAAAACGCGACGATCTTCACGTTCGGGAATTCCAGTGCCACTCGGTTCGCCAAGGACTCTGCGATCAGGTTCTCCTTGTTGGACGCCATAAGCAGATAGTCGGCGGGCGCTCCTTTGCTTGGATCCTGTATCTCTCCATGTCCTGCCAGATATATGATGATATGCTTGGGGTTCTTGGTCCGAACATCTGCCATGAAATTATTGAACGCCTCTTCCAGACGATCCCGATCTATCAGATTGACTGTCTTAGCCGAATCCAGATGGAGGTTGTCGCTGGCTTCCACTCCACTGGACTTTCCGTACAGGGTGTAGATATTCCCTGCGGCATAATGGTATTTTTCGATCAGTGTCGTGGCAAGATCACGGCCTGTCTGAACGCCATAGGGAAGACTTTGAATTCCAGAGTTGGGGCCGTATTCATCTATGGCAGCGATGAATACCATCCCACCAGGATCAACCACATCGAATCGCTTTCGCTGCGGACTGACTTTCGTCTGTCCTTCTCCCTGTATCGCGGTGACCTGGAGGACGTATTCCCCTTCAGGCAGATCGGGTAAATAATATGTCGCCTTTGTGGCTTCGACACTGACTTGCTTCGTTTTAATCGTGATCATTCCGGTACTGCTGTTCTGCAATACCGTGTATTCCGCCTGGGCTGCGTTTTCGACTGTGCAGATGGCAAAGTGATTCTTAATATCCGCTCGCTCAAAAGACTGCTTGTCTATGTCAAACGCGAGTGCTTCTACCTTGATCTGGAAGCCCTGTGTTCTTAGCGTAATCTTATTTGACTTCAGGAGCGCCAGGGGTTGGCCATTTTTCGTCAGGTCGGCTTCGACCGTGACCAGGGTCTCTTTCTGGTTTGGTTGAATCTTCAACTCGAAAACATACTTATTCGCACTCTGCTTCTGGGCCGTCAATATCACGTCGTTCTGTTTGACGACAGGAGTTACGGCACTGGTGATGGTTATCGTTTGATGATTATAATCATTTTCCTGCGGGAGGACGACGCTGCCGATAGCGCTATGCCTCACAAGTTCTGCTTTCACACTATTTTCGAATTTGCCTGTGTCATTTAGCACCTCACTATCGCTCTGCACTTTGAACACAGCCAATCGTTTGCCGATTTCCTCTGCGCTGGAAATCCGCAGGGCCAGCTCTTTCTGATCCTCATCCCCCCAGACATCTTTGCTGCTCAACAGCGCGATCTGCTGATTCGCCAGGGAAACGCTTTTCGTTGTCTCTGCCAGTACCAGTTCATGGACACTGGTGCGTACCAGTTCACCCATTTTGTTCAGCTCCGCTTCTGTCAGGGGAGCCGTCCGTGGGTTCTTCGCTATCTGACGAATTTGATTATAGGCATTGCTGAATTTCGGGTCGGCAGGCAGCTTTGGCTCAAGTTCGCCGGAGGCAAGTGTCAGGGCCTTGCCCAGATCGAAGTTTGCAGTAATGGTTTGGTTATCGCTAAGCTGAATCTGTACCAGTGTCTGCCCCGCACCGGACTGCGCCCCGATGAGAGCCATCACCTGAACCGCACCTACTTCTCCTTTGATTGGCTGGATGCTCGCGATGGAGACCGGTTGGTTCCCTACAAGTACCTTTGTGACCTTTTGCTGGGCGTCCATACCCGTTACCTTCATAGAAACCAGAGCGAGACCCAGTCCCGGTGTGATTCCTTCACGCAAGGGCTGGCCCACAGCCAGACGCACCTTGATACCGTCAGCGAGGCTAGCCAGGTTCTTCAGTGCGCTCTCCAATTGAGCGGTTTCACCCGCTCTCTTAGCCAGTTCGGCCAGTTTCCCGGTCACCTCAGCGAGGGCGAGGATCGCGGGCTTATTGTCCGGCAACTTATTAACCTGTTGCAGATAGACCTGGTTAAACTGGCGGGCGAAGTCCGCTTTTGCTTCATATTGAATGATGGCGACCGCTTCGCTATCGCTTGCCTCTGCAAGCGGCTGATAGAAGGCCAGAGCGGTTCCGGCGGCGTTCAGGTAGCGTTCATCGTCACGGGTGGGTTCAAAAGCGTATTGAGCCAGTTCGCGGAGTTTTTCAGGCAGAGTTTTAATCAGCCCCTCTTGTTCCTGCGCCTTGAAGGTCAGCCTTTCGCTGCCGAAACTGACACGCTGCTCCTCTTTGCCCTGTAGAATTGCTACTGTTGGTTCGTTGCGCCCATCTCTGGGAACAGGCAGCAGATACAGACGTTCTGCATACCCGTCCGCTTCCGGGGACTTGGCGCTATAGGGCTGAATGTCGTAGGGGATACCGTTTACCCGAACGCCTGTCGGGGCCGTATAGTCGCTCACGCGCAGCACGGCCAGTCGAATACGGTCGTCCTTCGTATCCAGCCAGGCCAGTGAAGACAGACGTGTATTGAAGGCTATACTGACGGGTTGGCTGGTGGTCATCTCCGTCCCGTTGCGCTGTACGGAAGCACGAACTTGTGTGGTGTTGGCCCGCAGCACAACCCGTCCGACGACCATACTTGTCGTCTGTGCATCTGCGACCATCGGCAGAGGGTTCCCTGCCGCATCAAGGACAGTCAGGAAATTCCCGTCCTGATCGGCGACGACAACCTTGTCCTTCTCGACGAGATTATCCGCTGTGAAGCTTCCTGCGGAGAGGAGACGTCGATTCGGGAACAGTTGGTTGGTCGAAGCCAGCAGCGTCGGAACGCCCAGCACCCGAATATTTGCTGTGGCAACCGAAGTGCCAGCCGGAGCTTCCCCATTGTTTACCAGGCGATAGATGGCTTTAGCATCGTCGGAGGAAACTTCCTTAGCAGCAGAATAGTCCGCTATCTGAAACTCTACTTTAGCAGCCTTTTTGAGCGTCAGGTTCAGCTTAAAACGCCCCTGACCGGGTTCCGCAGTACCCGTAGCTACGACCGCCCCGTCAACTTTTGCTACTACTTTCACGGGTAACAGGCTGTTCAGGTCTCCCTGAATCTCTACCGTGTCGCCGTTGCCTCCCTGCTTGATGTTATCAATGCTCGGCCAGCCAAGCAGTGCTTTATAGCGTTGGTCAAGGTCCGCCGCCAGCGTTATAAACGAGGCTCCATTCATATCCAGCACATTCGTTGCGATACGCAATTTGGCTGGGTCCGCCTGCGCGCCTGCTTGAATTTTCTTTACATTGTCGAGGAGAGATTTAAAAAGAACGATACTGTCCGTCTGGGCCTGCTCATGGGTACTGATTTTGATCTGACTCGCCAGTCCGATATCCACCAGATTACCGCGCAGGAGTTCCAGTTGGCAGACAAGCATCATTTTCCGATAAAACACAGAGCTATACGCTTGATTTAGTGGCTTTAAATCCTGTTCAGTTTTCGGCAGGTAGGATTTGCAGCGATTCAGAGAGGCGATTTTGTCGGCACCCGTTGAATAGTGAGCAGCCTCATAAAAGGCATAAGCAGTGATGAAGTTAGGACAATAGACACCTTTCCCATTCCCGCCTAATGAGCCACCCAGAGTCCAGTCCGATCTCTCTTTTTGTTCTGTGGTGCATTCTATAGCCGCCTCAGCCGCTTGCTTATAGGTTTTGACTGCCTCCGCCGCTTTTCCGCTCTCCACCTGGGCGCGTGCGTTATCGAGACGGCCAAGCACTTCGTTCTTCCATTTTTCCTGCAGATCCGCTCTGGCAGGAGCGGCAGAAGCCAGACTGACCGCGCATAGCGCGGTCAAAAAAAGGTACCAGAGCGGCGATATAGAACGCCTTGATGGGAGATTTGAAGACATATTTCCTACCTCCTGCCCGGTTGGGCACTGCCTGAAATATACATCAGGCAGTGTTCACCCCTTCGGGATTACTCACTAGAACGTAGCGCGTCCAGTCAGAGTATAAGTGAGACTCCCACTGGATGTTTGGAGTTCAACGGTCGGTTCGAAACTGTAGCGTACCCCTTTAGTGACTTTAGAAACGCGTCCCGTTGGCTTATACGTCTTTGTCACCGGGTCGAATTTTCTTTCTTCGATACCGGAGTCATCCGGATCGTAAAGCTGCTGGAACGCCAGTCCGAAGGAAAAAACGCTGTCTGCATTGGTGTAGATGGTGGCAGCATTCTCGTTGGTATGAAAGCCGAACCGTACCGGGACACTGTAGCGATTCGCATGTTTTGTATCCCAGAAAACCGGTACGCTTTTCGGCGTGTATTCAAAGCCTAGATGGAAGTTGGTGACGGCCCGCCGCCGATCCAACTGCGAACTAATGCCGTTTACCAATTTACGATTGGCCGCTGAAAACACCTGTAGTTCGCCGCTGACAATGTATTGACCATGCAGTTTCGGCAGAATATAGGCCGTGCCGAACGTGAATCTTTCCGGCGTCTCCGTGTTGAATGTCGTCGGAGTGGTACTCGTGGCATCCAGGCCGGAAAGTGTTGTCGCAGAACGGTACGAGAGACCGAAGGACCACTTATCCGAGGGATCATAGGCCAGTCCGGCACTTACTCCTACCCCATGACCACGTGCGCTGATGGGCGTATCGTTAATGCTGACCGTTTGGCCTGGCGACACCTGTGTGCCGACGGTGGATTCGCTGAACTCCTGATCCACAAAGAATATGCCGATTCCTACTCCCAGCTGACCTGGCAGTTTTGCCTTTTTGGGCAGGAACCTTTTCATTATACCCTCAAACTGTTTCTTATCGAACAGTTTTCCATAGGCTACGGTAAGGTAGGAGTTTCGCACCAGCAGGTCGGTCGTTCCTGTCTGTGTCACGGTAATATTGTTTCCTGCTATACCAGACCCATCTGGAACATCCGTTTTCGAGCGATTAAAACCTTCGCGCAGTTTCAGATACCCGCCAAGAGTATAACTGACACCGACAAATTGATGTTCCTTCTCTGCCCCGACCGGGAAGACAAGACTTGCAAAGCCGAGCTGCGGTTTTCCGGCGCGGTTTCCCGGTTTGAACACGTCCGGCGTATTGGTCTTCGTTGTGAGCGTGGCATCCGCTTCGAATACGGAGCGGTAGTCTATCATGAATTCACGGTTGCTGAGAAAGCCGAGGCGACCGGGATTCCAGAACGTAGCGCTGGCGTCGTTGGCAATGGCAGAGAAGGCGTTCCCCATTGCAACGGATCGGGAACCAACGCCGAGTGTCTGGAGTTGGTCCGAGCCGAGACGACGACCATAAAGAGCGCTGATTCCCTGAGCGTGTGTTACAGACGAACACGCTGCCGTAACGAGAGCGAGACCAGTCCATGAGACACACCAGGAGCGAGAGTATTTCATTTAGCGCGATATCTCCTTTTCACCATCTAGCGGGGTTCGGTGGAGAGCATAGCCCGTGGGCTATGCTCTCCCCTCTCCACTCCTGTTTTAGTTCACGTTCACGTTGAAGTACGCCGATTTTTTTTGTCCCGCGTTGCCTACGACATCTTGCAGGCCAATGTCCGTAGGCTTAGGAACCAGCGGCACTGAGGCTACCGGCAGAATTACTGTGCCGTTCGCATTTCGTCCCAGGCTGACGATATCGATGCGGTATTGGCTTCCCAACTTGAATAGTGACGGCTGGATGGGAATCTGCCAGTTTACTAGGTAACTGCCTTTCTGATCGAGCGATGAAGTAGCGGCTCCATTCGCGCTTTGCGTGTTTGGCTTCTGAATGGCATCCAGCAAATTCCAGTAGACAGCTTGAGGAATGATGACTTCCTTGTTAGTCGCTACTTCATAGATGCGAATGGTGGCTGCCGGAGCGGAAACACCTTTCATTATGCTCAGCAGTGGCGACACGGTGGCGTTAGTATCTCTGGTGCTAGTTGGTTTGGTATTATCCAGACGGAATGTGATGTTCAGAGTTCCACCTGGGCTAACCAGATACTTCTGTCCTGGATCTGTCGCGAATGGCGACAGTATGGCTACGGAAGGTGGAGTGTTATCCAGTACCGCATCCAGAACCGACGTTGCTGTCAGAATAGAGATTGGCCCATCTAGTTTTTGAACCTGCTGAATGGCGCTGAGAGTGATCGTATGCAACCCTTCTCCATTGGTGTCCTTCGTGAAACCAAATTTATCGAGTTGACTTCCCGTGAGGGGCGCGCTGTAGGTATCTCCCAGGCTATCGGAGTAGTTGATTTGAGTAGCCTTATCCACTTCCACTCCTATCGCAGCCGTTGTACCACGCAGATACACTGCCTGGCGATTAAGCGAGGATTGACTCAGCTTCGGAGATGACAATACGGAAACCGTAGGCAGATTATTGCCATCGCCATCGAAGATCACCGGTGAGGACAGTGAGAGTATAGATATCGGCAGTCCATTCACCGGGTCAAGGACTTGCACATGAACTGTAATGGACACGTTAGTCACATTACCGGCCATATCCTTCGCCTGGGCATCGATGATGTAGTCTCCATTGGAAACAGCCCCCCACATGAACCGCTTTAGCCCAGGAGTAGTAACATCATCCAGTGGCGTTGGCTGCGTCTTCGCACCCCGAATCGTAACGGTAAGACTCAGTTTGTTCTGAGGATCGGATATGTTGTCTCCCAGGTTGATGTCTATCCGGTAGGGACTCGTGATATTCTGACCATCTCGCAGATTGTTGAACTGAATCGTGGGGGGAGTACGGTCCACGAAAACGGTTCGCGAGATGAAGCCTCTGTTCAGGGCAACGTCCGCCGACTGCACGGTGAGAGTATGCTTGCCCTCTGTGACATTGGGCGACGACACATCCCAGGATACACTGTTCAGCGCAGGCAGAGCCACGTTCGGATATTTGTCGCCGTCTATCAGAATGCTCGTTGTGAGCGGGTTCGACTGGAGATGAATGTTATCATCAATGGCCACCGTAACCTGATACTTCCCTGCCTTCAGGAAGGCCCCATCGGCAGGCGACATGAAGTTGAAGGTCGGTGCGGAGTTGTCTATGACGATATTTGCCGGGCCGGCGTTCAGCGGGAAAGTCGCGCCGCCCTTGTCGGTCGCAATCACTTCCACCGTATAGGGGCCTTCGCCAACCGTACCCGGAACGATGTCGAAGGGTTTATGCACGTTGAGCTTCGTAGAGTTTACGATGGGCTGCAGTGGCTTGTTGTCTATGGTCATGTCTTCCGTGTCGGTATAGAAGACAACGCCATTACTATCCTTGACATTGATTGTGTAACTTTGCAGGCTAGGCACGTTGACGGTACCGATGATATCCACAGGTTTGGGGCCAGCGACTATCTTCCCATCCACAGAGTACTGATCCGCGTGAATATAGAAATACCCACCGCTCTGTCGTGCGTTCCCGTCAATGTCTATGAAGTTGTCTAACGTGACCGTCTGTCCACTTGCGCTTATGGCCGTAACAGGATCGCTTATCCCTGTGTTGGCCGGAGTCGTCGTATCGTTCGAGACAATACGAATTTCCAGCGTCGTACCGGGGGCAATCCGCGTTCCATCCTGGAACAGCGCAGGGAAGGGCGTGGTATAGGTTGCGGTCTTGCCACCATTCACCACCAGGGTTCCCGGTACGATGATGGAGGCATTTGCTGGCAGAGTCGGCACCACACCAGCCGGGCTGCCAGCCCAGAGTGGCGTAGGCAGCGAGAAGATGAACGAAGCGGATCCGCCCAGATGGACATCGGAAACGCTGCCTATCACTGGTGTTGTTACCGGAACCTGAGTCCCACTGGAAGGCGACGAGATCAGCGTAGCAGGAGGAGTGTGGTCAACGATGAAATTCAGCGTTGACGTATTCGCCATGGAGACCGTATTGACGTTTCCAGACTTATCTGTAACGGTTAGGGTGATGCTATGCTGCCCATCTACCAGCGCCGCTGTGTCAAGCCCCATAATGGTGAACGTACCCGTTCCCCCTGCGGGAGCCACAGGCGTAATGGTAACCGCAGGAGACACCGCTCCATCCACAGAGACCGTGAACAGTTTGGGGTCAAACTGCGTCGCATTCGCCATAGTGTACGTGCCGGTGAATTGAAGCACATCACGGACAACCTGAATGACACTCGCGGTTCCGGCCGGGTTAGGCGTCCCGATGGTGTAGTCCGTAGGAGTAGGAGAGGCAGGCGTTGCTATTGCACTGTTCGCAACGCGCTGGGCCGTCTTGAGAGTAATGGTCGGGGGAGTATTGCCGACCGTAACGGTGATCGAAGCGGAATCGGTATTACCCGCCTGGTCTGTCGCCTGAATTTTCAGAGTATGCAGGCCGTCTGCCAGTTTGGTCGTGTCCCAGTTGTCGTAGGCGACCAGACCGGTTCCCGTGTTGTCGGTAACCAGAGGCATCGCCGTGCCACTATCCGTCAGGACGTAGGTCTTGAGGTGAAGGTCGGCGATGGAACCGCGAATCTTCGGTGTACCGCGCACGAACGCGCCGTCAGAAGGAGAGGTGAAGGTCACGACAGGCTTGGTATTGTCCACAACGAAAGTACGGACTTCCGTCTGGCCTTTGTTGCCTGCCTTGTCCACCGCCGTGATCTGTATCTGGTGAGCGCCTTCCTTTAGGTATGCAGCGCCTGCGCCCGGTACCAGAGTTATGGCTCCCGCCACCATCACTGTCTTCTGGGAGGCACCGTCCACCAGGATGTCCGCATGGTCGAGGTTGGTCTCCGTGATCGTGCCGTCAATCGTGACGAGCGTCCCTCCCTGGTTCTGAACAACCGAACCGTCCGAGGGCGCCATCGGGCCGAACTTTACCACCGGGGCGGTATTGTCCACAGTGATGGTGCGGATGGCGGTCTGGCCCATGTTTCCGGCCTTGTCACTGGCTGTGATCTGAAGGGTATGCGCCCCTTCGGCGAGATAAGCAGCGGCAGCACCGGGAGTGAAGGTCAACGCGCCGGGCATGGCTCCCATCTTTCGGGAAATGCCATCCACTAGAATGTCCCACTGCTTCAGGTTGATCTCGGTAATGTTGCCATCAATCGTTACCAGATTGGTTCCCTGGTTCTGGACGAATGCGCCGTCCGTTGGGGTCAAGGCTCCAAAGGTGACGGCGGGATTGATGTTGTCCACGATAATGGTACGCACTGCCGTTGCCGCATGGTTACCGGCCTTGTCGAAGGCTTCGATCTGAATGGTGTGCGGCCCATCGGCGAGATAGGCTCCCGCCATACTTGCCGCCGCTCCCGGCTGGAAGGTGATCGGGCCAGCCGTCATACCGGTCTGGCGGGTAACTCCGTCTACCAAGATGTTCCAGTGATCGAGGTTGATCTCGGTCACCGTGCCATCAATGGTAATCAGGGTGCTTGCCTGGTTCTGGACAAACGCGACATCCGAAGGCGTCATCGCACCGAAGGTGACAATCGGATCGGTGTTGTCTATGATGATCTGGCGCGTGACCGAAACGTCCGCTTTAGAGATGTCGGCAGCGGTCAGTGTAGCCGGGTTGGCAGTGTTGGTAACCGCGAGGGTCAGGGTATAGGTTCCGTCCGGGGTACTCCCCGCCTTGGTGTCGAAGGGATCGGTCGGAGCCTTGTTCAGTTTGCTCGTCTGAGGCAACTGCGTCGCCGCAGGGGTCGGGCCGTCGCCGCCAAGTTGAATCGGCCCAACGGTCGCATTGCCCAGTAGCAGCAGCCACTGTTTCGGATTCAGGATACCGACTTTACCGAAGACCGTGATGTCTCTTCCGACAAAGACAGCGGATAATCCCAGACCATCGGAGATGCCCGTTCCTTTGTAGTCGTGGAAGTCAATCTCGTCGAGGGTGACTGCCGACTTGATAACGAAGACCGTGACTACCGCGCTCGTGACGATATGCGGTGGGTTCACCAAGTCTCTGCCCGTTAGGGTGATGTCTACACTGCTGCCCGCCGTCGCGGTATCGAAGCCGCCGATGATGGCGGGAATGGCGGTAGAAGCCACACCGCCGGTCGGAACGACATCCACCGTTGTGGAGGCCGTCGTCGCGCCGTTGTGATAGGTGAAGGTGAAGGTCGCCTTGGACAGATCGAGGTTCGCACCGGAGATGAAGCCGACGGTTGTGCTTCCTACAGGAACCGTCGCGCCGTTGGTCGGAGAAGAGACGACGACGACCGGGCCGGTGTTCTGGATGGTGATGGTGCGGATGGCGGTCTGGGCTTTGTTACCGGCTTTGTCCTCCGCAGTGATCTGTATGGTATGCTGCCCGTCTACCAGATAGGCCACGCCTGCACCCGGAGTGAAACTGATCGCTCCCGTGGTCATGCCGGTCTTGCGGGAGACGCCGTCAATCAGGATGTCCCACTGTTTCAGATTAGTCTCGGTAACGGTACCGTCAATCGTGAGCAGATTGCCAGCCTCGTTGCGGACGATAGCGCCGTCGGAGGGGGTCATCGCGCCGAACGTCACTACCGGAGCCGTGTTGTCCACCGTGATGGTTCGGACAGCCGTCTGACCGGCGTTCCCCGCCTTGTCGGTCGCCTTTATCTGGAGCGTGTGGGAGCCATCCATCAGGTAGGCTGCCCCTGCGCCCGGAACGAGGCTAATCGCGCCGTTGGTCATGCCGGATTTGCGGGACGTGCCATCAATCAGGATGTCCCACTGGTTCAGGTTCTGCTCGGTCACATTGCCGTCAATGGTGATGAGGCTGCCCGCCTGGTTCTGCACGAACGCGCCGTCCGAGGGAGTAAGCGGGCCATACGTGACGACCGGAGCGATGTTATCCACGACGAAGGTTCGTACTGCCGTCGCCGCATGGTTGCCGGACTTGTCGAAGGCTTCGAGTTGGACGGTATGCGGGCCATCACAGAGATAGGAACCGGCCATGCTCGCCGCCGCGCCGGGCTGGAAGGTGATCGCGCCAGTGGTCGTGCCGGTCTGGCGGGCAACGCCGTCAATCAGGAAATTCCAGTGGTCGAGGTTGGCCTCGGTCACCGTACCATCCAGAGTGATCAGGCTGCCGGTCTGGTTCTGCACGAACGCCATATCCGAAGGCGTCATCGCTCCGAAGGCGACGACCGGGTCGGTATTGTCTATGATGATCTGGCGCGTGACGGAGACATCGGCCTTCGAGAGGTCGGTGACGGTCAGGGTATTCGGGTTGGCAAGGTTCGTGACCGCGAGGGTCAGGGTATAGGTTCCGTCCGGGGTATTCCCCGCCTTCGAGTCGAAGGGGTCGGTCGGAGCCTTGTTCAGTTTGCTCGTCACCGCGAGTTCGGCGGCAGGCGGGGTCGGGCCATCGCCACCGATCTGGAGGGGAGTCGGGATCGCCGCGCCGCTGAGAACCAGCAGCCACTGTTTCGGGTTGAGAATACCGACTTTGCCGAAGACGGTGAGGTCCCGTCCGACAAAGACGGCGGACGCTCCGAGCGGATCGGAGATCGCCGTTCCCGCAAAGTCGTGGAACAGGATGCTGTCGAGCGTGACCGCCGACTTGATGACGAAGACCGTCACGATGCCACTGGTCACCACATGAGGAGGTGTCGCCAGGTCCGCGCCCGTCAGGGTGATGTCTACGCTGCTGCCCGGCGTCGCGGTATCGAAGCCGCCGATGATGGCGGGAATAGCGGTAGAGGCTACGCCGCCCGTCGGAACGACATCCACGGTTGTGGACGCAGTACTCGCGCCGTTGTGATACGTGAAGGTGAAGGTCGCTTTGCTGAGGTCAACGTTGTTGCCCGAAACGACACCGGTGACGGTGGTGCCAGCCGGGACCGTCGCGCCGCTCACAGGAGACGTGACCGTCACAGTCGGAGCGGTGTTCTGAACAATCGCCGTAAGGGTGGTCCCGACATCGGTCGGCTTGTTGGTATTGCCCGCCTTGTCCGTTACCACGATGGAGAGCGTATGCGCTCCGTCGCTGGCTGTCGTCGTGTCCCAGGTCGCAGAGAAGGTTCCCACGCCCGCAGAAGGCGTGTCGAGCGTGACCGTAGTTGCCAGAGGCTTGCCGTCCACCGTCACCGTCAGATTGGCGGCGGCGAGGTTCTTCTCGGTGTAGGTGCCGCTGAGGGTCACGGTATCGCGGATGATCTGAACAATCGAGGTCGCGTTCACCGTGTAGGTCGGGCCGCCTGTCCGCATCGCCGCCTTGTAGGCCGCCAGCGGAGCCGTCTTGTCTACAGTCACGTCTACCGTCTTATCGGTGGCCGTGTTGCCTGCCGCGTCGGTCGCCTTCACCGTCAGGGTGTGCATCCCTTCGGAAGCGCTGGAGGTATCCCAGACACCGGAGAAGGTCAGCGGGAACGGAGGCGTTCCCTTCCCGGAAGCAATCAGCGTCGCGCCATCGAAGATACTGTAGGCGATGACGTTTTTCGGATCGGTGTTCGGGGCGTCCGTAATCGTCCCGGAGATCGCCACTTTGGAGGAGGGAAGGAACGCGCCTGCAAGCGGCGTGTCAATGGTCGAGATAACCGGCGCAGTATTGTCCACAATGACCTGGAGGGTCGTGGTGGCGATGTTGCCCGCCTGGTCCTTAACCGTCGCCGTCAGTGTGTGGGTGCCGTCCGGCACGATACCCTTGGTATCGTATTTCCCCGTGACTGTCTGAATTCCCGCCACGGTGTTGGGGAAGTTCATGTTGGAGAAGACGCTATTGTTCAGTTCGTCCTTGATTTCGATGTCGAGAATGTTCGTCGCATCCACGACGCTGGCGGAGAACTGAAGGGTAACGTCTGTCTTACCGCTGATGATCGCATTCGCCGAAGGCGCGGTGATCGCAGCCGTCGGGAGTATATTCTCCACGAAGACGGTGACACTTGCGGAGTTGATCGTATTCGCCTGCGCGTCCGTCACCTTGACATAGATCGAGTGCTTGCCATCCGCCGCTTTGGTCGTGTCCCAGGTGGCGGTCAGGCCCGCGCCGTGTCCCGATCCGGCCTTCACCAGCGTATCCACACCGCCGTTCACGTCGTGGAGTTCGTAGTTCAGGTCGCCGCCTACCGTCATGTTGGCGTTGGCGTCAAATGTAACGGTCGCCGTGCCTTTAAGGTAGGTGTTGGTGGAGGGGGCCGTGATCGTGACCGTCGGCAGGTTCTTCTGGTCAATGTTGATGGAGAATGGCGTCGCCACAAAGTCGGGAGCGCCGCCGACAGCCATCGCATCGTAGGTCTGGTTGCCCGCATAGTCGCTGATGACCGCGTAGACTTTGTAGGCTCCCGGCAAGAGGCCGGTCGTATCGTAGTCCACCGACCAGTTTACATCGTCGGCGGGATTGGCGCCGTAGGTGAGTTTGGCGGGAATGCGCTTGAGGGTGCTGCCTGCGCCCATCCCATCGTCGGGGGACTGCACATAGAGTTCGACGCTGGCGATACCACCAGGCGCGAGAGCGGCTCCGGTTCCGTTGTTGGGGTCGTTGACTTTGCCCTTGAAGCGGACGATGCCGGGAGTGGGATAAGAGACGTTTCCGGCGCTGTTGAGGCTGCCGCTTGCGCTGATAGCGGGCGGGGTATAGTCTATGACGATGCTTCGCTGAAAGACGGCGGCAGGCGCGGCCGTACCGTCGTCCACCGTAACGGTCATCAGGCCGTCAATCAGTCCGCTGGCGGTACCGACTGCATAGGAAAAGGGCAGGACTTTGCTGTTGTCTTTGTTCCCATTGGGGTCGTCGTTGTTGAGCCGCAGCGCCCCGTTAAGATCGAAGGTGATGGGCGTGGAAGTCGTCTCGGCGAAACGCACCTTTCCCAGAGCGCCTCCAGCATTGTTATAACGCAGTCGCACACCAAGGGTGTACTTG
Source organism: Chthonomonadales bacterium (assembly GCA_038231295.1). Classification (GTDB taxonomy): domain Bacteria; phylum Armatimonadota; class Chthonomonadetes; order Chthonomonadales; family Chthonomonadaceae; genus JANXLO01. The sequence continues at coordinate 20,874 of JBBRLP010000009.1, forward strand.
TCGTTAGCCTTCTTGCCCATTCCGGCGAAGACACTGGAGTGAACGCCGCTCGGCACAAAAATGAGGCCCATATTGGGAAGCGTCACACCATCCAGATGCACAGCGACATTCTGCGTAGAGCCTGCCTGTCCATTGAGGAAAGGCGTCGCGAAGATAGTGAAGTCACCGTCCGTAGCGCCACCGAAAAGCCAGTTATACTCCCAGACGCCGCCTTTAACGACCGCGAAGGTATCCGTCCCGACCGTTACTCCGGCTTTTTCGATGTGAATGAGAACGCGGTCGGCATTATGACAGATACCATTGATAGTGTAGTGAGCAGAGATACCTGCCCCTTCCGCCGTTGCATCTACCGACGTCCCTGATGTGATTCGCTCGGTGGGACGGGGGTTTACCACATAGAGCGATTGCGCCTGCCCCGCCTGCGCCAGCGTCAGCGCGAAGAGAAGGGTGAGAGGAATAAATGCGTGAGCCATGCTGCGCCAGCAGGCTCTTATTACGCTTCGACCTATAGCCATGTCGTCTCCTTAACCTTGCCGGAACATTCCGGTCTGTCTCGTTGGCCTTCATAAAGCCACGAAACTTTACTTGCCCTGCAACGAAGTGAATGCTCTTTCCGTTAACGGAAGGCACTATTCTGCACACTACTGGCGCTTGCCAGCCAGGATCATCACTATAAAGTTTTTCAGAGAGGTGAGAATATCGGGCCGTCTTGAACCCGAATTATGAGAGATGGGATTAGGATTCCCGCGATGGCTAGCCCGGACAACAGCAACTCCTCTCATGAGAGATGATGGGAGCGGAGCAGTACAAGAGGATGGGCATACAGGACGCATGTGATGAAACGCACAATCCTGTCATGCAGGCGAGCCACTAAAACATATCATAACGACGGCCTGCCTGTCAAGTGCTTTGGTGAGGAATCATGCTTTTTTTCAAAATTCGTGATTTCTTCCCTGAAGTTCGGACTTCAAGTCGTCATATCACCTTCCTGTAAATCAATTCGTTAAGAACGTCTTTGCTATTTCATTTCGCATACCATCTCCGCAGTGCGCCTTCGTGTTAATAGGATGCGTCCCGGATTTGTCCAAAATCATGCCTCGCAGAGAGACTATGCTACAATAACCAGGTTACTCGCGCACACTCTGTCCCGGCGCACCGAGGTGAGGAGATTTTCATGCGTTTCGTCGTGATAACCGGGCCGTCTGGAGCGGGCAAAACGCTTGCCCTGCACAGCTTTGAGGATGCCGGATGCTACACGGTAGACAATCTGCCGCCACGCCTGCTGCCCGCCCTGGTCACGTTCTGCCAGGAAACCGGGCAAAAACAGGGAGCGGTCGTAATGGATATTCGCTCTGGCCCGGCATTTGCGGAACTGGGCGAGACGATGAAGAATCTGCACGAGATGGGGGTCTGTGTCGAACTCCTCTATCTGGATGCGAGCGATGCGGCGCTTGTGCATCGTTTCAAAGAGACACGCCGGCCTCATCCCCTTCTCACCGAAACGGCTTCTGGAGGCATCAGTGAGGCGCTGAAGCAGGAACGTCTCCTGCTCCAGACCGCCCGTACACTCGCCGACAACATTTTGGATACGAGTACGCTGACCCCCTGGGAACTGCGGGACTATCTGCACTCCACCTTCTCGCAGGACACGCGCCCCGGCCTCCTCGTCACCGTCACCTCCTTCGGGTTCAAACACGGCCTGCCGGTAGATGCCGATCTGGTCTTCGATGTGCGCTTCCTCGCCAATCCCCACTACGTTCCCGAACTCAAAGACCTGAGCGGCCGAGAGGCGCAGGTCGCCGCCTATGTTCATGCCGACCCGCTCACGGGAGCGTTTCAGCAGAAGATGACCGATCTGGTGCAGTTCGCCCTGCCGCAGTATCAGCGGGAGGGGAAGGCTTATCTCAACATCGCCATTGGCTGCACCGGCGGGCAGCATCGCTCCGTGGTTCTTGCGGAAGACCTGGCGGCCCTGCTCCGCAGTGACTCGTATCGGGTCTCGCTGCGGCATCGTGACATTCGGGAAGCGGCGGCAGAATCCTCGCGTACAGAGCCAAGCCGGGAAACGCACCGCGCAGACAACTTGCGGCAAAGCGAGGAAACGCAATGAGCCAGTGGAAGACCTCCCTGAAATGGCTCTATCCGGGACTGCGGGTGAAGCGCTGGATCGCGGTCGGATTCTGCGGGCTGGCCCTGTTCCTGATCGGGATGGGAGTCATCATTCAGGTTCATGCCGCCGACAGCGACCCGCTCGCCGTGCGGGTCGCCCGGTGGGTCATTCAGCATTCCCATGTCGGGCTGCGGCCCGGAACGTTCGGAATGCTGATCACGCTTCTGGGGGGATTTCTCTGCCTGTTCGCGCTGGGCAAACTGATCCATTCGCTGACCAGTGTGCTGGACCCGGAGATCGCACCGGGCGGGTTGGTGGATGTCGTCTACTCGCGGCGCAAACTGGCGCAGGGGCGGCGTATCGTGGTGATCGGGGGAGGAACCGGGCTTTCGACCATGCTGCGGGGCCTGAAGAAGTACACCGCGAACATCACCGCGATTGTGACGGTGGCGGACGACGGAGGCTCGTCGGGCAAACTTCAGAAACAGTTAAATATTCTGCCGCCCGGAGACATCCGCAACTGCCTTGTCGCCCTCGCCGACGACGAGACGCAGATGACCGAGCTTTTCCAGTATCGTTTCCGCAACAGCGTCCAGCCCGAATCGGCGATTTCCGGGCAGAAGCATACCCTTCATGCTGCCGCCTCGGAGTCTCTGCGGGCCGACGTGTCCTCCGCAGACGCCCCGCCAGTGAAGCCACGCCCTATCGCCGAAGGCTATGGCGAGGGACTGCGAGACCATGCGTTTGGCAACCTGCTCATTGCCGCCATGACCGCTATCAATGACGGCGATTTCGAGAAGGCCATTCGAGAGACAAGCCGTGTCCTGAATGTGCGGGGGCGTGTCCTGCCTTCCACCGTCGAACACGTCAAACTGCGTGGGGAGATGGAGGATGGCTCGTTTCTGGAGGGCGAGACGACGATTGCCAACTCCCCTCTGCGTATCCGCCGTATCTATATGGTTCCCCCGGACGCCTGCCCGGTGGAGGAGGTTCCGCAGGCGATTCACGATGCCGACGTGATTGTGCTTGGCCCCGGCAGCGTCTTCACGAGTATCATCCCCAACCTGCTGGTGCGCGATGTCGCCGCGACCCTGGCCCGCAGCCGCGCCAAGCGCATCTATGTCTGCAATGTGATGACACAGCCTGGCGAGACCGACAACTTCTCCGCCTACGACCATGTGAAGGCTATCGAGAACCACGCCGGGCGGCGTATCTTCGACTATGTGCTGGTCAACACCGGACGGCCCACACAGGAGCTTCTGGAAAAGTACCGCAAGACCGGTTCTATGCTGGTAGAAGCCGATCTGGACCGCATCAGGCGGGAGGGCTACCGCGCCATTGCGGGCAACTTCATAGATCAGACCGATGTCGTGCGGCACGATGCAAACCTGCTGGCAGAAGCCATCATGGCCCTGCTATAACTCTGCCTTCCCGCGTCTCCCAGTTCTCCAGTATCTGTCCGGGCCGGTAGCTCTCCCAGGAGATGGCTTCCGGCGACTGGCTGTCCAGCGCCCTTGCGGGGATAGCCCCGATAACCTCGCTCTCCCGCAGCCCCGCGCCCAGCCGATGCGCCTCCGCCAGGACAAAATCGTGGACGGCGGGCAGGGAGGTCTTGTCAGGCCGGGTGAGGTTCATCGAGACCTGCGCGACCTTCCGGGAGGGCAGAAAAAGGCCGAGCGCACGGACTCCGTTCAGTTCCGGCAGACGGTCGCGCTCTTCTCGTATGCGCCGGGCGATGGCGCGGGCTATCTCTGCATCGTCCGTGTCGAGGTTGATGTTGAAAGCGACCAGCGGCCCCCGTGCGCCCACGACGGCAATGCCTGCCGTCGGATGCGCCCGCTCCGGCCCGTAGGCCGGGGCGCGGCTCCCGGTCAGCGGCCTGTCCGCCAGTTTTTCAAACCCGCCGCGCCGCAGTTCCGGCAGCGCGGATTCTCTCCCCTCCCGCGCCGACCACTCGTACAGATAGACCGGCAGTCCCAATCTCTCCGCCAGTTCTTCCCCGACAGCCTCACTCAACACAACCGCCTCGTCCCGTCGCTCTGTCGCAACCGTGTAGTGATGGCGTATGCGGTGCAGTGGCACGAGGGGCAGCACGTCCAACGCCCCGATACGGGGATGAACGCCCGTGTGAGATCGCAGGTCTATGCGGGCGACTGCCACCGCCGCCGCCGCGAGCGCGGCCCGCAGAACCGCTTCACCCGGGCCGAGGATGGTCATCACGCAGCGGTTGTGGTCGGGGTCTGCCGAGTAGTCTATGAGGCGCACCTCCGGTACGGCGCGGATGGCGTCGGCTATCTCCTCGACGACCTCCGCCCTCCGTCCTTCGCTGAAATTGGGAACACACTGGTAGAGGCTCATCGCTCCCCGGCTCCCACCACTGCCTCCTGCGTCTGTTCCTCTTCCCGCAAGGGATTACGCAGCAAGCCGTGCAGGTCGGCGTAGCGGCCATCGGTCAGCAGGAGTTCCGCGTGGGTGCCGCTCTCCACGACTTCGCCGCCGTCCAGCACCACAATCTGATCGGCGCTCTGGATGGTGGTGAGACGATGTGCGATAACAAGGGTGGTACGGCCCCGCATGAGGCGTTCGAGGGCCTCCCTCACCAGCATCTCGGAGCGCGTATCGAGGGCGGAGGTGGCTTCGTCCAGGATCAGCAGACGTGGGTCTTTGAGGACGGCGCGGGCGATGGCGACCCGCTGCCGCTGCCCGCCGGAGAGCGTGATGCCGCGCTCTCCGAGAATAGTGTCATAGCCTTTTTCAAGGGGCAGAATGAACTCCTCGACGTTGGCGGCACGGGCGGCGGCTTCGATCTCGGCGTCTATCGCGGTCAGTTTGCCATAGCGGATATTGTCGCGAATAGTGCCGTTGAACAGAATCGGCTCCTGCGGGACGATGCCGATATGCTCCCGCAGTTCTTGCCGCCGGATGGCCGTAATAGGAACGCCGTCAATCGTAATGCGCCCCGATTGCGGCTCATAGAAGCGGTAGAGCAGCATGGCGAGCGTGGTCTTTCCGGCCCCGCTCGCCCCGACACAGGCCGTGACTTTACCGGCGGGAAGTTCCAGACTCAGACCTCGTAAGACCGGCGCTTCCGGCGTATAGGCGAAAGCGACGCTCTCAAAAACGACGTTCCCGGCAGCGTCGGGGAACGGGCCAGCATCCGGCGTGTCTGCCGGTTCCAGCGCGTCGTCGAGGAGGGCGAACAGTCGGTCGGAGGCTCCCATCGCCCGCTGCAAACGCGAAAACTGAATGGCGATGGAACTCATGGGGCCGCTGATGATGGTGACGGTCATCAGGAAGGCGAGGAGAGACCCGGCGGAGAGCGAGCCGTTCATCACGCTGCGCCCGCCGTACCAGACGACGCCGAGCAGGACGAGGATGAAACCGGCGAAGGCAATGGTCCCGAACGCGCCCTCCAGCCGACTGCTTTTCATGCTGAGACGGAAGACGGTATCGAGTTTCTCCCCGGTGCGGTTATCTTCGTGGGCCTCGCGGGCGAAGGCTTTGACCAGCCGGATATTGGAGAGGGCCTCATTGATGCCGCCCATCGCGTCCGAGAGGGCATCGAGGGAGGCGCGGGTCATCTTCCGCAGCCGACGGCCCATCACCATGAACATCCCAACGACGCAGGCGAGCAGACCTACCACCACAACCGTCAGCCGCCAGTCTATGACGACGGCCAGCGCGATCCCGCCGAACAGTGTGACGAGGTTGCCTGCCAGCCGCACGAGGTCTTCCGTAAGCGTCTGCTGTAAGAGGCTGACATCGTTGGAGAGGAGCGAGGTGAGGTCACCGGAGCGCGTCCGGTCGAAGAAGGCGACGGGGAGGCGCTGGAGATGCGCGAACAGCTTCGCCCGCATCTCCTGCACGATCCGGTTGCCCGCGTAAGCCACGACAAGGTACTGCGCGTATCCGAAGATCGAGCCGATGACCACCAGGCCGACCAGCAGCAGCGCCAGCCGATCCAGCGTCCCGACGTTATGGGTCTGCAAGACCCGATCCAGTGCGTTCCGCGCCACCAGCGGCAGCGACAGCGAAATCCCCGTCGAAACGAGCATCAACGCCCCGGCCAGCAGCAGCCTTCCCCGATGCGGCAGAGCCAGTCGCAACAGCCGCCGCAGAGCCGAGACCGAGATACGTCCTCGCGTCTCCGGCGAGGTAGAGAGGACAGAAGTTTGTTGTTCCATACCTCTCTCTTACGTTTTCCGCGTCCTCCGCTACGCCTGCCGCAGCGAGTTAGAAACTGCTTTTGATGCTGGGCGTAGCGGCAACGGGCGGGAAAACCTGTTTGCTGACGGCGTAGGTCAGGACACCGAGGGTCGCGCCGCGCTTTGCGCCCTGATGACACTTCAGACAGGAGTCCTTCATCGCCCGCACGGGCCGCATGACGACCAGCCAGTCCTTCGACGCCTGCTCGACATCCTGGCCTTTGAGCAGTTTCGGCAGCGCTTTCTGTGAGGCCAGCGCCATTTCCCGATACAGAGCAACTTCCGGGTTCACGGCATCCGGGGCTTTCGTTGCGAACATATGGCGCAGATTGCCCTGGATCGCAGAGATGAATTCCGCCGGTTCCCGATTGCCTTCGCCCTTGCCGTCCGCTCCGCCGAACGTTCCGGCTCTGTGAGTTGCAGGAACCGCTCCACCCGGTTTCAGACTGCCCGGCACATGAGTACAGTGAAAAAATCCGATGACGAAATCCCGGTTCGAGTCGGTCGCCTCTTTATACAGCGCCTGCTCTTTTGGATTGCTCAGGTACATGTGGCCCATGGCCAGATGCCCGCCTGCGGTCGGGAACATTCGGCTCATTCCGAAATTCTTCATATCGTCCTGAAAACGGGGCTGCGTGATGCAGTCCAGTACGAGGGCGACTTTCAGAGGCGTATCGGGCTTGCTGACGGACTGGCTGCGCGAAGGCAGCCAGGCTGTGACCAACAGCAGCGCCGCGCCGCTCACCGCCGCCGCGCTCAAAGTTTTCGGGGAAAGGGTTCGCATCTTCATTCTTGTCTTCCTGGCGTTCAGAAACGCCACATGCAGTCAGGGTCGAAACCAGCAACCTGCTATTTCGCGCCTGACCGCATGAGTCCTGCGTTGTTATGCGATTGTTAGACGAAACAGCCACCGTAGAGGTAACTGTGTGCGGACAGTTTTACTGACCGGGCATCTGCATTCCCATCGGAGGGGCAGGCCGTTCCAGTTTGTTCACGACCGCGTACTTCTTCATCAGGTCGCGCAGATAGACCTGCATCTGCCCCGACTCGAAGTTGTCGAGGTACTGCTGCCGCTCGTCCTCGGGAATACCACTGCCTCGCTGCTCCAGTTGGATCAGGTGGTAGCCGAACTGAGACTTCACCGGCTTGCTGATCTCACCCGGTTTCAACTGATAAGCCGCCGTCTCGAACTCCTTGACGAAGACGCTCCGCATCTGCACACCGAGTTCGCCGCCCATCTCTTTTGAGCCTTCGTCCTCGCTGCTCTCTTTCGCCGCCTGCTCGAAGGTCTTCTTCTTGCCTTCGATGTCCGCCGCGATCTGGTTCAGCTTCACGAGGGCCGCATCATCCGCTTTCTTGATATCCGCCGGACTCTGACCCGGCAGCGCCGCCGGAACTTTGATGAGGATATGACGGGCCTTGAAGAAATCGTCCGCCGTGAGTTTGTGACCGAGGCGTTTCTCGATAAAATCCTTCTGCATCAGCGAGAAAAGCTTGGCCTGCACCAGGAAGTTCTTCCGCAGTGTGTCTCGTGTGACGTTGTTCTGCTGAAGGAACTGCGTGTCGGTGACGCCCTGGGGAATCTGGCCCCGCGTCCGCAGCATCTTGAGGAACTGGTCAATCCGCTTGTCCACCTGCGCGGTCGTGACCTCGACGCCCTGTTTCTTCACTTCGCGGTCTACGGCCTCGAACTCCAGCATCGTCCGTAGCGTATTGCCGAGCAGCGCCGGATTCTTCTCACGCAGCAGGCCAAGCACTTTGGTCTTCGTCACTGTGTAGCTGCTCTGACCGGTGGGGCCGAACAGCGCCGCCGCGCCTTCCAGGCCGATTAACTGCGCGACCGTCTGATTGAAACCGGCCGCATTCTCCTTCTGCACTTTCGCGATCACATCGCCGAAGGTGAATTTCTTGTTGCCAATCGTCCCGACGACCTCCGACACTCCCGCGCCCGCCTTTGCCGAAGCGCTCCCTGTCTTCGCAGGGGCGGACGCCGTCTTCTTTACCGGCTTCACTCCCTGCGCCTGCGCCGGAAGCAGCACCATCGTTCCCCAGACGGCTGCCAGCAGAGCCGCCCCGTATCCTATCTTCAAAGAAAACTCCTTTCGAATGCCACGCTCTCTCAGAACGTTCATCCTGTCCCGTGTCTGTTATGGTCTGCGCTTACGCGCACTCGTTTCCGAATCACGCCCGAACTATTATATCGCAAAACGCCTGGGATTGCTTACCGCTCGGCCGAAACCAGGTTCAGACAAATGCCAACGCTCCCCGATGGAGGGCGTTGGCATTTGCACTGGAGAGGGCTTCCTTACCGCTGATTGCTGGCCGTCGGGTAGAGCTGCGGCGCGATGGTCTCGAAGTAGAGATCGGTCGAACCGGCGCGGGTGCTGCTCCAGAAGATCCAGACCTTGTCCAGGAACGGGTCTTTGAAGGCGGAGACCTGCCCTTCGCTCACCGCCGAGTCGGTGGGCAGCGCCACCTCCGGCGTCGTCTGATCGCCCTGCTGCGCCGAGGTGCTGATCTCGTCGCCCCAGGCCACCTGATACTTCAGGCTTCCGGAGTTACCCGTGTTCCCGGAGGTCGGGTCGTAGTAGGTGTAGCTCACGGTGATGGAACTGTTCTCGTCCGCCTCGGTGAAGTATATCCGTCCGCGCACCCAGTCTATCTCGTAGGGGCCGACGTTTCCGCCCACCGTGACCGGCGTCATCTGCTGCGTCCCATTGCCCTGCACCGCACCCAGTTTGACCGGGAACGGCAGCTTGACCATGAGCCGCATCGCCTTGTAGTAGATCGTGGATTTGGCGACACCGCTCGGATCGTTCTTGCGGTAGAAAACCCACATCCGGTCTAAGGTCGGCGTTCCGCCGAACACCACCTGCGGCGACACCAACTGCGCCCTGGGATTCAGGCCCCGGTCGAAGAGGACGACCGGACTGGTGTTGTTACCCGAGGACGTAATGGCGGCGGTCGGACGCAGGGACGGCGCGTTCGGCAGGTTGCCGAAGTTGGCGAGAGACGTCCGGTCTATGTTCGAGTCGTCCCGCGACGTATTCAGCCGCATTATGAACGGAATGTAGCTTACCTGGATGCGGTCGGCCAGCGCCGGAGCCACCTGCGGGAAGCGGATGGTGCCGGAGCGCGAATCTACCGTGATCTGTCCTCCCAGGGCGGAGTCGAAGTAGATAAGGCCCGATGCCTGGTCGTAGCGGCCACGCTGCGGCAGGTTCGGCATCCCCGGCTGCGCGTTGATGAGAACCGGATTGTTTGCCAGTCCGCCCTGGATCAGGAAGATTTTGATCTGGCTGCCGGGGTCTGTCGTCGGGTCTTGCAGCAGGCCCTCCGGCCCGGTGCCGAGTTCCCAGGCCGCGTCGCGTCCCTGGTAGGTGTTGCTGCTGCCCAGGCGCGTCAGGACTTCGCCGACGACCGGCTTGATCGGCAGGATGGTCAGAGTGCCTACCGGCGGGTCGCCTGCCTTCGCCGGGGCAACCCGGTTGATCTTATAGCGGCAGAGCAGGGTCTCGACCGTCTGACGGCCTTTGAGAACGCCCGTATACACCACGTCAATCACGTCCAGCACCTGGTTCGACCCGTAGGGGTCGGGAATATGGCGATAGACGGGCGCGGGATCGCTCTGCCATACCAGCGCTCCCGGCATCGGTAGTTTGAGGTCGCCGAGCGGGTTGCCAGCAGCGTCCAGCAGCCACTTGCTGGTTCCGTCGAACGGCGTGTTCAGCGCCGTGCTGCCAAGCGCGTTATAGTAGATCGAAGCGTTCGACTGGTTGCCTGCGTGCCAGAAGACATACAGGAACTTCTGCGCGGGCGCTCCATTGGCGGCAGGCAGTTTGACAAGCAGTGGTCGGGGCGCGAGTTTGGTCAGGCCCGGATCGTTCGGCATGGCGTTGATGTTGCCGGTCGGGACGCCCGGCGCCGCGCCGCCATTCAGACTTGTCCAGGAGACACGCGAGTCACGCGCTTGCTGCTGTCCACCGGCGGAGGCGACGAGTTTGTCCACCTGTCCCTGCCAGAAGAGATAGGCTTCGTTGTCGTTGGGGTTCGGGGAGCCGTAGCCGCCGGAGAAGTCCACTGAGGACGCTACCGCCGGATGCGACAGCCGCATCGTGTCCACATTCGCCGGTCCCGCGAGGAAGGGCGAGGCGCCCGAAGTCGAGGGGAACAGGCTGGTGATGTTCGCATTGGTATACAACTGCACGACCGGCACCGACCACCAACTGGAGATTTTGGGCAGTGGCTGACCGTTGGCGAAATCGAAGTCGCCAATGACGATGCCGGTGCCGCCGACCGCGCTGTAGGGAGCCGAGACATTGCTGTACGCGAGCTGGTAGGGAGCATACGCCTTGAGCAGGCCGGTCGTCGGGTCTATGTAGCCATCCACACCCTGTCGGCGGTTGGTAGACCAGTACATGAACAGGTTGCGGTTGAAGACGTTCCCGCCCGTTCCGGGGGCCATGAAGACCGCCGGGAAGGTGTCTGAACCGGGAGGCGTCGGCAGTTCGGGATGCAACGGGTCGGCCCAGGAGCCAGGCACGTCGAGCATGGGCAGGTCACCGGAAGTGACGCCCCGGCTCAGTTTCGCTTCTCGCACGGTTGCCTTCAGGATGAACGTCGGGTCGGTGTGCGCCTCGGAGGGCGTTCCGGCCTGTGTGATGTTCAGGACACCGTCATGGCTGGCCGGGAAGTTTGAAGTCGTTCCGGCGACGGTCGGATAGTTGCTCAGCCACTCCTGCCATTGCAGGGGCGTGTTGTCCTCATAGGTGTAGATGGGAGCCGAGTAGGTTCCGACCGGAGTTCCGAGCGGAATCGCCACGCCGATGCGCGGCCGCTGGAAATCCGCCGCGAACAGGGTTCCGGGTACGACAGTGGCGCTGTAGGGCTTATCCGGGATCGTTGAGGAGCGGCCCTGCGTGTCGCCGACGTGCGGCTTGCCGATGGTCGGCTGCGGCTGTATCTGGTCCTTCCAGCCGAAGATGCCGTTCGCCAGATCGTCTACCGTCGGAAGCAAGGCTCCGAACTGATTGGCGTTGTCAATATCGGCCTGCACGACGAACGGGTTGTTCAGCGGCCACAGCGCCCGCTCCGAGAACAGGGAGGTCGTCGGATTGCTGGAACTGCTGATATGGTCGTAGGACGAGATGACGCCGATGTTTCCGACTCCGGGCTGGCCCGAAACGTTCTTGAACGGCAGGGCGAACAGCGGCGCGATGGACTGGTTGTTCACCTGGTCGCTGTACATCTTCACTGTCGTCGCGAACGAGCCGTTTTCGACGCCGACCGTCGGGTCGGTGAAGGGCGAGAGAGCGCGTCCGGTGATCTGCGCCCGGTTCTGGCCGAGCAGTTTCGCCACGCGCACATCCACCAGGTTGACGTTGCTCTCATTGTAGACGGTGAAGGGCCGGAAGAACTCGCCCTGAAGCGTCGGGTCGTCCCAGATGAACGGCCCCGGCAGGCCCGGTGACATATCCGGTGCGAACGGCACCTGGAAGGAGCGCGGCTGGCTGTTATTGGTCAGCGGCGTGTAGCCCGTGCCGTGCGGCAGTTTGCCCACGTCCAGCGTCGTCTCCGCGACCCGCATCTTGACGCCCGGTGGCACCGAGACGCCGACTTCGAGAGCGCGGTACGCCTCGTTCACCCCGGCATTGCTGCCGTAGCGAGCCGCCTGGAAGAAGTTGGTCGGATTGTAGCCGCCTGCCGGTCGGGGCAGGTCGGGCGGAATGACCCGGATGACCACCGCCGAGACGTAGCCTGCGGCGGGATAGGAGAGCGCGTTGCCCAGCGGCGTCGGCTGCCCGTTCGAGGTCTGGAGCGGCCCCAGAACCGTCTTATCGTAGTTCTGCGTCACGGTCGGATCGGACGGGTTGCCGCGATTGACCCCCGACATATCCAGGAAGGAGGAGCCGAACGTCACGCCGTTGAAGGTACGGAGACCGTAGTTGATGTTGGCGGGCTGGAAGCGCGGCACATTGACCGCCATCGTAAACGGCGTCGCCACCAACTGACGGGTTCCCGCGATGGCGTCGCTGCCGTTGAACTGGTAGTTCGGCAGTTTCAGTTGAACCGAGCCGCCAATCGCATCCTCATCGCCCTGCGTCTTGCGGACGGTGAATGCGGAGGTCGGAATACTCGGGTAGTCCAGGGTATCCTGGGCATCCGTCGGCAGTTGTTCCCAGGGCAGTGGGTTCATGACGGCGGAGCCGGTCGCGGTCGGGTTCTGGGACGGCGACCAGCCGTGCCAGCCGAGTTTGCGCGTCAGCACCTGAATCTGGAGCGGCTTGCGGCGCAGTCCCCACATATTACTGCGGTCTACGATATAGAACGCATCCTGTCGGTTGCCTGCGTTGTCCACGCCCCCATACGTCGAGGTGGAACCGTCCGGCACCATCGGCAGCGGCGCGAAGAGCGACTTGACCGCAGAGTTCGTCGTCACCACGCCCGGAATGACCTGTCGGTTGCCGTTGCCAAGCAGTTCCCCGACGTTGGCGGGTTTGATGGTCAGCGCATTCTGCACACTGCCATAGAGACCGACAACGTTCAGGTTGCCCTTGCCCGTCATGTCCGAGTTCAGCGGAATAGTGAGGTCCGGGTTCAGCGGCGAAATGCTGCGGGTCGTGACCGCGATCGGGTTCGTGATCGAGTAGGCACGTGCGATGCCGAGGATATTCGTCTGGGAGGGCGGCGTCTGGAACGCCGCAATCAGTCCGGTATAGTCGTGCTGGCCGATGGCATAGGTGGGCGTTCCCGCCGACTGATTGGGGAACGGGGTTGTCGTCATCGTCGCCGGGTCGTAACCCTCAAGGTCCTGATAGATCTCGGCATGGGCCGTAATACGGTAGCCGCGCACTCCCGGCAGGAAGTTGGCGATGGTGCCGTTGTCCGTCGGCGCTCCCGGATAGATCGGGAAGGCATGGGAGAAGACCCAGGGATAGACGTTCTTGTCGCGTCCCTGCAGAAGCTGCGCCGCCGGGTTGCCCATGTTCGGGTCTATGCCGAATATCTGGAGCGTATCGTGTTCGCCGTTGTTGATGGCGACGTCGTCGGGCCAGAGTTCGCCTGCGGCGGCGTGCAGCGCTTTTGTCTGCGGGAAGATGTCCGCCGCATAGCTGGTCGAAGCGCCGCCGGGCTGCGAGATGGTAAAGGTGACATGGATGCGCGGTGGGCCGGTGCCATGCAGGGGCTTGGTCTTGTCGTCCGTCGGCTGCGCGTGGTAGACGCCTGCCGCTGAGACATAGAGCATATCCCCCCAGTCGGAACCGTATTCGGTATTGCCGGCAATCAGGTTGCCGGGGTCGGGCAGAACGGACTTGGTATACCCACCGCCTGCGTTCTTGCGGTTGGGCGTATTGGTTCCCGCAACGATCTTGTTGTAGCTGTCCTGGCGATAGATGTCGAAGACGCGCAGGTCAATACTGAGGTTGCCCGCGCCGAGTGCGATCTCCGCCGGTTCGCCGCCGTTGTTCGGTCCCAGCGTATTGCCCAGACCGTTCAGCCCGACTCCGACACCGTAGGCGCGGAGCTGGCCGCCCTCGTCGCCTTCGACGATCATACCGGAAGCGAGAGACGCCGACGCGATCCGGTTCGCATTGACCTCATGGTGATGCCATATCTCAGAAAGCAGGGTATCCGTGCCAAACGTGCCGGGCTGTGTCGTATCGGGCCGTGCGGTAAGGCCCCAGATTGCGCCATCGTCGTCGGCGAAGACAAGAGCGGGCTGCGGGTTGATGGTATCTACCGATTCGCCCGGCAGGCCGGTCAGCAGGGTCGCGATGGGGCTGGCGCTGGTGTTCGCGCCGCTGAGAGTGATGCCGGAAGCGATGAGTTTACCATTGAAGGCGTTCAGGCCGATGAGTATGCTGTTGCCTTCGAGGACGTAGCAGAAGTCATTGGTGACCGCCGGACTGGACGGAATGACGGGTGCAGCGTTCAGCGTCGCCTGACTCATCAGCACGGGAGCCGTGCCATTGAAGCCCGGATCTAGCGCGACAGTCGCGTCGTTCGCGGGGTCAGCATTCGGTGGGGTCGGCGTATTCGGGAAGACCCATTTCAGCGTATTGGTGGTCGGCGCGGTCGGACTGACGACTGCCGGAACCTCCTGCACCGCGTAGACGCGGCCTTCACAGGTGAAATAGAGGTAGGGGAAACCCGCACCGGCAGGCTGGAAGATCGCCGCCGTGCTGATCGCACCGCCAAGACCGGTATTGCCCGTTTCAGGGGGAGCAGGATAGACCCAGTTGCGCCGCTCCTGCCAGACCGGTTTGAGGGTGTTGGCATTGTAACTAAGGAGAACGTCATTCGCCGCGTTCAGAGCGTACATGTGTCCATCCCCCGCTCCGATAAAGAACGGCACCTTTTTGGGGTCGCCGCCCGGCGCGGGATAGGTGGGGTCATAAGTAGGCGAAGCCAGAATCGTTCCGAGGCTCGGATCGTCTTTGATCAGATTGGTCGCCGTGCCGTTCGGGAATTTCGCGTAGTAGGCGTCCGCTCCGAAGTGTGGATAGGTCCAGATGCGCTGCGTGGTTCCCAGCGTCGTGAAGACGGTCGGGTCGTAGTCGCCGCGCCCGCCTGCGTCGAAGGCGTAGACACGTCCGTTCTGGTTGCCCACGATGAGTATCTGCGCTCCGGTCAGGTTGTCCGGGTCGTCAATGATGATCGGAGAACCGAGCGAGCCGCCGAAAGCGGGCAGGCTTGTGTCTTTGCGGACGATGAAATCTCCCGCCTGGGCCGGATTTGCAACGATCTCTCCGTCCCAGTGGAAGAAGGGATCCGCGGCATCCACCCCCCAGGTGGGCGGAAACAGCGTTGTGAAACTGGCAGGGCGCTTGTAGTTCGGATCGTGCGCCTGGGCGGGAACTTTGTTGGCCGCCAGTTCCGCCGCCGTCAGCGGGACATAGGACGGATAGGTCCAGTAGTTCTGCGTGGTGTGCAGGGGGAGGTTACCCGCCGCGTCGAAGGCGTAGATGTGTCCTAGCGTCGCCGTGCTGTTGGTCGTGATGAAGTAGACCATCGTGCGGGTCACCCCGTCACGACAGCGCACATTGGCGAGCAGGGGCGAGGCGGCGCTGGTGGCATCGGTGCTGGAAGCGTCTGCAATACCGACATAGCGCCAGCGTACCCGATCTATCGAGCGGGCGAGTCCATCCGGGTCTCCGCCGAGTGTATTCAAGTTCTGATTGTTGACACAGTAGAAGACGGGCGCGGTGATAGTCGCGGTCGGGTCCGGAATGAGCGGATTGGTCGCGCTGGCGGGCAGCGTCGGGTCGGTGGGAATGCGCGGTGTGGGATCGGGAACAGACTCCTCACGGGCAAAGAAGAACAGGGGCTGCGCGTCGGTAATCGGATTGCCCTGCAAGTCATTCAGAAGCTTGTTGGTTCCCACGACCGGGCCAAGAACCCGCCCGTTCGGCGAGATATTGCCGAGGGCCGCGTTCGCTCCCGACGATTTGGCGACGAACCGCACTGCGTCTGCTGTAATGACCGGAAGTGAACCGCCGAAGCCGGGATCGTTGATATCGTCCGGCGTGAGAGTATACAGCGTGACGGTTATCTGGTCGCGGGGATCGCCGGAAAAGGGGAAGACAGCCGGGCTGGAGCCGCCACCCTGAATATGCTGCCAGCCGGGCGCTCCAGGGTCAATTTCATAGATACGACTGGTCGTCGGGTTGTCAATGTTGGCCTTGACCGGGTTGCCGTTAGCGTCAATCGTTCGGAACCAACTGACCCGCACAAACGCACGGAGTACGCTGGCATGTCCGGTAGTTACGCCGCCTTTAGAGATTTTCGTGAAGTCGCCGGGCATATAGACATCCACGCCGTAGTTCCCGACCACCAGGTTGGTCGCTCCCGAAGAGACAACTGAGGTCGGATGGATGTCATTGATAAGTACGTTCTGTACCGCAGCATAGACATTGGTCGCCGCGTTCGGCAGGGCCGCCAGTTCGGTGCGAGTGGCGGCACGCTGCTGGCCCGTAACAGCATCAATAACCAGAAAATCGTTGTGCGTGGCGAGGACGTAGGCGTAGTCTTTGGTATAGGTCTGGTTCGGGTCCGTCGAAAACGAGAAGCCCCCTGTCGTCGAGCGGTAGTCGTTTACGGGAACCGGAGGCCCCGGCGCGACCGCAGGCAGGTTCCAGCCACCGTTCAGGTAGCTGTGCGCGATCACCTGTGGGTCGTTGCCGGTCTGCATCGCATAACCGGGCATGACGCGCACGATGTTGTTTTGCGTGTCTTTGAAGTTTTGTGGGTCGGTCGCGTTGGCGTTGTCTACTATAATGGTGGGCAGCGTTGTCACGCCGGTGGTGGAGATGTCCAGGGTACGCGGGAAGACCCAGCGCTGCACACCGTGACCGGGATTGTTGGCAACATTGTTGATATTGTTGCTGCCCGGACGCGTGGGAATCCCCGAAGAGGTCGCGGCGTTGAAAGTCAGGTTGCCTCGATCCAGCAGCCAGTCCACGTCGTCGAAGACAGGAACCTGCGCCTGCGCCGCTCCCGCCGCCAGAGCGAACAGGAGGGCGATCAACGCGCTCAGACCGGATTTGCGGAGGAGAAGCGTGCTTCTATACCTCATGGAATTTCCTCTTATCTTCATCTCATTAAGAGCGGCGGAATGCATTCCGCCGCTCCGAGCCTATAGCGGTCAATTTTTGTCTCTTAGAACGGACGGTCACTGAAGGTCGGCTGCTCCAGCAGGCTGGTGGCGGTGCCGTTGGTTCCAACGCCTATCTTCCGTTTGATCGGTCCGGAGGCGGGCAGAACCGGAATGGCCTCGTTAGGCACCATCCAGGTGATCGCGCCGGCTGTGTTCGCCGTCAGGTTCCCGCCAACAACGTTGTAGAGACGGGCATTGGCCTGTCGGTAGCCGCCGGTATAGAAGTAGTCGCTGCGGACTTCCACCACTTCCCCATGCACATCGCCATCGGCCACGTTCGCTGGCCCGCCGAATATCTCGAAGATATTGTCGCGGCCCGTGTAGGCGTTGGTAATCAGGTAGCGCGGATAGAACTTGTTGGTCGTCGGGTCGTAATCGGCCTGTTCCAGTTTCTGGATGCTCGTCGCGTTCAGGTGGCGGCCTGTCATATAGTAGTAGTCGTCATTTGACAGCGACCACTCGACAATGGCCTCTCCGTTTAGCATTCCCGTTCCCGGCTTCAGAACATAGACTCCGTTGGCATCGGCGAGTACGTAATGCAGATCAGGCACCACCAGATTTAACGGATTGACTACGTTGAACTCTTTGAACCAGCGGGGGTTGCTGATCGTCTGGCGCTGCGTGATCGTCGTTCCTGCCGCGTTGACGTAGACGATGCTGTTGATCAGCGCGGCCACATCGCCATCCGCACCTGCACCGGCGGGGGGATACCGTTTCAGGATCATCAGCGAGCCGCCCGGCCCTTTGACATCGTTCGGGTTCGTGCCGACGTTGATGGCGGTCGGGTCGAGAACCCCGGCCTGCCGCACGTTGTCTACCGCCGCGACCATGTAAGTGCGGAAGACGCCCGATTCAAAGTTCGTGAACTGCTGTATGGTTCGATACCGGAAGGCCTGATTTTGTTCCCCATACGACCGGGTATTGAAGACAACCTGCTTGAGCATTCGCGGCGTGGTGCCGTCGCTGCCCGTCATCACCACCGGAGCGCCCGTCGCGTCGTAGATGTCTACGACCTCCAGAGAGCGGAAGTTGCCGCTGTCCGCGATGATGTAGTGGAAGGCGATCCAGAACCCGCTACCCGGAGGCGTATAGCTGTAGGTCGCGTTCGAGACCGGACTGGTAAAGGTCAGAGTACCCGTGCCGCTGGTGGTATAGGTCTGAATGTCGGTGGGCTGGTTCAGCGTCACCGGGTCGTTGTCACGCAGGAAGCGCAGATCGTTGCCCATTCGGCTCAGTTCCCACGTCACGATGCCGCCCTTGTCCACTTCGATGACCCGGTTATTGCCGGTATCGGCGACCAGGAAATCGTTCAGGGTGTAGCGGTGCGCCATATTCGGACGGGACAGCGACGTTTTGAGCGTTCCGAGCGCCCCCTGCCCGTTGACGGTACTCTGAATAGCCGTGTAGGACTGTGTGGCGTCCATCGTCCAGGCGGCGCGTCCCGCATGGTCCACTTCGATCAGGCGGTTGTTGTCCGCGATAAGCGTCAGTTGGTTGTCGAGCGCGATCAGGCCCTGCGGCGTTCCGACCGCCACAATCCCGGTCGTCGCGACAGGCGGACTGAAGATCGGCTGTGGGATAGCCTTCACGGAGACGGGTGGGCCGGGAGCGAGATACTGCACCGCGTCCGTCGCGATCAGCCGTAGCGTTCCATCGTCCTTGAAGACGCTGACCTGCCCTCCGTTCGAACTGATACCGGACATATCGAAGGAGACGATGCGCCCGGTCGTCGAGCCGTAGTAGAGCGTGCTGCCGATGACGCTCGCGCCGCTCGCCGGATGGATGCCTTCCAGCTCCGGCTCCGTTACGGAGGTCGGGGCGATGCCGAATGCCTTACGGTCCAGCGGGATTGTTGCCCACCAGAGCAGGTTGTCCAGAACGCCGAAACCGGTCTGATGGTTGATAATCGGGTCGGTCTCATCCACGATCTTGGTGCCGTTTACGGTACTGACCAGGATCGGCAGAGCGGTATTGAACGCATCCCCTCCGGTGGCCGGTGCGCCGTTACCGGGCTGCACACGGAAATCGAAGATATGGATGGTGCTGCTGCTGCGGTCTACCGTGAAGTTCGTGTCTTCGTACAGGTCCACGTATTTCGGCTGGAGCGCAGTGGAATTGACCAGATCGGGCTGGCGAATCTTCAGCCGCTCGTTCGGAAGTGCGATGAGCGTCCCATCGCCCTTCTGTACGGTGAAGGTGGTATCCGGGTTGGAGCGCAACGCCATGAGGACAAGACCGTCCTTCGGGCCTGCAATCACGCCGCCGTTCAGGTCTCGCAGATGGCAGTAGCCGACAGTGTAGACGACGCCGTTCGTATAGGCGGGATTGCCAATCTGCTCGTAGTCGGTTACGAAAACCTTTGTCAGCACAGGCGGCGGGGCGGGATTGTTCTTCGAGACGAATGTGGAGATGTTAAACAGCCGTCCGGGAACGCCGCCCGTGCCGAGCGCGAAGTCGTCGTCGGGGGCGTTCGGGCTGAACATCCAGGCAAGGCCGGTGTTGGCTTTGACGGTGCCGTTGGAGAACGTCGTGTTCAGAATCGTGTTGCCGAACTGCTCATGATAGGCGTAGAGTCGGTCACCGCCCGGATAGTCGCCCGCTCCCAGGAACAGATAGTCCTGCGGGGAGAGCGTCGGAGTGCCGAAAATACGCATATAAGGCGGATTGGCGACGCCCTGCCGGGGGTCGGGTGAGACGGTGAAGCTGCGAATACTGAACAGCCGCATTTCCGCCGCTGTCGGGCGCACCGTGCCGCCGCCGGAAGTCGGAACCAGGTCGGCGGGCCAGTCCAGCGTATAATCGGCGGTGAAGGTGTCCGTCGCGACGAAAGGCGCGGTGATGATGACGACCATGACGCGATTGGCAGGCGGCCCCTGATACTCGACGGTGAAGTCGGTGCCATAGATAAGCCGTTTCAGCCCGCCGCCGGCAAAACGCTGATAGACGACCGGGCGCAGATCGGGCGCGGGGCCGGTCGGGGCCGTCTGGAACCAGGGCAGCCGCCGTCGGGTGCCTTTCGGCACAAACATATTGCTGCCCGCCGCGAAAGACTCCAGCGGTTCGCCCTTCGTGCTAAACCAGACGCCCTGCACGGTTCCCGCGAAGGTGTCGGTGTTGGCGTAGGTGCGGGTCGGGACATAGATCATCTTGTCCAGCGCCCCTGTCGCATCGTCGCGGACATAGCCGACTGTCAGCGAACCGACCGGATTGGCGATGCCGGGAACGACACCGCTGATAACCGCAGGCGACAGCGTACTCGGTACGACCGTTCCCGCAATGGCGGAAGACTCGTGGAAGATGTCCTGGCCGGTGAACGGATCAAGCGCGGCGATATGCCAGGTATGATTCGGGTCATTCGCCGCCTGATTCCAGAGCGTGAAGACGACACCATCCGAAAAAGCGGGCGCGGGGGCGGGCAGAATCTCCAGCGGCGTTCCCAGCGGCAGCAGGTCAGCGGAGAGATCGGTCGGGCTGGCATCCGGCGAAACCACGTTGTTAAAGAGCAGCGGGGAGGTCGTCTGAAGGACGCCGCCGACACGGGGGAACGCATCGTAGAAGAGCGTCGCGCCGGTGCTGGTCGTCACCGCAATGATGTCGAGCGGGGTGCCGTTGACCGGGTTGGCGACCGAGATAATGGTCGGCGTGGAGATGCGGGTACCGGCGTTCGTGCCGAGCGTCCCTTTCATGTCCACATTCCAGATTTCGTCGTAGGGTGCGCCGTAGATGTAGTCGCGAATGCCGTCGTCTGAGTTGCCGTCGTTGTCGAGGTCCTGCTGCGGGCTGGCATCGTAGGCGTGGAGGACGTTGTTGCCGTCCACGTAGAAGACAACGCCTTTATGAATGACCGCGCCGGAGCCGACCGAAGGATACGCCGACTGCGGCGGGTTCTGAAGCTGCGGCGGGATGGTAGACCAGCGCTTTGCCAACTGCGAACCGACGTTCTCCTGCGTTCCGCTCGTGCGCCGCGCATTCACGCCGCCGGTGGGAACGGAACTCGTCCAGGCGATCAGGTTATAGGCGAACTTGAGGTCTACCGGACGTGCGCCCAGTGTCCCCTCGCCGCTTGCGACCGCGCTGTTGCCGCCCTCGCCCACATCCACGCCGCCGACATAAGCGTTGATGCCCGTCGCGATACCGCCGGAACTCACCACGATATGCCCGGCCCCGTAGTCGCCTGCGGAGAGGAAGGGAAGCTGATTGCCTGCCACCCCTGCCCAGACGACCGGAACCAGCACACGCGGGTTCGCCAGTCCTGTTGTACCCGTGAACGTGTTGTTCAGGCCCTGATGCGCGTGGTGCGTATGGCCTGCCGAGTCGTACTGAATTCCCGCCGCGCCGAGCGCCTGAATGTCTACGCTGTTGATGGAGTAGGGGAAATTGATCAGCGGGTGATGCGCCGTCGCAGGCGTCGGGTAGGTTCCCGCCGAGAGGGCCGAACTGAAACCGAGGTCTACGATGAACTGCCCGCCGCCGTAGCTGCCGCCGCTCTTGAGATCGAAGTCGCCTTCGTCCTCCAGCCAGACCGTGCCGCCGCCGTCCACATAGCGCCGCAGTTTCTCACGCTCATCGGCATTGAACTGCGTGGAGCCGTTGTGATAGGCCATCAGGACGACATCGAACTGCTGCAAATCGGTGGAGGAGACGTTGTCGAGGTTGACTTCCCAGTACGCGCCGAAGTTCTTGCTCAGAGGCGCCCCGACGCGGAACGCGACGGAGGCCGCGCCGCCCCCGAACGCCGGATCGGTGGCTCCCGCCCGGTTCTGCCAGCGGGCATAGATGTCGCCGGTGATTGTCGAGGGCGCGAGGGGGTTGGTGAACTCCCACCCGGCAGGTTTGAGGTCGGTGCGCCGATCCATGACATAGAAGACGTGCGGCGTGACGTTCTCCGGCCCTCCCCCGACACCGGGGGCTGCGTTTGTCACCAGGACGCAGGCGCGAATCTGCCGCCGTTCGCTGGCGTAGCTGTGCGTGTCGGCCTGCGCGGGCGTCACCGCCTGCATGGTCGTCAGCCCCAGGCTCAATAGTAGCAGCCGGGGGAAAACGATCTTACCAATCTTATTGTGTGAGCGGCGTCTTATCATAAGTCACTTACCTTTGTAGTCCCGTCATTTGACGAACTCAGGCGCGATGCGTTACAGGGATCAGGGAACCAGCGGATGGTCGCTGTCTCCGAAATAGAGCAGGCCCGGACAGACCGGCAGGCGCGGCATAGGCGGCAGTATCTGATGAATGCCTGCGGGCCACCACGCCGTCACGGGCGTAAACTTCGAGCGCAGAGCGCGGTTATAGCGCGTCGCGGTGGTCGCGCCGAGCGTCAGCCCCTTGTCGCTCGGGTGCTGGTAGGGCATGGCGAACGCCGGGTCGTACTGATAGCGCAGGCCGCGAGTGATGTTCTCGGTGTTCTCCAGCGCCGTGCGGAAATCCTGACTGCGATCTTCAGCGGGGCTGTAAATCGCAACCGCATTGGAGGCATCGTGAACCCCGATGTGGTCGTCCGGGATGCCTATCGCACTGGAGCCGAAGCGGGTGGTCACGTAGCCCCATTTCGACAGCCACGCCGCCTGATCGCCCATCGAAGCCGTGTAGTTCTCCGCGATAGAGCCGAAGATCGTCAGGCGAATGTCGGTCGGTTCGTTGTAGAACGGATAGACATCTTTCGCGATCTTATCCTGACCGCTATCCAGGTTCTGGCCGCTGCTGCCGATGCTGTAGGCAGTGCGGGTCCCAGTCTTCGCGAAGTTGATGCGCGTATCGTTCGGGTCCTGGTTGACTGAGTAGCCCGGTATCACGAAGAAGGACTTCTCCTGTGCGTACATTGCGGCTTCGATGCGAATGTCGAGCGGAGCCACGAACGCCCCGGCATACAGGTAGTCGGTCGTGCCGCCCGCGCCGAGCAGTGTCGAGGCGTTCTGGTCTTTCTGGACGCGCAGAATGTTCTCGAAGCCCGGAGCGCGATAGAGCGTGTTGAACAGCTTGCTCGTCGCATCGTAGTAGGGAGCCACGCCACCCGGATCGCGCAACAGGAAGCCGCGCATATCGGCGTAGGGCGTGATCTCACTGGCGACCGGAACCGGAACGACAGGCGTCCCCGCGAACCGTACACCGAGCGCATAGGTCTCCGGCGGCAGAAGGGCGCTCTGATTGAACTGGAACAGCGAACTGCCGTTGTTGTTCAGTACCGGGTTGATGAGCAGGTTCATGGCCGACGGGCCGGGCGAGAGCGCCCGATGCCGCGTCATCAGATAGATCGGGCTGGCTCCCGCGCCGCTCTTGTAGGTCGCCGGGTCCACGCCGAAGCTGAAGCTCTGGTCGTAGGTCTCCCGCGACGTTCCCAGATAGACATCGAACACGCCGTCGTTCGCCGGGTCGGGCGTCCAGACCCCGGTCTGGTTCTCCGGCGACATGAACATCGTCGTATTGACGCAGACGTAGTCTTTCGCCAGAATCGAGCAGGTCGAACCGCGCTCCAGAACAGGCGCTCCGCCGTTAAGGTAGCCGTCGGCCTTCAGCAGGTTGCCTTCGACATAGGCAGTGCCGCCTGTGACGACCGTGACATGGACGCGGCCCAGATGCGGGATGGTCGTGTTGCCCGGATCGGTGATGCCGCCGTAGTTGCCCTTGATGCGGACGTTGCCTTCCGCCATGATGACCAAATTGACGCCATAGGAGTTCTGGTCGTTGAATGGGTTGGCATAGGCGGGCGGCAGGTTCGCGGCGGTCTTCGGCTCGTCGCCCAGGTGGGGCAACGGGGGAAGCGCGTAGGCGGTGCCGTCCGGGAAGACATAGCTGGCGCGTTCGTCGTCGGCCAGCGGAATGTCCACGACTTTGCCGCCGTTCGCCGTGATCGGCGTTCCGTCCGGTTTGCGGAAGACATCGCTGTCGCTGCGGGTCAGAATGACGTGGGTTCCCCGGAACTCGACCTGAATCCCCGGTGGGCGATAGTTCGGCCCCTGCCAGAAGGAGTTCGGATAGGCTTTCGGATCGAGCCAGTCGGTACGCAGCGAGTAGGAGCCGTTGATGCCCTGCGACTCATGCTGCAAGTCCTGCGGGTTGTTGATATAGACGCCGCGTCCCCATCCGAAGAAACCGGTGTTGAGGTTGCCGCTCCAGATGCCGGAGTCGCGGGTCAGCGCACGGTAGCGCAGGACGCCCGTTCCGTCCACCTTCGTGTCCATAATCATCGGGTCGAGGCGCGGGATGTTGCGGTTGAAACCGATGTTGTCCGGCGTCGCGGAGCCGTCCCGAATCAGGCCGAGCAGGGTGCTGAAGTTCGGGCTGGCGCTGGGCCGCAGGGCGCTGGCGAGATTGGGCGCTCCGAGCGGCGTGTTGACATAGACTTGCAGGTCGTTGTCGTTCAGGATGCTGTCCGCCCCGTTGTTGGCCGGGTCGTTGTCCAGGTCGCGGGTCGGAGCCAGGGAGAACGAGCTGGACGAGAGAACCGTCTCCGCCGGGGCCGGGAACGACAGGCGCGGGCTGAGATAGATATAGGTATCGCCGCCGAAGCGCACGGGGCCATTGGCGCGGATATTCGCGCCGTACAGCACCTCGTTGTTGTTGATGCCGTCCGTCAGGTGGGAGGCAATCGTCGGGTCACCCAGCACGGTGGGAATGTCGCGCATTCCATCTACCGGGGCCTGCCCGGCGACAGAAGCCTCCAGATGCGGCGTCCCGATAAAGTTCTCGTAGGCGGTTCGGTCTTTGTTGGTGATGAAGAACAGATAGTCCGTCAGGCCAAGCTGGACATAGGCAACCTGTTCGCGCCGAAGCTGCGGAGGCAGGCTGGCGCTCTGCACGAAGATGGTCGGGTCTACATCGCCCTGCGAGATGTCGCCGGGCCGTCCGACGGCCTCTATCCGCAGATACTGGCTGCGCGGATCGTCGGCTCGCGGCTCATAGACCACGCGCACCAGCGCACGACCGCCATTGAAGAAGACGCGGGAGAAGCCCTGCGACAGCCAGCGGAAGTCCGGGTCGGTGACGCCCATCGGGTCGCTCGCACTGGTAAAGGGCGGCGTCGGCTCCGGTCGCCAGTCGGCTCCCTCTTCGCTGTAGGTCAACTGGTTGGAGCAGAAGTTGATTCCGGCCTCGGAAAAAGACTGAGCATTCAGCGTGTCCTTGCTGCGGGCGGCGTTGGTCAGGTTGCGTGCGATCTGCACGACAAACAGCCCGCCGATAAACAGCAGCACGAACAGGATCGCCAGCGCGATAATCAGGGTCTGGCCGCGTCGTGCGCGGCTGCGCCGTGAACTGCGAGAAGTGGGTCTTGCACTATATAGAGGTAGAGTTGCCATGTGTGAATGCTCCCGAACCGGCAGCCGGATACAGCGCGTATCCGGCGCGAGGGACTAGTGCTGCAAATTGCGTACTTTGATTTTGTCGGACAGCGAGACGATCTGGGGACGGCCCGACCGAATATCATAGAGGCGAACCTCGAGGTTCACGTTCATCAGGTCGCGGGTCATATAGTCCACTTTGACCACATCGTTCGGGCGAAGCATCGTGAACGAATAGGTGATCTCTACCGGGTCGGCAGGCTTGTTCACCGGAACGCCGGGATTCGTGAAGTCAGCCTTCTGAGTCGGCAGCACAATGGACTTGTAAATGCTGGCCGCCGGATTGTCCGTCGCGTTCGGAGCGGGGTCGGTTCCCTGCTGGAACTCGACGAAGCCCACGAACAGCGAGGGATCGTTCCCAACGATGTTGCTGTTGTTCTCATAGTTGATGCGGTACTCGTTCGGGCCAACCGCGCTGGCCCCGGACGAAACACGGGTATAGCGGACACGATAACCGTAGTGCGGGCCTGGCTTCTGATCCGGTCCGAAGACTTGCTCGCTGCCCGGCACGATATGCACGTCGGCATACCACTTAGTCGCCGGGTTCAGGGGCGAGATCGAAGTCATCGGGTTCAGCGGCTGTCCGCCCCACATCGTTGTCGGGATGGCCCGCAAATCCACGAAGCGCCGTGACGGGCTGAAACTGTTGATGTCCTGCGGACTGTAGCGCTGCGGCGCGGGATCATACGGCTTGTGTGGCGCGGCAGGAGCCGCTCCGTAGTTCGTCATATAATAGGAAGGGAACGCGAAATTGATGATGCCTTTGTCCACGTTCACGCTAAATGCGAAGTCAGCGTTGGGGTCCGTAAACACCCCGGTCGTCGGATCGAACTTTGGACCGACATCCGTCAGGCCAGCGGTAATCGGGTCGGGCGGCGTTGCGCCCTGCGCCAGTCCGGTAACATGGTAGATACGGGTGTCGCCGAAATAGTTTCCAACGGCCTCGTAGTAGTCCAGCGGGTTCTGGTTCACCGGGTCGCCGCCGCCCGCCTTGCGATAGACGATGACGCGGTAGGGACGTGTCCAGTGCGCGTACTGCGTGGTGTAGGTGGGAGACAGCGCGTTGGGCGTCTCGTTGCCGCTGTTGTCCAGGCTGCTCGGAACGGCAGGATCGTTCTGGACATACGAGGGCTTGAAGACCGCCAGACTTCGCGCATTCGGTCTGCCGCCACTGTTCGAGGGCTGGCCCGTGTTGTCGTAGTAGATGATCTGATTGGTGTCGGAGGCGCGGTCGAGCGCGACCATGTCTACCTTATCGGTAGGTGTCAGCGAGACGGCGAGGGCGCGCCAGTTCTCCCCGATTTGGCAGATACCGTCGTTGTTCAGGTCATAGGCTCCGTACGGTATCCAGCCTTTGACGGCCCACTTCTTGCTGTTGGCCGCGTTGCCGCCTGCCGGGGCATTGTCATAGAAGAAGTTCGGGTCGTGCAGGCGCAGTGTGTCCGAAATGTTGTCCGTGATGTTGCCGCTCGCATCTACCGTATGGAACAGGCCCAGGTTCGGCACGTAAGGCGTACTCGGCGTGGGATTGATGGTGTTCGGGTCCTGAATGTAGGCCGTCACTTCTGCCCGATAGAGCGTATAGCGGTTGTTGAACGTAGACTGTGGGTCCTCAAACTGATTCGCGTAGGGAACCACCGGCAGCCCGGTACTATTGTCCACCGCGTTGTTGATGAGTCCGACGAAAAGCCGGGTCAGGATGCGCCCCGGAGCCAGCGGCAACTGATAACCGCTCAGGCCGGGAGAGAGGGAGACATCGTAGATCGGCTGATTGGTCGTCGGGTCTATCGGGGTCGCTACCGGATTGCCCAGCGCGTCGTAGGTATAGGGGCTTTGATCCAACTGCCGGGCCGGGGAGACCGCTTCCAGCATGGCGAAGGAGACGGGCTTGACGTACTGAGCGCCTGTACTGTCCACCAGCCAGAGATTGATCTCGGAGCCGGGAAGCATCTTGCCCGCGCCGTTGACCTGCGTCGTGATGGCGTTATCGTAGACGAAACTCGCATTGGACAGCGCGTTCGTGGCATAGCGCAGCACGTCCCGCGCCGTGGATTGACTCAGAATCTGCGTGTCGGCCTTCGCGGTCAGGGCGTAGCTGTTGATGAGCGGCAGAAAAATGACGGTCAACAGGATACTCGTCAGGGCGATGACGACCAGCAGTTCGATCAGGGTAAATCCGGCGGATCTGGCACGTAGCGCCAGGCGCAGTGCAGGCGCGGAACGCTCTTTCGGCAGGGTTATCGGTCTCATGGCTTGTTTGCCTCGTAGTTCCTATATAAAGACTTACTTAAGCGGCGTGGCGGCGAGAATGGTATCGTTGTCCAGTTTGCGCCAGCGGGACCCGGCCCGCCAGACCACCCGCGACTTCACGGAGATACCCTGGACGTTCAGCACGGGCAGGCCCGTCTGTGTGGCGGAAAAGCCAGTAAATCCAGGATGCTTTGCTTTCGTGTCTATGTACGGCAGGTTGAACGTGTCGAACTGATTGGGATCACTGATGATCTGATAGGACTCGTTGCTGATCGGCGTGTTGCCATTGGACAGATCGTAGTACTGCCCCAGCATCACGGTCTTGCCGCCGTCGCACTTCGCGAAGTAGATGCGCGTTGGGAAGGCGGAACCGGCGGGCGCGACCAGATAGTGCCGGTAGTCCACATCGGCGACCATCACCCCCGGAACATAGTGGGTCGTGGCCTTCTGAAGCTGCATTCCCCAGTCTTTGGAGCCGCGATACAGGCAGCGCAGATTGGCGGACTGCAAACCGTTGGATTCGATATAGGTTTTGTTCAGCGTCACCGTACCGCTCGTCGGCTCGTAGGGAAACGGGTTCTGCGGCCCGACTGCCAGAGCGCCGTTGCCGTTCTTGTTCGTCCAGGTGCCTTCCACGATTCCCGTCGTCATATTGACAATGAGCAGGTCGGGCGTGTTGGTTGAGTTATCCCGGAACAGACCGTTGTACGGATTCAGCTTCGGATCGAAATTGTTAAAGGTAGCCTGGTTGTCCAGGATGTCCCCGTTCGTGAGCAGGCGGTTCAGCGTCAGGCGGAACGTGTAAGGAACGCCGCTCGGCACCACGCGGTCATCACGAATGATATGGTTGTCGAAAATCGTGTAGTCTGCGCGGGCTGTCAGCGGCTTGTTGCCCCGCGAGTTGAGCGCGATCTGGTCGTAACCGTTCGGGTTGAAGAGCAGAGCGCCGAGGTTCGCGCTGGAGGACTGCTGCTTGCTGTACCAGGCGTACTCGTAGGGATCGCTGCTGAAGACGGGCGTCCCTCCGCTCTCGACCGGTGTCGAGGAGACCAGCACGAATTTGCGGCTCACGTCGTCACTATTTATTTTGAACTGATAGATGTCTGCCGGAGCGATGTTGTTGGTCGCATCGAAGACGGGCTGCCAGACGGGCTGCGTTCCCGCCGTCGCCACATCCGGAACCACGATACTTCCCGCCGCGTGTTTGATGGTCACCGGGTTCGCGGTCGTGTAGTAGTCGTACTCGAAAACATACACCCGCTTCGAGGTTCCCATTCGCGGGAAGAAGGCGATCATGCCCTTCGCGTAGTCTATGCCATACTCGGCGTCACTGCGAAGGTAGGCGTTACCGTTTTGATTGTTCAGCCCGGCGACGGAACTCTGCTCGGTGCGCTCCAGCGGGGTGCCGCGAACCAGCAGACTGTCGGAGGGCGAACCACCGCCGGAACCAAAGGTGTTGACGACCGGGCCGTACTGAAGCATATAGACCGCGCCCTTACCCGTTCCCGCGTTGGAGTTGGGGATAGGGATGCGGAAGGTCTCGCCCAGAACGCGGGTGTACCGGTTGACGTTGGAGACATAGTAGGGGTCGCGGCCGTTGATGGCCGGATCGCCCACGTTATAGTCGGTGAGGTCATCAGGCGTGACGTTGGAGACGAGGTTGGGGTAGCCGTTCGCATCTACGCTGCCGTCCGGGTTGGCATTGCCAAAACTCTCCGGCGGGGCCAGCATATTCCGCATCGTGTCGAGTTGCTGCTGCGAAAGCGCCTGCCCTACGGTCAGGTCGGAGGTGCGCCCGATAATCAGGAAGCCCGGAGGGAACAGCCGCACGATGGCGAGAATTCCGATGAGCAGAATTACCAGCACCACCAGGATTTCGATAAGCGAGAAGCCCGATGCACCGTTGCTGCGTCCGCCGCGCTTGCGACTCCCTGTGTAGTTTGCTCTACTCATAACCGTTCGAACCTCTCTCCCGCCCTGCGTAATCATCGTATCGCTTCTTTTCGACGACATCCCCAAATCGAATGTTCCGGCCTACGGCTTGTAGTTCAGCGGGAGCAGCCGCGCCGCCTGAACTACATCCATTTTCTTGGCCGTTCCGCTGAGCAGTATGACCATGACCTTCGAGCTGTTGGCCGTCGCGACGTGCTGCGTAACGTAAGTGAGGACGGTTCGGTCTGCCGGCGGATTCTTGTACTTCAGTTGGGTCACGTCAATCTGGCCGCTATTGGCAGCGTCCGTCGGCTCACAGGCGGTGCCGAGTTTGTGGGTCCAGTCTGGGCTGTAGTGCAGTTCGTACTGCGGCATCCCCGGTGAGACATACATGATATTGCCGTTCGCATCAAGGCGCGGCCCGATGTCCATGCTGTCCATGACGTAGTAGAGCTTGGGCTGTCCGATATAGGAGGCCGAAGGCAGGTCGCGGTCGCCAATCGTCGCGCAACTGGAGCCTGTAGTCGCTTCCCAGGTCACGATCTGGTCGGGCTTGTACAGCGAGTTGTGGGGATAGTAGACCTGCGTCACCATCCGTTTGTCCTTCACGAGGTTGTCGGGGGTGGTGAAGGTGATATAGTCTTTGACCTGTTCGGGATAGAGATAGCCGCGATTGAGGCCGACGGCAGGCGTACCGACATTGGTCGCGAAGAACTCTCTTGCCAGTTCCATCGAGGTGATGTTCAGCGTCGGGTTGACATCAGTGGGCAGGGCGGGACGCTGGGGCGGCGTAATCGTGCTATCGGGAGCCTCGGCATACCCGAACAGCACGGAGGGATAGTGGCCTTCGTCCTCATTGAAGAGTTTCGCGCCCACATAGACCGTGTGCAGGTTGCTCATGGTGCCGCTCTGCCGGGCCTGTTCGCGCACGGCCCCGAAGACCGGGAAGAGAATGGCGGCGAGGATCGCGATAATCGCGATGACGACGAGCAGTTCGATAATGGTAAATGCACCGTGCGCCCGTCGGCGCGGCATGAGCCGGGTATCCATAGTGTTCTCCGTAGATGCGTACATAGGGGACGCCACTCCGCTCGGGGTCGAGACCCCGACTGCCTAAAAATTAAACTTGAGAGGCCCTTTGGTCGTGAACTGGTTCGCGGGAATGGGCTTGACCGTCCCGGACAGCATCAGCACCGGAATGATGCCTGCATGGGCGACTCCGCAGTGATAGGTACACCAGGTCACGACGGTATTGCTCTCCGGCGGATTCGGGTATTTCAACTGGTTCTGCGGGTCGTTCGCCCCCGTCATTCCCGTCCAGTCGAGCGCGTAGTGAACTTCGTAGGTGTAGGGCGGCATGGCGTTGAAACTGGAATCCAGCGCGGGGCCGATGTCGTAACTATCGTAGGTGTAGAAGTAAGCGGGCTTGCCTGCATTCATCACCTGACCGCTCAGCGGCACATTTGCCGGGTAGACGGCGGTGGTGACGGCGGTCGGGTTCGGATTCACATTGTCCGGGCAGAGAAACGCCTGTTTGCCGGTCGCCGTCGTTTTCTGCTTGATAAGCGGCCGCGCCAGCACCTGGTCTATCTCCAGCGGAGTGCCGGTGCCGATGTAGAGTTGCTGCTGACCGCCTGCATTAGTGAAATACGGGTTGGCGCACATAACCGTCGGGAATTTGCCATTGTCCTCTTTATACAGCTTAATGGCCTGGGCAATCGCTCCCATCTGCTGCATACAGGTGGACTGGCGCGTCTTTTCGCGGACATGGCCGAAGGCAGGGAAGAGAATAGCAGCGAGGATCGCGATTATCGCGATCACGACGAGTAGCTCGATCAAGGTAAAGCCCCGATGGGCACTTCTGTTCTCTCTCATAACGTCCCTTCCTGTCTTCCTGCGTGGAACGCGATCACACGCGCCGGACCGTCTCTTTTGACGATGCCTCTCTGCCGTATGTTCCTGACGGAAATTTGTGCGGATGAATTTAATAGGGTGTTTAGCAAATACGCCAGCCTACGGCACTGAAGTGCCGGTCTACGATTGCAAAGCCCGCCTTCGCGGGCTGCTCCCCCACACAGCGAGCGGTTGGCTTCTGCGTTGGGAGTCCACGCAGGTGGACTTCGTAAACGTAGAACGGGGTTTCAACCCCGGTTCTAAACACGCTCTAATAGGGTGGCAGCGGCGGTTTTGGCACGGCGCTGTTCTCGTGAAACGCGTAGCTCAGATAGAGCGCCGTCAGCCACTCGCCCCCGAAGGCCGTTGCCAGAAATCCGATGACCAGAAAAGGACCGAAGGGAATCGCGCTGGCAGCGGGTTTCCAGTCGTCCTCCTCGCTCGCGACCAGTGTGGGAAGCGGTTCGCGGCGGGTTTTGTCGCGCAGATAGCTCCACAGATCACCCAGAACGAGGCACCAGCCGATGTCCGCCAGTTCGCGGCCCAGAGACGAGCCGTCCGACTCTATTTCTTCGGCTGTCGCCTCGTCATTTCCTCTCTCAATTTCCCCCGAAACGCCTGCGATTTCGGTACGGCGGCGTAAAAAGATGAGCGCGGGGCCGACAATGAGGCCGGACATACAGGCCAGCAGTATCCAGATGGGGAAAAGCCGCAGGGCGCTCGCGCCTGCCGGAACGAGCAGTGCGAGCATTGCGCCCATCGCCCGCGCCAGCAAGACATCGCCCAACCCCATCGCCTCCTGCCGCTTCCAGAGCCAGCCTGCCAGTCGCATCGCGCCGAAGAGCAGCATCCCAACGACTGCGCCGAGAACGGAACGCGGCAACCATCCCCAGAGCAGACCATACCCCGTCTCGTGGCTCGCGATGCCGTAGACATCCCGCCCGACTGCCACAAAAAACGCCAGCAGGTTGAGCGAGTCGGGAATGGTGAAAGTGGCGAGGTCTATGAAATAGATGGGAATCAGCAGGGCCGCGAAGAACAGCATGGCGACTGCTGTCGGGCCGTCGTGCTGAAAGCGCAGCGTGAGGGCGGCGAACAGCAGGCCCGTGAGCAGTTCAACGGAGAAGTAGCGCCAGGAGATAGGCAGCTTGCAGGTGCGGCATTTCTGCCCGAGGAAGAGGAAACTGAACAGAGGCACGAGGTCGAGGGCGGTCAGGCGGGTGCGGCAGTTCGGGCAGAACGACCACTGCGGTTCCGATACCGAAATGCCGAGCGGCAGGCGATAGATCACGACATTCAGGAAACTGCCGATACAGATGCCAAAGGCGAACGCCGTTGCCGTCCAGAACCAGAGAGGTCCACTCATAGGGGATTTTTCATTTTCTCACAGGTTGGCAGGAGTTGTCCGGGGGTTGAAAACCCCCGGACAACCCCCGAACGTTCTACTCTTTGGCCGCGCCGTCCTTGTCCTCGCCGCCGCCGGAGAGGTTGCTGATGACGTTCAGCAGGGGCATGAACATCGCGATGACGATGAAGCCGACGCAAAAGCCGAGGAAGACGATCATGACCGGTTCGATGGCGGAGGTGAGGGACTGGAGAGTGGACTCCACTTCGCCTTCGTAGAACTCGGCGATCTTGGAGAGCATCTGATCGAGCGCTCCAGACTCTTCTCCGATGGAGATCATATGGACGACCATCGGCGGGAACATCTTGCTGCGCTCCAGCGGCTCGTTGATGCGCTCTCCTTCACGGATACGGGCGCGGGCGTTCATGATCGCTTCGCTGATGATCTCGTTGCCGACGACTCCGGCCACGGTCTCCATCGCCTGGAGGATGGGAACACCGGAGACGAGCAGCGTCGAGAGGGTGCGGGCGAAACGGGACAGGGCAATCTTGTGGCCGAGTGGGCCGAAGACAGGCACTTTCAGTTTCAGGCGGTCAATGACGCGCCGTCCGAGTTTGGTCGAACCCGCGTATTTGATCGCCATCCAGATCGCGCCGACAATCAGCAGGCCGACCCACCACTTCTCTTTGAGGAAGTTGGAGAAGTCAACGAGAACCTGCGTCATCCAGGGCAGTTCCTTCACGCCGAGGTCTTTGAATAGGTCAATGAACTTCGGAACGATGAAGGTGCAGAGGCCGAGAACGATCAGGATCGCGACGACGACAACGATGGCCGGATAGGTCATGGCCGCCTTGACTTTGCGGCGCATTTCCATGTCCTTTTCCAGGAAGTGGGACAGACGCTGGAGGGCTTCTTCGAGGACACCACCAATCTCTCCGGCGCGGACAAGCCCGATGAACAGGTTGTTGAAGACCTTCGGGTATTTCGCCATGGATTTCGAGAGGGTCTGGCCGCTTTCGACCTCCACCTGGATCTCGCGGATGATGCGCTTAAGCTTCGGGTTCTGGGTCTGCTCACCAAGCACATCGAGGGCGCGGACGAGCGACACACCGGCGTCTACCATCGTGGAGAACTGCCGGCAGAAGATGGAGAGGTCCTTGAGTTTGACGCGCCCGAATCCGCCGCCCTGTTTCTTCTTGGCGGTCTTCGTCTGTGTGACTTCGTTGACGGCGAAGCCCTGCTCGACGAGGCGGCGTTTGAGAATGTCCTGGTTTTCGGCTTCCGACGTTCCGGTGCGAACCGCCCCGGTAGCGTCACGAACAGTGTACTGATAGGTGGGCATGGTGTTTTCTCCTGGAACTTATCAACGGTAGCCGGCCTGGCCGGGTTGCGGGGTGGTGGCGGTCTTGATCATCTTCTCAAGTTCCGTCGGGTTCATAGCGCGGGTCATGGCCTCGTCGAGCGAAATCACACCGCGCACGTACATGTCGCGCAGACACTGATCCATCGTCTGCATACCCATATTGGCGCTGGTTTGAATCATGGACGTGATCTGATGGGCTTTGGCTTCACGGATCAGGTTGCGGATAGCCGGGGAGGCCCGCATGATCTCGAGGGCGCAGGCACGTCCGGGTTGATTGGCGCGGGGAATCAACTGCTGGCATAGAATGGCCTGCAAGTTGTTGGAAAGCTGGAGGCGCACCTGCTCCTGCTGCCCTCCAGGGAACGAGTCCACGATACGTTCGACGGAGGTCGCGGCGGAGTTGGTATGCAGCGTGGCGAACACAAGGTGGCCCGTTTCGGCAGCGGAGACGGCCATCTGCATGGTTTCGAGGTCGCGCATTTCGCCAACGAGGATGACATCCGGGTCTTCGCGGAGGGAGGCGCGGAGGGCGTTTTTGAACTCTTTGGTGTCCTGCCCGACTTCGCGCTGATTGATAACCGAGAATTTATGCGTGTGCAGGTATTCAATCGGGTCTTCAATCGTGATGATATGCTTGCTCTCCTCGCTATTGATGTGATTGATCATCGCGGCGAGCGTGGTGGATTTGCCGGAACCTGTCGGGCCGGTGACGAGGACGAGGCCGCGCGGTAGGTGGGTCAGCTCTTCCAAAATGGGCGGCAACTGCAGGTCCTTGAGTGTGGGGATCTTCTGCGGAATCTGCCGAAAGGCCATCGCGCAGTTGCCCTTATCGCGGAAAACGTTGACGCGGAAACGGGCAATACGGGCCAACTGGTACGAAAAGTCCAGTTCGAAATCGGTTTCAAAGCGCTGAATCTGTTCGTCGGTGAGGATGTCGTAGATCAGTCTCTGCGCGGCCTGCGGGGTCATCTTCTCCCAGGGCATCGGCACGAGTGCACCATCCACGCGGATGACGGGCGGAATTCCGACGGCAATATGGAGGTCGGACGCGCCTTTTTCGTTCATGGCCCGGAGCAGGTCGTCAATATGCGCGTCGTCGAGGACGAAGGGACGCGCCGAGGTCGCCTGGATGGGTGCGGGCGGCATTCCGGGAACGCCCGGCACTCCGGGAGGAGCCTGGGGCTGTGCGTAGTTCGGCTGGCCCTGCGGCGGAGCATAGCCCTGTCCGGGCTGGTTCGGATTGTTGGGGAACTGATTGTTCGACACGGTCTTTTTCTCCCGATAAACGCCGTCCGTCCTGCCACATCCTTTGCAGAATGGGATAGCCCACGGCATAGCAGCTCTGATTAGTACGTAGTAGGCAAGTGTACAATTTAGTCCGGTGGACGCAGGATGGCAAAGGGTTGACACTCCTCGCTACGCGCCTCCGGCGGATCGTCCTTCGGACGAAGGGAATGCCCGTCGGGAATGACATCGGAATGAATTGCGGGTTTGCCCATCCGTTTGCCCTTCGGAATGAATTCCGAAGGGCAAACACCGGACGCAACGGCAAAATGATGGGCAAACCCGCAATTCATTCGCTGTGTTGGATGTGGCTGCCGCAGGCCGTGCCGTTTCGTCCTGACCGGAGGTTCCCGTTTCGATGGGAGCCATAACGGAAACGCCTTCCGCACCGCCGACCATTGCGGTCTACGGCGCGGAAGAACGAAGCCATTCGAAGGTACGATTGAACCACGTTAGCCACTACATCGCGCTTCCAATCCCTGGTCTGCGATTCCACACAGGCGAAGTGCGGTTTAGTAACCGGCGGTGAAGACGACGCGCATGACCTCTTCGGGCGTGGTCTGCTGCGCGAGAACTTTCAGCAGTCCGTCTTCCTTGAGTTCCTTCATGCCGTTGGCTTTGGCGGCCTCTTTCAGGTCACCGAGCGGGGCGCGGCGCACCACCATTTCGGCCATCTCCGCGTTCATTCGCATTAGTTCGTAGAAACCGATACGGCCCTTGTAGCCCGTATGGCGGCACATCTCGCAGCCACGTCCACGCGCAAGGGTCACCAGCTCACCCGGGTCTTCCGGCTTGAAGCCGAAGCGGCGCAGATCGGAACCCGGAACCTCATAGGTCTCCTTGCAGTTCGTACAGATTTTGCGTCCGAGGCGCTGGGCGAGAATACCGATGATCGTCGCCGAGATAAGGAACGGCTCGATCCCCATGTCAATAAGGCGGATCGTGGCCGAAGGCGCGTCGTTGGTATGGAGCGTCGAAAGCACAAGGTGGCCTGTCAGCGAGGATTCAATGGCGATTTCCGCCGTTTCCAGGTCGCGCATCTCTCCGACCATAATGATGTCCGGGTCCTGACGGAGGAAGGAGCGCAGGGCGCCGGCGAAATTGAGACCGGCCTTCTTGTTCACCTGCACCTGCGTGATACCGGTCAACTGGTACTCACAGGGGTCTTCGACTGTCAGGATGTTGACGCCGACGGTGTTGAGGCGGTTAAGCACCGAGTACTGCGTGGTCGTCTTGCCGGAACCCGTTGGACCGGTAGAGAGAAGCATTCCGTTCGGCTGGTTGGAAAGTTCTTCCAGTTGGGCCTGCATCTCGGGGGTAAAGCCGAGTTTGTTCAGCCCGATCATGATGCTGCTCTTGTCGAGAATTCGCATGACGATCTTTTCACCGAACAGGTTGGGCAGACAGGAGACGCGGAGGTCGTAGTCCTTGTTCTCGTAGCGGATGGGGATACGACCGTCCTGCGGAACGCGCCGTTCGGCGATGTTCATTTCCGAGAGAATCTTATAGCGGGCCGTCAGCGGCATCTGAAGGTATTTCGGCATCGGCATGGCTTCATGCAGAACGCCGTCAATGCGATACCGGACGCGCATGTTGCGGGTTCCCGGCTCGATATGGATGTCCGAGGCACGCTCTTTGATCGCCTGCTGAATAATCGTGTTGGCGAGGCGAACGATAGGCGCGTCGTCGGAGCCGTCCACACTGGCCTTTTCGTCGTCCGCGTCAATGTCCGCGCTCTTGTCCGCGCCGTAGCGGGCGATGGCTTCCTTCATGTCGGTCGCCATGCTGCCGCTGCCGAGTTCCATCCCGTCTTTGTTCGGGTTCATTCCGGTCTTGGCGCTGATCTCTCCCCCAGTGGAGCCGCCGTAGAGACGGGCAATCGCATCGGTAATGTGATCGGGAACGGCTAGAACTGCGCGTACCGTACAGCGCGAGACCAGGCGCAGGTCGTCGGCAGCCGTAATGTCGTTGGAGTTTGCCATCGCCACATAGAGGATATTGCCGTCTTTTTTGACCGGCAGCACATTGTGGCGTTTCGCGACGTGTTCGGGAACGACATTCAGCGCACTCTGATCGGGCTTGTAGACGGTGAGGTCCACGAAGGGCTGACCGAGTTCCGCCGCCTTCGCTTCATAGACGTGCGTGGGATTGAGGCCGAGGTCTACCAGGATTTTCGCGAGGTCGCCATGCGTAGACTGCTGGGCCTTCTTCGCATCCTCTATCTCCTGTGTAGAGGCGTACCCCTTCTCCACCATATAGTCGCCCAGGCTTTTTCGTGCCATTACCATGTGAGTGTCTCCACCTATGCTCTCGATTAGCGAGTTCGAGCCGTTCTGCCGGCGTGTTCACGTTCTCGTGGATTATCGCTCGTTTGAACGCCCGATTATAACACAGTGTCGTTATAGTTGCAAGTGATCTTTTTCACACCCGACCGGGATTTTCGGTCACCCTATCGCATGAAGAGACCTGCTCCCCCAGAATTGGGGGCCGGGGGGCGGCTAATATCCCATCAGCCGGGACGGACAGATGTCAGTCCTTCCAACACCGCCGCCTCCATGACATCAGTCGGCGGCCATATTCCTGTCCACCGCTCAAACGCGGCGGCTCCCTGATAGACCAGCATTTTCACGCCGGTCAGCGTACGACAGCCCCGTAATCGGGCTTCCTGTAAAAGCTTTGTTTCGACCGGGTTATAGACCAGGTCATAGACGAGCAGGTTGGTGTGAAACGCTTCCAGGGGAACGGGCGGCAGGGCTTCCGTATGCGGTTGCATACCGACCCGCGTCGTGTGGACAAGCAGTTCCGCTCCGGCTATAGCGTCACGCATTTCCCGTCTGTCATCTCCGTCCAGTGTCTTGACCTGATCGCCATACCCGGCGGTGGCGGCGTCCTGTGCGAGACGCCGGGCGCGTTCCGGGGTGCGATTGGTTAGTAGCACGTTCGCCCCTTCCCGGATGAGTCGGAAAACGACGGAACGCGCCGCCCCGCCTGCCCCCAGGACGACGACCTGTCTGCCTCGCAGTTCCAGCCCGATTTCGCGCAGCGGTTCAAAAAAACCGCGCCCATCGGTGTTATCGCCCAGCAGTCGGCCTTCGACGCAATGAACGGTGTTGACCGCCCCTACTTCGCGGGCCTCCTCGGTGATCGCGTCCAGATAAGGCAGAACGTTCTCTTTGTGCGGAATGGTCAGATTGACGCCGACGATGCCGAGGGCAGAAAGACTGCGGACGGCGGAACCGAGGGCGTCGGGATGAACGGGAAACGGAATGTAAATATAGGATAGCCGGAGCGCGGCAAAAGCGGCGTTGTGCATCGCCGGAGAGAGGCTGTGTTCGACGGGGTAGCCGAAAACACCGACCACTCGGGTATCGCCACGCACGAGAGGGAGAATCCCCCTATTTTCTTTCGACGACATAAAACGCTCTGTTGTTCCCGGAGGCTAGATATGGCCTTTGCGCTTGAACCATTTGAGCAGCAGTTTCTCCGGTGGGCGGCTGACATAGCGCGTATACGGAAATTCGTGCTTATGAATCGGTTTGACCATGATGGTATAGATGCCGCTGCGATTGCCGCCGAGAATATCGGTGAACATTTGATCGCCCACAATGGCGGTCGCGGCGGGGGTCGTGTCCATCGCCTCCATCGCCTTGCGGAATCCCTGTCGACTCGGCTTCGCGGCCTGCTTCACATAGGCGCAACCCAGACGCTCGGCAATGCGCTGCGAACGGGTACTCAGCACGGAGTTGGACAGGATACATAGTTTCACCCCCGCCGCCTGCAATTCCTCCAACCAGTGCGTAATCTCCGCCGTCATCTCTTCCTGATGCCAGAGGACGAGCGTATTGTCCAGGTCCAGGATGATACCGCGCAGTCCCTGCGCCAGCAGCTCTTGCGGGCGCAGTTCCGTCACGCTCTCGACCATGCGGTGCGGGCAGAAGATGAGCCAGCCCGGACGCGGTGGGTGCGCGGTCGGGACGGTCTGGCCCTCGACCGCCGCCGCGATGACCTCTTTCACGGTCTCCGGAGAGCTTGTAATAGCCTCCTTGACCGCCTCTTTCACAACTTCGGTAGCCGTTGGCTGCTGCGGGTCGGGGGCAGGAGTCTCCGGTGCGGTGGGTACGGTCACAGTCACCTCTTCTGTCGGAGGCTCCGGTTCAGGCGGAAGGGTCTCGCTCATTCCGCTCCCCCATTCTGCGCCTTGCGCTCCGCTCGAACCTTGCGTATCGCCGCCTCATGTTCGGCCCGTGTCCGCGAGAAGAGATGCGCTCCGCTCCGAGTGGCGACGTAGTAGAGGTAGTCGTTCCCTTCGGGATGCAGGGCGGCCTCCAGCGAAGCCATGCCGGGATTGGCTATCGGGCCGGGCGGCAGTCCCGTATGGCGATAGGTGTTGTAGGGCGAGTCTACCTCTAAATCTTTATACAGCACCCGGTCTTTGTGATGGCCCAGCGCATACAGGACGGTCGCGTCTATTTCCAGTTTCATGCCCTTCTTGAGGCGATTTTCCAATACACCGGCGATGCGCGGGCGGTCTTCGGGGACTTTCGCTTCGCGCTCGATCAGCGAGGCCAGCGTAACGATCTCGTGCAGACTGTGACCGCTGGCGGCGATCTCTTGCTCTTTGGGACGTGCGAACCTTCGCGAAAAGTTCATGAGCATATCCCGCACGATCTGGCCCGGCGCGGTGCCGGGCGCGAAGTCATAGGTATCGGGATAGAGGTAGCCCTCCAGCGTCTCTTTGGGCAGCGGAAATCCGTAAGCCCAGCTTGTCCAGGCATCGGGTGCTCCCGCGAATTTCTGAAATGTCTCGCCATCGCAGATTCCTTTGGCATTCAGGGTATTGGCGACCTGGGCGAGGGTGAAGCCTTCCGGCACGGTGACGCGCAGACGGTCGCCATTGTGTTCCGGCCCCTGCTCCAGCGCGTGCAGTATCTCGTCCAGATTCATATTGCCCGACAGCGCGTAGCGTCCGGCCTTGAGCCGACTGCCCACGCCACGCCAGCGGACATAGAACTGAAAGGCCAGCGCACTCCGCACCACACCCTCTTTCGCCAGCTCCTCTCCGATCCCGGCAACGCCCGTCCCGTGCGGTATTTCCACCGTCACGGGCTTGAGCGCCTGCGGGAACGGCAGAAACTGTGACCGCACCGCCGCCGCCCCGATCATCAGCACCGCGATAATCGCCACCGTCAGGCGCACCTGCATCAGTTTGCGCCGCTCTTCCGCCCGCGTCCGCAGTCCGTTCTTGCGCTGCGGCTTACTCTCCGGTTCACTCACGCCCCACCCCCGCGTTCTCCCACTGCCGGGAGAAAATTCTTGTTTACGATTCTGACACACTTTCGCCATTTCCGGACAACTCTGGTTTGGACCTCATCCCCCAACCCCCTTCTCCCGGGCGGTCGCAAGCTCCCTGGGAGAAGGGGGCTTTCAATCTCCCCACATCTTCATTACCCAAAACGC
Organism: Chthonomonadales bacterium; assembly: GCA_038231295.1. Classification (GTDB taxonomy): domain Bacteria; phylum Armatimonadota; class Chthonomonadetes; order Chthonomonadales; family Chthonomonadaceae; genus JANXLO01. The sequence goes on from JBBRLP010000009.1 coordinate 61,703, forward strand.
TCGAAGGGTGGCCTGGGTTGGCCCTCATCCCCACTCCTTTCCCAAAAAGCCTGAGGGAGGACAATTTGCCTGTCTCTCTCGTGGGAGCGAACACGGTAGGAAATTAGTCAGCCTGACCGCCCCCTTCTCCCAGGGAGCCTAAGCGACCGCCCGGGAGAACGGGGGTTGGGGGATGAGGTCCGACCCCAACCCATCCTCCGAACGCTCAGAGAAGAACGAGAAAATGACGGAGGGGAGGAGGGCCAGCAGGCAGGGGGGAAGGGCCTGCGTCACGAACTATGGAGGTAAGAATCGCTACGAAAATCTCTGGCGGAATAAACAGCAGGGAGTCAACGAGATGAGGAAGAGACACTGGGGTCGCCTTGCGGCGCAATTCGTGCTGGCGGGCATTGGGGTTGCGGGAACGGCGGCGCGAGCCGAGGCGCCCGCGCCTCCCTATCCGTTCGCAATGTGTTCCAATGGCAACATCGGAACGAACCCGGAGTATGCGGCGAAGATGCTGGATGCCGGGGCCAGAATGTGCCGGGCGGATGTGACGTTTGGTGATGTGCGCCCGAAGGAGGGGAACGACCCGAACGGCTGGAATTGGCAGCGCATCAACGCGCTGGTCGGGGTGCGGAAGGCGCATCCCACTCTGGATTTTCTGGTGCTGCTCGGCTACGGCGCGAAGTGGGCAGAGGATGCCCGCTATGCCGATGTCAAGAGCGGTGATTCGGCGGGCGGGCAACGCGGTATCGAGATCATGCCCGCCTGGAGTCCGGAAAACCTCTACGGACACTATGTCTACGAGACGGTTCGCCGCTACAAAGGCAGTTTTCACGCCTGGGAGAGCTGGAACGAGCCGGACTTGCCCGGTCACTCCTTTTTCAAGGGCGGCGGCAGGGAGTTCTTCTCCTACCAGAAAGCCTGTTATCTGGCGGCGAAAAAGGCCGACCCGAACTGTACGGTCGTCTTTGCGGGTCTCTGCTTCGCGAATGTCGAGGGCTACCTGACCACGCACAAACTCAGCCCGCCGACGCCCTATCCACCGCAGGAGTGCTTTTTCGAGGACTATCTGAAAGCCTGTGTTCAGGACCCCGATGCCCGTAAGAACCATTTCTATTTCGATGTCATGAACCAGCATACCTACAGCCGCGCCACCGACCTGTACGACTACACGATGGTGGACCGCAAACTGATGCGCGACTATCTGGGGGTGGAGAAGCCGATCTGGATCACGGAGATGGGTTTCGTGGACGCGAAGGGGCTGTTCGGAGGGGATGCGGACGACTACTGCGACTACCTGCTCCAGTCGTTCGCGTGGGGCAAACTGGCGAACGTGCAGCGATTCTTTCACTTCCAACTCGACAACTCCAACGGGCATGGCCTCTACTCCGGAATGCTTGGCCCCCCGAAACAGCCTCTGGCAACTTACCGCGATGTGCTGACAAAAGAGTTCGCCAATGCCCGCTTGCTTTCTCAGCAGCGTGGGAACGCAGGCGTCGGCTTCCTGCAGGGCCACTCTCCCTTCAAGCCCGACTGGAAGGCTGGCTACGACCTGTTTGCCTTCCAGAGCGGGTCGCGCCGCCTCTGGATGGCTTTCGCCGATACGGAGAAGGCCGTCGCCATCACGATTCCGGCCCGCCGCGCTCAGGCTATTCTGGTAGATCGGCACAACGTCCGCACACCTCTCGTCGCGCAGAACGGCGTCTATGCCCTCACCCTGCCCGGAGCCACCAACCGCACAGGCTGGCCGACCGCAGACGACCCGAAAGCAAAAGCGCTTGGCGAACCGGAGCATCTGGTCGGCGGCGCGACCTATGTGCTAATCGAGGAGTGAGGAGACGGACGTGAACAGTGACAAATTGAGGATTGGGATTGCGGGCAAGCGGGGGCTGTCTTGCCTGTCGGGACTGCGGGCGGTGGCAGGCGTCGAGGTGACGGCGTTCTGCGAACTAAACCCGCAGGTGCTTCAGGAAGAGGCGACACGGCACGGCATTCCCCGACAGTTCACGCATTTTGAGGCGATGCTGGAGGTGGTGGATGCCGTGATTGTGGCGACTCCGATGCCGCTGCACGTCCCGCAGAGTGTGCTGGCCTTGCAGGCCGGGAAGCACGTTCTCTCGGAGGTGACGGCGGCGGTCTCGCTGGAGGAGTGCTGGCAGTTGCGGGAGGCGGTGCTGCGTTCCGGCAAGACCTATATGCTGGCGGAGAACTACTGCTACTTTGAACCGAACGTGCTGATACGTGAGATGACGCGGCAGGGGCTGTTCGGGGAACCCTACTTCGGCGAGGGCGAGTATATTCACGAAGTCCGCGCCCTGCACCACAACGCGAATGGCAGCCCGAACTGGCGGGCGGTGTGGCAGGTCGGCGTCAACGGCTGCACCTATGGAACCCACAGTCTTGGCCCGGTGATGCAGTGGTTTCAGGCCGCGAACCCAGACGAGCGTATCGCCACCGTCACCTGCCTCGGCACCGGTCGCCACACCGACCCCGAACATCCCCACGACGACACCACGCTAATGCTCTGTCAGCTTCAGAGCGGCAAACTCATCAAAATCCGCCTCGATATGCTCTCCAACCGCCCGCACCTGCCGAACTACTACGCCCTGCAAGGCACTCTCGGCGTCTACGAAGCGGCCCGCTTCCCCGGTGAATCCGGTAGGGTCTGGCTGGGCGAAAACCGCCCCGAAGAACACCGCGCCTGGAAACCGCTGGCGGACTTCAATCACCTTCTCCCCGCGCAATGGCGAGAACGCGCTCAGGAAGCCACGCAGTCCGCGCACGGCGGCGGAGATTATCACATAGGCCGCGAATTCGCCGAATCCATTCTCACCGACAGCCCGCCCCCGATAGACATCTACGATGCCCTGGAGTGGACCGCCGCCGGTCTCTGCTCCCAACTCTCCATCGTCAGCGGCGGCCTCCCCATCCCCATTCCCGATTTCCATAGCCCGCCAGTTGCGCTATAATAGAGAGAGTGTGCAGAAAGGAGCAAAACAATGGGCATGCGTCCTTGCTCAAGAGGGATTCTCGGCCCAAATCTCCACGGCGTATACAGAGCAAATTCAATCCGTTCAAGCACTGATTCCCGTAAGCGTCCCTGCCCTCCCACGCACAACGACGATAGCGGGTGGGAGAGGTTTCTGTACAGAAAGGCAAAACGACTGTATGAGTACGACGGAAATCCAATATATTTCTGATGCTGATGGCAACAATGTCGGTGTCATCGTCCCAATTGCCCTCTGGCGCGAAATCGAATCGGAACGTGAAACAGCCTACCTGCTGCACAGCGAGACGATGAAACGTCGGGTGCTTGAGGCCAAAGAACGTACCAACGGTATTTCTCTTGAGGACGTCCATGCCCAACTTGGAATTTGACGCGAACGCCTTCGAAGACCTGGAATGGTGGGTTGAGCATGACCGGAAAATTGCGCTCAAAATCATCGCCTTGATTCGAGAAGTTCAGCGCACACCTTACACGGGAACAGGCCAACCCGAACCTTTGAAGCATGAACTATCTGGCTGTTGGTCTCGCCGTATCAATCAGGAACACAGGCTTGTGTATCAGTTCCTTGAAGAAGAGGACAGGATCAGAATCTTAGCCTGCCGTTATCACTACTGAAGGCTCTTCTTCACTCCCCACAGCCCAACAGTATCCCAACGAGTTTATCATGCAGAAAGAAATTGTCCGATGCCGGAGCAAGATGTTACTGAAGCAATTGCACTACCCTACTTGAGTTTTGATGCTGTCGCACGGGACTACGATATTTCGCGTGGCCTGCCGCAGGAGGCGCAGATTCGAATCGGTGTGCGAATGCGCGATGTGGCGAACTGGCGGCACGGCGAGGTCTTTCTGGATGCGGGAGTAGGGACAGGACGCTTTGGTGTGCCGTTGGCGCGTCTGGGTGTGCCAGTCGTGGGGGTGGACATTTCGGCGAATATGCTGGCGCGGATGCAGGTGAACCGGGAGAAGGCCAGTCGTGAAGAACAGCGCGAACTGCCGCTTCGGGCGGCGCGAGGCGATCTGCGCCGAATGCCCGTCGTAAGCCATGCGTTTCAGGCGGCGCTGATCGTGCATATCCTGCATCTGATTGCCGACTGGAAGGGGGTTCTGGGCGAGATAAGGCGCGTCTTGAAGCCCGGAGGTGTGCTGCTGATGGCGGGGCAGGGAGGGCAGGGATCGCCTGCCCGTGCGTTCTACCACAGTTTGGTCGTGGAGCGCGGACTGCTCGCACCTTCGCTCGGCGCATACCGGGAAGAGGTCTGTGCCTATCTCCTCGAACAGGGCGCACAGATCGAGAAAGTGGACATGAGCGACATCGCCTGGACGGCCCGCCGCCCCCTCGCGCTAACGCTGGAACTGCTCCGCCGCCGCACCTGGTCAAGCCTCCGCGACATCTCCGAGGCCGACAACGACTCTCTGCTCGCCGAAACCACCGCCTGGGCGCTCCGTCACTACGGCTCGCTTGATGCCATCGAAGAAGATGAGGCCGGATGCAGTCTGACGACGGTACGCTGGCCCTGAAACGGCTTCAGGCCGAAGAGTCTGTCAGGCTGTCACTGTCCGCTTGATCGGCTTCGAGAAGGCTGTCGCGCTCGGCGCGTTCCTGCGCGTAGCGGCGGCGGTCAAGGTAGGTCTGGAGGAGGAGGCAGGCGGCCATGCTGTCAATCGTTTTTTTGCGCTCGTCGCGGCGGCGGTCGGCGGCGATGAGGACGCGCTCGGCCTGACGGGTGGAGAGGCGTTCGTCCTGCAAATGGATGGGGATGCGAACGTTGTTGCGAAGGACAGTTACGAACGCCTCGATCTTCTCCGCCTGAATGCCCCGGGAGCCGTCCATCATCAGCGGCAGACCGACGACAATTTCGGCAACCTTTGTGTCGGCGATCAGTTGACGCAGGGCGGCCATGTCGCGCTTATGCCCCTCCTGACGCCAGAGGGTCTCGCCGGGAAAGGCCATGCTGCCCGTCTCGTCGCTGATTGCTACCCCGATTGTCTTTTCGCCCACATCGAGCGCCAGTGTTCTGCTCATCGTGTCGTCCTCACGTTTCTGTGCCGCGCTCATCCGGCAGACGGTGTGCGTCGCCCCGCCATTTCCAGCCAAAGCGCATTCAGGGCCACCGCCGCCGCACAGAGCGGCGGCAGGCTCAAGGCCACTCGCCAGTCCACGCCCACGTTTACCAGAGCGCCAATCGCCCAGGGAAACAAGGCTACGCCGATATTGCCCGATGCCGAGATCGCGCCGAACACCGTGCCAGCCGCCTCCGGGAAGCGTTCGCCGCCCTCCGCCAGAATCACGCTATAGATGCCTCCGAAACACAGCCCGGTCAGCAGCACCCAGACCATGACCGTGAGCGGCGACTGCATCAAGAGGGTCACGGTCGCGCAGACGGCCCCGGCGGTTGCCAGTCGGCGGCGCAGGGGCAGCAGGGCGATGCGCCCCAGAAGCCAGCCCGTCCAGAGGCGCCCTGCCGTCATCCCGACCCAGAACAGGCTGACAATCAGTCCCGCCCAGCGCACTCCGCCCGGCAGCCGCAGATTGAAATAGGTCGGCATCCACGAGAAGAAACCCACTTCCGCCCCCGCATAAAACATCTGCGCCAGACACAACGCCCCGACGAGCGGCGCAGTCAGTGTGGCGAGCAGAACCGCAGGGGTGGGAGTCGCCGCCAGACGGTCGGGACGGCGCATCGGCAGCACGATTAGAACGCCCCCCATGACGGCGACGCCCGCAGCCAGCCCGAAATAGAGAAGCCGCCAGTCGGTTCCCGCCTGCAATAACTGCTGCGCGAGGGCCGGACTTAGGACTGCTCCCACCCCGAACGCCACCTGCATCGAGTTCAGGACGACCGCCCTGCGCTCCGGGAACAGGTCGGAGAGCGCCGCATTCATCACCGACTGCATCCCCGCGCTGCCCGCCCCTATTAGCGGAGCCGCCATCAGCGCCAGTCCGAACGAGGACGCCGCCCCACAGCAGACAAGGCCCAGCGTATAGAGGCCAATAGAGATCAGCAGCACCGGCTTGCGCCCGAAACGGTCGGAGAGCCAGCCTGTGACCAGAACGCCAATCACCGCCCCCAGAAAACTCGCCGGAAACAGCCGCCCCTTCACCTCCATACCGAGATGAAACGTCCGCCCGACAGCCGGAAGCAGCACGCCCAATCCACTGATATACATGGCATAGAGCAGATTCAGCACATAGGCGGCGATCAACTGTCCATTGCGCCCTCGCGTCGCTGTTTCCGTTCCCAATTGCGTCTTCGGCTCGCCGATAACTCTCTCCCTTACCCCGTTTACGCCCGAAGCAGTATACCCGATTCGACTTTCGCCCGTCGAAGTTTCTGCAGAGCGGAAGAGTGCGAACGATTGCGCGACGACACCGTATATCATTGTGCGGTGATTTAAATAGGGAGAGAGCAGGAATGTTGACATAGGCACAGAAAGAGGGGCTGATGCAGGCCGCGCTGAACGAGGCGCAGCACGGTATGGAGGCAGGCGAAGTTCCCATCGGTTGCGTTCTGGCGCGAGGGCAAGGCGAAGCGTTACACATCGTGGCACGGGAATACAATCGGGTCAACGGGCTTCAGCGCAAGATCGCTCATGCGGAGATTATCGCCTTTGAAAACGCTTCCGGCGACGGCCAGACACCGCCCACCCTGCCTCTTGATGCGAAAGACGGCATTCTGGTCTCCACGCTGGAGCCATGCGTGATGTGCCTCGGAGCGGCGATGGAGGCAGGCATCAAGACGGTGCTGTTCGCCCTGAAAGCGCCTGCCGACAACGGTACACAGCCTGTACGTCCGCCCGAAAGCCCGGAGAGCAGTGCACCGGAGATCGAAGGCGAAATCCTCGCCCCGGAGAGCCGCAAACTGTTTGAATCCTGGCTCGACCGGAACGCAGATACTCCCCAGGCCGCCTTCGTCAAACAGCTTCTCGCGTTGACGTGACACACAGTGTCTGTGGCTAGGGAGAGAGCGTAAAGGCGATGTCGTCCACGCTGAAATCGCCGTCCGTGCCGATATTCGAGACCTCGACAGCGAGGTGATCTGCGGCGGGCGGCAGATCGAAGCCTGCCTCCATTTTCGTCCAGTCCGTATCCGCTTTCAGGAGCAGCTTCGGGCCATACTGAATCAGTTTGTCCTCACGATCCATGATGCGCGTGATGACTCCGGCGGAAAGGCCGTTCGGACTCATCACCAGATTTTTCACCTTCATCCGAGCGGAGACAACGAGATGTTTCCAGCCGGGGGAGAGCGGAACCCGGGCAAACGCCTGGAGCGTCCGGTCTTTGAGCGAATGGCCGATATGCAGGACATGACCGCCATTTGCCTCCTGCTCCAGGGAGACATTGCCGTAGAGTGTCCACTGCCAGCCAACGGGAAAGCCGACCGGATCGAGATGCTCGAAATCGCCCTGCGGTAATACGTTCTGGCCCGCCGCGAACTTGTCGGTCAGAATCGGCAGCAACGGAGCGTCGGGAGCAGGAGCACCTGCAGGATCGTACCCTGCCCGCCAGCGGGGTTTGCCTGCGGGATAAGCGCCGAGGTCAGGCGTCGGCTGTGTCTCCAGGAAGGTGGGGGCGCCTTTGCCGATGGCCGTCATTGCCGAAGGAGCAAGCTGATAGCTGCGCTTGCCCCGGTCGCTATTTGCCGCGTCCACGAAGAGGGTGTCCGCTGCATCGTTGAGATTATGGTCTTTCGCGGCATGGTCGGGTACACCGGTGAAGAGACTGCTGCACAGGTTATTCCGCAGAAGCACATCCACATAGCTGCCGCCGTTGGACTGAATGGAGCCGTGTTTTTTCACATCTATGAGCGTGTTGTTGGCTATCAGCACCGCGTAGGGATGGTTGACCTCAATCGGCAGGGAGACGTTGTAGATCACATTGTGGTCAAAAATATAGCGGGCGGGAGCATTTCCCTCTTTGGGGGCGTAGTCCAAATAAATCCCGGAGTAGAGGTAACCGCCTTCTATTCCGCCGATGTCGTAGATCACGTTGTGATCCATGCGTACCCATTTGCCATCGTGACCGAACTCGTGGATAGCCGCGCTGTCGGCGACTTGCAGCACGGCATCGTGAATGATATTGTGATGAATGCGGGCGACTCCGGGGCGATTGAGGTCGGAATTCGTGAGGGAAGTCGCCTCAATCCCGTCAATGCCGACATTATAGATGGTGTTGTACCCGATCTCGTTGTCGAGGCTGTCGCTGCCGTTGTACTGCGCTCCCGTGCTGATTCCGCCGCAGTCCGTGGCGGCATAGACGACATCATGCACCAGATTGTTGATCGCCCGGCAACGGCGTCCGGTAACCACGATGCCACTGCCTGCGCTCCATGCCACGACGCTGTTGCGGATTTCACACGCCTCTCCGCTCACGATGATGCCCGAAGACTGCCCCCACTGCGTCTGAATATTACCGCCCTGATCGGTGAAGTGCGTGACATAGCGGGCGTTCAGCCCATCGAGCAGAATATGCTGTGACGGCCCAACGCCTCCCCGATTGCCCCCATTGCCGATGCCACTCCCCAGCCCTTTGTCGGTCGTGACCGAACACGCGAACAGATCGAACCCACGCACAGTGATGTAGCTGCGCCCTTTCCCATCCGGGTCGAGCAGAAATCCGTAGTCGCGCTGTTTCACCTCCACGCGATGCGGTGTGGGGTCGGAGCCGTCGAGCAGACGCAGGTAGAGTCTCTTGTGGAGGCGATCGTGCCAGAACTCGCCCCCGAAGCGCAGCCCCTCGGCAGTGGGCGGATCGAAAAGGTAGTAGTGGCTGCCCGTGCCGATCTGATAGTCTTTGGAGTAGTCCAGATTGGCTTTGCCGATAGGGCCGGTGACGGGCGCACGCACGGTGACGGTGTGTGCGGCCTGATTCGTCTCGACCACGACCCCGGTCAGGCCGTCGCCATCCTGCGTATCCGTCGCGCCGCCATTGCACAGCCAGACCTTCGCGCCTTTCCAGCGTCCGTCCGGCTCGTTGAAGTCCGGGTCATAGAAGGTGGTCTCATAGATGTCGTATTCCGGGCCGGGGGCTTTCAGCGCGGTCTTGACAGTGCGGGTATTATAGGCGATATGTCCTTCCTGCGGGCGGGTCAGATTGTGATGGGTCTCTTCGGGCCAGCGGGCCAGATTCACCATACTCCCGTCCACAAAAACGGCGTTACTTTGATTATTCGCGGAGACGTATTCGGCAGGCCAGTCGGTAAAATAGACTCCGTTCGCCGTCTTCGTCCAGTGTGTCTTCGTCAAATCCGCGCCGTTGATCTGCGCTCGCTCTTTGCCGTAGGACTGAAAGACGATGGGTTTGCCTGCACTGCCGGAATGGGGAGGCTGCACGGTTTCGCGGTAGACACCCGCCCGCACCAGCACTCTGTCTCCGCCCTGAGCGACGACCGCCGCATGACCAATCGTGCGAAACGGCTTTTGAAGGCTACCGAGGTTTTGATCGGAGCCTCCCGGCGCGACGTAAAAATCCGCCGCATGAGCCACGCCACCAGGAAGCGTAGCGCAGGCCAACAGGAGAACCAGAACGATTTTTTGCATGGATACCATCCTCTCAAAGCGATTGATGCGGCCCTATTCGCATTCTTTTGCGTATCATAACTATATCATATCCGTTTTTCGGATTTCTGTCAAGAAGGCAAATATGGCGACACGTAACGAACTGGAACAGCGTAAAAACCGCCTTAAAACGGCACTGCGGGAAGGCTGTCGGAGCCGCGCTTATGCGCCGGGGTCTACGCTTCCACCGGTCAAAGAGATGGCGTCCCGCTATGGCATCTCCATCAATGTGGCGCATCAGGCGCTCCGGCAGTTGGCGGAAGAGGGAATACTCTACTCAGTTCCCGGTGTGGGAACCTTCGCAGGGCGCAAGCAGGCGGAGACTTCGGAATTCTATCTGTGTATGCTCTCCGGCCTGCGTATCGGCACAGAACAGGCGATTCAGGCGGGCTTCGAAGCGCGAATCGCGCATCTGGGCGGGGCGTCTCTCGCGCTCACGTTGCCGGACGCGCAGGCAGTCGCAGAGCAGGGAAATCTTCCGACGCTTGCGGGAGTCTACGGCGTCACCGGCAATCGAGAAGCGGACTGGTGGTGGGAGCCGGTACAGAGCATTCCGCACGTCTGCTTCGCCGGACACGAGGACAATACCCACGCGGACATCGTCTCTTACGACGATCTTCAGGGGGGAGAGCAGGCGGCGGCGCATCTGCTCCAATTGGGACATCGCCGCATTGCGTTTCTGGGTCTGCATCTCCCTGACAATGTTTCCGGCCCATTGCGATGGTCGGCCCTGCGGGAAGAGGGATGGCGCAAGGCCCTGCTTGCCGCCGGGGAGAGCACGGAGGGACTGAGTTTTCATCCCGTGCATCAAGTAACTCTCGAGGAGATTCCCGAGACGGCGCGGGGGGTGGCCCGGATGCTGGCGAATCGCCGGGACGTGACGGCGGTCATCACTGCCAACGACAGAGCGGCGCTCGGCCTGTTCGCGGCCTTGCGGGACGCGCAGGTCACTCGCGCCGACTGGCCCGCTGTGGTGGGTTTCGACAACCTGCCCCTTTCCGGCGGCTATCTGCTGACCTCACTGCATCTACCCGCCGACGCACTGGGCGCGATGGCGGCGGAACTGCTGTGGGAGCGGCGGCATGGCGGTCTGAAGGGGCCGGCAGTGCATCGGCAGGTGGAGATGCACCTCTTGCCGCGCCTCTCCTCCCAGCAGGGATGGGCAACGCGGCTTGCGGACAGCGCCTTGCAGGAACCGCAGGACAGTCTGGCATAGGTTTTGCTCCGCTTGCACTTGCGCAGGCGATTTAGCCAACAGGGGAACGATTCTTCTTACTGTAACGTCGTACAGACAGCCTTAGATTACAGGCCATCGAACGAGGAGATAACCATGAGCGATTTGATCAAATCAGAACCCGAGACTTCCCCAAAACCCCAGCACCGGGAAGGTCCTATTGCCCGCTCCATCGAGCAGCAGACAGCCAAGCTCCCGTCTGACCTGTTTCTCTGGGCCGCTGTCGGCTCTATCGCCGTCTCGCTTGCCCTTCAGTTGAAGGGCAAAGAGAAGAGCGCGAACTTCGTCGGACACTGGGCGCCGACTATCCTGATTCTCGGCCTCTACAACAAACTGGTCAAGTTGCAAGGCTCTGACGGACGTTAATTTACGCTGCCGTCTTCTCGCGGAAAACTCTGTGGGCTAAGACCAGGCACGGGAAACCGGGCCGCCTCTCAGCAAGAGAGGCGGCCCGGTTTTCGTTTGGGCTGCTTTTGCGCTACACTATTTCCAAGCAACCGAGGCGAGAGGAGACAGGTATAATGGCATCGGAGTACGGGTTTCTGTTGGGGCGCAACGCGACGCTGGTCTGTCTGGGAGATAGCATTACGCAGGCGGAGGGCGGCTATGTAAAGGTGATGGAGAACCTCATTCATGCGGGTTATCCGGAGCGCAATGTGCGGGTCGTCAACGCGGGGATCGGCGGACACAAGGCCCCGGATATGCTGGCGCGGCTTGAGCGGGATGTAATCGCACATCGGCCCAATGTCGTCACGATCAATGTGGGAATCAACGATGTCTGGCACGGTTTTCGAGGCTGGGAGCCGGAGCGGGAATACCCGGAGGGCGACGGTCCCAACGGGGTTCCGGTGGATGTCTACGAGGCGACGGTAGGGAGGATGGTAGACGCGCTTCGGGAAGGCACCGACGCGGAGATCGTGCTTATTACGCCCACCGTCATCGGGGAGGACGTAGACAATCCCGACAACCGGGCGAATGCGAAACTAACGCAGTACGTCGCCGCCATGCAGCGCGTCGCCGCCTACCGGCAGACGCATCTCGCTCCCGCGCACGACGATTTTATCCAGGCCATTCGCGCCGGACGCTCCGCCAATCCCGACTTCCAGATGACAACCGACGGCGTCCATTTGAACGCCGTCGGCAATCATGTTCTGGCTCTGACCGTTCTGGCGACGCTTGGCTTTGCCGGTCTCCAGAGCGAATAGAGTGTGGGTCAGGCAGAGGCCGCCGCGATGACCTCGCTGACGTAGCCACAGCGTTTGTGGGTTCCGTCGCAGAAGGGCTTCTCCTCCGACTGTCCGCAGCGGCACAGGAAGACGGCCTTGCCCGCCGTGACTTCCATCGGCTGATCGTTCGCATCCAGCAGGGTGATCGGGCCTTCAACCATAATCGGGCCATTTCCAATGAGACTAATCGTGACATCCGCCATAGGGAAGTGTTCTCCTCGTTGTAAAGTAGTGCGTCCGCCGTTCTCCGGCGAACCGGAACTCATTTCGACGCACAGACCGCGTTTTCCTTGCGCTGTTACGCCGGGACGACGCGCAGTTCGGTGAGGGCGTCGGCGTCGAGGGAGCGGATACCGTCGGCGGTCACAGTGACGATGTTCTCGATGCGGACGCCGAACCGCCCCGGCAGGTAGATGCCCGGCTCAACCGAGAAGCACATCCCCGGCTGCAAGGGCTGGTCGTTGCCCTTGACGATATAGGGCGGCTCGTGGGTGGAGAGGCCGATGCCGTGTCCCGTGCGATGCACGAAGTAGTCGCCGTAGCCCGCTTCGGTAATGACCTTGCGGGCGGCGGCGTCCGTCGCCTCGCCGCTGACACCGGGCCTGCCGAACGCACGGGCGGCGAGATGCGCCTGAGACACAATGCTGTAGACGTGCTTCGCGTCGGGGTCGGTCGGTTCGCCAAACGCGACGGTGCGGGTGATGTCGGAGGCGTAGTTATCGGAGATGCAGCCGATGTCAATGATGACCACATCGCCCTTTTTCAGCGCGGCCTCTCCCGTATGGTGGTGCGGGAGGGCGGCGTTCGCTCCGAAGCAGATGAGCGGGGAGAAGGAGGGCCGGGAGCCTTCACGCTTGATGGCGGCGAGAATCAGGTCGTGGAACGCAATCTCCGTGATCCCCTCGCGCAGCCAGCCGAGCGATTCCTCGTAGATGGCATCAATCATGTCGGCAGCACGCTGCATCGCCGTGAGTTCCGCCTCTGTCTTGATCTGGCGCAGAGACGCCATGATCGCGCCCGCAGACCGGAACGTCGTGCCGGGGCAGAGAGTTTGCAGGGCGAGCAGATGCACACTCAGCAGTTCGTCGTCCACCAGAACCGTACTCTCCATCCCGATGCCCCATCCTGCCAGCAGTGTCTCCACATCGCCCTGCCAGCCCGTATGGTCTTCCCAGCCGAGAACCTGCGCGATACCTACCGGGGTCTCGCGGGCCTGCGGCGCGTTCATCTTCGGCACGACGAACGCGGGAGCGCCCTCCGCCGGAACGAACAGCCCCACAAAACGCTCATGCCCGCCCTCGCGCCATCCCGTCAGATAGCGCATCTGGTCTGTGCCTGCCAGCAGCGTCAGGGCTGCGCCCTCTGCCCGCATCTGCGCCTGCAAACGGGCAATCCGCCCACTATAATCACTCATGAAATCAGTCCTTTTTGCCTATCAGCCGGGTGAGTTTCGCGATGTCACGTTTCTGCACAACCGCTCCCTGCAGGCGATAAGCAGTCGCATGGCGCGTTTCCAGATGCGATTGCAGCCAGCGGCAGGCCACTTCACTAATGTAGAGTTCGGTGTACAGTTTACTGCCGAACGCTTCCAGTGTATTCCGCTCGATTCTAAGTTTGTCTCTTTTGAATGCCCACCAGCAGACGGCTGTGATATGTACGACTTAATAGACAAATCGCATAGAAGTCACACAATCTGCTGCTGGATTCCTGCTTAGATTTGTGCGGTGTTCAATTGATTTGCCCATTAGACGCTCTCCTCAAACCGGCGCTTCGACCGGGAGGCTACTGAGGCACGTCATTTTACGAGGTCGCCGAGGAGGAGGACGGCTCCAGCGTACCAGGCGGTGTCGTTGTAGATTTTGGGGTCGAGGGTCTGGATGGCGTCGTTTTCGCGGCGCTGGTGCAGGATTTTGA
>JBBRLP010000010.1:0-72203 GCA_038231295.1 Chthonomonadales bacterium
GACGATGGGCATGAAGGCGTCGAGGGTCGCAGGAACGGTTATCACGGCGTCGGAGCCGTCGGGAACGGGGTCGCCATCGCGAAGAACGGTGATGACCGTCCCTTCGCGGGCCTTAACCTCCTTGAGATTGCTGAACATCTTCTCGTTGGTGGCGGGCTGTGTACAGAATCCGATGATGGCGACACCGGGTTCGACGAGCGCGAGCGGGCCGTGCTTCATTTCTCCGGCAGGATAGGCTTCCGCATGGAGATAGGAGATCTCCTTGAGTTTGAGCGCGGCCTCGAGCGCGGCGGCGAAGTCATAGCCGCGCCCGAGATAGAAGAAACTGCTGTGGTTGGCGAGGGTTTCGGCGAGGGCGGCGATCTGCGGTTCCCGGCGCAGGCACTCCTCGATCAGGGTCGGAAGTTCGCGCAGGGCGTCGGCGAAGGCCGTCAGGATCGTTGCGGTCTGACCGATTTCGGACGCGCCGGAGGGCGGGGTTTCGGCATCCGGTAGATCGGCCTGCAACTGCGCGAGGAAAAGACAGAGCAGAGCGAACGCGGTCAACTGCGCGAGGTAGGCTTTGGTGGAGGCGACCCCTATCTCCGGGCCTGCCTGCGTGAGCAGAGCGGCATCGGCATCGCGGGCCAGCGAGCTTCCCACGACGTTGAAGATGGCGAGCGTCGTCGCGCCTTTGGCTTTGGCTTCCCGCATGGCCGCAAGGGTGTCGGCGGTCTCGCCGGACTGCGAGACGAGAATCACCAGCGTATCCTCTCCCACCAGAGGGTCACTGTAGCGGAACTCACTGGCAACGGTCACCTCGACGGGGCGGCGCAGCACCTGCTCGAACAGCCGCTTGCCGACGACGCCCGCATGGTAGGCTGTGCCGCAGCCGACAATAGAGATACGCCGAAAACGCTGCCAGTCGGCGGCGGTGAAGGGGAGATTGGGCAGGACGACGGTATTGTTCGCGCCCAGACGACCGCGCAGGGTGTCGCGGACGGTGCGCGGCCCTTCGTGAATCTCTTTGAGCATGAAGTGCGGATAGCCGTTCTTCTCGGCGGCGGCATCGTCCCAGGTGACTTCGAGCGTTTCGCGGGTGACAGGGGCGCCGTCCAAATCCGTCACACGCACATGGTCGGGAGTCAGAATGGCGAAATCGCCGTCTTCCAGCAGCACGACGCAGCGGGTATAGCGCATGACGGCGGGAATGTCGGAGGCCAGGAAGTTCTCGCCTTCGCCCAGCCCGATGATGAGCGGAGAGTCCTTGCGGCTGACGAAGATAGTATCCGGGCTGGCCTGTGAGAGGACCGCGATGGCATAGGAGCCGGTGACGAGGCGCAGGGCGGCGCGAACAGCGTTCGCGAAAATCTCTTCCTCGACGCCGGAAACGACAGACCGCGCCGCTTCCGTGGCGGGAATTGCGGGCGGGAGATTCGCCTCAATGAGATGCGCCAGGACTTCGGTATCGGTCTCGGAGGTGAACTGGTGGCCTGCCGCCAGCAGTTCCTTTCGCAGTTCGGCATAGTTTTCGATGATGCCGTTGTGGACGACGGCGATCTGGCCGGAGCAGTCGCGGTGCGGGTGGGCATTGGCCTCGTTGGGCCGTCCGTGGGTAGCCCAGCGCGTGTGCGCGATGGCGGCGTGGGCGGCATGGGGCGTCCCGGTGAGCGCACGTTCGAGATTGGCGATCTTGCCTGCCGCCCGCACGACGCTAATCCCGTTGCAGTTGGGATAGGCGACTCCGGCGGAGTCGTAGCCCCGGTATTCGAGGCGTTTGAGATTATTGAGAGCGGTTTCCACGGCGGGACGTCCGCCGACATATCCGGTTATGCCGCACATAGCAGTCTTGCTCCTCTATAGTGAACCTCGCCTGATTGCAAATTAGCCGCTCCCCCAATTTTGGGGGAGTTAGGTATTTTCATGCAATAGGGTGCGCCCCGCGCATGAAAGGCTGTTTTGAATTCAGGGAGGCGTTTATGCTTCGTTGTTTGCGCTTCCGTCGGCAGCCATTCCGCTGCCGGTGGGGCCGCAGGCGGCCTCGAAACGGAAGGTCGTGCCGGTAAGTGCGAGACGTTCCGTGAGTTGACTCAGTTCCTCATGCTGGGCTTCCGTAAGGGTATCGGTGACGAGGCGCACCGTTTTGCCGGTCAGAACCGTCCCGCCAAAACTCCAGGGATGACGGCGGCCTAATTTGGTGCTGTCGGCGGCGATAATGATTTCGGGCACGCTGGCGAGCAGTTGCTTGAGAAAGGCGGCCTCTTCCGCCCGGTGCGAGAAGAGGTCAAGGCCGTGCTGTGTGGTCTGCGGGCCGAACAGAACGCCGCTGGCCCCGACAATCGCGAGGCTGGGCTGAAACGCACTGCGGAACTCCGGAGTATGGAAGGCGCAGTCCTCCGGCGCGTAGATTTCGCCGAGGACGCCTGTCGAGACGCCCGCCGCCACCAGTTCGAGCAGGGAGGGAACGCTGTTGGTAAAAACAATGAGGTTGTGCGGCGGCCCGCCCTCCACCACCACACGCCGCATTTCACGGGCGACGGCATAGGGGGTGCTGCCCGCTGTCAGCGCAACGGCAAGATCGTCGCCGAGTGTCCCGACGATGGCGCGGGCAATCGCCTCTTTTGCCGCTGCATTACGCCCAAGCTGGTCGGTAAAATAGCCCGGACTGTAGCCTGCCCTGGCGACGAGGACTTTACCCCGCCGCACTTCGATGCCATGCACACGCTCCAGCACCCTTTGCAACTGGTCGAGGTCGCGCCGTATGGTACGCACGTCACAGCGCAGGGTAGCTGCGAGGCTTTCGAGGTCCTGCGGCTCTTCACTCACGGCCAGCAAATCCATAAGGCGCATGCGTCGGGTATCGGCCTGGTCCGCCATCGTTTTCCTTCTCCTTTGACAGGTGCGGTTTGCGCTACGATTATACAGGATGACGGACAGAAACGCAATAGGTTCAGACAGCTTCAGGGCATCCTGTGACAAAAAATCCGAAAAACGGCGTCTAATTCGGCAGCAGGATGGCCGAAAAATTGTACTTGACAGGGTTTCAGGCAGGGTATAGAATAGAAGGGTGTCCTGTGAGCGGACAGGGAAAGTAGACGCGGAGTCGAAAATCGCGGCGAAAGAGACCAGACCGTGACAGAATGGCCCGTTTCTCCGATTTTACGGGGCTTTAGAGGGGCGTAGGTAGCCTGCCAGGACAAAAACGCGGCATATTGAGGCGTCAGGGCAGAAAGTGAAACAGGCAGAAACATGGAAACGGGTGCGCGGAAAACAGGCAGAAAATGGCTGACCTCCCGGCAGAAACGGCGGCGGATCGCGCTGCTTGGAGCGATGACGCTGTTGGTGCTGTTTGCGGTCTATCGCGTCAGCCGCCCGCACCGCCTGCCCGTGAAGCCCCCGGCCCTGCCGCCCCCGCCTGTCGCGACGGAGATTCTGCCGGACCCGCCGGGAATTGTCCTGCATCACTCCAATACGCCGGGCCGTGTGCATGGCAAGCTCGTAGATGAGAAGATTCTGGATCACATTCACGAGGAAGATCATCCGGGCTGGGCAATTGAGTACAAAGGCAAGACCTACCATATCGGATATCACTACGTGATTCTGGCGGACGGCACCATTCAGCCCGGACGCCCGGAACACTGTCAGGGCGCACACTGCCCGAAGCATAACTACTGGCTAGGTATCTGTCTGGTCGGAGCCTTCTCAACGGCGGACCCGAAAAGCTGGCAGCCGCAGGTTCCGACGAAGCCACAGATGGCCTCACTGCTGATGCTGTGCGAAAAACTCATGTCGAAGTACCATATCCCGCCGGAGAACGTCAAGCGGCACCGTGACCTGCGGATGACCTGGTGTCCCGGCGGTCGCTTCCCCTACGACGCGATCATCAAACAGCTCCGCACCTATGCCGATGCTCACCCCGAAGTGCGAACGGGAGCGCACCCCATGACTGCGATGCTGCCCCCTGCGAAGCCGTGAACCCGGAGAGGGAAGGACAGCCCGGCAGTTGAAATCCCCGGTAACCTCACAGCGCGTTTTCAGCTTTCAGCGGGCAGGACGGGCGGACGGAACGTGCCATCGGGCTGGAGGGGAAAGGGCTGAACGCTCGTGACGGCGTCGGTGTTCAGGGTGCCGTAGATATGGGGATAGGATTCGCCGTTTTTCGCGGCCTCATACCGTATCTCCGCCCGGACGCGCTGCGGGTCTATCACCAGCAAAAGCAGCCCCTGCTGTCCGGCGCGATGGCGCTGTGCGGTCGCAACGATCTGCTCGGGTGTCGAACAGTGGATAAAGCCTTCGGTCGCCAGACTGTCGGTGCGATAGGCTCCCTCTCCCTGCGCGTGTTCCCACTCCTCCGGGCGGCATAGATGTAACAGGGGCATCTGTGGTAAACTCCTTAGTAATAATGTCAGCGCGGCTCCAGAGGAGACGGCGTGAAATACGAGTTCTCCAGACAAGAAGGAGTCTCCTCCCCGCGTTGAATCGTATAGGCGGGTGGACGGAGAGGCGGGAAACAACCTTGACCTATCAACCTGAGCCGATGGATACGCGGGGTGTTGTCCTGCCGTCGGAACTGCTGGATTTGACCGAGATGCTGGCGGCGAACACCCACGCGGTGTGGGCCTGTCAGCGGTTTGCAGAGGGCTGGAAATTCGGGCCGAATCGGGATGATAACCTTCAGGAGCATCCCGGCCTCGTTCCCTATGAGGCGCTGTCGGAAACCGAGCGCGAATACGACCGCAACACCGCGCTCGAAACGTTGAAGGTTATTTTGGCGCTTGGCTACCGAATCGAAAAAGCCTAACCGTTGCTGTGACTGCGGTGTCGCGAGGCAGGAAACTCCGCAAAGCGGCACATACCGGGAATTGTCATCCCTGCGAGGTACTTCTACACATGTCTGATGCATCTTATGGCATACCGTTGGAAACGTCTTTTCTTTTGAATCCCACTCCGCACAGTCGGGCCGAGTGGGAACGCTCCGCACTTCAGATTCTGGATCAGGGACAGGCTTTTCTCGCGCATGATATGGCGCGTGCAGGGCTAGAATCGTATCCGGACAGCCTGAAATTGAAACAGGTCTCGGCGCTCGCGCTCATCCGCACCGGCGCACTGGATGAGGCCCGCAAAATTCTGGAACCGCTCTGTTCGGAAGCCCGCCCCGACGACTCCGTCCTGCACCGCATCTATTCCGAGTTGGTAAGCGTCGTGGACAGCACCGGCAAAGCCCACCCGGAAGCTCCTCCCACGCTGGAGACGCTCGACAGTCTGGCGCGGTTTCTGCGGCAGCTTCGCACCGTGATGACCGACCCGGATCAGAGCAATGAGCCGGACGAGGAGACGCTTGGCCTGCTGGCGAGCGCCTACAAAAAACTCTGGATACGCACCGGGAAGCCACTGGACGCCCGCCGCACCCGGGACGCCTATCTGCGCAGTTTTTTTGCGACGCGGGGAACCTGGACAGGCGTCAACGCCGCCACGATGTCCTGGCTCAGTGGGGAGGCGGACAAAGCGCGGGAACTCGCCGCGCAGGTGCTTCTGCTCTGCCGCATTCAGGAACAGCAGGGAGACGCGGAAAACTACTGGCATCATGCCACGGTCGGGGAGGCGCTGCTGCTGCTGAGACGCGAAGAAGAGGCCATTACCGCCTATGCCCACGCCGCGACCCTCGCGGAAGACCGTCACGCTATGATCGTCTCCTCGCTGGAGCAGTTGCGCCTGCTGGAACGAAATGGATTCCCGGTTCCCGCGCCGCTGTTCTCCATTCTCAAACCGCCCACCGTCGTGGTCTTTGCAGGCCATATGCTCGACTCCGCAGACCGTACCGAACCGCGTTTTCCGGCCTGGCTCGAGTCCCGCGTTCGGTTAGAAATCGAAAAGCAGTTGGATAGGCTTGACGCCCGCATCGGCTACAGTTCCGCCTGCTGCGGCTCCGACCTGCTCTTTATCGAAGCGATGCAGGCGCGGGGCGCAGAGATGAATATCATTCTGCCCTTCGCCGAAGACGACTTCATCCATACCTGCGTCTCCTATGCGGGGCCGCGCTGGGTGACCCGTTACCACAACGCGCTGAAACTGGCCCGCTCGGTCACCTTCGTAACGGAAGAGCCGCTACTGGGGGATGAGGTTCTCTTCGAGTTTCTGGGGCAGATTTTTCACGGCTTCGCCGACCTGCGGGCCAGAACGCTGCATACCCATCCCTATCTGCTCTCGGTCTGGGACTGCAAGACCGGAGGCCGCATCGGCGGAACTTCCGATCTGGTCGCACGCTGGCCGGAAAAAGAGCGGATGACGATTGTGCCTATGCAGGAGATACTGGAGAGTACGCCCGTTCCGGCGAATCTGCCGCAGCCTGTCCCGGTGGTGCGTCCGGTGCATCACGAGCCGACGCACTCCGGCAAACGGCAGATCAAGACCATGCTGTTCGCCGATGTCGTCGGGTACAGCGACCTGGATGAGGGCCGAATGCCCAACTTCATGTATACCTTTCTGGAGCGTGTGGCCTCGCGTCTGCATCCCCAGGCGAGTTTCGTCAACACCTGGGGCGACGCCATTTTCGCCGTCATGGAACACGCTCTGCCGATGGTGGAGTATGCGCTGGCGCTTCAGGATGTGGTCTGTAATACAGAGTGGAGTGACCTCGGCCTGCCTTCGGGAATGAGTGTACGTATCGGTCTCCATGCGGGACCGGTGTTCGAGGGCGTAGACCCCATTACACAGCGCACAAACTTCTACGGAGCGCATGTCAACCGCACGGCACGGCTCGAACCCGTCACGGTGCCGGGGCATATCTACGCGAGTGAGCAGTTTGTCGCGCTGGTGACCGCCGAGCAGGTCGCCGCCCAGCGGACGCAGCCGCTGGATCATGCCCTGCTGCCGACCGACTTCGCCTGCGAACCTGTCGGGACATTGACGCTGGCAAAGGGCTTTGGTTCGCAGATGGCTTACCATATTCGGCGGATTTAGCGGATACCATGAGAGCTGTTTGACGCAGACCTGCGCTATCAGGGAGGTCCGGCGGCACAGAACAGAGATGCACGAGGGTGATCGGGTTGACCTGTGACGTTTTTATAAGCCACTCTTCCAAGGATATTCGGATCGCCACCAGAGTCTGCGAGACGCTGGAGCAGCACGGCATCCGATGCTGGATATCTTCCCGCGACATCCATCCGGCGCAGGAGTGGGACGAAGCGATTGTAGAGGCGCTCGAAGCCTGCCGTCTCGTGGTGCTGGTCTTTTCCGCAAGCTCCAATCAGTCGCCGCACGTCCGTCGGGAGATTCAGCTCGCGTGTGACGACGGGCGTCAGGTCGTGCCGTTCCGTATCGAAAAGATTTTCCCGACCGGAGCTTTGCGCTACTATATTCCGACGGTCCAATTTTTGGATGCGCTGACGGAGCCACTGGAGCCGCACCTTACCAGCCTGGCCGAGACCGTCGGGTTCCTGCTCAATCCCGACGGCGTACCGGACGCCGAAGTGGAACCCGATCTGCTTGCCGCCGAAAAATACCGGAAGAACGAGCAGACGCAGACCGTTCCCGCCGCGCCTTCTGCCTCTCCTGGAAATCGCACTGCGGAACCTATGGTTACCGTTCCGCCTGCCCGCCCTACGCCGCAGGTATCGGAAGCGCAGCGCCATGTCCTGACCGGACATACCGATACCCTCTGGAGCGTTGCGTTCTCGCCCGATGGACTGACTGCGCTCTCGGGGAGCAGCGACAACACCCTGCGTCTCTGGAATCTTCAGTCCGGGCAGGAGATTCGCCAGTTCAGCGCCCGCAGCGGGCGTATCCGCGTTCTGGGCGTCACCCCGGAAGCCGCGCAGAATATGACCGCCGCCGGGCAGCAGCCGCCTGCCATGCACAGCCTGGAGACGCGCAGTCAGGTCGGCTACTTCGCGGTTCCCCTCGATTCCCTCAGCAGCGTCGCCTTTCTCAAAGAAAACAGCCGTATTACCCCCGGCCAGTGGGACTTCGCGACGCCGCTCATGGATGGCGGCAGCGGGCGGCGTATCGGTCTTTTCGTCGGCCTCACCGCCGAAATTCACTGTGTGGCTTTCGCTCCGGACGGAAGACACGCGCTCTCCGGGGACAGTGACTGCCTGCTGCGCTGCTGGGAGATCGAAACGGGCCAGGAGATTCGCGCCTTTACCGGACACACGGAGACCGTCGAAGCAATACGTTTTGTCGCGAATGACCGCCGCTTCCTGTCCGCTGGCAGCGATGGGACGCTGAGGCTATGGGACATGGAGACCGGACAGGAACTGCGCTGTTTTCAGGAAAACCAGTACGCCGCTCCCATGCTCTGCCTTGCCCTCGCCCCGGATGGCCGAAGCGCCGCTATCGGGGGGCAGGATGGCTGGCTCCGGCTCTGGAATCTGGAGACAGGCGCTCTGGAGCGAGGCATCGAAAAGCACGACGGCAGCGTGACGCAGGTGGCTTTTCTGCCGGGCAGCAGCCGCCTGCTCTCCAGCGGCGACGACCACACGGTTCGCACCTGGAATCTGAAGACAGGACAGCAAGTGGACAGCTTCGATTTCGGCGGTTACGCGCCTCTCTGTGTCGCCTTCTCCGCAGAGGGTCGTCTCGCCCTCACCGGCGGCTCCGATGCCACCGTTCGCCTATGGGACCTTCCGCGCCGCAGCGAAATCACCCGGCTTAACGGCCATACGGCCCCGGTCACCACCGTCACTTTCTCCCCGGATGGCCGCCGCGCCCTCTCCGGCTCCGACGACACCACCGTCCGCCTCTGGAACCTCCCGTGAGAGAGTGAGGGGGTTCCTCTTCCGGCTTTCCAGCGTTTCAGCCCCCTTCTGAAAATGGTGTACAATAGGGCAGAGGAGTCTTCTATGCCC
Source organism: Chthonomonadales bacterium (assembly GCA_038231295.1). Lineage (GTDB taxonomy): Bacteria > Armatimonadota > Chthonomonadetes > Chthonomonadales > Chthonomonadaceae > JANXLO01. Next base: position 8,826 of record JBBRLP010000010.1, read on the forward strand.
GATGTCACCCGTTCGCTGGCCGTCTATGTCCATATTCCCTTCTGTGCACGGCACTGCGCCTACTGCGATTTCAACACCTTCGTCGAACGGGCGCAGAGCGCGTTAGTGCTGGAGACGGTAGCGGCGATACAGCGGGACATCGAGCGGGCCGCAGGAGAGATTGCGGCGGAGACGGGAGCGGTCTCGGTCCCGACCGTCTTCTTCGGGGGCGGGACACCGACGTTTCTGAGCGGCGAGCAGTTGGCGGCGATCCTGCGAACGGTGCAGGACTGTTTCGACGTGGAGGCGGAGGCGGAAATCTCCAGCGAGGCCAATCCCGGCTCGTCGGATGCGGAGAAGTTCGCGGCGATGCGGGCGGCGGGCTTCAATCGTCTGAGCATCGGAGTGCAGTCCTTCGACGACGGTCTGCTCGTCGCCCTCGACCGTTTTCATACCGCAGGCGAGGCGGAACGGGCCGTCGCGGCGGCGCGAACAGCGGGCTTTGAAAATCTGAACCTCGACCTGATGTTCGGTCTGCCCACCCAGAACATCCGCCTGTGGGAGACGACCCTCGAACGGGCGCTGGCCCTCGGCACCGACCATCTCTCCCTCTACGCCCTCACCCTCGAACTGGGAACGCGCTTCGAGCGCCTTCACGCCGGAGGCCGCCTCGATCTGCCCGACGAAGACGACGAACTCGCCATGTATGAGCGCAGTATCGCCCTGCTCACAGCGGCGGGCCGGGAGCATTACGAGGTCAGCAACTTCGCTCGGCCCGGTTTTCGCTCCCGGCATAATCAGGTCTACTGGCGCAACGAGGCGTATCTGGGTATCGGGCCGGGAGCGGTTTCGTACCTCGGCGGACGTCGCTGGAAACGCGAAAAACTGCCCGCACGGTATGCGGCAAAAGTGCGAATGGGAACCGACCTGAGCGTCGAATCGGAGTGTCTGGACGCGGATGGAGCGCTCGGGGAGACGATGATGCTGGGTCTGCGGCTGCGGGACGGCCTGCCGCTGGAGCGCATTCGCGCCCGGTTCGGCGTCGAACCCCTCACCCGTTTCGCGCAGCAGGTGGCGCGTCTTCAGGCGGAGGGCCTGCTGACACTGGAATCCGACACGCTCCGCCTCACGCATCGCGGCCTGCTCTTCGCCAACGAAGCCCTTGCCGCCTTCTTACCCGACTAGTGCGTCGCTTCGTTCGTCAGGGCCAAATCCAGGACGGCGTCCAGTGACAGGGCTGCTCCCTCCGTCATCAGCGCGGCGAAAACGGCGGGGTCAAGTTGGGTTTCCAACTCGGCCTGAACACGCTCCAGGGTCGTGCGAGTAAAAGCAAAGGCCGGAAAGCCCATTGCGACGCGAAGCGCCTGCGTGGCCGCCAGACAGCGGACAGCCAGACCCAGGCGGCCTGTACGGTGCGCGAAAACGACATAACCTTCCAGTGCCATCACGGAAGCGTATCTGTCTCCAAGAGAGCGGCAGCGTGTCAGACACTCGGTCAGCGCCTTGCGGGCAGCCTCTATCTCCCCGAGGGTTGTAAGCAGGCTTCCTAACTGCCCCTGCACCAGAATAAGCCCCTGCTGATGATCGAGGGTGCGTTGCAGGCTCAGACAGCGTTCGGCATAGGCGCGAGCCTCTGCGTACTCCTCCCGTGCGGTCGCGACGACACAGAGATTGTTCAGCACCATCGCCAGCACCTTCTGATCCTGAATCTCCTCCTCTATCGCCAGACACTCCGCATAGAAGGTCTGCGCCTTCTCCATATCTCCCTGTACACAGCCCAGATTGCCCAGGCTCATCAGCGTAATCGCCACATCACCGGGCCTGCCGTTGGCCCGATCCAGCGTCAGCGCCTCTGCGTAGAGGCTGCCCGCACGGGCATAGTCGCCCTGATTCCGCACCAGATTGCCCAGATTGGTCAGCACGGAGGAGAGACTGCCCGTATCGTGGAGGGCGCGGCGAATCGCCAGACACTGTTCGTAGCGTGTGGTCGCTTCCGTGTTGTCGCCCTGCATACTGGCAATGACCCCGAGGCCGTTGAGGAGATGGGCCTGGATTTTCCTCGGAGGCTGTCCCTCGATGCGAGTCAGCGCCGCCTGAATCGAACTCCGGCCCTCACTGAGATGCCCATGCAGCCACCAGAACTGCTGCAAGTTGGCTCCAAAGTGCGCTGCCGCTTCGCTGCCGTTGGGGGAAGCGAGACAGAAGTCCAGCGCGGTACGCAGGTTGTCATGTTCGGCCTCCAGTTGACGCAGCCATTCGGCCTGTCGTGGAGTGCTGAAGTTGTCCTCCGCCTCACGGGCCATACGGCTGAAATAGTGCTGATGCCGCCAGCGTATCCAAGGCTCCTCGCCGGATTCTTTTAGTTTTGCCCGCCCGTACTCGCGAATCGATTCCAGCATCCGATAGCGGGGCAGGCCGCCGCTCTCTTCAAAAACGACCAGGGACTTGTCCACCAGGGCGGTCAGGACATCTATGACCTCCCACTCTTCAATCTCCGTCTGAAGCCCGCCTGCCGGATCGGGCGCGGGCCATACCGCCAGTTCCTCCGCGCTCTCCATCGCGCTGGAGGCCACCTTCTCCGCCGCTTCCAGTGTCCAGCCGCCCGCGAAGACCGAGAGCCGGGCCAGCAGTACTTTCGCCTGAGCGTTCAGCAGATCGTAGCTCCAGTCTATCAGCGCCCGCAAGGTCTGCTGACGCGGCAGCGCCGTGCGACTGCCGCCGGTCAGGAGGCGAAAACGGTCGTCGAGGCGTTCGGCGATCTGCTCGACCGAAAGGGATTTGATACGCGCCGCCGCCAGTTCCAGCGCGAGCGGAATCCCGTCCAGACGACGGGTGATGCGGGCGATAGCAGAAGCGTTCTGCGCGGTCATCTGAAAGCCGGGGGAAACGGCTTGACTGCGGTCTATAAACAGCCGCGCCGCTTCGGAGGACTGAACGACGTCGGGCGTCAGGACAGAAAGTTGGGGAGGCAGCGACAGGGAGGGAATGCGCCAGAGGGTCTCGCCGGGAATGTTGAGCGGTTCGCGGCTGGTCGCCAGAAAGCGCAGATGTGGGCAGCCACGCAGCAGGGTCTCGGCGAAGGCGGCGCATGCCGCGATGAGATGTTCGCAGTTGTCGAGCAGAAGGAGCAGGGTGCGCGAATGCAGGTAGCCGCGCAGAGTATCCTGAAGACTGCGGCCTGGCTCTTCCCGCAGTCCCAGTTCTGTCGCGACAGTCTGGGCGAGGAGCACTCCGTCCGTAATTCCCGCCAGTTCGATGAGCCAGACGCCATCCGGGTAGGAGTCCAGCAGTTCCGCCCCGGCCTGCACCGACAGCCGCGTCTTGCCCGCACCGCCTGCCCCCAGCAACGTGAGCAGACGGGTGGAAGGTCCGCCGTCCACCTGTGGCTGTGTGCGAAGCAGCGCCGACAACTGCGCGATCTCCGCTTCTCGGCCTATAAACGTATTCAACTGAAGCGGCAGATTGGTGGGGAGGGTATCGAGCGAACGCAGAGAAGGAAAGCCAGCAGGTAGCCCAGGATGACAGAGCTGAAAAACCTGCTCCGCTCGCTGCAAGTCCTTCAAACGATGCGAACCCAGAGACAGCAGACTCATGCCTTCCGGCAGAGAACCCGCCGTCGCATCCGCCACCGCCTGAGAAACCAGTGTCTGCCCCGGAGCCGCCAGACTTCGCAGCCGGGCGCAGCGATTGACCGCCGTGCTGTTGTAGTCGCCGTCCCGAAACTCCGCCGGGCCACGATGGAGGGCGGCGCGGACACGCAGGGGAACGGCAGTCGGCCAAGTCTGTGTGTGAAGCGCCTGCTGAAACGCGCAGGCAGCGGAGAGGGCGTCTTCGGAGGAGGAGAAGACCGAAAAGGTGCTGTCGCCTTCGCCTCGGTCACGCACCAGATGGCCATTGGCCGCCTGTACCGCACAGGCGATGAGTTCGGCCTGTCGTTCGTGCGCCTGCTTCATGGCGGCATGGTCGGTGTCCCACAGGCGGGTTGAGCCAGCAATGTCGGTGAACAGAAAAGTCAATGTTCCGGTCGGCGGTGAAGACAATACGCGGCTCCTTGTAGACGAAATAGGCTTTCGCCATCGTGAGTCACAATTCCACTCTGAGGCGCCTGCCTCCTGCGTTCAGGCGCGGAACTACTTCTGCCGGACGCACTCGGCGAACATATTCACGCCGGACTCCTCAAAACGGATGGCGGTGCAGGTCTGCGCGAAATGGGAGGACTGGTAGAGGCGATTCATGTCCTCTTCCGTGCGGTGAATCAGTTTCCAGTCGAGAATGTGGTCCATCAGCACTTTGTCGGGGTTGCGGGTGTGGAAGTTGCCCAGGACGACCTTGCCGCCCGGACGCAGCACGGAGTGGGCATAGTTCAGCAGAGCGATGACAAACTTATCGCTGAAATAGTCAATCAAGCCGATACTGTAAACCAGGTCCTGGTCGCTGAGTTTGATCTTCTGGCGTCCGGTGGCGAGATAGACCAGATTGCCGTTGACAAACTCCATCTGACGGCGGAGTTTGAGACGGTCGCTGCGGTCACTGACAAATGCGAGGGCCTGAAGATCAATATCTATGAGAGTGGCGACCATCTGCGTTGGGTCTTCCAGCGTCGTGAAAACATCGAATAGCTCCGCCGCTGGCCCGGAGGCCATACTGGTGATCTGCGCGGGGCGGCCTTCGGCCCGCCGCCGTGCTGCCTGGATATGTTCCGACAGCAGGCCGCGTCGGTTCCGCACCGCCCGCGCTGCTGCCGCATTCAGGAAGCAGCGATCCATCAGCGGCCCCAGCCTGCCTGCCCCTTGCGGCCTGTTCTCATACATCCACTCGATGGTCAAAAAATCCCCCGCATAGCCGCGTGGTTTGGCGTAGCAACGCTCTCCGATACGGGTCAGCAGCACATAGGGCAGCATCTCCCGCTGAAGCTACTGACCGACTTCCTGCTGCACAGAGGCGCTCAGGCCACTGGCCTCCCCGACCTCCGTATTGAGAAACGCCATCGCCTGCGCGAACCCTTCCACGACCTCTGCCGCCAGCTCCTCCGGCACCTCGCCCTGATTGCGTATGGCCGCCTGATCTGCCTTGCGGAGCTGCTCTTTCATACTTTCGATGGCCCCGGAGACACGTCCCCAGGCCGTAGTGACAGCGCTCGCCTGCTGGGACTTCTCCTGAACCTGCTGACCTACCTGCCCCACCCGATCGCGCAGTCGGCGGGCGACAATTCGCGCACAGGAACGGTAGAAACGTGCCGCGAAGGAGGGGTCTTCCGCGAGTTTAACGTCAAGGAGAGAACGTGGGATGGCGAGCAACAGGCTGTTTTCAACGGCTTTGACGGTCGCGGAGGCTGTTTCTCCATCCAGAAACGAAATCTCGCCCAGAAGTTCTCCTGCGCCGCGAAACGCGATCATTTGCGACCCAATCGCATCCATCTCGATGCCGACCAACCCTTCGAGAATAATGAACAGCGTTTCCGGTCTCTCGCCTTCCTGAATGATAAGCGTGTTGGCAATGACCTGCTGTTCCCGGCTCTGCTCCATGATCCAGGCGACATCTTCCTCATCCAGTTCTGAAAGCAGGCATAATGCCTCTTGCATTCGCGAATCTCCTCACCTAAAGATGTTCAGACAGTGGAGCGGGGAAGTTTGCGGTCGTGGCGGGCAAGCAGGGCGTCCTGGGGACGATTCTGGCGGTCGTAGAGGGCGATCAGAGCGTCGTAGAGACGCTCCGGCTGCTTGCTGCGCTCCGAACCGCACAGCGACAGTGCGTTGAGATATTCGCGTTCGGCTCCGGCGAACTCTCCCTGCGCCAGCAGCGCGTGGCCCAGCCGTTCGCGCACGTCCGGGTCGTAGGGGTCCTGCTGCACAACGGCATTCCAGAGCGGATCGGAGCGCATTTCGGAAGAAGCGTGTTTCTCATACTGCGACAGGCCGTCCGCCGCCACCTCGTAGATGTCGGCCTCGGGATGGTCTTCGCCCAGGTCCCACTCCCAGGTGCGGGTGCAAAGGGGGAGCAGACACTGCACCACCGCCCACCACTCCTGAACGGCGCGGTCGAACTGACGGCGATCCCGATAGACGTCCGCGACCAGGTAGCAGGGATCGCCTGCCCAGGGCGCGGCCTCACTGGCCCGGTGAAAAAAGTCGAGCGCCCGTTCCGCATCGCCCCGACTGCGCCGCGCACAGCCCAGGTGACACAGGCTCTGCGCGTCCTGTGGGTCGAACGCGGCCAGGCGCTCGTAGAGTTCGCTGTCGTTGCGGGGCAGCGGCCCGGTTAGCAGCGCGGGCGGCAGATTCATGCCCCGTACCATCCGCCGCACTTCGCCCTCTATCTGGCTGCCGTCCGCCTCCGCGTTCTGGACTTCGGTCTCATAGCGTCCCACCAGCACACAGCGCCGCAGAAACGCCTCGAAGTCCGAAGAGACCGGGCGCAGCGCCATCTCGTCTGTATCCCAGTACAGAACAGGCCACGCGCCGTCGAGATTTTCCGGCGTCCGATAGAAACCGTACAGCCCGCTCTCATCCACCGCTCGGCCAAACGGCAGGAACTGTGGCAGCATCCCGAACTCGCGGCCCTGCCCTTCCGCAATCGCCTCCAGCGGCATGAATTCGCACGGAGCCAGAAATGGCAGGGCGAACTGCGTGTAGAGGTGGGTAAAGGCCGCAGGCAGTCCTGTTCCCCAGAACCGCTCGATATCGCGCAGACTTCCGGCTGCACGCGGGGTAGGTCGCTTGTCGCTTCTGCTCATCGGTTTACTCCGTTTCCGCCTCCTGCATTCCCCACGGAGGGCTACGGGGCAGCAGGAACCAGGACAGGCATATCGGGATCGTGGGTGCGTTTGTCGAGGGGTTCTCCGGCGTGGACATCGGCGGGCGGTGGCAGACCGGGCTTACCGGCCGCCACCCAGGCGGAATACCAGAGCGACGCCAGGTCCTGAGCGCCCTCTTCCAGCCTCCGCACGGCGATGGGCCGTGCTTTCGCCCCGAAGGCCGTATAGTAGGCATCTCCGTAGGTGGCATCCTGAGCGACCGCCTCTTTGTCTGCGGCCAGCACGGGAATCGTCTGACGCAGACTCTCCCGCGCCCAGCCGAACGCCGCCTCGACCGGATCAGCCAGCAGACGCGCCGGGCGCGATTTCAGGTCCGTCGGCTTGATCTGGCGCTGAAGCAGCACGGACTCAAAGCGGGCGTGTATCCCTCTTTGACCGGAAAGCTGCCCGTCGTAGTTAGCGGCGGCGTGGAAGGGAACGTGAATATCCCCGGCATAGTGACCCAGCCAGGCGGAGGTCTCGACAATCGCCTTCGCATCGTGTTCCTTGAAGGCCCGGATCAGTTTGCCGTAGTACTGCCCGATGCGCCACGGCACGATGCCGTTCTTGTCTATCGCCGCCTGCCCATAGAGGCCGCAGGCGGTCCAGTAGTCGGTGGGAAAGTGCATGGCGACTTCCAGCCCCCAGGTGTCGAGGTCTATGAAGTGGTGGGGAGCTTCGGGCGCATAGCCCTGCCGCCAGAGGTCGGGGTCTACGCTGTGCAGGGAGATCCAGGGGCGGTTGGCATCGTAGAGGGGGCGCATATTAGCGGGCAGGCAGTCCACGGCCAGGCTGTTGATGGCGTGGTGTCCGTCCTCGCCCCATGCGAGCGCACGGGAGGCCGGGGCCGCAAACAGGGCGAGCAGAAACAGCGTGACAGCCCAGCGTACCGGGAGAGAAGACAAGGGCGGTTCCTTCCTTTCAGGGACGGGTTGATCCGAACGCAGGCCGCATAGAGGCAGCACACCGTTGCGTTCAGTATACCCGTCACCGGTTCGGAAAGACAATCGCAGAGGTTAAGGAAGAAAAGGAAGCGGAGAGTTCGAGGGGGCGCCTCAAACATCCGTCAGAAGATTTCGCTGGCCTTGATGATCTCCTGCGCCGTCACCTTCATGCTCTGGCACTTGTCGCGGCTCATCTTCTGCATGGCCCGGAAGGCATCGGCTTCGCTCATCTTGCGCCGCTCGATGAGCAGCCCTTTGGCCCGCTCAACCATCTTGCGGGTCTCCAGCGCATCCTTCAGATCGCTCGTCTCTTTCAGTGCGTCCTGAAGCGCATGGAAACGGGCGATGCAGGTGCGGATATTGGGCAGAAGCTGCTCACTGGTGATGGGCTTGACCAGGTAGCCACAGGCTCCTGCATCCAGAGCGGCATCCACGGAGGTATCATCGCTGTAGGCGGTCAGCATGATAATGGGAACCGTCATATTCTGGAGGATTTCGCGGGTCGCCTCAATGCCGTTGGTCGGGCCGGGCATATTGATGTCCATCAAAATCAGGTCGGGCTGGAGTTCTTTCGCCAGTTCGATGGCCTGCTTGCCCTCGACGGCCTCCCCCACGACTTCGTAGCCCGCTTTCTGCAGAGCCTTGCGTATCTGCATCACGGTGACCCCAACATCTTCACAGATCAACGCACGCTGGGAATTTGTTGCTTCGGATACCATTCGCCTGTCCTTTCCACTTTCCCAAAACAGCTGTGGAACTTCGCCCGCCTCACCCTGTACTATACGAAAACGAGCAGAAGGTCGGTTCCTGATAGGACGAACCGCTCGTTCCCTAAGTTCCCGAAAATCCGGCGTAAGCAGAGGGTCTTTATAGAGGTACGACAAGGGAAATCCCCGCCAGCGCAAGTGCGGGCAGGGATTTCCGTGTCAGTGAAGCCGCCTGCTCTATCGAAGGGATGGAGCAGGCGATCTCATTTAGAAGTGGACGCCGAGGGACGCCGTCGCGACGTTGGCATTGGAGTGCCCGCCGGGAGTGGTGGCGTTGAATCCGAAGCCCTGGTCGTCGCTGGAGATGATCTGATAGGCCAGCTTCAGGATGGTGTTGCCGGTCAGGTTCAGGTTCGCTCCCATGGTGATGTACTGCTCGGTCGGGCGGGACCGGAAGCCGGAGAGGGAAGTCGCCGGGCTGAGGTCGTACATCACGCCCTCATAGTCGCCGCTCAGGGTGACGATCTTGTTCAGGTGGAACTTGACGCCGCCAGTGACGCGGTAGATGTTGTCCCCGATGGTCAGGCCGGTCGCACCGGAACCCGCCAGCGCGCCGCGGTTGCGAGCGCCTTCCAGGTAGTCGGCGCCGAAGTGCCCCTGGAGTTTGTCGGAGAAGTTGTAGCCGACGCGGACGAACGGACCACGCACGTTGGTCGGGTTGTACCAGTTGCCGATCTTGTTCCAGTAGCCAGGCGCCTGGAAGCGGGGATCAATGTACTGGTAACCGGCCTGGGCATGAATGGGGCCGCTGTTGTAGCCGAGGTTCAGCAGGAACGCGTTGTTGTCCTCGTTGCTCTGTCCGTCGCCTTTGTCAATGCCGAACTGCGTGACGCTCTTGGAGCCTTCCGCATTGATCGTCAGGCGACCGATGGGGTTGACTTTGAGGTTCGCGCCGTAGACAATGACGTTGTCGAAGGACGGGGTTGGGCCAACGAAAGCGCCGAAGCCGGGGCCGAAGCCACCTGCACCGACACCGCCGCCGGGGCCGAACTGAAGCGGCTGGAAGTTCAGGCTGCCACGGGAGAAGTCAATCATCGTCAGGCCGAGTTCCGCCGTCTTGAGGAGCGGAATGCCGATGTGGACGCCGGTGTTCTGCGCGGCAGCCATCTGACCGATGTTGACCAGGCCGGTGGGTTTGCCGAACGTACCGAACGGGCTGACGCCGCCCACCGCACCGACGAGCGGTGCATTGAACAGAGCGCCACCACCGTCGAGGACGACGCTGCTGGAGCTTCCCGTCCAGAGGGAGGAGGTCACGCTGCCGAACTTGGCACTCAGCTTGAAACCGTCCTGGATGTAGTTGCCGTCATCGTACCAGGGCAGGTCGAAGTAGGCATCGTAGTCCGGGCGGTAGAAGGTGAGCGGGGTGACCTGCTGGCGGTAGCGGCCCGCGATGAGCTGGGTGTTCGCGCCCAAGTAGCCGATCGGAACCGTGACGTTGGCCTCATACAGGGTGTTGTGCTGCACGAGAGCCGCATTGGGAAGAGCCACCGGGCCGCCGCTCAGGGTAGTACCCCGATAGGACAGGTAGTTGCTGCTCACCAAGTCGCCATGGAACTTGACGCCGCTACCCACGTTACCGGTCAGCTCCAGGTGGAAGTCATGGACCGTGTTGTCGTCCTGTCCGATGTGGCGGTTAGCCCCACGGAACGCGCCGCTGTAGTCGGCAAATCCCAGGCGGGAGGTGTCGTTGCGGTAGCCGACAAAGAAGTCGCCATTGAACTTGATCATGCGATCCAGGCGGGCTTCGATAGCGTCCACGCGCTTGCCGAGCGCATCGAGGCGAGCCTTGATCTGGTTGACATCCATGCCCAGGGAAGCGAGTTCTTTCTGGAACATGTCGGTCAGCGACATCAGTTTCGCGACTTCGTCGGGGGTCATTCCGGGAGGTCCGGCGGGACCGGCGGGACCCGGCTCACCGGCGGGGCCAGCGGGACCGGTATCGCCCTTAGGACCCTGAGGGCCAGTACCCGCAGCGTCCGCTTTCGGCAGGTTGGCGAGGGCGCGCTGCAGCGCGACGGCGAACTCGTAGCGGCTCAGGGTGCGCTGACCCTGGAAGTAGCCGTTCGGATAGCCCTTGATGATGTTCTTCTGCTGAAGCTCGGTAACGGCCTGATAAGCCCAGTGGGTGGGCTTCACATCGGCGAACGGGCTTTGCGCGTTCGACGGGGCGGACCATACCAGAGCGAGCGTGGAGAGGGAGGCGCCCAGGTAGGGCAGAATCTTTCTCAACTGAATACTCCTCGTGTTCGGTAGATGGGGTGATGAAGTGGACGGGTCGGCTCTGTTAAAGCCGCTGCCGCCCGCAGGGTCGCGATGCCTCTGCGTCTCTCTGTGAGAAACACTCCCCCGAAGACTTCCGTTCATGGAGTCGAAAACCGGCGTGGTGAGAAGAGTTGCCTTGTATCCTGCTTCTCGACGCCCGCTTCGGCGCGGAACTTTCGTCCTTCAAGAGACTGTCTGGCACAGGGTGACGGTCATTGTCATCGCTGCATCCGACGGTTATTTCGGAATTGCTTCGTGCCTTAGACGTTTGAGCGTCTGCCTAAGTTCCCGAACTTTTTCCGATTTTCAACACGTCTTCTGAACAATCTAGCATACTAACGCGCAGTTTGTCAACCGTAATGGCTCCCTGTTACAACTTTTTGGCGGTTCTGCGCCAAAAATTCTTCGCTATTCCTCCCATTCGATGCCCTGTTCCCACCAGCGGCAGCGTCCGATGAAATGCAGAAAATGGAAATAGAGCGCGTAGGGATAGGAGCAGCGGGCGAGAAGCGCGGCGCGGCGGCGATGACCGGGGGTGTCAAGCGAGCGGATACGCAGAGTGTGGTCTACGGTGCTGGTCACACGCCCCAGCACCTGCGCCCAGATGACGGGCGGGTCGGCCCAGAGGTTGGTATCGCCTTTGAGGTAGAGCAGACGGTTGGCCTTGCGAATCAGCCGGTGGCAGATGATGCCCCGTCCGTCGTGGAAGACAATCAGATCGCCGACCGCCAGTTCGTCGTAAGCAACGGGGTAAACGACGACGCGCTCGCCGTTTCGCAGGGTCGGGTACATACTGCGCCCGGTGACGCGGACGACCGTGCGTCCTCGCAGCCGCAGGGCCTCCGCGACCGTCTGGGCCAGTTTAGGGATGGCGGTCATGGCGTCCTCGGGCGGCGCGGGAGGGCAGGTCGGGGCGAGAAGCGGGCGCAGCCGGTGTTTCGCTGCCTCCCTCTTCATTCTCCTGGGTGCTGGCGAGCGGAGTCAGCGCGGCCCCTGCGTAGTACCGATGCAGAATAGCGCGGAAATCCCAGGCGTAGGGCGGCGCGGCCATCGCCATCGCCCCTACCTGACATAACCCGCGCCCATGCCCCCATCCACGTCCCTCGAAAACGAACGCGCCTTCGGGAGCGCTGCGCCGGACGGTGAAGAGCGTACTCCGCAGCGTGTCCGCGCCGAGCAGCGTCCGCAGGGTGTTCGCGGGCAGGTCGCGCAGAACTGCGCCGGGCGGCAGAGGCGGCTCTTTCTTTCTGATTACGTAGGGCGGTTCGGGGATTGGCGGCACGTCGTCCGGCGGCTTCTCCTCATATCCCTCTCCGCTCTCCTTGCCTTTGGGATGTTTTGGCGTTCGCGTCGGAACCCAGGTCAGGCGCAGGCGGCGGACGCGCCCGGAGGTGTCCGTCTCCGCGACCGTGACCCCCATCAGTTCCAGTCCGGCAGGGGCGCTGCGTCCGAGCAGCGCGGTCAGTTTCTGTGGAGGATAGGTGAGCGTCCAGGCAGGCGGCGCGGGCCGGGAGGTCAGGCCATGCGCGTCGGAATCGCTGACGGAGCGAGGACACTCGTCGGGAGAGGAGCCGGGCGCGGTCACGCCGCCGCAGTCGGCGCAGAAAAATGCAGAGATAGGATGGCCGCCCACCGTCAAAATCAGTCCGGCGGTCTCGCGCACGGCCCGGTCACACTCAGGGCGTTCCGCCTCAACGCCGCTGTAGACCTGCGAATCGGTCGAATCGCGCAGATCGTAGCCGTCGCTCGTCCAGTGGCCCAGGCTGCTGAGGGCGAAAGTGCGGGCCGCGACCGCCTGCGCTTTCAGGGCCTCCAGCGGCGCCCGACTGCCCATCTCTGGCCCGATGACGCCGCGCACATAGTCCTCCAGCCCTACCTCATTGATGACGCGCAGCCGCCCGCCGCTCACGCCGATCTCCAGCCCGCCCCGATACCGATACGCGGCCCTGTTCGGCGTGGTAAGCGTCAGCACCGTCGTCGCCTCGTCGCTTTGCAGCCGCCAGAACGCTCCCTCCGCCACAGAACCCAGCACACGGCTTCGCGAATCGCGGGCAGTCACGGTCTTGCCCTCCCGCGTCAGCACAAACGGCCCGCCGCCTGCCGCCCGCTCCCGCCCCTCGGCGTCGAGAAGATGCGCTCCCGGTTCGGCTCGCAGCGTCAGCTCCGCCGCCGTCGCGAAGCGGCTCAGGCCCACCCGCATCTTCGCCGTGAACTCGTCGGCCCCTGCGGTGCGGAACCCGGCCAGCAGCCACGCCGTCCAAAGCAGACAGAGGCCGCAGGAAGCGGCACGGCGCGAGCAAACGGCTGTGGTGGGCTGGATAGGTTTCAAAACGGATGGTACTCCTGGGAGCGCAGTAAAGCGTTCCTGCTCCGCCTTCCGCCGCCTGCGGGCGATGGGAAGGATTGAAACGATTATATCACACCCGGACTCGCCGCGACAAGAAAAATCCGCCCGGATGTGACGAAATCACGCTTCGCTTCCGTACAAAGTGCAGGACGATCCGTGACGACGACCGTGCCTCTGCGCGTTGACACACGTCCGTAACGCTAGGTATACTAGCCGTTGGCCTCTGCGAATTCGAGCCGTCACCCTCATCAAGGTGGATTTTCCGCTCCCGCAATCGGCCTGCACTCGCTCATTTTCATTCCTTATAGTCTCGTATTTCCGTCTGCGCGGACGGAGGGAGGAACCTATCTTATGGCTGCTGCGATCTCGATCCAGGGCCTCACCAAGAAGTATGTGGATGTCTGGCAGAAGCAGGAGGTTGTTGCCGTCAACAATCTCAACCTGGAGGTTCAGGAAGGCGAGATTTTCGGCTTCCTGGGTCGCAACGGCGCGGGCAAGACCACAACGATCAAGATGCTGCTCGGACTCGTCTTCCCGACAGCCGGTGATGCCACTCTGCTCGGCAAACCGATGGGCGATAACACGGTCAAAAGCCAGCTTGCCTATCTGCCCGAAGAGACCTACTTTTACGACTCCATGACCGCCTGGGATCTGCTCGACTACTACGGACGGCTGTTCCGTATCCCGGAGCCGGAGCGCAGCCGTCGGGTGCAGATATGTCTGGAGAAAGTCCGCCTCCAGCGCGACGCCTGGAAACGCAACATTCGAGGCTACTCGAAGGGTATGCGCCAGCGCACCGGAATCGCGCAGGCCCTCATCAACGATCCCAAACTGCTGTTCCTCGATGAGCCGACCTCCGGTCTCGACCCCATCGCCCATGCCGAACTGCGTGAGATCGTCGCCAGCCTCAAAGACGAAGGCAAGACCGTCTTCCTCTCCTCGCACCAGTTGGCGGATGTCGAAATCATCTGTTCTCGCGTCGCCATCATCCATCGCGGCAAGCTGCTCACCACCGGAACTATCAAAGAGCTGACGGCGGGAGAGCGCACAGAAGTCGTGGTGCAGGGCAAGGCGGTCACCAACGGTCTGCTCGGCAAGCTTCAGGCACTCGTGCCGGACACCGAGAAGACCGGGAGCGATACCCTGCTGCTCCGCACCGATGACGACGACCAGATCAGCGCGATCATTGATATTGTGCGCGGAGCCGAGGCACGGGTGCTTTCCATCGTCCCGCATCGCCGCGCTCTGGAAGATGTCTTCGTCGAGACCGTTCGCCGCGAAGAGGCGTCCCTCTAACGCACTGTCGGCACACGGCTGAAGTGCCGGCCTACGATTGCAAAGCCCGCCTTCGCGGGCTGCATCCACCCACAACGAGCGGTTTGCTTCCGCGTTGGGAGTCCACACAGGTGGACTTCGTAAACGTAGAATGGGGTTTCAACCCCGGTTCACAAGCATGCCGATTTGCTAAACACGCTCTAACGCACTGTCGGCATATTCTGCCCTGTCTTCCGTCCGACAGACGGCGGGCGGTAGGTTCGCACCTTCTGCCCGACCCCTTGCCGCTTCGGACGCAAACAAAGGAGTCCTGTTCATCATGGTCGCTATAGCGATTGCCCGCCAGACAGTCCGCGAAGCCCTGCGCCGCCGCGTTTTCTGGATATTCCTCATCGTCGCCGTCTTTCTTATCGGCCTCGGCCCCGTCCTCGGCTTCCTGACCCCCAAGGAGAGCCAGACCATTATGCGTAGTCTGGGCCTCGCGGTCATTCTGCTGGCGGGTCTCTTCATCACCATCGTCACCTGTATCTACCTGATTCCGGTCGAGATCGAGCGGCGCACCATCTATACCGTCCTCTCCAAGCCGGTGCAGCGATTCGAGTTCGTTCTGGGCAAGTTCCTGGGCGGTTTCGCTATCGTCTTCCTCAGCATCGCCGCGATGGGAGCCGTCTTCCTGGCGCTCGTCTACTTCCAGAGTACGAAACTGGGGCCGGACGCCGGTGTCTTCCGCTGGCTCGCTTCCGGGTCGCTGCCTCCTGCAATGGTCAAGGGCGTCATCCTCACCTTTTTCCAGATGATGCTGCTGGCCGCGCTGACGATCTTCTTCTCGACCTTCGCCACGCCCGTCCTAAACTTCTTCATGTCGTTCGGCATCTTCCTGGTCGGCAACCTGAGCAGCGTGACCGAATCCTTGACGACGAGCCGCTTCGGGCCGACGCGACTGATAGGCAACATCATCCACTATCTGCTGCCCAACTTCGGCAACTTCAACATCCAGAACGCCATCATCCACCCGACCACTGAAATCACCAATGAAGGCGTTTTCATTCGGAACAACATCGTCTACGCCATCATCTATTCGGCGGTGCTGCTGATTCTCGCGGTCATCATCTTCGACCGCCGCGAAGTCTGACGGCCGGAAACAGGAAGGTCTGAAACACTATGGCGAATGTCATAAAAAAATATCCCGCCGAGACGATCCGCCGACGCCTGAGTCTGCTGCCCGCTGCGCTGGTCGGTCTGGGTCTCGCGGCCTTCTTTCAGGGCCAGATAGACCCCGATGCGAAACAGTTCCACGTCGGCGACAACCTTGGTAAGTCAGCGAACGGCGGACTGAACAACGAGTTCTTGCTGCTCCCGTTGCTCGGCTTTCGGGAGGCGGCGGCGGGTCTGCTCTGGGTGCGGTGCGACGAGTTCTTCCACAGCGGAGACTACGACGCCATCCTGCCCCTGGTGCGTCTGATTACCTGGCTCGACCCCCACGCCGAAAACGTCTTCATCACCGGCGCCTGGCACCTGGCCTACAACTTCACCGACTCCAGCGAACGCTCGGATCGCCGTTATATCGCGCCCTCTCAGAGTCTGCTGAAAGAGGGGGTTGAGAATAATATGGGGATTCCCGACATCAAGTTCGAACTCGGCTGGCAGCGCTACGATAAGATCAAGGACTTCAAGGGCGCGGAAGAGGCGTTCAAACTGGCCGCCGACACCAAGCCCAACAAGACCAGCGACGACTATCCCTACGGCGCTCCCCTGAAGACCCTGCACATTCTGGCGCACACCTACGAGAAGCAGGGCCGCATTCCCGAAGCCCTGGAGGAGTGGCAGTTGGCGCTTGACCGCAGCACGGAGATGCTGAAACGGAATCCCAAAGACTACTCCGCGCAGTCGCTGCACAATGCCGAACGCCGCAACTACGACGAAAACCTTCAGCGTTTCCGTAACCGCTACAGCACGACGGGTCACGACAGCGTTAACCCCTCGCCCTATCCCGAAGTGCTGGAGCCGCCGCCCGGCAGCGCGGACAAAACGCCGCGCCCCTGGGATGTCGCGTTCCAGACCGAAGTGCGGATTGTGCGTCCGAAGGTCTTCAAGATCGGCGGACAGTTCAACTCGCAGGACGGCGCCCGCATTGATGTCCGCATCACCGACTGGAACTATCAGGACCGCAAGATCACCGGAACGCTTAACGACTTTTCGGTAGACCCCACGCAGACGATTCTGGTGGACAGCATCTCGGTGCGGAAGAACCACTTCGAGCGCGAAATGGACATGAGCAAAGATCCGAAGATGTACAGCTTCACGCAGGATGCCTATCGGGTGGTTCTCTCCTACAACCCGCGCAACACCGCGCCGCACCTGCTGGATCGTTTCGGCTGGAGCGGGGAAGGCATGACCGACGTAGACAAGTCCCATGTCGTCATGGACACCGATCCCAACCACACGGGAACGACCTACATCGAGGGACAGGGCGGAACGCCTCCTGTCTGGGACGGCAAGACAGTTCCTTTCACCAATCACGGTCAGCCGCTCCGCACGATTCGCGTCGTCTACAAGATCAGCCGCGAACAGATCATGAACCAGAAACCGATCACCGAAAAGGACATCGTCAGCGTCCAGTAGCATGGCTCCTGTCAAGTCCTTATGTCTCCCCGCTCCTGGGAAAGCGATTCGGGAAACTCTAAACAGGGACGGCTAAGGCCGTTCGTATCCCACAAAGCGGAGCCGACATCGGTCGGCTCCGCTTTGCTGTGCGGTGACAACAAGGCTGCGACAGCCGCACAGCCATCAGAAAAAACCGGGTAGGAATCAACCGTATGCGAACAAGAAGGCTTTTCGTTCCCCGTAGTATTTGCAGTTCTCTCCTCGCACTGTTGATTGCGCTTGCCTCTCCCACCTCTGCACAGCAGCCAAAACAGGCGCGGGCGGAGGAGCATGACACGTATAACGTCGTTCTGGGAACGCAGGCCATCGGGGGCAGTTACCAGTTCACCGGCGATCCCATGCTGATAGAAGCCGCACACGCCATCTCGGAATTAGGCTCCAACACCATTAAATTCACCCTTGCGCCGGATAAGAGTGAGACGCGAAAGCCACACAGTCTCACGGAGATTGCCCGCGACACCATTTCCATCAAAACCGTGCTGAATATGCCTTTTCGCTTCTATCTGCTCTGGACCTACCCTGTCTCCACGGAATCCAATCGCTTCCAGCCGGATTCGCTTTCCAGCGAATACCGGGAAGTGTACGATCTCACCTGCTATCTCCTCAAGACGTATAGCAGAACCGAAAAGACGTTCTATCTCGGAAATTGGGAAGGGGACTGGCACCTGACCCATACCGACCCCAAACGTGTCCCGACGGAGGAGGAAGTACGGAATATGATTGCCTGGGTCAATACCCGGCAGAAAGCCGTGGATGCGGCCAAACGAGATACCCCTCACCAAAAGGTTCAAGTCTACTACTATCTGGAAGTCAATCGGGTAGTGGATGCCATCGCGGGGAAAGTCCGTCTCACCAACTCCGTGCTGCCCCATACTCCCGTAGATTTCGTCTCCTACTCCGCCTACGACGCGCTTAACGGCGATCTAGAAGTCAACTTGACCCGCTCACTGGACTATATCGCCTCGAAACTGCCACCGAAGCGCGGTATATCGGGCAAACGAGTCCTTATCGGCGAATACGGTTTCCCAGCCCGCAGCTATTCACCGCAGGAACAGAACGCTCGCTCCTGTCGTGTCCTGCGTACCGCATTGCAATGGGGATGTCCGTTCGCGCTCTACTGGGAACTGTATAATAATGAGGTCGAGGATGGCAAACAGGTTGGCTTCTGGATGGTTGACGATCATCAGGTCAAACAGCCCATCTACGAGACGCATCGGCGCTTCTATCTCTGGGCGCATTCCTATCTTACCGCTTTCCGGCAGAAGCAGAGCCGATTTCCGACACAGGCGGAGTTTGGTAAAGCAGCGCTGGCCTGGTTAGATGAAGATAGCAGCATTCAACACATCATCCGAAACTAATATGTCTGCTGTATCGTAGAACGACCTGTACCGAGCGGAAGCCGGTCTTGACGGAAGTGAAAACTTCCGGCAAATCACTTCTTTGCTCCGACAACGTTCCTCACACATTTTTTCTTTCGGGAGAGCCATTCGGCTCTCCCTTTTTTTTGTTCACGCCCTTCACAACGAGCGACGGTCCAACAGCCTTCCCGCTGGCGATGTTCCCTGACTGTCCCCTACCTTTTTCTTTCTTTGAAACGTGACGCACATCACATAAATCCGGTGACACCGTTCGGCGTCGGTTCGCACTCCCCACGATACAATAGATTCATCATAAACGCGGATACGCTTATCCATCGTAAAGCGCAGGAGCAGAAAACAATGACGACCCAGATGAACACCCTCAAACTTCCGGCCAGATCGAATGCCACGGACTGGAGGCTCTGGTGCCGTGTGATCTCGATTGTTGGGATATGCGCCATCGCGGCGCTCCAGCGCCTCGTTCCCGCCCTCCATGCGGCATCACCCTCGCTGCCCCTCCTGGCCGCAGACGCTGTCGTCTACGGTGCGGGAAAAAAGGTGGCGGATCTGGCCGCCGAACACGGTCTGCGCGAGCGCCCGTTCCGGCTTCTCGGCTATAGCATGGCCCTTGTCGGCCTCGTCGTGCTGGCGCTGTCGAGTGCGGGCGCAACGCTCCTGGTGGCGGATGCCGCGTTTCACCTCATCATTAAGGGCAAGGCGGATAACCGTGGGCACCTGTTGTGTGCAGTCTTTGCGTGGGCTATCATTAACGGCCTCTTCGCCTTCGCCCCAACAGGAAATGTAGACTGGACTACCGTCGGGATTGTCCTCGCAGGCAGTGTGCTGTGGATGTGGCTCAACAATCGTGCCCTGCGGCTTGGCGACAACCTGCTGCATCAGATGCGGGGCGACCGCATTCTCCTGCTTGTCGCGCTGGCGCTGGCGAATCCCCACCGCTGGTTCCCGTTCGCCCTGCTTGCCAGTGTCGAGTCACTGGCCTACGGTTTCACCAAGATCGTCGCGATGAAGCTGCCCTGGTATACAAGCGGAGATGACGTTCCGCTCGATCCCGATCCCCTCGTCTTTGCATTCCATGCGACGCCTGCGGTCACACGCACGGCAGACTGACCGGAAGTTAGTCAGAGTGTCCTTTCACGCATTATCGAAAATCGAGGAGCTGAGGTGAAAATTTCGCGTTGAGCATCCAGACGTCTTGCTGCGATAGAGCATGGGACATCAATCTATACCAGAGGGAGCCTTACAATCGAGAACGAGCAGAGTTTACGGGAATTTCGGGGATGGGTAAAAAAAGGACATGGCCGCGCACACCGGATGCTGCGTGAAATGGGAGAGCCATGCGTGCGGGAGACACTGCTGGAAGCCTGCCTGAACAATCAGCGTTACGATTCGCAGTGCGAGGATTCACGCGGGAAGTATCTGTACGAACTTATCCATGACTCCGGTAATGCGGAATTTTACAGGGATAAGGTCCTCGCCTCACTGGAGGAGGCCAACCCGGAGCGTGACCGTGAGCAGCAGCGCAGTTGGTATCAACGGCTCGAACTGACGCGGTATTTCGCTCAGGCGGGCGATTCGGACACTCGAGCCGCTCTCTACAATGTCCTGTTCCGAGATGCCCTCGTTCATGACTTTTCCGCTGCCGCCGATATCGTGGCGCTCGATGGCCTGGCAGGCCTGCTCACGGTTCTGGGCAAAATGGACGGATTGGAACCGGATGAGTATGATGAACAGGCGGAGGCGCTTGTCTGGAAACTGAAGGAACGCGACGGAGACGAGGCAACGGAACAGCAGATCGAGCGGGCCGCGCAGGATACCCCCACGCTTGCCGCCCTGCTGCACGCTGTGCGCGAAGCGAAGCAGGCGCGGGACGAGGCGCGAAATCAGCGTAAAGCACAGCCCCGGCTCACATACCAGCAGGTTCGCGAGAAAATACATGCGGCAGCGGCATCCGGATACATCAGCGGGTTATGGTCATGGGGACTTGAGGCTGCGGACGAGGAACTGGCGCTTGTCGCGGCCGATCTGCTCGCGGAAAGCGATCCTCTCCGCCAGCGTCACTACTTGTGGCTGTTTCGCAAACGAGTCTTCCCGCTCGATTTCCATTCTCTCTTGCCGCTGGTCCGCAGGGAAGATCGGCGGCTCTCCTCGGCAGCGACCGCCGCGCTCGCCAATATCACCCACCCGGATATACGAGAGTTCGCGCTCCGTCTGCTGCCGGAACCGCTCTGGCGCGATCAGGCCGTAGATCTGATGACAGCCAATCCTGGCCCGGACGATTTCGCCCTGCTCGCCTACTGGCTGCAGCGGACAGAGGCAGACTTGATGCACTGGATGGACATCTCCAGTCGCGGCTATGCAGAGGCCCACTACAGCGCAGCGGCGATACCCTGCCTGCTGTTCCTATACGAAAACACGCCCTGTTCCCTGTGCCGTGGAGCCGCCGTGCGGATGCTGGCGAAACACGACACCCTGCCGGAGTGGATGCCGCAAGAGTGCCTGCACGATGCTGATTCCGATACACGCCAGGTCGCAGCCAATTACTCCGACAGCGCGTCAGACGCTCATCCTGCTACAGACGGCTCGCCTGCGTAAGCGTCTATTTCTTCGCGCCGCTGCTTTGAGAACTGCTGTTCTGCTGTGACTGGCTGGAATGGTTCTGCTGGGAACTCTGTTTCTTCTGCGATTTGGAATCGTGCCTGACATCGTGCGCGGTGCGCTGCATCTGCTGCATCATTCGCTGCACCATAGACTGCGTATCCGAAGTATGCTGCGCGGAGGAGTGGGAGTCGGAACTGGAGGCGGACGAGGAAGACGAGACGTTCTTCGACACACTGACGGAGATGGAGCCGTCCGGGGAAGAGGTGGTCGTCGAACCGGATTCGTGGGTTGAGGTCGGTTTACCGTTCGAGGACGTGCTCGAAGACGACGCAGAGTAGCTAGTCGTGCCGGTCGCCGTGCTGTGCCTGCTGGTTTTGGCGCTGCCGCTTCGGGCCGGTGAGGGCGCAGAATGGCCCTGGGCCTGTGCCGCCGTACCGGAGAGACCAAGTGTGAGCGTCAGCAAGGCGAGTTTTCGTGTCGTCATAAGAAGCTCCTTCTGGCGCAGCCGCGCCGAGACTATCCGCTCCCGCGTTTCAGGGCAGAGCACTGATAAAGACGAGGCGAACACCCACTTTCTGTTTATCCGATATTGCTAAACTTTCACCGCGAGAGTGCTTCCCTTCCCTGCATCAGCGTCGAAGACCGCCGGGGCCTCCGGGCCGAGTTTATCTCAAGGAAATCCAGTTATTTTCCGTAGTGGGATAGAACGATGGAGCCTATTTTGAGGAGACCTGCGAGAAGGAACAAAATGCCTGCTGCGATCAGGTAACGATATTTCAGAGTATGAGGGGGAGGCAGGTTCAATCGCACCTATCCTTTCTGTCGGGAAGGGATCAGCAGCTTACGAAATGAGTCAGATTTACAGAGGCCCGCACTATTATCGGGCCTCTGTATCGTTTCAGAGGGAGGCCGGGTCGCAGCGCTGGAGGATCAGGGTCGCGTTATGGCCGCCGAAGCCGAAGGAGTTGGACATCGCGACACGCACGTCCGCTTTGCGCGGGGCGTTAGGAACGTAGTCCAGATCGCAGTTCGGATCGGGCGTCTCGTAGTTGATGGTCGGGGCGACGATGCCGTCGCGGATAGTGAGGGCGCACAGAATCGCTTCCACCGCGCCTGCGGCCCCGATAAGATGCCCGGTCATGGACTTGGTGGAACTGACGGGGATTTTGTAGGCGTGTTCGCCCAGAACGGCTTTGATGGCGGCGGTCTCGTTCCTGTCGTTCAGTTCCGTCGAGGTGCCGTGCGCGTTAATGTAGTCTACCGCGTCGGGCGCGAGGCCCGCCGAGCGCAGCGCCGCCCGCATGGAACGCGCCGCGCCTTCGCCTTCCGGGGCAGGGGCTGTAATGTGGAAAGCGTCTCCCGCCATGCCGTAGCCGATCAGTTCCGCATAGATTTTCGCGCCGCGTGCCTGCGCCGACTCCAGCGTCTCCAGAATCACAACCCCGCTGCCTTCCGACATCACGAAGCCGTCCCGATCCGCCTCGAAAGGACGACTGGCCTGTTCGGGCGCGTCGTTGCGCTGCGACAGCGAACGCGCCTGACAGAACCCGGCCATGCCGAGCGGGGTGATACAGGCTTCCGCGCCGCCTGCGATCATCGCATCCGCGTCGCCGCGCCGAATGACCTCGTAGGCGTCTCCTATACAGTTGGTTCCGGTCGCGCAGGCGGTGGTAATACAGGAGTTCGGGCCGCGTGCGCCCGTCAAAATGGAGACCATCCCCGCGCCCATGTCGCAGATGATGCCCGGAATCAGGAACGGCGTGATGCGCCCTGGGCCCCGCTCCAGAAGCACCTTATGCTGCTCCTCGATGGTTGCCAGACCGCCGATGCCCGACCCGATATAGACGCCCGTGCGGTCCCGGTTCTCCTCGGTGATCTTCAGCCCGGAGTCTGTCAGCGCGGTCAGCGCCGCCGCTACCGCGAACTGAATGAACCTGTCCATGCGCCGCGCCTCTTTTTTTTCCATCCAGGGCGACGGGTCCCACTCCTTGATACTTCCTGCAAAACGGGTCGAATAGTCCGTTGTGTCGAATATCTCAATCGGGGAGATGGCGGAGCAGCCGGAAAGACAGGCTTTCCACAGGGTCTCCGCATCCAGGCCGAGGGGCGTGATCGCCCCGATACCGGTTATCACGACGCGCTGGGGACGCATCTCCGTCGTCTCTTCACTCATCATCTGCGTTCCTTCACACTTAAAGGACAGTCAGACGGAACGATAGGGAGGAGGCACGTGCGCCGCCCCCCTGTCTTCACGCTGCTGCCGTCCGTTCGAGACCGAGTCAGGGCTTGCCCTTCTCTTCTACATAGTTCACGATGTCCTGCACGGTCGGCAGTTTCTCGGCGTCTTGGTCGGAGACTTCGATATCGAACTCCTCTTCCAGGCCCATCACGATCTCAACCACGTCCAGGGAGTCCGCGCCCAGGTCATCCACGATGGAGGCGGTGGGCGTCACCTCGTCCTCGCTCACTTCCAACTGCTCTATCAGCACCTTACGCACACGCTCGAATGTCGTCATCTAGGATCTCCTAATAGCGGCTGAGTTGCCGGGTTATTGATTACATCTCTTGCCTGCTGCCTTTACGGGCCGAAGGCGTGAAAACGTCGTATGGATCACAGGTACGGACAGACTGCCCGCCCTCTACATAAACAGTCCGCCGTCTATCGAAATGACCTCGCCCTGAATATAGGCGGCATCTTCCGAACAGAGGAACGCGACCACACGGGCCACATCCTCGGACGCCCCCAGACGGCCCAGGGGAATCTGCTTCAAAATCGCGTCCCGGTACTCCGGCTTCAGGACTTCCGTCATCTCCGTCTCGATGAAGCCCGGCGCGACCGCATTGACCCGCACGTTACGCGAACCAAGCTCTTTTGCCAGTGACTTCGTCAGGCCCACCAGACCGGCCTTCGACGCGCTGTAGTTGACCTGTCCGGCCCCGCCCGCCTTGCCGATGACCGAGCCGACATTGACGATGACCCCACTCTTCTGCTTCACCATCAGCGCGGCGGCCGTTTTGCAGCAGAGGAACGCGCCCTTGAGGTTGGTGTCCAGTACGGCGTCCCAGTCCTCTTCCGTCATTCGCAGTATCAGTTTGTCGCGGGTGATGCCCGCGTTGTTCACCAGAATATCCACGCGCCCGAACATCTCGTTTGCTGTCTTGAGCAGCGCCTCCGCCTCCGACATCACGCCGACATTGGCCTGAAGGGTGACCGCCTCGCCGCCCGCCGCCCGAATCTGCGTGACTACCGCCTCGGCGGCTTCCGCGCTTCGGCTGTAGTTGACGACGACCTTTGCGCCCTCTTTCGCCAGCGTCAGGGCAATCGCCGCACCAATACCGCGTCCCGCACCCGTGACGACCGCGACCTTATTCTCTAGTTTCACCGGGACTGTCCTTCTGTCTGGAGCGTGGCGCAGGCCGCGTCCAGGGTGGTTTTGTCGTGAACGCTGAGTGTAAGCGCGGCTTTATCTATACGGCGCATCAGACCAGACAGGACTTCGCCGCTGCCGAGTTCCACAAAGGTGTCCACACCGTCATTCCGCAGACGCTGCATGGACTCCTCCCAGCGCACACTGCCGCTCACCTGCCGGGTCAGACCGCTCATCAGGTCGGCGGGCGTCTCGACATACGCGGCGTCTACGTTGGTGACAATGCGAATCGTCGGCTTGCGAAAAGTGATTTCTGCCAGAGAGTGAAACAGCGTATCGCCCGCCGTCACCATCAGGGGCGAATGGAACGCGCCGGAGACCGAAAGCGGCAGAACGCGCTTCGCACCGTTGGTCTTCGCGATCTCGCCCGCCTTCTCGACAGCCTCGACCTCCCCGGAGATAACGATCTGCCCGCCGCCATTGTAGTTGGCGACCGTAACGATCTTCCCGGTCTCTGCGCTCGCCTGCTCACAGGCAGCGCGGGCGTCCGCTGCTTCCATACCCAGGATAGCGGCCATCGTGCCGGTCGTGCGCTGCCCGGCGTCGCGCATCAGTTCGCCGCGTGTCCGCACCAGCTTCAGCCCCTCGGCGAAATCCAGTACGCCTGCCGCCGTCAGTGCGGCATACTCGCCCACACTGTGGCCCGCGACGGCATAGGGAACGAGAGAACAAACCTCGGTAAAACAGCGAAACGCCACGACACTTGTCGTATAGAGGGCAACCTGCGCGTTCTCGGTCTCGCGCAGAGTCTCCTCCGGGCCGTTGAAGCAGAGCGATTGCAGATCGAAACCCAGTAGCGTGTTGGCCTGCGCGAACAGGTCACGGGCGACGGCAAAATGCTCGGCGAAGGAGCGGCCCATGCCGACCTTCTGCGCTCCCTGCCCCGGAAACACAAAGGCGATTTTACCCATTCTGCCGATTTCCCTCATCGCGGTTCCACCGCAGCACGTTCGCGGCCCAGGTCAGTCCCGCTCCGAACCCGACGGTCACCACGATATCTCCGCGCCGGATACGTCCCTGCTCGGCGGCTTCGGTCAGCGCGATAGGGATAGAGGCGGCGGAGGTGTTGCCGTACCGGTCCACATTCACGAAGAGACGGTCATCAGAAATTTTGAGCCGTTTGCCCACACCCTCAATAATACGAAGGTTGGCCTGATGCAGAACCAGGAGACTGATGTCGTCCGTTCGCAGACAGGCGCGGTGCAGAGCCTGCTCGATAACTTCCGGCACGACCTTCATCACGAACTCGTAGACCTCGCGGCCCTTCATGTGGATGGTGTTGTGTTTGAGTAGCATTTCGGCTTCGGTCAGTGGGGTGCGGGTTCCGCCTGCGGGCATCCACACCGACTCGACTTCGCTGCCGTCCGCGCCCAGGCAGGAGGCCAGAATGCCCTCATCAGGAGCGCAGGGGGCCAGTACTGCCGCGCCCGCGCCATCGCCAAAAAGAATACAGGTCGAACGGTCTTCCCAGTTCACCTGTTTCGAGAGCGTATCCGCCCCGATGACCAGCACACGACGCATGGCTCCGCTCTGAATGAAACCGGCGGCGGTCGCGAGGCCATAGCAGAACCCGGAACAGGCGGCGGCGAGATCGAAGGCGGCGGCGCGGGTCGCGCCGATGCGGTTCTGAACGATGCAGGCGGTGGCAGGCCAGAGGAAGTCGCCGGTCGCGGTGGCGCAGAGGACGAGATCGAGGTCGGCGGCGGCGATTCCGGCATCGGCCAGGGCGCGTTCCGCCGCGATGGTCGCCAGGTCGGAGGTCGCGGTGTCGGGGTCGGTAATGCGGCGTTCGCGGATGCCGGTGCGCTTGGTGATCCACTCGTCGGTGGTATCCACGATCTTCGACAGGTCGTCGTTGGTCAGAATACGGTCGGGAACGCACATCCCCAGCCCGACAATCCCGGCATGAAACCCGGCCTCGGTCGGAAGCAGGGAGGGAGCGCTGTCCGTCTCAGGCCGTGCGTTCGGTTGTGCAGTCATCACCAGCCTCGGTTCTTATCAGCGTCTCGCGACTGTCAAGAAGGAAAGACCGCCGCACGGCCCGCTTCCTGACTGCCCTTCGCCCTTTCAGGCAACGGGGGGCGGAGGAGGGGTATCGCAGATGCGCTGACGAATGGTTTCAATAAGTGTGTGCTGTGCGGCGCGTTCGGCGGCGCGGCAGGCATTGCTGACAGCGACCTGATCGGAGCGTCCATGCCCGATGATACAGATGCCATTCACGCCCAGCATCGGCGCACCACCGCGCTCGGCATAGTCTATGCGGGAACGCATTCGGCGCAGGGAGGGCCGCAGCGGCGCGACGAATGGCTTCATCCAGAGTTTGCTGTTCAGCTCTTCGCGCAGCAGATTAAGCATCATCTCCGCGACGCCTTCGCCTGTCTTCAGCACGACATTGCCAACGAAGCCATCGCAGACCGCTACATCTACGTCGCCGCGAAAGATGTCGCGTCCCTCGACATTCCCGATGAAATGAAAAGGGCTGTTGCCGTGCAACGCCTGCCGGAACAGCGCATGGGTTCGCTTCACCAGCGCGTTGCCTTTGATCTCCTCTTCGCCATTGGAGACCAGCCCGACACGCGGGGTCGGGATGCCCAGCACCTGTTCGGCGTAGATGCTGCCCATGATCGCGAACTCATAGAGGTTGTTGGGATCGCAGTCCACCGTTGCGCCCGCATCGAGCAGAACGACGGTTCCGGTAAGCGAGGGCAGAGGAACGGCAATGGCGGGCCGATCCACGCCCTTGATTCGGCCCCAGGTGAGCAGGGAGACGGCCATCGCCGCGCCGGTGTTGGCAATCGTGACGAGCGCATCGGCCTTCTTCTCTTTCACCAGCCGCGCCGCCACCACGAGGGAGGCGTCGGGCTTGCGTTTGAGCGCGGTAGCCGGGGGGTCGTCCATTTCGATCACCTGACGGGCAGGCACAATCTCCAGGTTGGCGCAGGCCGGGCGCAGTTTCGCCAGTTCCGGTTCCAGCACCGCCGGATCGCCTACCAGCAGATAGCGCGATTCGGAGGCGCGGGCCGCCGCATAGACGCCCCGTGCCACTTCGCCGGGGCCTTTATCGCCCCCCATCGCATCCACCGCGATCCGCATGGTGTTGGTCGAACTCACGGGCGATTACGAGTCCTGCTGATTCGGGTCCACAAGCTGGAAGACCTGACGGCCTTTGTAGCGGCCCGTACTCGGGTCAACATGGTGCATCAGGGTGTACTCGCCAGGCTGCTCGAAGCTGGGAACCATCGCGGGATGATGAGTCAGTTTGTAGTGCGTCCGGCGCTTGCGGGTGCGCTGATTGGAGTGGCGGCGTTTCGGGAGCG
Source organism: Chthonomonadales bacterium (assembly GCA_038231295.1). Taxonomy (GTDB): domain Bacteria; phylum Armatimonadota; class Chthonomonadetes; order Chthonomonadales; family Chthonomonadaceae; genus JANXLO01. The sequence continues at coordinate 36,582 of JBBRLP010000010.1, forward strand.
GCATTGGTTTTACCTTTCATTATCGAAGCGGGCGGCAAAGGAGCCTCCCGTCATTCCGGTTCGGTGTTCTCGTCTAGCAGTTTGCCGAGCTTGGCGAGGGCCGGGTTGATCGGCTTCTCTTCCGGCATTTCGGCGGCCTGTGCCAGTCCACGCAGCACATCGGCAGCATGGCGCAGGCAGTGGGCGCAGCGTCCGTCCTCAAGGGCCGGAGGCAGCGGCTGCGTCGGTTCGTCCAGCAAAATATACTGGCGCAGCATTTCGGTCAGTTCAAAGACCGTGCCATCGAACAGGCGGGCGGCGACAGGGCTTTCGTCCTCTTCGACGACCGTGACGGTCTGAAGAGTGCGTGGTCCGGCCGATTCGTGCCGCAGTTCGAAGCCTTCGTCTATGTCTAGCGTGACGGGCTGTTCAAAGTACTCCCCACAGCGGCTGCACGGCAGGGCGACCTGTGTCTTCGCCTTGCCTTTGATGAGGAGCGTTCCTCCGGCATTGGTAAACGTGATACGTCCTTCTACCGGTTGGGTACACTCGACATCTTCATCCACGAGCGGCGGCTCCTGAATGTCGTAATGTTCGTGTTTGCCCGCTTCGCGGAGCAACTCGGAAATATCGAGCCGCATAGTTCTCTCTCCGGGCGCTGCGTCCCTACCGGCCGCGTTCCAGCATTTCGCGTCCGCGCTGTACCTGAGTCACGGCTTTGCCAAGCACGTTTTCGAGGTTGACGAGGACATCTTTGGCATAGTCGTCGGAGCCACGCCGGACGGCGGCGGCTTCCTGTTCGGCGCGGGCCTGAAGTTCCTGGGCCTGCGCCATCGCGTGCTGCATGATCTGGCTGTCGGAGACAAGCTGAGCGGCCTGCGCTTCGGCCTCGGCAATCAACTCTGCCGCGTTGCGCTGGGCCTCGGCAAGCTTCTGTCGGGCTTCGGCATCGGCGTTCTGGCGGATGCGGTTGGCCTCCGTCTGGGCTTCGGCGCTCTGACGGCGGCCCTCTTCGCGGGCCTCTTCCTTCAGGTGCGTGGCCTCGGCACGACCGCGCTCCAGTTCCTGAAGGGCGGCGCGGCGGGCCTCACTCACCACACGGTCGGCGTTGTCGCGGGTCTCTTCCACGATACGTTCCGAGTCGCGGGCCAGTTTCGAGGCGCGTTTCATCTCTTCGGGCAGATTGGCCCGAATCTTCATGATGGTCATGTGGAACTTGTCTTCGTCAAAGCGCAGCAGCGCCCCCATCATCTTGGGAGAGCCTTCGACGAGGTCTTCGAGTTCCGTAAGCAGTTTGAGAATGTCCACCCCTTCGTGCGTAGGAGCGACAAAACGGGGGACTGTGGCGCTATTGTTATCGGCGCTATGGCCGGGGTTCAGTTCAGGTTTTTGGGTTTCCGACTTTTTGCCGGAGTCGTTCTTCAACACGGCTGGGTACCAACCCTTCCACCGACCCGCCGAGGCGGGCGATTTCTTTGACGATGTTGGAACTGAGGTACGAATATTCGGCCTCAGTCATCAGGAAGACGGTCTCAACGGCGCTGTTGAGACGGCGATTCATCATCGCCATCTGCAGCTCGTACTCAAAATCGGAAACGGCGCGTAACCCTTTTACGATCACCGTCGCCTGATGTCGGATCGCATACTCGACCAGCAGCCCCTCGAAAGCGTCTACACTGACGTTCGGCCAGGGCGCACAGGCCGCCTGCAAAAGTTCTACCCGCTCTTCCAGCGTAAACAGCGGCGTCTTCGCGGAGTTGGGAGCCACCGCGACCAACACGGTCTCGAACATCCCTGCCGCTCTCGCAATGATATCGAGGTGTCCGTTCGTCACCGGATCAAAACTGCCCGGAACCAGAGCGCGTGCCATCGCATTTCCTTTGTCTGGAACATCAGACTTCCGGAGATTGAAAACCCCGGCCAAACTAACTGACCGTGATCAGTTCGAAGCCCATGCGGGTACGCTCCAGAGCGTGGCGCAGAAGCCGATTGTCGGGCTTCTCCAGTTTTGGGTCGTCCTCGACGAGCTGGAAGGCCGTTTCGCGGGTCTCGGTCAGGATGTCCATGTCGTTGATGATGTCGGCAATCAGGAACTCCGGCAGTCCGCTCTGTCGGGTTCCGTAGAACTCGCCGGGGCCACGCAGCCGTAAGTCCTCTTCGGCGATGCGAAAGCCGTCCCGCGTCTGGGTCATCACGTCCATACGGGCGCGGCCCTCGTCCGTCTTTGGCTCCGCGACCAGAATGCAGAACGAAGCATGCTGCCCGCGCCCGACGCGCCCGCGCAACTGATGCAGTTGCGCCAGACCGAACCGCTCGGCATCCTCAATGATAATCACGCTGGCATTTGGAACGTCTATCCCGACTTCGATGACGGTGGTCGAGACCAGAATGTCCAGTTCATGTGCCTTGAAGCGGGCCATCGTCGCGTCTTTTTCGTCCGGCTTCATCTGCCCGTGCAGCAGCCCGACGCGGTACTGCGGGAAAACGTCGTTGGCGATATGTTCGCTCAACTGCGTCGCGCTCTTGGCCTGAAGCTTCTCGCTCTCTTCAATGAGCGGACAGACGATATAGACCTGACGGCCTTCGCTCAACAGCCGCTGCGCGGCGGCATAGACCTGATCGCGTTTGTCCTGCGTCTTCCAGTGCGTCGTGATCGGTTTGCGGCCCGGCGGCAGTTCGTCCAGCACAGAGACATCGAGATCGCCGTAGAGCGTCAGCGTCAGGGTGCGCGGGATGGGCGTGGCGGTCATTACCAGCACATGGGGCCGCTGCCCTTTTTTCGCCAGTGCCTGCCGCTGCAATACGCCGAAGCGGTGCTGCTCGTCTATGATGACGAGACCGAGTTTCGCGAACTCGACCCCCTCCTGAATCAGCGCGTGCGTTCCGACGGCGAGACGGGACTGCCCGCCTTCCAGCCGTTCCCGCACTTCGCGTTTCTCTTTCGCGCCCTGACTGCCGAGCGAGAGTTCGACGGAGATACCGAGCGGCTCCAGCAGGCGGCGCAGCACAATCGCGTGCTGTCCGGCCAGTATCTCGGTCGGAGCCATGAGTGCAGCCTGATAGCCGTTCTCCACCGCCATCAGCATCGCAGCCAGCGCGACCATCGTCTTGCCGCTGCCCACGTCTCCCTGCAAAAGGCGGTTCATGGCGCGTCCGCTGCTCAGGTCGGCGGCGATCTCCCCGATAGCCCGCTGCTGTGCCCCGGTCAACTGAAACGGCACGATTTCGGCGAGGTCGCTACGCAGCCGCTCCGGGTCAATCGTGAACGGGATACCGCGAGCCTCGTGGCTATTGGCGCGGCGGCGCAGGGCCAGCAGTACCTGCAAGAGGAAAAACTCCTCGAAAATCAGTCGGCGGCGGGCCGCGGCCAGATCGGCCTGCGTGTCCGGGAAATGGATATTCCGGGTTGCGGTGCGGGCGCTCACCAGCAGATGCCGCAGCGCGACTTCGGGCGGCAGGCTCTCCTGAATACAGGTGAGGTGCGACTTCAGCACAGAGTCCACCATGCGGCGCAGACGCGCCTGCCGGATGCCTTCCGTCGCCGGATAGATGGGAACGATGCGGTTGGCGGAGAGCGTGTCTCCGTCCTCCCCCAGCTCTTCCCACTCCGGGTTCTGTATTTCGATAGCCCACCCGGAGCGCCGCGCCTGCCCATAGGCGACGACCGACCTGTTCCCCAACTGGAGGGTTTTAAACGTCTTTTCGAGGTAGGGCTGATTGAACCAGAGGAGTTTCAGCGCACTGCCCTCGTCGTCGAGCAGAACTTCCGTGATCTGAACGCGAGGCTTGGGATACTTGGTGGTGGCCGCGATGATCCTGCCGCGCACCGTCACATATTCGCCGCTCTGCACGTCACTCACACGCCGGAAATGGGAACGGTCTTCCCAGCGGCGCGGCAGATGCCGCAGCAGATCTCCGACGGTTCGCAGTTCCAATTTTTCCAGAGTGGCGGCGACCTGTGGCCCGACGCCTTTCAGAAACTGAAGCGAATCTTCCAGACCGGCAACGTGGTCATCGCCCGGTTTGGACGGCCCGCGCCCCGGTTCGTATGGACCTCCCGGCACGTCAGCCTCCTGTCGTCGCGAATCACGGCGGCTCCTCAAACAATGCGGTATTGTATCAGACGCTCTATCGTGTTGTCAATGTAACAAACAACAAAAGAGACGGCAACAGTGCGCCGTCAGCCCTCCTAGTATACCCCAGATTCCGCCCTTTCAACGCCCCAAGTTCCACGAATCTGTCCTGTCCTGTGACAAATCACAGGACAGGACAAACCCCGACTACCACAGATTCGTTCCCGCCACGACATCGCCTTTGCTGTTGGCCTTGATAAAGTAACGGGAGTTGGGATTGGTGGAGCTGGCCTGTTGTGGGTCGTCTATGGGAGTGCCGCCGTCGTCTACCCCGTCCGGCCCGACGCTGTAGAGAACATAGTTTTTGCCATCAAGGTGATACTGGAACGTTCCCTGTGCGGCGAAAGGGTCGTCCGGCAGCTTTTGCAGGCAGGTGGGCGTGAGTTCCGTCAGCGATTTCGGATAGTGACCGTGCTGAAGGCGATATTCGCGCAGGGCCAGCGTGAGGAGCAGCATTCCGTTCTGTGTCTGGCAGTCTACGTCTTTGATTCGGGCTTCGGTGAAGGTGGGGAGCAGGCTGCGGTTGATGAGGTCGGTGGGCATGGGCGGCGGAGGGAGATGTAGCCCGTAAGACTGCCGTGACTGCGCGGCGAACTGATCCATATAGGTCGTGTAGTTGTGCATGATGCGGGACTTGCTGTAGAGCAGGTAGTAGGCCTGCGACATAGACAATGCGGCGTCCGCTTCCGGGTCGGAGGGCGGGCTGTTAGAGTTCATAGCCGTGTTGAACGTCTTGGGATTGCGAAACATCTCCAGAAGTGCGGACTGCCCGAAGCGCTTCTCCTCCTGAAGCGTATCGGCATAGGAAAATCGCCGGGCCAGGATGCTCTGCAACCGCATCGAAGCAGCATGGGCCTGCGCCGCGTTCAAATGATTCGCGGTCTCCCACATCGGCCTTCTTCCGATGGCTTGACAGGCAACCCCGACCAACTCCCCAATGAGGACAGAGCCGTGCGGAACGTCCTCGCCCAGACGAATGGCATCGAGATAGCTGTCCGCCGCGCCGCGCCAGTCGCCCCGCGCCGCTTTCACCTGCCCGCGCAGAGACAGCAGACGCGCCACGCCGCGAAATTTGGCGAAGTATGGAAAGAGGGCATTGATGGAACGGGCCGGAGGGCTGAGATAGGGATACGCGAAGCCCTGATGCAGCGTCTGGATAACGCTCGCGTTCTGCTGAACCAGCGCCTCTTTCTGCCCCAGACTATACGGGGTCAGCGGCTTTGTCGCCACCGCATCCCCGATCTGCTTGTCCCCCACAACGGCGTTTCCTGCCGAGACATAGTAGTCGAAGGCGTTGGGTTTGGGCATAGCAGACGTGGGAATATCAACTACCGGGTTACGCATTGCCGCCGTCCACCAGAGAACGATCAGCCCCAGGAATATTACGCCCATTCCGGCGCAGCCAAAGCAGGCGTTGCGTCGGTTCGGGTTCGGGGGCGGATTGTAACGCGAATTGTCCATACCAATCTCTCTTTCCAGGAGCAGTCTCCATGCGACAGGGTATTCACCCCTCGCTACGCTTCTCTATCTTGAACCATGAACGGGCCACCATGATCACGTTGACGCCCGGCCCTTCCGCTAATAGTTGAGGCCCGCGATAATATCGCCCTTACTCATCAGGCCGATGCGATAGCGACCGTTGGGGTTGGTGACGGTGGCTTGCTGTGGATCGTCAATGGGGGTGCCGCCATCGTCCTTGCCGTCCGATCCTACACTGTAGAGGACGTACTTCTGACCGTCCGGGTGATATTGGAAGGTGCCTGTGAGCGCGAACGGATCGTCGGGCAGTTTGTGCAGGTAGGCGGGCGCGAGTCCGGTGAGGCTAGACGGATAGCGGCCATGCTCCAGTCGGAAAGCATGAAGCGCGAAGGTGACGAGCAGCAGGCCGTTCAGAGCCTCGTGTTTCACAACGGTGAAATTCACGTTGCCAAATACGTCAGCCACAAGCGCGTTGATTGGGTCCGTGGGTATCGGGGGCGGTGAGACTCTGGCGGCATAGGGCTGCCGAGTACAGGCGGAGAGCTGATCCATATAGTTCGTGTAGTTCTGGAGTACCCGCTTTTTGCTGTAGAGCAGTGCCATGGCGATGGCAAACTGCTGATGTACAGGCTCATCCGGTCCGATATTGTCTCTTGCATGGGAGAGAGCATTGCTGACGTTGACGGTACGAAATTTCTCCATTAGCGCGGCCTGCCCGAAGTATTTTTCCTCTTGCAGCGTGTCTGCACAGGAAAAAGGATTTGCCATTATGGTTTCCAGACGCTGCACGGCGGACCGAGCGTCCGGCGCGTTCAGATGCGCGACAATATCCCACAGAGGCTTACGCCCGATAGCGCTGCAGGCAACCCCTACCAGGGCACCGATGAGGACGGAGCCGTGCGTAATATCTTCTCCGAAACGCAAGGCATTAAGACCGCTCTCCGCCGCTCCACCCCAGTTGCCTTCTTCCGCTCGAACACTGCACTGCGCCGCAAGCAGACGTGCGATGGTGCGAAAATGTGATATAGAGGGCAATGACGCCTCGATGGACCGACTCGAGTGATTCCAACACTCGTAAGCGAAGCCCTGATGCAGGATTTGAAGGACGGCTGCATTCGCCTCAATTACAGCCTGCTTCTGTTGCAGTGTCATAGGGATCGGCGGCGGAATCGGATTCATAATCATCAGATTCAGTGGGATTTGCACTGGCGGCTCAGCGATTTCGTCTATCTTTTTGGTCTGGACGAGCTCATGACCGGCTGCCACATAGTAGTCGAAGGCGTTGGGGTTGGGGAGGGAGGGAGTGGGAATCGTCACGGACGGCACATCGCTCGTGACGCGCCACCAGAGTATCAACAGGCTGAGAACAGGCAAGGCGACAAGGCCCAGCAAAACATTGCGGAGGAGTGTTCGGGGCTTGCGGGTGCGCTGGCGTGGGGTATCCATACGTTCTCCCTGAAGGCTTCTTCAGGTTAGAGACGTACCGGCGCGAACATTGGTGTCATCCGCAGGTGTCTTTAGCGAAAAAACAGGTGGTTCGGCCACGGTCGGCGACTGCAAGACGGTCTCGGAGGGCGTTTCGGCAGGGCGCAGCAGATTGTCGGTGGGAACAGGCGCACCGCTCACAGGGCGCAGTAACTGACTCGCCGCCTCTGTCGGAGTTTCCGCCGCGCTGGCCCGCAGCAGGGTCGCGCTGTCCCGCACCAGTCGCGCTCGCTGCCGCAGGGCAGGCAGGCATTCCGCTGCTGCCTTCTGGATGTCGGGGCGGACTTCCGGCGAGTCCGCCAATTCAGAGACGGCGGGAATGGCCCGCTTGTCGCCGACCTGCTCCAGAGCTTGCAGCAGAGCCAACTGCACGGTCTCCGGCGCATCGGGCAGCAGCAGGATCAGCGCCTGCATTCCCTCCGCATCTATATAAGCGGCATCGGAGGCCCGGATACGCGGCAGCAGATTGGTAAGCGCCTGCATCGCCCGATGCGTCAGCGTTGGGTCGCGTTCCCGCGCCACGACCGCCAGAATGCCGACCGCACGCGGATCCCAGGATTCACTCAGCCGATTCACGACCTGCTCACTCTGATTCCTGTCCAGCGCCCAGAATCCGCTCAACGGAAAGATCATCCACCAGAACGAGAAAACGGACGAGCCGCGAAAATAGAACAGGACTAGAAGCCCCATCAGGAGCAGAACCGCCCGGAAAGCCTGTTTGCGGCGCTGACGGCGGGCGGCCCGAATCTCGTCCCGCAACTGCTGAATCATCAGGGTGACCCGCTGCTTCTTGCGGGCAATCTCCTCCAATGTCGCGACCAGCCCGTTCACGACCCCGCTGGCCCGCGTGCGCGTCCAGGTGTCTTCGCTGCGAACGGCCTCCCCGACCGGCATCTGGATCAGCGCGGCATCACGGTCGAACTGCTCCTGCGTCCGCCCTTTGCGGGTCAGTCCATCCAGCCGAAACAGCAGTTTCAGCGCGGCGTTGAGCGCACTGGCCTGCACTTCAGGGTCACTGCTGGCAAGCGCGTCCGTAACGGACGGGGCTTCCGCCTCACGCTCTTGAGGGATTTCCTGCACCTGCATCGTCACGCTCCGTCTTTTCTGTCTCTACTCCGCTACTACGATTCTCGTTCGCGCCGTGTTTCCCTCCTGCCCGCCGCCTCCGGGAACCCGATTTTTCCTGCGGCTTCCCTCGGATTTCCGGCAGGAAACAGACCGCCGAATGCAGAAACGAGAGGGCATGAACCAGACACCTGCCCCTGACCCTTCGCGCCGCTACGAGGCCGCTCCCATTACCACGTCTGCGGAGCGCGAGGCGGCGTTTGCCATCCGCATGACGGTCTTCGTCGAAGAGCAGGCCGTCCCGCCGGAAGAGGAACTAGACGCCTACGATGTCACCGCCGCCCACTTCCTCGCCCGTCTTGCCGCTGACCCCGCCCCCTCCGTCATCGTCGGCACCGCACGGCTTGTGGACAAAGGACACGGCACCGGTAAGATCGGGCGTGTCGCCGTGCTGCGCGAACATCGTGGATTCGGCGTTGGAGCCTTGCTGATGCGCCGCGTCGAGCAGGCCGCCCGCGAACAGGGCTATACCGAACTCATCCTCGAAGCGCAGTGCCACGCCCTCCCCTTCTACACCAAACTCGGCTATCTCGCCGAAGGCGACATCTTCCTCGACTGCAACATCGAACATCGCCTCATGCGAAAATCCCTGTAAATCTCTCCTGAACCTCTCCCGTGAACCTTTTGGCCTCTCGTTGTACCCAATGAATTGAACGCCGCAAAACTTCCCGATTCCCGTTTTGCGGCGGCTTTCTCAGGGAGCGATTTCCATGCAGCAAAACGAGATGCAGATGGTACACCGCATACGGAAGGGCGAACGCAAAGCCTTTGCGGAGTTTCTGGACGCCTACGGAACACGGGTGCATCGTCTGGTGCGCCGCTATGTGACCAACCCCACCGACGCCGAGGATGTGACGCAGGAGATCTTCTGCGACCTCTACCGTAGCATCGGGCAGTTCCGGGGCGATTCCGCGCTGCATACGTGGGTCTATCGCCTCGCCGTCAATCACTGCCTGCGCCATTGTCAGCGCTCCCGCACGGACAGTGTGCCGCTGGAGGAGCAGGAGATCGAGGCGAGAGACTGGCGCTCCGACCCACAGCAGGCCGCCGCGAAGGGCGAACTGAGCGATCAGGTGCAGACGGCGCTGGAAGGATTGGCCCCGCATCATGCCGATGTGGTGATGCTCTGCGAGTTACACGGACTGACCTATCGAGAGTGTGCGAAGGTGCTGGATATTCCCGTCGGCACGGTGAAATCGCGGCTCTCCAACGCGATCCGCCGCCTGCGGGTCAGTCTGACGAGTTATGTGCTGGGAGACAGCAGCGAAGAGACGGCGCCCGCGCCGCAGGAGGCCCGACGATGAACGAGTGCGAGAAACTCCGAAACGATTTGAAGGCGTATGTGGACGGGCAGTTGAACCCGGTCTCGCGGATCGCCGTGCGCCTGCATCTGAACCAGTGCGCTTCCTGTCGGAAGGAGATCGAGGAGATGCACCAGCTTGGAAAACAGATGCGTGCCGACGACGCTCTGGAGATGACTGAGGCCCTTCGCGCCCGCATCCTCGCCGCCGTCCCGACCACCGCCCCCGCTGCTCCCAGGCTTCCGAAATGGCGCAGAAGGCCTGTTCTGGTCTGGGGAGCCACCGCTGCCGCCGCACTCACCTGGTTCGCCCTCTACCCCACCCTGAACACCTACGAGCCAAAGCGCAAAGCCGCTGTCCAATCCGCGATGAGGACAACAGAGATGCTGGGCTATTTTCAGGATTACGATGAAGGTGCAACGGCCAATATGCCCTTACGGACGATGCGCGGCACCCTTGCAGGCAAGGACACACGCGCTCCCGGAGAAAACGCAATCGTGCATATCGCTAGAAACAGCATAAGCGACACCGCCGGTCAGGAGACGACGAGATGGGCATATCCGAGGACTATTGATATCAATGGGAACGCCAATGCAACGAAGAGTTCTCCCTCCACTAAATATCACGTCACTCAGGCAAGAACGGCAGTGGGTGGAAAGATGATAGCCGAAGGACAGCGAGAGGATCGCCTGTATAAGACGCCTTCGGAAAATCTCGTCTCGGAAGGAGCCTCTAACCTGACGCAAAAGATACGTCCGGCTCACCTCCTGAATCAACGCTCTGCGGTAGATAATGTCACATTTAGTGCACCTATAGCCTCCCCAGAGGACAGTCTACCGACGGAGCGGCAGGTACATCGGGAGGCGAGCCTGACGGTTGAAGTGGCGAACGCGGAGCAGCAGAGCGAGGGCGTGGAGCGGCTGGTCAAAGAGTCGAAGGGGTATGTGGCGCAGAACCAACTGACGACGGGCGACGACAACACCCGCTCGGCCTCCCTCACCTGCAAAGTCCCGGTAGACCAGTTCGAGACGGTGATGAACCAGATCGCACGGCTTGGCGCTCTGAAAGCCAAGAGCCTGACCGGGGAAGACATCACGGAAAAAGTGAGCGACGAGCAGGAGACCGGCCACGTCCTTCGCTCCGACATCGCCATCACCGAAGAGAAACTGAAGGAGCGCCGCAGTCGGGTGCAGACCCTGCGCGACGAGGAGACCCTGCGTCAGCTTCGCATCCGGGTCGCGCAGTCGCAGGCACGGCTCAAAATACTCAACCGGCTCGGCGCCCTCGCAGAGATCACCGTCGAACTGGACGAGAAGCCCAAAGCGGCCGTTGCGCCGAAGCCCGTCAGCCCTTTCATGGAGGAGATCAGCGGAACCGGACAGGCGGCAGCCCACTCGTTCCTGATGGCCCTGCGCCTGCCTCTCCAGCTTCTCGTCTGTATCGTCGTCTACGCGCCCATCTGGGCAATCATTGTCATCGCCTACCGCCGCTTCACCCGCTAACCTTCAGACAGAACGCTGAGGAAACTGGTACCGTGTTGGACGGCGGGGAGGGCGAAGATTTCGCGGAGGGTGGCGGCAATGTCGGCGTAGGTGGCGCGGATGCCGAGGCGAGTGGCGGGGCGCACGGCAGGTCCGCAGGCGAGCAAAAACGGATACTCCCGGGAGTGGTCGGTGGAGGCGGTGGTGGGGTCGTTGCCGTGGTCGGCGGTGAGGAGGAGCAGATCGGTGGGACGCAGTTTCGGCAGGAGTTCGCCCAGGCTGCCATCCCACGCTTCCAGCGCATGCGCCATGCCCTGCGGGTTGTTGCGATGCCCGAAGAGCATATCGAAATCCTCCAGATTGGCGAAAATCAGCGGGCTGTCGTTGGTCTCGACGGCGGTGAGCAGGGCGGCGATGTGCGCGGCGTTGTTGGTCGTGTGGTCCCAGGTGGCGATGCCGTGCCCGTTGAAAATCTCGTAAATCTTGCCGATAGCATGAACGGCATGACCCGCCGATTGTAGGGCGTCCAGCATGGTCGGGGGCGGGTCGAGCGGAAAGTCTTTGCGGCGTTCCGTGCGAGCGAACGGGCCGGGCGTCAGGGGCTGCACGGCGAACGACGAGGCATCCGCGCCGAGGCCGCCATCCCCCACAAACGGGCGGCAGATGACGCGCCCGACCGCGTGTTGCCCGGTCAGCAGATGCCGGGCGAGTTCGCAGATTTCGTACTGCCGGGCGATGGGAAACAGTTCCTCGTGCATGGCGATCTGAAACACGCTGTCGGCGGAGGTGTAGACGATGGGAGAGCCAGTTCGCAGATGCTCCGCGCCTAACTGCTCGATAATCACCGTGCCGGAGGCCGCGATGTTGCCCAGCGTCTTCGTGCCAATCGCCTGCTCAAAAGCCGCGATCACCTCCGGGGGAAAGCCGTGCGGATAGGTCGGAAACGGCTGCGTCAGCACCACGCCTGCCATCTCCCAATGCCCGGTAATGGTGTCTTTCCCCGGCGATGCCTCCGTCATCTTGCCCCATCCGCCCAGCGGAGCCTCCACAGGCGGCACACCCGCAATCTCGGTGACGTTCCCCAATCCGAGTTGGCCCATGTTCGGCAGATTCAGTCCGCCCACTGCCGCCGCCGTATGCGCCAGCGTGTTGCTGCCCACATCCCCATAGCGGTCGGCATCCGGCAATTCCCCCGCTCCCACGCCATCCAGCACCACTAAAATCACTCGCTCGAATGTTGGTGAAACTGGCGTCATCGCTGCGATTTCCCTTCTTCGGGTAACAGACTTCGCGCCCGGCTGCCTCGTCTGCTGCGTATGGAATGGATCATTGTACCACGCTGTTTGGTGGCGGATGGAACAGCGGAACGGGCATGAGGGTACAATAACGATAGTAACACACGTTTCGTAATGAGACTGGTAGGGTAGGCTCTCTTTCGTCCGTCTCGCTGAGAGTGTAAGCAGGCGCAGAGAGGAGGCATGATGTCAGTATTTCTCGCGCTGATGGTAGCGGGGTTGACCGGGCTGATCGTGATGGCGATTCCAGCGTTCGGGCGGCATGGGCATATCGGGACTTCGCACGGCATTGGTCCGGCAGGGCATAGCGGCCTGTCTATCGGACCGGCGCATGGCGCGGCCCATCCCGGTGGCGCGGCCGTCGGGCAGAGCCTGACCGCTGCCGGTCAGGCAGCCTCCGGGCAGAGCGGAGCTTCCGGCCCGGACCTGACGCGGTTTCTGCCCTCGCCCCGGATGATCTTCAGCCTGCTCGCGCTGTACGGAGCGTTCGGAAACGCGATTCACGGCGGCCTGCATCTCTCGATGATGCTTTCCGCTATTCTGGCTGCGATTCCCGCGCTGCTGCTGGAGAAGTTCGCTGTGACCCCGCTCTGGAACGCCCTGATCGCCGCGCAGGGAACGCCCTGTTCGCCGCTGGAAGCCCTGACCCTGTGCGAGGCGGAGGCGGTGACGCCTTTCCGCAACGGCAAGGGCATCGTCGCGGTCGAGCGGGACGGACGGCTGGTGCAGTTCTCGGCGCATCTCGCGGAGGATCAGGCGCACCTGAGCGTGCGGGTCGGCGACAAACTTCGCATTGAAGAGGTGGACACGGCGCAGGAACGCATGACTGTCACCCTGATGTAGCCCGCAAAGCCGCACTGTATTATCGTTTTACCGTAGTGGAGGGCGCGGACGCACGAAAGAACCGCGCCGGAAAACAGGAGCATACGCAGATGGAGTGGATTATTCTGGCAGGAGGCGTCGCCGCCGTCCTGATCTTGACCGCCGTGATTGTCACGACCTTTCTTCGCAGCGTGGACGCGGGGCAGATACTGCTCGCGGGGCGCGGCGGCAAACTCAAAATCTACCGGGGGCCGTGCAAGGCGCTCGTCATTCCCGTCATCACGCAGATACGCCTCATCCCGGCCCAGGCTATCAACGTGGACATCGAGATCACCGATCAGACGGCAGACGTGGACACCAACGGACGGCCTGCCCCGGTCAAGGTGACCGTCAAGGCGTCCGCTATCGTCAGCGTCGGCGAGAACGATGCGATGGTCAACACCGCCGGTAACAAGTTCTTCTCGAAACCGCCGATGGACCAGTTGCAGACCCTGACGGACGTGCTTTCGTCCGCCGGTCGCCGCGCCATCAACCTGCTCAAGCACGACCAGCTTTTCAACGCCCGTACCACCAACCCCGCGCAGCCACAGGCGCCCGGCAACGCCCTCGCCATTCCCAGTGTTCCCGGCGTCCACGGCGCACTTGCGGTGCAGACCGACGACGATGAACTCGCGGTCATCATCAAAGACGCCTGTTCGCGGGAACTGCTTGACCTGGGACTGACCTTCAACAGTCTCAACATCAAGGCCGTTCTGAGCGAGGTCGCTGAGGCCCGCCGCCGTGAGTCCGCCGCCCGCGCCAAAGCCAGCGCAGATGTCGTGCAGGCGCAGGAAGAGCAGCGGGCGCGAATCGCCCAGCTCGAAGCCGCGCAGAAGATCAACGATCAGGAGAAGAATCTGAATATGCAGATTGCCTCCAACGGCGCATCCATCGCCCGCGCCGAGGCCGAGAAGCAGTCGGCTGTCCGCCAGCAGCGCGAGGCGGAACTGTCGGCAAATCAGATCACGCAAGCCCGTGCCGATGCCGAGCAGAACGTCATTCAGCAGGAGGCCGAAGGCCGCGCCCAGGCTGCCCGCATCATCGCTATCGCCGAAGCCGAGGCGGGAGCCATCCGCATGAAGGCTCAGGCCCTGATGGAATCGGGACAGGCGTACCTCGACCTGCGGAAACTGGAACTCGCCCCGGCCCTCACCCGCGAGGTCGCCGGTGCGCTCGCCAACGGACAGTTCGTCAACTTCGGCACCACCGGCGAGGGCGGTCACAGCGCCGCCTCCGCAGGCTCCGATGATGTGATGCGCGTCGTGCAGACCCTGATGGCCGCGCAGGTCGTTGGCAACGCCACCAACGGCAGCGGAGACAATAGCCGCAAACCCTATATCCGCAAGGACAACAGCGACCTGCTGAGCGCGGCGAACGTTGAGCCGGATGCCGCGCTCGTCCGCGCCCAGGCGAGCAATCCCCAGGTTCCCCCGATCCCGCAGCGCCCGCAGGTGCGGAAGTAAGTCCGGGGCGTCGCCGTGCGAAAGTTTACCTCCTGCCCGTTTGAGCAGGAGGTAAAACTGTTCCTCCGGGCGATGTGCGAAGGCACGGGTCGGGTGTATCCTGTAGTCCATAGCCGCCATAGTCTGCATGGAAACGTGCAGGACGGGAAATGCGGCGCAAAAAGGACAACAGGGAGTAACAAAGCAATGACAGAACAGACAACCAACAGCCTGCTCCAGAGTCTCTCCACCGAACTGGCAGGCCTCGTCGAGCGGGTGTCTCCGAGCGTCGTGCGTGTGGACGACGGAACGCGGCTGACTGCGACCGGGACCCTCTGGTCGGCGGACGGCGTAGTGGTGACGACCTCGCACGGCGTCGAGCGCGACGACGACCTCGCGATAGAACTGGCGGACGGCTCCCGCCACGTCGCCACGCTGATTGGCCGCGACCACGACACCGACCTGGCGATACTGAAAGTGGACGCGACGGGGCTTGCGGCGATTGAACTCGCGGAGGCGCAGGACGCGAAGGCCGGGCAGTTCGCCCTTGCGCTGGGACGGCCCGGAACGCACGGCCTCGAAGTGACGCTCGGCCTGCTGAACGCCCGCATCGAGACACAGAGCGGCGGCGCGGCGGAATATCTGCTGCACACCGACGCGACCTTCTACCCCGGTTTCTCCGGCGGCCCTCTGGTGGATATGCGCGGCAGGCTGATCGGGCTGTGCAATCTCGGCTATGGCCGGGGCCGCAGTGTCGCGCTCGGAACGCCAACCGTTGCCCATGTGGCGGAAGCGATACTGGCGCGAGGGCGGGTGCAGCGCGGCTACCTCGGCATTCGGACGCAGGGCGTCGTGCTGCCGGAGAGCGTCCGTCAGCGCCTGCGCCTATCGCAGGCCCATGCGCTGATTCTGGTCGGAATCGAAGAGGGTGGCCCCGCCGATACGGGTAACCTGATGCTTGGCGACACCCTGCTCGGCCTAGACGAGCGCACCGTCGCGGATGTCAGCGATCTGCGCCGTTACCTGCGTTCTCAGCCCGCAGGCCGACAGGTGCGCGTTCAGGTGCTGCGGGGCGGCAATGTGGAGCAGATAACGGTCACGCTTGGCGCGGAACCGACCGAATAGAGAGCAGGAGAGACGTGGACGTGATTGACGTTCTGATTGTGGCTCCCTACTCCTCGGTGCGGGCCGGGCTGCGAACGCTGCTGGCGGAAGCGGAAGACTGCCGGGTGGTGGGAGAGGTAGGCGGCAGTGGCGACCTGCTGCGGGCGCTCTCGGAGTCTCGCCCGGCGGTCGTGCTGTGCGACTACCTCCCTACCGACGGCCCGGAGATTCTGACAGCGGTGGCGGAGAATGGGGCCGCTCTGGTGGTTCTGGGCGATGGCGAGGCGGGCTACCGGGAACTGGCAGGCAGCGACCTCTCCGGCTGGGCCTACCTGCGAAAAGAGGCGGACGGCGACGAGATCGCCGGGGCCGTGCGGGCCGTCTCCGCCGGACTGGTGGTTCTCGACCGGCTTCTGGCTCCCTCGTTCTGTCCGCCGCTGCCGTTCGCCCCACCGCAGGAGAGCCTCCTGCCCGACGAGACTCTGACGCCCCGCGAACGGGAAGTGATTCAGCTAATGGCGCAGGGCTTGCCCAACAAGAACATCGCGGCCCGACTCTCCATCAGCCTGCACACCGTGAAGTTCCATGTCGCGTCTATTCTGGCAAAACTCAGCGCGAACAGCCGCACCGAAGCCGTCACACAGGGCGCACGGCGCGGCCTGGTCACTCTCTGAACAAAGGCGAGAAACGAACGCTATGATTGTCGCCTGTACGGTTTTTGTCGCGGGAATTGGCCTGCTGGTGATGGGCAGCATCGGCTATCTGCTGATACTGCTTTGCGCGGCCGCT
The DNA here is from genome assembly GCA_038231295.1 of Chthonomonadales bacterium. GTDB lineage: Bacteria > Armatimonadota > Chthonomonadetes > Chthonomonadales > Chthonomonadaceae > JANXLO01. The sequence continues at coordinate 53,056 of JBBRLP010000010.1, forward strand.
CTTGCCCACCAGTCCACCCGGCGACGGAAGCAGTCCACTCCGCAGGAGATTGCGCCGCCTGCCCTTCGCCTCGTTGTTCTCGTTCCTGCCCATAATGAGGAGATTGTGCTGGCGGCGACCCTGGAGAGTCTGGCGGTTCAGGACTATCCCGCCGCGCTGCGGGAGGTCGTAGTCGTCGCGGATAACTGCACAGATAATACAGCGCAGATCGCGAAGGGCTATGGCGTGACCGTGCTGGAACGCTCGGATTTCGTGAAGCGCGGCAAAGGCTATGCCCTCGAATGGGCTATCGCGCCGCTCATGGCCCGCCCGGAACCGCCGGATGCCGTCCTCATAGTGGACGCGGATACCTCGGCGGCTCCCGATTTTGTGAGCGTCCTGGCAGCTAGGCTTGCCGCCTGCAACGATTCCAACGGCTGCGCTCTTCAGGGGCGCTACGGCGTCCTGAACAGTGGCGCGGGATGGCGAGCGACGCTCATGGCTGCCGCGTTTGATCTCATCAACCATGTTCGTCCGCTGGGCAGTGACCGGCTGGGCCTGAGTGTCACCCTCAAAGGCAACGGGATGGCCTTCACGCGAGAAACCCTGCAAGCCGTCCGCTGGCAGGGCGACAGCCTGACGGAAGACCTGGACTATAGTCTCGCGCTGATGCGGCAGGGGATTCATGTGCGATACGTCCCGGAAGCCCGTGTGCTGGCGCAGATGCCCGTTACCGTAGGGCAGGCGGCCTCGCAACGCGCCCGCTGGGAAGGCGGTCGTTATCGCCTGCTGCGCGAACGCGCCCTGCCGCTGCTCTTCGAGGGACTGCGGCGGCCTCGTCTCGTCCTGCTAGATGCCGCGCTGGGGCTGCTGATTCCGCCGCTCGCGGAACTGACGGCGCTGCTGATTCTCTGGGGCGGATTGATCCTCCTCGGCTCCCTGCGTCATCTCCTCCTTGGTCCTGTCGTCTTTACCTCGCTGTTCGCCCTGTCCGCGCTCGGCTTTCTGGGCTATGTCTTCGGGGGCCTCTGGATTGCCGGAGCGCGGCGCGATGTCTATGCCGCTCTGTTCCGAGCGCCCCTGTATATCGTCTGGAAATTTGCCCTCTACGCGAAGGGCCTCCTGCGGCGAAAAGACGCTTCCTCCCATCCGCCCGAATGGATTCGGACAGAGCGAGAGCCTCTCGGAACGCCGCCTGTCGACCCGCCCCGTAATCCCACCCCGGATAAAACCGTTCGGTAACTGATCTGACACAGGCGAACTTTTCCGTCCTGTAAGGCTTCGGCGGAGTGAACTCCTCCGCTGCATGGCCTTCGGCCAAACGTCCTGCGGACGTATCCCTCTACTGTAAGGATTGTGAAGTGAGAAGCAGCGACACGCGAACGCATTGACGATTTGCTGCTCGACCCTGCGCCCTCATGTTTGTGAAGTGAGAAGGCAGGCCCTGTCAGCACGAACGTTTCCGAAGGAAACTCGGCCGCAGGCCATACAGCAGAGGACTTTAGTCCGCTGGCGAAGCAGGAGACCCGGCCATGCCGTTTGCAGCAGACGCGCCGCTGAGACTGGGATTTGCCCTGGAATACTCGCTCGGCCACGCCACCCATGCCCAGAATCTGAAACGCGCTCTGACGCAGCGTTCGGACATCCTGCCGACGTATGTGGACCTGCCCTTTCACAATATGCCCGGTGCATGGGCGAAACTGCCGGGCATACGCTCCAACTGGTCGCTGCGGGCCTCTCTCGGCGCGTTTCTGGCCCTGCGTAGCCAGGTCAAAAACCTCGATGCGCTGTTCTTTCATACGCAGGTCACTTCGCTGTTCTCGACCGGACTGATGCGCCGTCTGCCCTCGGTGATTTCGCTGGATGCGACGCCCCTTCAGTTCGATGCCTTCGGAAAGTTTTACGGACACACAGTCAGTTCTCACTCTCAGCTAGAAGCTCTCAAAAAGCGGCTGAACAGGCGGGCATTCACCGCAGCACAGCACCTGATCGCCTGGTCGCAGTGGACGAAAGACTCGCTGGTGACCGATTATGGAGTGCCTGCGGAGAAAATCACGGTTCTGCCGCCGGGGATAGATACGGCCTTATGGCGCTTCGACCGCGAAGAAGCCTGCCCGCAGGAGCCACTGCATATTCTCTTTGTGGGCGAGGATTTTCACCGCAAGGGCGGGGATTTGCTCATAGACGCTTTTCGACGGCTCTCGCCTTCCCTTGCTGCGGTACTGCATCTGGTCACGAACTCCCCGGCGGCGCAGTCGGAACCACCCGGAATCTGCGTCTATCGCAACCTGTCCGCCAACTCGGAGGCGCTCTTGCGGCTTTTCCGGCTGGCTCATCTTTTCGTCCTCCCGACCCGTGCCGACTGTCTGCCACTGGCAGTCATGGAGGCGATGGCCGCCGGACTGCCCGTCATCACAACCAGCGTGGGCGCTCTGCCGGAAGCAGTGACTGATGGCGAAACAGGTCGCATCGTGCCGCCGGACGACGTGACGGCGTTAAGCGCGGCGATGGAGCAACTGGCGGCGAACCCGGTCATGCGTCTACAGATGGGCCTCCGCGCTCGCGAAATCGCCCGCGAACGCTTCGATGCGGCCACGAACTATGGACGGCTGGTGGAGCTGCTGGCGGGGCTTGCGCGGTAAACGGTGGTTCGCGATACGAGGCGTTCAGGACGGACTACAGAAGGCCATCAGGCATTTTGAAGGAATGGAAACGATGCGGACTCTCCTGCTGATTCCCGGCAGAGTGAAAACAGAACTGGCAGAGGCCATTTCGGCGGACCTTCATCCGCACATGGACTACGATGCTCTTGCCGACAGCCTCAGAAGGGAGGCAGGGGCGCAGGCAGACGTGCTGGACTACGCCGCCGTAGCGCAGGAGGGGCATCCCCTGGTGCGCCTGATTCGCGCCCTGGCAGGCCGGGACGCAGCGCTCGCGATGCTCGGTTTTTTGCGCCGCCGCCGGTATGATGCGCTGTTCACCAATGGGGAAAATGTGGGGATACCGCTGGCCCTGTTGCTCAAAATGGTGCGCCATCGTCCCGGTCATGTCACGATTGGTCACCGTCTCTCCGCAGGCAAGAAGCGGCTGTTTTTCACCCTCCTGCGGGCGGACCGCCAGATGGACACGATTTTCGTCTACGCGCAGACACAGCGAGACTACGGGCAGGTTCGTCTCGGAATCAAGCAGGAGAAACTCTGCCTGATTCGCTTTCATGCAGACCAGCGTTTCTTTCGGCCTCTGCCCGAAATCGCCGTCGCGCCGAATCAACTCTGCTCGGCAGGGCTGGAGTGGCGGGACTATCCCACGCTTCTCGCCGCCGTGACCGATCTGCCGGAACTGAGCGTGAGACTGGCAGCGGCCTCTCCCTGGTCAAAGCATACCGACGAGACCGCCCACCGTGTTCTGCCTCCCCATGTGACTGCCCGCCGTTACGACTATGCGGAACTGCGGCATCTCTATGCCAGTTCCAGTTTCGTCGTCATACCGCTCTACGAAAACGATTTTCAGGCGGGCGTGACGACGCTGCTGGAGGCGATGGCGATGGGCAAAGCGGTTATCGTCACCCGCACCACCGGCCAGAGAGATGTCGTGACGGATGGAGAGAACGGCCTGACGGTGGAACCGGGCGACGCCGCAGGACTGCGGGAGGCCATTCGGCGGCTGTATACGGACACGGAACTGCGCGAACGCCTCGGCCGGAACGCCTTGCAGTGGGCCAGAGAGAACGCCACTCTGCCCCAGTGGGTAGACCATATCCAGTCAGCCCTCGTCAAAGCCGCCTCCCGCTTCTGTTGAAAGCGGGCGCGGAAGCGTCTGTCCCTGCTTCCCCGGCAGTCCCATCTCCGTCTTGCTTTCCTACCCCTGCATGACGTGCGCGACCAGTTCATTGAGAGGCACTGTTGCCAGGGCAATCGCAGTGTCGCAGACGCCATAGTAGAGATAGAGCAGGCCGTCTTTGACGATGTTCCCGGTCGGGAAGATGACATCGGGAATGTAGAGGCCGAACCGCTCGTAGTAGGTTTCCGGCTCCATCAGGGAATGGTCAGGGCGGGCGATCACTTTTGTCGGGTCGTCGAGATCGAGCATCATCGCCCCCAGACGGTAGCGGACGTGGCGCGTGGTGCGATCCACGTTCTCCACGCCATGATAGAGAACGAGCCAGCCCTGCTCCGTGCGAATGGGCGGCGTGGCCCCGCCGATCCGGTTGTCCTCCCAGGCGAACTCCGGTTTGATGACCAGCTCCGGCTGCGTCCACTGCTCCAGGTCTTCCGAGAAACAGATCCAGATGCCGGGGTAGTCGGTGCCATACTCCGGCCCGATGAATTGCAGCGGGCGACGCAACAGGGCGAAGCGGCCATTGATCTTCTCCGGGAAGAGGATCACGTCGCGGTCGTCTATCTCTTTGGGGGTGGGCCAGCAGAGATGCCGCCAGTGAACCCGGTCGTCCGAAACGGCGATGCCGGAACGGGTCATGTTCTCTTCGGGCTTGCCGCTGAAGCCGGGGAACGTCGGCTCGGTGGATTCCGGGACGCCGACGCCGGTCGGATTGGAGTTCCAGGCATAGGGGCGAAAAGCGTAGGTCATGTAGTAGCGACCGTCTATCTTGACCACGCGGGGGTCCTGCACACTGCCAACCTCGCTCCCCGCCATCTCCGGCGTGAAGACGGGCTGATCGGAGACGTGCGTAAAATGCACCCCGTCGTCGCTGTCGAGCATTCCGATATAACAGTGGAAGGGCCGCAGTTGTCCAGCCGTGCGCTCGTACATATAGAAGCGCCCATCGTCATCGTACAGCACACCGGGATTGAACACGGTCGCCATGCGCCAGGGATACAGTCCCGGCACAACAATCGGGTTCTCCGGGTGTCGGGTAAATTTCAACGTCATTTTTCCTCCTCACGCCAGCGCATGATTTTCATCGGCTGCTCGAACCAGGGATTTTTGGCCGCCGGAATCTGCACGGTGATGACAGCCCCGGAGATCGGATCCGCTTCGATCCAGGTGCGGTTTCCAAGATAGGCCAGGGTGTGGACGCCGCTCTGCGTTACCCCGACATCTCCCGCCTGAAGCTGACGATAGTCCAGCAGGTTAAGTGCGGGCGTCGTCATTTTCAGTTGTGTTCGGTCGCGGTAACCCGTCCCCAGTTCCTGTGCTGAACAGTCCTGCCACCAGATATGAGCAGCCTGCCGCACCAGACCAGGGTTCAGGGTTCGCAGCCCGGTACGCAGGTTGGCATCCATCCAGCCACAGCGGATTAGCCCGGAGCAGTCAATTCCTATCCCATTCTCGCCGCCCCAGATATAAGCGGTTCCCTGGAACCCCTGCAAGGACCGCACGTACTCCGCCCGCAATGAGGCGTCGTCCGGCGTTCGCCCCGGCAAAAGCACAAAACCTGCCATCACTCCTGCTCCCGCAATCAGCGCCCCTATTACGAGCCGACGCTGCCGAAAGACTACCAGAGCGGAAATCCAGAGGACGCTCAATCCACAGACCAACAGCAGGCGCGTCGTTCCTGTGCGAACGGGGTAAAAAGCGAGCAGCGCCACCGTCACCGGAACCAGCCGCAGCCAGCGGTACGGCCAGAAGGCCGCAATGGCCCCCACCCAGAATCCGGCCAATCCCAGAAGCAACAGCAGCCTCTCTCCCGGTAAAGAGAGGGGAAGAAGATAGAGCGCGGCAGTCAGGAGATTAAGCCCTATCCAGAGCCACAAGCGCGGAGAGCGGAACCGGGAAGTCGCTAAACTTTCTGTCGGTGGCACACTGTTCGTTGTCATGAGGCTTGTTTCCACAGAGGGGAAGCGTTTCCCTGTGTCGTCCTGTCGTGCGCTGGGAATGGACTGTAGACAGACTGCCTTTTCGCAGAGCCATCGGAAAATAGCCGCCGCCCAATTTCGCCCTCCGGCCCCCGATTCCGGGGGAGTAGGCATTTTCATGCGATAGGGTGACCGCAGGGCAGGGAAGGCTGACCAGAAACGAACGGAAAAGGCAGGAATACGGCTAAAATTCGGCGAACGTGCTGTTCATTGCAGTACGTTCGCGACGGGGCGAGCCAATACGGGCATTATTTCGCAAAATGCGAACCTCCCGAAACAAGGCTTGCCCTCTCAGGAGGAAACGCTATGAAGAGATTCTTATCCGCACCCACTCTGTTCGCTATCGTTTTGTGGGGATGCACCGCTGTCGGGGGCTTCGGTCATGCCCAGAAAAACGAGCAGGCCGAGGTGAAACAGGCCGGAGAGGTCCTCACCGACGAGAACCTCCAGCAGACGCTGGTCAATATGGGTTACGAGCCGAAAAAACTGTCCAAAGGCTATCTTCTGGCTATCAAACAGGACACCTGGACACTCAATTTGCAGATCGTTCTCAGCGGGGACAAAAATAAGGTGGGCCTGAACGCCAATGTGGGCAAAGTAGAAGACCCGGATGCGGTCACCGCCAAACAGTGGATGGAACTGCTCGTCAGCAACGGCAATATTGATCCCTCCGCCTTCTACTTCGACAGGGAACAGAAGAAGCTCTATCTCCACCGCAGTTTCGACAACCGCGCTATCACGCCGGTCATCCTTCGCAGAGAACTCGAAAACTTCTGCGCGAATATCCGCTCAACGGGAGATCTCTGGAAGTTCACCAAGTAGTTCACACTCAGGGGAGGCGGGCGGCCAGTATCAGGGTCAGGTCGTCGTCGGAGCGCTCCTGGACTTTCGGGGAACTCAGGAAGGCGGTCAACGGCTCCTGTGCCGCCGTTTCGGAAGCGATGAAACGGAACAGCGGCAGAAAGAACGGCGCGAACGGTACGCCTGTTGCCATGTCGAGCGCGAGACGCTGAAGCCCGTCGGAGAAGAGCGCGAGATAGGTGACGGCGGGATGCAGGGCGAACTGCGCGGTCTCCAGGGCGTTCGGGGTCGTCAGGAAGACCGTTGTGTTGGCATACTCGCCGTTGTGAGGAGCAGTAAGGGAGAGAACGCGTCCGGCGCTGTCTCCTGCCACGATAGCGCCGTCTCCGATCTGCATGACCGCTGTCGCCTCTGGAGTCGCCACCGCCAGCAGCAGCGTAGAGGCCAGCGCGTTCGGTTCCAACTGCCGTATCTCTGCCTCGGATTCGATGCGCCACTGCGCCTGCCGAACCGCCTCTGTGAGCAAGTCCTGCCAGCCATCGGCATCCGATGCGGAGGGCAATTCCTGCACCGCTCCCATCACAGCCACAACGGTCTCCACGGCAAGCGCCGCGCCGATCTCACTGAGCTCCGCTGAACCTGCCCCGTCCGCAACCGTCGCTATCAACACTGTTCCCGGCTGCTGCGCGAAGGCACAGGCGTCCTGACAGACCTGTCCGCCCTGCACATGCGCGACACCCCGCACCGAAGCCCCCACCACGCGCCAACTTTTCGTACTCTCTGCCTGCAACAGATGCTCTCTCCATTCCTTTGCTTTCGCTATTACTTGCTCCCCTTACGCAGGCGAATATCGCGACGGACTGAAGTCCCCGCTAGGTGACCTTCGGCCCAGTTTCCTTCGGAAACGTCCAGGGTGTGAGGGCCACTCTTCACGCTCAACGAACCTTGTCGCGTTGGGTTTCGTCCGAAGGACGATCCGGCGAAGCCGCGTATCGAGGGGTGTCAACCCTTTGCCTGCTCGTCTGCGTAAGGTGAGTTACCTGGAATTCTGCTGGCGCAGATAGGCGACCTCGTTGTGCATCTTGCGATCCAGGGCCGAATTGGCCTGCGCTTCCAGGCGAGCGGTCGTAATCAGGCTGACGGCGTAGGTGGCGGCCAGAAGCGTGGTAAAGACCAGTGCGCCGCGTTGAAGGCTGCGCGAGAGGGCAGTAGGGAACGGCTCTTTGCGGAACAGGCTGACCGCCCCGGCGACCAACAGGGTCAGCACGGACAGCAGCAGGGAAATAAGAACCTCCCCGACATGGACGACGCCGGGATAGCGGGTGACGATCTCGTTTATCTGAAATCCCTGTGGCTGCGACTCATTGCTGTCATAAAAGGAGCCGAGGTTGTCCAGGACGATTCGCATCTGCGTCAGCGATTCCGCCCACTGCATCTGAAACGCCACGACCATACAGGCCACAAACACGACCAGCACCACGATCGGAAGCGCCTTCTCGCCGCCGCGTATCCGGCCCAGGACGACTGCCGCCCCACACATCAGCAGCAGGGGCAGCAGGTTCGCGAGCAGCAGCATATCGGCTGTCCAGACACCGGGCAGCGGGCGCGACGGCATCTCCGGCGGCCGTTTTTTGCCCGCCTCTTGAAGCAGTTCACGCACTTCCCGGTTGGCGGCATCCTCTTTTGCCACCCAGTCGGCCTCCTGTCCCTGCCCGATACCGCGCAGATAGGCGAGGTAGGCATTCCGGCGGGCATCGCCCTTCTGCGCGTCGGTGGCGTTGGCAGGCAGAGGGGATGAAGGCACCCCGCCCGGATGCTGGGTCTGTATTGAGAAAATGGCGTTGCCGACCAACGCGCTGATCGCCGTTCCCTGCTCGCGCATCCGCACCGCACTCTGCATCAGGGCATGGCGCAGAGCCAGCCCTTCCTGCGGACGGCCTTCGCGCTCCGCCTGCACCGCTTTCGCGACGGTCAGGCGTGAGAGGGCGCGTATCGCGGCGAAGTGGGGCAGCAGGGTGGCCGCGTAGGAGCTTTCGCGCAGCAGAGCCGAGTCCACGCCATAGGTGCGCCTGTAGAGAACATAACTCGCTTCCGGCTCTTCCAGACTGTAGTCCTCAAAGCGCGGCTTCTGTCCGGCCCGCAAGACGGCGGCGATGGCCTCGGCATCCCGCTTCGCATCAAACAGTTCTAAGCCCCGCATCAGCGGAAAATAGGCGTTGTCGGGGTCTCTCTTTTCGCCCTGCGCTGCTGCCGCGTCGAACGCCTCCCACGACTCCGCGCATCCCACCTGCCTGTCACTCAGCCGAGATTTGCCGATGATGTATTTCTCCGCCTCGGCGTCCCGGCTCACGCGCACCGTTCCCATCGTCATAAGCCGCAGGAGATGGGCATAGGCACCGGGGCGGTCGGGAAATCGCAGGGAGAGGGCCGTCAGGCGTTCTCCATACCGGCGCTGAAAACCGGCGTACTGTTCCTGCGGCGTGAACGCCCTGGCGCCGGGCGTATTCGATCCCGCAAGCAGTGCGCCCGCCACCTGAAGCGTGTAGTCGTTGGGGGAGTGGGCAACGATCTCCGCAGGGCGGCCTCCGTCGCCTGTTTGCATGGGCGGTATCGCCATCTCCTTGATGCCGAGATTGACCCCCATGTCTTTCAGGCGGGCGGAAAACGGGGTGGAATCGAACAGCAGAGACACCTGCGCCTTGAATAGCGCACGGGTAGAGGGAACGAGCATCAGCCCGGCCAGAATCAGCAGTGGCAGCACAATAAGCGCGGGCCGTCCCTGCGGCGACTTTTCCCTGTCCTGAGTCTCCATACGTCTCTCCTTCCACGCGAATCGTGCGTTGTCGAACGGGCAGGCACGGGCAGGAAATACGCCCCCGGTCGGGGGCGTATTTCCCAGCTCACCTTACGCAGGCGGACATACAATTCGCCTTCAACGAGGGAGCCTGCGGTAGGTGCAAAGGGTTGACACCCCTCGCTACGCGGTTTCGCCGGAGTGTACATCGGACAAGATGCGTGGAATGGGAAGAGTGGCCCTGTCAGCACGAACGTTTCCGCAGGAAACTTGGCCGAAGGTCATTCAGCGGAGGAGTTCACTCCGCCGATTTCGTCCGACACATCCACTAACTGGCCTCCTGCGTAAGGTGAGCACCCAGTTTTTCGGCGTGATTGCCTATGACAGCATGGGCGGATCGAAGCCTTTGAGCGCGGTGACGAGTTCCTCGACCGAGGCGGCGGACTTCTGGAGAGCGGCCTTCTCCTCAGCGGTCAGGGCGATGCTGACGATCTCTTCGACGCCGTTTGCACCGAGGCGGGCGGGCAGGCCGAGGTAGAGGTTATGCACGTCGTAGCCGCCTTCGTTCTCGCCGGTGTAGACGGCGCAGGGCAGAACGCGCTTACGGTCGTTCAGCACAGAGTCGATCATCTGCGCGAGCGCGGCGGAGGGAGCATAGAAGGCGCTGCCCGTCTTCAGGAGCGCGACGATCTCGCCGCCGCCCTTGCGGGCGCGGGTGACGATCTCTTCCAGGCGTTCCGGCGCGATCAGGCTGGTGATGGGGATACCGGCGACGTTGGTGCTGCCGACGAGCGGAACCATGTCGTCCCCGTGTCCGCCCAGCACATAGGCGTTGACGTCGGCGACGCTCGCGCCCGTCTCCATCGCGAGGAAGGTGCGGAAGCGGGCTGTATCGAGGATACCGGCCTGTCCGAAGACACGATGCGGCGGGAACCCGCTCTCCTGGAGGGCGATATGGCACATGGCGTCCAACGGATTGGTGAGCAGGATGAGGATGGTGTTCGGCGACTCTTTGACGACGGCGCGGGTCACGTCCCGAACGATTCCGGCGTTCACTTTCAGCAGGTCGTCGCGGCTCATGCCCGGCTTTCGCGGCAGGCCGCTGGTGATGACCACGATGTCGCTGCCCGCCGTCTCGCCCCAGCTATTCGTCCCGGTGATCTTCGCGTCCGACCCGATAATCGGCATGGCTTCCAGCAGGTCGAGCGCCTTGCCCTGCGGCATCCCCTCCACGATGTCGTACAGGACAATGTCTACGTCTCCGCGCTCCGCCAGCCAGTGGGCCAGCGTCGCCCCGGTCTGTCCCGCCCCGACAATGGTGATCTTTTTACGCATTCTCTTTTTCCTCAGTCTTCTGTTTTGTCTGTTTTCACGGTCGTCCCGCAAAATCGTACTGCCCTGTTGGATTGTACCGGATACGCCGGAGAAAGTCTATTCTTGACGGGGAGTTTTGTGGGGTTTGTGTTTCACCAGAGTGGTGAACAGCCAGTTTGTGTCTGCTGCCCTATGGTACAATAACCGTACCAGGAAGGAGAGGAGCAGCCAATGTCTACCCTGACGATTGAATTGGACAGTTCTACCGAAAACCAGTTGCGGCAGCGCAGTCTTGCCGAGGGACGGAATCAGGAAGAGATTGCGGCGCATCTGCTGGCACGCGCTCTTCATACCCGGCCCCTGCTTTCCCCGCAGGAAATATCCCTGCTTCAAACCGCCCGTGAAGAACTTCCCGACGCGCACTGGAAGCGGTATCGCAAACTCGGTCGAAAAAGCAAAGCCGGAACCATTCTGCCGGAAGAGTACGCGGAACTTGCGGAGTTGGGAAATCAGATTGAGGTGCATCACGCCAAGCGGTTGCAGGCCGTCTTCGTGTTAGCCGGTCTCTGGAATCAGGACTTCGACGAGACCATGAAACTCCTGGGAGTCGGGCCGCGCAATGGCTAACCCGCGTTTGCGCGTCGAAGTCCGGCGGCAGGTGCGGGAACGCGCTGACTTTCGCTGTGAATACTGTCTCAGCCCCGAGGCGTACATCCCTGACGGTCTCTCTATCGAACACATTCAGCCCCGCGCCCGAGACGGCGAAAGTACACTGAACAACCTGGCCCTCTCCTGCCAGCGCTGCAACAATCTGAAATTCGTCCATGTCGAAGCCCCTGATCCTCTTACAAACGAACCCGCTCCGCTCTACCATCCGCGCCTGAATCAGTGGGAAGAACATTTCTACTGGAGTGAAGACACGCTGACAATGCTGGGCAAGACGCCGACAGGACGCGCCACTGTCGAACGCTTGCAGCTCAACCGCGAGGGTGTCATTATACTAACGGCACGTCAAAATCACGAGGTCTTGCCGTTCGTTCCGGGCGCGTAATCGCCAGTTTCTCATGCGCCGTTAGTATAATCTACGCGGACTGTTGCTTCTTGCCGGAAAACATCCTCCGCAACGGGAATAATAAAAACATCGGCGCCCTCCTGAACTGCTCAGGAGGGCGATTTTGTGTGGACATTCACGCTGATGTATAAGGAGATGGTTCTGCTGTGGTGGGTGTCCGGTGAGTGTGTCTACAGTTTTGCGATGATGGCGTCGGCCATTTCAGAGGTACCGACGGCGGTCGGGTCGTTGCGGTCGGGTTTCATGTCGTAGGTGACATCCTTGCCTTCGAGGATAACGCCCTGGATCGCCTTCTCCAGGCGGTCGGCAGCGTCGGTCTCGTTCAGGTAGCGCAGCATGAGCATCCCGGAGAGGATAAGCGCGACCGGGTTGACCTTGTTCATGCCCTTGTACTTGGGCGCGGAACCATGCGTCGGCTCGAAGAGCGCGATGCCATCGCCGATGTTCGCGCCGGGAGCCACGCCGAGACCGCCGACCAGACCCGCGCAGAGGTCGGAGAGAATGTCGCCATACAGGTTCTCCATGACGAGTATATCGTAGAGTTCAGGCTTCTGGACAAGCTGCATACACATATTGTCTACCAGAACTTCCTGATACTCGATGTCCGGGTACTCCTTCGCCACTTCCTGCCCGACCTTGAAGAACAGGCCGTCCGTGTACTTCATGATATTGGCCTTCGCCACCGCGCTGATCTTTTTGCGGCCATTGGCGCGGGCATACTCGAAGGCGGTCTTGATGATGCGGCGCGACCCGGTGATGGAGATCGGCTTGATGGAGATGGCGGAATCCTCGCGAATCTTGCCACCGGCCATATCAATGATCTGTTTCGCTTCCGGGGTAAAGACATCGTACTCGACGCCCGCATAGAGGTCTTCGGTGTTCTCGCGCACAACGACCAGGTCCACGTCCTGATATTTGGAGCGGATGCCGGGATAGTATTTGCAGGGGCGAATACAGGCGTAGAGGTCGAGTTCCTTGCGGAGCGCGACGTTCACGGAGCGGAAGCCGGTGCCGATAGGCGTGGTGATTGGGCCTTTCAGCGCGACCTTGTTTTTGCGGATGCTGTCCAGAACGTTCTGGGGCAGCGGCGTTCCCGCTGTCTCCATGATGTCCACGCCCGCCTCGACGATATCCCAATTGAACGCAACGCCGGTGGCGTCCAGTACTTTCTGCGCGGCGGCGACCAGTTCCGGTCCCGTCCCGTCGCCTCGAATGAGGGTCACATTATGTGCCACGGAAGTCTCCTTTGAAAATTTTCCACCCGCCGTCCGGTGGGACGTGCTGGTGCGGGCAGGCATGGAAACTATTCGTCTTCCGCCCCCGCAATCCCTGCCGGATTGTGAAGAAGCGGAACGGGTTTTCCTCCAGAGGCCATGAGGGAGGGAGAGGGTATCGGGCGCTAACCGATCATGCGGGCAAGGGCTTCCCGGGCTGAGGCGCTGGAGCGAGCGCGTTCGTCCAGCGTGCCTCCCAGCTCCTGCACCCACGTCTCGACGGGGATGGCTTCGGTCTTGAGGGCGATGTTGCGGACGATGCGGGTGCGGGAAGCCTGGAGGGGGCCGCGTCCGGGGTCTTCGAGGGTATAACGGTTCTCGCCGAGCAGCACAACGATCTTCTGCACGGTCTTTTTCGCGAAGAAGCCGCCGCGCCTGCCGATCTCCGTCTCGTCCGGCAGGGCGCGTTCGAGCATCTGCGCCAGCAGTTCCAGAAACTCCCGCTGATCGGTGGCGTACTGTTTCGACAGGGCCGCAGCCACACCGAACTTTACCCACTCCTGATCTTCAAACGCATCCGTCATTCCGTCTTCACTCCGTCTCTACAGACATTGGGGGTCAAGGCTGTCTCCGTTCCCGCTCAGTGCAGCAGGGCGTAGGCGAGGACGTTGACATTAATGTACTCGGCGCGGTCTACCTCATCGCCCCCGCAGCAGCAGCAGTTGTCGGTGTGGGCAGTGTCGTTGATGCCGTCAGAGGAGAAGACGAGGACGACCTTGCCCTTGACCGAATACGATTCCAGTGTCGCGCCGCCCGGCCCGCTGCGTCCGTGCGTGGTGGCGAGGGAGTCGATCTTGTAGACCGTGCGGAACAGGGGATGCGTGAGCTGGAGGCGCGTCAGTTTCTGGCCGGGAAAGACCCGACCGAACTCCGTGCGGAAGGAGCGCACCCAGGCCGGATCGGAGCAGCTTGCGGAGGCCAGCAGAAATCCGCCGTGCGTCAGGTAGTAGCGCAGTTGGACGCGGTCCTTCTCCGTCAGCGCGAAACTGCCCTCCCCGGTCATGATGGCGAAGGGGAAACTGCTGAGTTCGCGGCTGTCCAGGCGGACGGAGCGAAAGTGTGGCTCCGTCTTGATGTGCGTCTCCAGTTCCAGACGCTTCAGGAACCGGTCACTGTAGCACTTGGAGGTCTTGTTGCCCGCATAGATGAGGTTGGCGCACTGCACCTTGTCGCCGCGCAGCCCCGCCGTCCCTGTTGCCTGCGGCAGGGCGAACGAGGTCAACAGCAGCAGCGCTCCCGCGCACAGCAGTCCACTCAACCGACGTATTCCGTCTCGCATGGTCTCTTCCTTGTCTGTTCGGTGTCAGTCCCCATGCCCCTTCGGGACACCCTATCGCACTAAATTGCCTTCCTAAATTGCCTGCTCCCCCAGAATTGGGGGCCGGGGGGCGAATTTCCTCTCAGCCTTCCATGCGCGGGGCGCACCCTATCGCATGAAAATCCCTACTCCCCCGGAATCGGGGGTCGGGGGGCGAATTGGGGGCCGGGGGGCGTATTTTTCAGTCAGTGCGCGGTCTCCAGCCAGGTGACCGCCTGGGCGACCTGCTCCCAGGGATTGTCGGCAAACTTGTAGCCGTGATCGCCCTTATAGGTCAGCAGTTTCACGACGGCGGACTGCTTCCGCAGCAGTTCCTCGGCGGCGGTGGCCTGAAAATAGGGGGCGAGCTTGTCCTCTTTGCTCTGTTGCAGCAGGTAGTGACGACCCCGCGCATTGGTCAGAGGCGGTAACTGCGAGGTGCGGAACGCGGAGGAGAGAATGTAGAAGCCCCGGAACGGCGTGACGGGATTCAGCGAACAGGCGTAGGCCGCGAGACCGCCCTCCGCGACGCCGTGCAGGAACAGCCGATTGCGGTCTATGGGATAGCGCGACGAGACATCCGTAATGACCTCATCGAGAAACTGTTCCGTCGTAAAGCGGGCGTCCTTCACCTGTCCCACGTTCTGCTGGGTGAGCCAGGCGGCGGGCTGATTGGCGGCCCATTTCGGCGCGATGGGCAATGCGACGAAATAGCCGTCTTTCAGGCTTTTCTGGATGGCGTCCTGCCAGAAGTCGGTGAGGTCCTCGCCGTTGCCGCTGCCGCCTGCCAGCGCGACGATCAGCCCGAAGGTCGCTTTGCGGGGCAACTGCGGGAGGCCAGCCTGCGCCGTCGGGGGGCCGATATAGGCGGGGCAGAGCAGCCAGTAGGCCCGCTGCGGATCGTCGTTGATGAGATGCAGTTCGGCACGCCGCCGGATGAAAAACCCTTCGGCGTCCGGCTGTTTTCGCACCGCGATTTTGGGGAACGGCACGGCCTGCACATCGGCAGCGAAATCGGTCTTGTTGCGATCCCACCAGATATGCCACCAGCCGCCATCGTGGTTACGGTCTATTTTGTTGCCGGTCAGGCGGCGCAGGGCGAAACTCACCATCTGGGCCGTCTCCTGCGTATCGTCGGCTTCGAGCAGGGCAATGAGCTTGGGTATCAGGTGCGGGTCGGTCGCGGTGGAGAGCGCCTGCATGAATATCCAGCTTTCGGAGGAGGGATAGTCCTCCATGAGCATCTTGAACAGCAGGTCGGAGGCCCACGCGCTCTTGACGGAGCCGAGGATAGAGGCGGCGGCGTAGCGGACGTAGTTCGGGCTGTTCTTGCCGGTAAGCGGCAGAACGACACGCTTAATGAACTCTTCGTCCGGCTGCAAGTTGCGGACGATGTAGATGACGGTGGCGTTGGCGGGAACGGGCGGCAGCAGCGATTTCTCCAGCACGGTGAGGACGCCGCCATCGAGCGCGGCCTTACGGCGGAGTTTCGCCAGTGCGTTCGTATCCCCGAACTCCAGCCGCATGAGGACGTTCATCAGCGCGGTGCGCTCGACCTCATCGGCCTTGACGAACTGCCGGGCGAAGGCCGTGCAGCCGCTCTCCACGACCTCCGCCAGCGGCTTGTCCTTCACGCCTGCTCGCCATTCGCGATAGGCGGCGGGGTCATTAATGAAGTTTTTATAGGCGAAGTTCTGGAGCAGGTCGTAAGCCTGATACTGGACACCGCTGTTGGTGTCGTTCGCTCCGAGGTCTAGGACATCCAGCAGGTGCGGATTGTCGCTTCGCACGAAGACATAGAGAAGCATCTGCTTGGCGGCGGCGGCGGTCAGGTTTTTCCAGTTGTCGCGCACAATCTCGAACGTCTCTTCCGGCTTCGCCTTTGCGAGTTCGAGATTGGCAAGGTAGCTTTCCTGCGCCCGCGTGATGAGCTGCTCGGTCATGGCGGCGCGATCCTTTGGTATCGGATACTTGCCTTGCGCGTCCGCCTGTGGTATGCCGCACAGCAGCCCCATCGCCGCCAGAACCAGAATCACTACTCTTGGCCCCATGCTTGTTCTTCCTTCCCTCCGCACCTTTCTCTCTACTACGCAGCAGAGACATCCCATTATTCGCGAGGCACCGAGAATCTCCTGCTTTCCCCAACTTTCCCCTCACGCCTCCCCATCCCAACACAAGTCCCTCTCCCAGAAAAACCTACCCCTGCCCCATCAGTCGACGCAGAACCGAAAGATAGAGAGGAAACATAGACGGCAACACCTCCGCTAACTTCCCCGCCTTATGCAGCATAATCAGATGGTTCGCAATAACGCCCTGTGTCTTCGGATGGTTCGCCCCCAACGCGGCAAGGAGTATCTGAACCGCCTGCCGGTAGAGGGATTCGGCCTCCGCAAACTGGCCCTGACTTTCGTACAGTCCTGCCAGATTGTTGAGGATTTGGGCAATGGAGGGATGTCCCTCTGGCAGGGAAGTGCAGAGTATCTTCAAGGCTTCGTCGTAGAGAGGTTTGGCCTCCGCGAACCGGCCTTGGCTGTGATAGAATCCTGCCAAATTACCGAGACTGTTGGCAATGTCGGGATGTCCTTTTGGCAGGGAAGCGCGGCGTATCTGCAAGGCTTCATGGTAGAGAGGTTCCGCCTCAGCGTACCGGCCCTGATCGTAGTACAATAATGCCAGATTGTTGAGGCTGCTGGCAATGGAGGGATGTCCCTCTGGCAGGGAAGTACGGCGTATCTGCAAGGATTCGTTGTGGAGGGGTTCCGCCTCCGCGAATCGGCCCTGAGTGCGGTAAAGTTCTGCCAGATTACCAAGACTGTTGGCAATGAGGGGATGTCCGTCTGGCAGGGAAGCACGGCATATCTTCAAGGCTTCGTTGTAGAGGGGTTCCGCCTCGGTGTAGCGACCCTGACTGTCGTACAACAATGCCAGATTGTTGAGGCTGGTGGCAACTTCCGGGTGCTTCTCGCCGAGAGAGGTGCGTTGCGCTGCGAGGGCTTTGAGGAAGAGGGGAATGGCCTCCGTCCATCGAATCTGCCGCTGAACGAAATGATGAAACCAGTTCACAATCTCACCACAGGACTCTCCATCGTTGAGTTCGGAGGCGAGTTCGACCGCATTCTGGGCATGAGGCCAGGCGGCTTCGAGACGGTCTCGTTTTGTTTTGATCTCCACTTTACTGCCTCCACCGTTCTCCTTTGCGATGTTGCGGTAGAAGGCGACAAATCGGCGGCGGAGGGTTGCGTCGGGGTCGCGGGCGAGGAGTTGGCGGTTGGCGTAGGCGCGGGTGGGACGGAGGAGGCTGTAGGTGTCGGTCTGGTCGTCCCAACGAGTGAGGGCGGCGCGGGTGAGGCGGCGGAGATGGTCGGGCAGGACGAAATCGAAGCAGAAGCCTATCTCTTCGGGAGGGCAGCGGTCGGCGAAGAGGCTGAGGCAGGCAAGGGCGGTCTGCGCTTCGGAAGGGAGCAGTTTCCACGACCAGTTCAGGCAACGTTCGAGGGATTGGTGGCGGTCGGTCTCGGTGTCGAGGGTGCCGGTGCCTTCGGGCAGTTCGGTGACCGGGGAGAGCGGTTCGGCGGTCAGGTCTGCTGCAATCTGTTTCAGCGTCATATCCGTGGCATGAGCAGCAACGAGTTCGATAGCGAGGGGGATGCCTTCGGTCAGGGCGAGGAGTTGGGAGATGGCGGCTTCGTCGGTAGGTGAAGGCGTCCACGCTGTTTCCTTCGCTTCGGAGATGCGGAGGCGTAACAGGGACTCTGCCTCTTGTGCTTCGAGAGAATCGATGAGACGCTTACGCTCGGTGTTCTGGATGCCCACCGCTTCACGTCCCGTCGCCAGAATACGGAGTTCAGGACAGGCTCTCAGCACCTTCGCTATCAGGTCGCGAGAAGCCTTGCCGCTGACCGTCTCCCAATTGTCGAGGAGGAGGAGGGTGTCGCCAGGGTGCTTTAGTTTGGCGAGGAGGTGTTGCAGGGTGGCGGGCAGTTCTTCGGGAGTGGGGAGCGGGGTCTGAGTGATCTGGAAGGCGTCGAGCAACCGACCGTAGAGATAGTCGCGGCGGAGGGTGTCGTCGGTGAGCAGACCGTCGGAGGGAATGTCTCCCAACCGGGCAGAGTAGAGACGCCCTTCAAAGAGCGCAACGGAGTTGAGCGCGCACTGCACCGCCAGACGGGTTTTGCCCATCCCCCCGAAGCCATGCAGCGTTACCAGACGAACGGGCTGCCCGTTGCTCGTCTTCTCCCCGAACAGGTCGGCGATAGCGTTTTCGAGGGTAGTGCGGGTGACGTAGCGGTTGGTCTCGGTGAACCACTCCGGCAGGTAGCGCACACCCGGTTCTCCCCGCTCGACGCCATCGTAGAGCAGCTCGAACAGCGAACGCGGTCTATCGTCGAAGTTGCGGATACGACGGTTGCGGAACTCTTTGCACTTGTACTCCAGGTTGCCCGCTGCGGTCTTGGCACTTTCGGTGAGGAGGATCTGTCCGGCGTTGGCAAGCGGTAGCACTCGCGCTCCGAAAATGACCTCCGGGTGGTTCTGGAAACTGCCCGCTTTGTCGGGGAAGGCTTCCTGCTCGGCGGTGTGGAGGGCGAGGCGAATGGGCATTCGCCACGTCTTCTCCCCCACCGTCAGCACAATCTCCGTCACCTGCCGCTGGAGGGCGACCGCACAGGCAATGGCGTCGGTCGCCTTCTCAAAGACCGCCAGCCAGTCGTCCCCATGCGACGTGCCGCTCGTCACCCCGTTATGCTGCCGGACAAGCGATTCAGTCTCGTCGTAGAGTTTCTGCAAAAACTCTTTGCGATAC
>JBBRLP010000011.1:0-69284 GCA_038231295.1 Chthonomonadales bacterium
GCGCAAAATCTTCGAGACGATCGCGCCACTCTTGGGCCAAGGCTTCTCTGGCAGTCATGGAAGGCACCTCCGATTTGAGATGCTTACATTCTACAAAATTACGGACCACCTGAGAAGGTGGCAAATATTAGACGCTTACAGTTATATTCATTAGATAGGTTGAAGTTCATGCAAGTGACAGGCCATAATTCTCTGCTCGTTTGTCTGCCATCCAGAGAGTGAATCTATCACTGATGACCAACCACATGAGTGTCTCTGGAAAGACGAATGGCTTTCCACCCGCGTTTGATACGCCATGTCTGTGGTCTGTACATTCGCCTGTTGCATTCTCTTCCCGTTTTCGTGACGTCGGTAACCCAAACTCTTCATTTGCTTACCGACAAGAAAGGATTTCGTATGATTCGCACCTGTTTCCTCACCGGATTCGCCCTTCTTACCCTGGGTCTGACCGCGTCGAACATTGTGCAGGCACAGATCGGCTACGCAGTCGGCGCGGGAGGAACCATCCTCAAAAGCCAGGACAATGGCGCTACCTGGTCTCCCCAAACCAGCGGCGTTTCCAATCAACTGCGGAAGGTCTACGCGCTGACTGCGAACGATGTCTGGGCGTTAGGGGACGGCGCGACCTTACTGCATACCACAAACGGAGGCGCCAACTGGACTTCTATTCCTTCAAGTACAACAGGAGGTATCAGCAATTTCTGGTCTGGGGCTGTCCTTGATGCGAACAACGTGAAAATTGTGGGGACCTCCACGAACAACTTTCACTATACCAGCAATGGCGGCACAAGCTGGAGTGGACCCACCACCGGCTATTCCGGTGCAAATATGCTGGCGACAAAGTTTCTCGATGTCAATACCGGCTGGGTCGCAGGAATCGCCCGTGATATACGCAAAACCACCGACGGCGGCGCCACGTGGGTTTCGCAGCTCTCGACGGTTGGCGGTCAAGACCTGTATGCCATAGATGCCACCGACTCACAGCACCTCTGGGCGGCGGGGCAGAATCATGTCATCTATTACTCCACGAATGGAGGCACGAGTTGGACCGCGATCTCTAATTCCGTCACGACGCGCTGGCAGGGCGTTGATTTTCTGAACAACACGACCGGCTACTTCATTGGAACGTTAGGGAAAATCTATCAATCTACCGATGGAACAACTATCTCTCCCCAGACCAGCGGCACGACACAAGACCTCAACGATGTCTTTTTTCAGGATACGAGCAGTGGATGGGTGGTTGGTAATGCTGGCACCCTGCTGCATACGACAAACGGCGGCACCAACTGGAATGCCACAACCAGTGGAACCACGAATAACCTGCTTGGAGTTACCTTCACAACCAGTGCCGTTACTCCCGAACCCGGTTCGCTCGCGCTGTGTTTCGGACTCGGCACAGGCGGTCTCGCCCTTCTTCGCCGACGACGGCGCGCCCGCAGATAGATATGGTCTACCGGAAGTACGTACGGAGCATACTTCCCTCAGCGGGGCGGAAAACCGCCCCGTTGACCTTTCCGTTATCTCCCTGCTCATCTGCCCCACCAACGCCATCTTTCAAGAAGGGCTGAGTTGGGGAGGTTTCTGAGGGGAACTTGTGGAACAGAGAGAAGTGAAAACTCCTCTTTACGGGCTACAGATTCTGCTGTTGGTTCTGTTCTGCGCCGAGGCGCGAGGACAGGAGGCCGCCGCACCTGCGCTGGATGCGAAAACCGGGGTCGTTCACTCGCAACGGCTGCGTTCCGGGGTTCCCTTTGGCGGGATTGGCGCAGGGGCGTTCCAGATGCTGACGGACGGCAGCATCGCGCGTCTGCCCGGTCGCACGACGGGAACGAATACGCCGACGGAGATGCCAGCCTGTTTTGGCGCGGTCTGGACGCGAGTCAACGGCAAGACGGAGACCCGCCTGCTGGCGCTGCGGAATGCCTATGGCCTGCCTGGTGTCGTGGTAGTGGACTACGACGGGCTTTATCCGCAAGCCCGCCTCTCGTTTCCGAACGCGTCGCTGCCGCTGGAAGCCTCGGTTCTGGCCTATACGCCGCTCATCCCGTTCGACCTCAAAAACTCTACTCTGCCCGCCGCCGCCTTTGTCTATCGCCTGCACAACACCTCCCCGGTTCCCATCGAAGCGGCTGTCGCGCTCTCCTGGGGCGAGGGTTACAGCGAAGAGAGTCAGGTCGCTTCCGTGCCGGACGAGGGCGGATTTTTCAGCCTGCGCCTGAGCGGTCGTCCCAAAAGCCCCACTCCGGGCCTCGAGCGGCCCGCCGCAGAACAGACCGAAGAGACGACGCTCATGGCCGCGCCGCCCAGCCGCGATACGGTGGTAACGCGGGCCGCTTGGAACGCTGACGAGAAACGTCCGGGTTGGTGGGACAGCTTCGCGCAGGAAGGACAGATTCCCGACCTCGCCGCAGGAACCCTGCCGTCCGGGGAGGCGAACGCCGGGGTTCTTGTCGTGCGGCTGACGGTGCGGCCGGGGGGCACAGTGGAAGTCCCGTTTGCCGTCGCCTGGTACGCAGCGCATCGCTACGCTCCCTCCGGCGAAGACCTCGGCCATGCCTACCAGAACGCCTTTCCCACGTCGCGTTCCGTCGCCCGGTATCTCCTCGACAACCGGCTCTCCCTCTACGCGCTCACGGAAGAGTGGCAAAAACGCCTGCTCTTCTCCAATTTTCCGGTCTGGCTGTCCCGACGGCTTATCAACAGCGCTACCCCGCTGACCTCCGACACCCTGCTCACGCGAGATGGACGCTTTGTCTGGGAGGGAGAGCCGGGCGCTCCCGATCTGCCCTTGACTTCACTGCCGCCCGAAACAACGGAACAGCGGGAGGCCCGGCTGGGCGCGTTCTCGGTTCTGCTCGCGCTCTATCCTGCTCTGGCCGCGCAGGAGGTGCGTCATAGTGGCAGTCGCATCGCCCTGTCAAACGGCCTCCCCCCACCCGAAGAAGCCGCCCTCTACACCCTGTTGCTCACGCAATACGCTCGCTGGACGAACGACCCGTCACTCCTTCACCGCGAATATAGCCATCTGCGCCGCGCCCTCGCCTCCCTGCTTCCTGCGGAAAGCGGTTCGCCCCGCACAGAGCCGGACACCCTTTCGACGCCGGACTGGACTCTGCGTCTCGCCGCCCTCAGCGCCGGTCAATCCCTCGCCGAACTCGACAGCGCTCAGGCATTCACGGAGGCGCTGAAAGACGGGGCTGTGGGCAATCTGGCGTCTGCCCTGCCACGTATGGAGGCGGACCGACGGTTGGCGGAGGCGTGCCGAACCGCGCTGACTGCCGGGATGCAACGCCTGATCGCGGCCCGATGGACAGGAGCCTATTTTGCCGACGCCGCCGACAAGACCTGTGCTGCCGATCAGCTTTTCGGTGCGTGGGTCACGGCCTCTCTCGGCACAGAACCACTGTTCGTGCCGGATAAACTGACCACTGCCCTGCACAGCCTCCAGACGAAAAACGATGCCGTTCCAGGGTTCGCGCTGGCTCCCCTGCGGCGAGTTGACGCCGCAGGCGCTGCGCTGCCACAGAGCGCCGAGAACGCGGACTGTCTGCTGCCTGCCGCCGTTCTGAGTGAGGCGATTCTGGCAATCTGGCAGAATCAGGCGGACATCGGGGTAAACTTATTGCAGCGCCTGGAAAACGCCCGTAATGAGGGACTGCGTTCCCCCTGGCGATCCCCGCTGAGTTTCCGCGCCGATACCGGGCAGGCCACGCCCGATTCGACGAAAGGACTGGCGCAGGCCGCAGACTGGAACGCACTCTATGCCCTGACGGGTTTCGGCTACGATCCTGCACTCGGACGGCTTACAATGTCGCCGAAGATACCGGGAACGTGGCGTACCCTCACCGCCCCTGTCTTCGCGCCGACCTTCTGGGGGCGGGTGCAGTTCAAACCGCTGGCACACGGCGGGACGCTGTCCTTTCGGCTCGACAGATTTATCGCGGTCACCCCCCAGACGCCGGAGCGCAAATCCGGTCAGACGCGACTGGTTCTCAAATCGTTACGGGTTCCCGGACTGCTGACGGGGGCGGGAGGCGCTCCCGTCGTGCATGTCAGTCTCGGCCCCAATCCCCTCGGCGTCCGCACCGCTGCGGACAGTTCCGGTGACCTCATCGTCACGTTTATCACCCCGCTCTCGCTCGCTGCGGGAGATCGTCTCGAGGTGGATGTCCACTGACATCTCCGTTTCTCGATACAAGGAGCCATTATGCACTCTTCCCAATCCCGTCTCATGCGCCGCAGTCTGATCGCGGCGGCGCTCATCGCCCCGCTCGGCCTGTTCGGTGTCCTGGTTCAAGCGCAGGAGACCAAAAAGCCCGAGATGAAGCCCATGACCGCGAAACAGAAGTACAAGAACATCAAAATTCTGAAAGACCTGCCTGCGGACAAACTGATTCCGGTGATGCACGACTGGAACACCGCTCTCGGCGTAAAATGCGACTTCTGCCATGTCATCAATGCCGACCACAGCGGCTTCGACAAAGACGACAAGCCGATGAAGACGAAAGCGCGTGCGATGCTCACTATGGTCATTGACCTGAACGGCAAGTACAAGACCGTTGACAAAAAGGTCACCTGCAATATGTGCCATCGCGGCCATGCGGAGCCAGAGATCAGCATGGAAGGCCCGAAATAGGTTCCCCGGAAGTTTGGCCGGGGATTGATACCCCGGCCAAACTTCCATCCTCCTGTGTATGCGTAGAGAGTGAGAGTAAGTGTGAGCGTAGCGGTGCCACTGCTGGAAGTGCGCGGTCTGGTGAAGCAGTTTGCTGTCTCGCGGCGGGAGGGCATCCGCACCATCCATGAGACCGTTCGGGCCGTAGATGGAATTGACCTGACGGTTGGCTCCGGCGAGACCGTCGGACTGGTCGGGGAGAGCGGCTGCGGCAAAAGCACGGCAGGCCGCTCCATTCTGCGTCTGCTGGAGCCGACTGCCGGCTCCGTGCGGCTTGGCGGCGTGGATGTGCTGGCATTGAAAGGGCAGGAACTCCGCAGCCTGCGTAAAGATATGGGGATCGTCTTTCAGGACCCCTTCGCGGCTCTCGACCCCCGAATGATGATCGGCGAGATCGTGGCCGAACCCCTGCGGGCGCACGGGGTGGCCCACTCCCGCGACGAACGTATGGACAAGGCCCGCGAACTGCTGACGACCGTTGGGCTGCGCCCGGAATTCGCCTCGCGCTACCCCCATGAGTTTTCAGGCGGACAGCGGCAGCGCATCGGCATCGCCCGCGCCATCGCCACCAACCCGAAACTGCTGATCCTGGACGAGCCGATCTCCGCGCTCGACCTCTCGATTCGCGCTCAGATTCTGAACCTGCTGGAAGAGCTTCAGACCGAACGAGGCCTCTCCTACCTCTTTATCGCGCACGATCTTTCCGTGGTTCGTCATCTCTGCGACCGTGTCTGCGTCATGTACCTGGGCATCATCGTCGAAGAGGGCGACTCAGATCGCGTCTTCGCCGCGCCGAAACATCCCTACACCCAGGCGCTGCTCGCCTCCGTTCCGGTTGCCAACCCCGCGTTTCGGCGTGAACGCCTGCCGCTCGAAGGCGATGTGCCGAGTCCTGTCGCCATCCCCTCCGGGTGCCGTTTCCGCACACGCTGCCCGCTCGCCTCCGAACTCTGTGCGCGAGAAGTTCCGCTTCTGCGTGATCTTGGCAACGGGCATTTCGCCGCCTGCCACTTCGCGGAACCGGATTCCCCACTGCCTGTGCCCCTTGACGCCGCGAACCGGAACGACGTATAATTCTGCCAGTCTTTAGTGTGTAAAAACGCCCATTGGAATGGGCGATGGGTGAAAGAAACGACAATGAACGATACGCTGCAAAACTGGCTCGGAGCACAGATTCAAGACCTGCGCGACCAGAACCTGTACAAGCCGCTCGTGGTGATGGACACGCCTTCCGGGGCGCGAATCACCGTGAACGGCAAACCGAACGTCATCAACCTCTCCAGCAACAACTATCTCGGCCTCGCCAATCACCCCAGCCTCAAAGCGGCGGCGATCAAGGCCGTCGATGAGTGGGGTGCGGGCGCGGGCGCGGTGCGGCCCATCATCGGGACGATGCGGGTTCATATGGAACTGGAGCGGCGGCTGGCGCAGTTCAAGCACGTCGAGGCGACGCTGGTATTTCAGAGCGGCTTTACCGCCAATGCGGGCGTCATACCTACCATCACCGATGGGGACGACGCGATCATCACCGACGAACTCAACCATGCCAGCATCATTGACGGGGTGCGGCTCTCGAAGGCCGCCCGCAAAATCTACCGCCACAACGACATGACCGCGCTCGAAGAGGCCCTGAAAGAGACACAGGGCGCGAAGAAGCGGCTCATCATAACGGACGGCGTGTTCAGCATGGACGGCGACGTGGCTCCCCTGCGCGAAATCGTCGCGCTCGCGGAGCAGTACAATGCCGCCGTCATGGTGGACGACGCGCACGGCTCCGGGGTTCTCGGCGGCGGACGCGGCACCGCTTACCACCTCGGCGTCCACGACAAGATAGACGTGCAGCTCGGTACGCTCTCGAAAGCGGTCGGGGCGATGGGCGGCTATATCGCCGGAAGCGCGAAACTGATAGACTGGCTGACCCAACGCGCCCGCCCGTTCCTGTTCAGCACCGGACATCCCCCGGCCACCGCCGCCGCGACCATCGCCGCAATTGACCTCATGGAGAGCGATCCCTCTTTCACTGAACGCCTCTGGGAGAATACGCGCTACTGGAAAGAGGGACTCCAGAAACTCGGCTTCGATACCGGCATCTCGACGACGCCCATTACGCCGGTCATGGTCGGGGACGAGGGCAAGGCGCAGGAGCTTCAGCGCGGACTGTTTGCCGAAGGCGTCCTCGCGCTCGCCATTGTCTTCCCGACGGTTGCGCGGGGCAAAGCCCGTGTCCGCACTATGCCCAGCGCCATGCACTCCCGCCAGGACCTTGACGATGCCCTGATCGCCTTCGCGAAGGTCGGCAAAAACCTGGGGCTGATCTAAAAAGGAAACACCGCACATGAACGGCAGCGTCGCTCGTCTCTTCGCGCTCTGTGCGCTGTTCTGTTTTGGGCTGTCCCGCGCTCGTGCCGACGAGAAGGATGTCTTCCAGAAGCGTCTTTTCGTCAGTCCGCACGGCGGCTCCCTCCCCTATCGCCTCTACGTTCCCACCAACTACGACCCGAAAGTAAAATATCCGCTCGTCCTGTTCCTGCACGGCGCAGGCGAGCGCGGCGACAACAATACCGCGCAGATTCGCGACTGTCAGGTCTGGGTGAAGCCCGAAACGCAGGCCCGGCAGTCCTGCTTCGTCCTCGCGCCGCAATGCCCCAATCTGTCCGAGGTCTTTCAGGTCTACGGCTACGAACGGAACCGCTATAACAACACGTTCAACGACTATCAGAGCGTGGAGAAGACCCATCCCTGGAAGCACTACAAGATTCCGGTCGGAAACTACTACGTCGGCAAACGCAAGTATCTCTTCTTCATGAACTTCGACTGGGGTTCCAATAACGCGATTGAGAGCCGGTTCCGCAACGTAAAAGTCTACGAAGCCGGTCAATCCGCGAAGGCGAAGCCCCTGACCTTCCGTCCGGAACAGTTCGAGGGGTACGATAAGGACAGCGGCAAAGGTAAGTTGACGGTAGAAGACGGCGGTGCGACGCTGTTTCTCTCCGGGGATGCGAAACGGCGTATGGCTCTGCCTTATACGATCACCCCGGCGACCTGGCTGGAGTTCGATTTCCAGAGTACGCACCAGGCTAACACGCACGGCCTCGGCTTCACCAATGAGGACACGCTGTTCGAGGCCCGTTGGGTGCAGGCGGAGTGGTGGCAGCAGAAACACGAGATGCCGAAAGACCCCAGCCTGCCGATGCGTCTCGTCATGGAGATGCTGCCAGCCATCCAGAAAGAGTTTCCGAACATAGACGCCTCACGCCTCTACCTGACGGGCCTCTCGATGGGCGGCTATGGAACGTGGGATTTGCTGGCACGACGCCCCACCTGGTTCGCAGCGGCAGTGCCTATCTGTGGGGGTGGGGACGTGAACACGGCTCCCCTGCTCGCCTCGATGCCACTCTGGGATTTTCACGGCGGCGACGACGGCACCGTTCCCCCCTCACTCTCCCGTCAGATGATCGGAGCGCTGTGGGAGGAGGGCGGAACCCCGCGCTATACCGAGTACCCAAAAGTCGGCCACGACTCCTGGGTCAAAGCCTATGCCGAGCCGGAACTTCCCGTCTGGCTGTTCGCACAGCATCGCGACTCCACCCCTCCTTCCGTCCCGACGCAGCTTGCCGTGAAGCCCCTCCAGGCGAGCAGCGTTCAGCTCCACTGGAACGCCGTGACAGACCCGGAGAGCGGCATTCACGCCTACCGAATCTATCGCGATGGCAGAGCCATTGACGATAGCAGCGCTGCCGAATATGTTGACAGGAGTGTGGCGGAGGGAGAGACACACAGCTACTCCGTCTCCGCCCTGAATGGCTGGCGCATGGAGTCCTTGCAGAGCGCTGCCGCCACCGTGACGATCCCGAACGATACGTTCGCTCCGGCGATACAGAGGGTTCAGGCCATTGGCGGCCCGACGGGTCTCGAAGTAACGTTCAGCAAGCCCGTCGAAGAATCGGCCGCACAAACCCCGACCAACTACACACTCGACGACACCACAAAAGTAGTCAAAGCGGTTCTGCTCACCGACAAACGCACGGTCGCGCTGGAGGTCAAGCCGCCGCTTACTCCCAATACCGCTTACCACCTGACGGTTGGCAATATCAAGGACACCGCCGCGCACCCGAATGCACTGGCGGTGGAGACACCGATTTCTTTCCGCTATGCGCCTGGCCTGCTCGCCTTCTGGCGATTCGATGAAGGACAGGGAAATAACGTGGAAGACGATTCCGGCAACGGCAATAAAGCCTGGGTACAGGATGTCGGGTGGGCGCGAGGACGATCTGGCAAGGCTCTGGATTTCGACGGAATGTGGGGCCACATGCTCTCCATTCCCAACAAGCCAGGGCTGGCGCTCCCGGAGGCCTTCACTGTCAGCGCGTGGGTCTATCGTCCGGGCGGACAGTACCTCGGGGCAACAGTGATCGCTCGTCAGCAGTTCAATGACCATCTGACGAACTTTGCTCTGGGATTCGACGACTCGCTGCAAGTCCGCGCTCAGGTCGGGACAACGGGCAATCCCCAGGTCACCGTCACCGGTCATCGCCTCGATGCGCTGGCCTGGCATCACCTCGCCATGACCTATGCCGCCAATACGCTCGAACTGTTCATAGACGGGGTTTCGCAGGGCAAGGCTGCCGGTTCCGGTTCCCTCCAGACGCCGCCGGAACCGATCACTATCGGCGGCGGGTTTCAGGGCCGCGACCCCTTCCGGGGCCGTATAGACGAAGTCCGCCTTTACAACCACGCGCTTTCTGCGGAAGAGATTCGCTCCCTCGCCAGCCTTCATCCCTGAGAGGGAATGGAGTTTCCGGGGGGGGGGTGAAAACTACCAACCAACGAGGAAACACCCGACGATGACAAACGTGATTCTGGTCAGCCTGGATACGACACGCGCCGATCATCTCTCCTGCTATGGGCATTTTCGGCGCACCAGCCCGCATATTGATCGCGTGGCGGAAGAGGGCGTGCTGTTCACCGACCATTTCAGCCCGCATATTCCCACGTATCCCGGTCACACGACCCTGATGACCGGCAAGGACGTCTACGCGCATCAGATTACCTGTCAGTCCGGGACGCCGGAGCCAACACCGGGAATCAGGATGCTGGCGGAACTGCTTCAGGAACAGGGCTACTACACGGCAGCGGCCGACAATCTGGGCCGATGGTTCGCACGTGGCTTCGCGCATATCGAAACCTACAGTTGGGACTACAGCCAGAAACAGAGTCTGCGGAAGGGGGAGGCCGTTCTGGAGGCGTCTCTCAAAGTGCTGAATGCCGCCGCACAGCAGGACAAGCCGTTTTTTCTGTTCCTGCACTTCTGGGACCCGCATACTCCCTATCTGCCCCCACCCCCCTTCGACCGAATGTTCTACCGGGGCGACGAGAGCGACCCCAACAACCTCAGCATGGATGCACTGTGGGAGTTCGAGCCATTCCGCCACTACTTCGCGGAGTGGATGCCGGGGGTCACCGACATCGAGTTTCCGAAGGCGCAGTACGACGCCGAGATCGCCTACATGGATGCCTGTCTCGCGTCATTTCTGACTCGCCTCGACGAACTCGGTCTGCGCGATGACACGCTTCTGGCCCTGACAGCAGATCACGGCGAGGAGTTGGACGAACACGCCCACTGGTTCGATCATCACGGCCTCTATGACACGAATATCCATATCCCGCTGATTCTACGCTGTCCCTCGCTGCTGCCTGCGGGCAGACGGATCGGCGGCATGACGCGAATGTTCGATCTCGCCCCGACGATTCTGGACCTGCTCGGACTACATGAAATCACAGAGCGGGAGCAGATGCTCGGCAGCAGCCTGCTACCGCTGATAAAATCGCCGTCTGCCACCTCGCGAGGCGCCGCCGAAGTTCTGCATCTCACGGAAAACACCTGGATGAAGAAGCGAGGAATCCGCACCCACGAATGGAAACTAATCGTGCCGCTGGAGACACCTGACCTGCACGGCAAAAGCGACATCGAACTCTATCACCTGCCTGCCGACCCCGGCGAACAGGTCAATGTCGCCGCCGAACACCCGGCAGTCGTCGCTCGCCTCAAACGCACTATGGACGAGTGGCTGGCCGAGCGCCTTGCCGCCACTGGTCTGCCCGATCCCCTGCCGCTCCAGCCCATTCCCCTGCATCACGTCGGCACGATGGATGTCGCTGTGCCGCGTGACAAACGCCTATTGGGCGAAACGCCCCCCGCAGAAAATCTCGAAGCGGGCGACTTCGTCGGTTACGACCGCGACCCTGCCGCAGACATGGCGGAGGAGTGAAATACAGCGAGAGAAGGCTGAAATTCTGCACTCCTATCCGTATAGAGGAGAGAGCGATTCGCGACAAGAGCTCGTAACTTCTGCGCTCTGAGCGCGTCCATTTTACTGCTTCTCTCTGCAAAAGGAATGGATGAGAGTATACTATTCCTCATATCCTCTGTTATCACGAAAGCGAGCCAACGCTAATGATGCTTTTTCGCGGGACGACGCGGCAACGCGCCGTCGCTTCCCTATTTTTTAGCCTGGCGGCCCTCGTCAGTTTCGGGTCCGTTGGTCATACAGTCCAGACTCCAAAGACGGCTCCGGTGACGACCGCTCCTCCCAAATCCGGGCAGGATCTGCTGGCGCCACCGACCGATAAAGTCGCGCATGGCGTGACCTGGCCCTCCCTCTCCCCGAATGGCGAGATGCTCTGCTTCACCTATCTTGGAGACCTCTGGACAGTACCAACTGCGGGCGGAACGGCCACGCGCCTCACCATTCACGAGGCGATTGACATCTCCCCGCGCTGGTCCCCGGATGGGAAATGGATTGCCTTCACCAGTTACCGCACCGGTCATGCTGACATCTTCCTGATTCCCTCCACGGGCGGCGATGCACGGCAGGTCACCGCGTTCGCGGGCCTGAACCTCGTGACGGACTGGACAGACGACGGCTCGAAACTTCTCTTCTACGGGCAGCGTGATACCCACACCCTCAGCCTCTTTACGATTGATCTGCACACCCGCGCCCTCAAGCAACTGGCGACCGACTCGGAGCCGCTCCGCTACCCGGCCATCTCCCCGGATCATAAGCTGCTCGCCTATGTGCGCGGCGGGTTTCCCTGGTCGCGGCCCTGGTATCGCGGCAGCGCTGCCGCCAGTATCGTTCTGAAAGACCTGAAAGCGAATACCAGCCGTACCCTCTTCAAGTCCGACGCGCAGCAGTTCTGGCCGCTCTTCACTCCCGACAGCCGAGCCGTCTTCATCACCACCCTCAATGGCGACAGCAAGACGCCGAACCTGTGGCGTGTTCCGGTCAACGACGGAGAGCCGAAACTTATCACCCACTACACCTCGGATGCCGTTCGCTTCCCCGCTATCGCCCGGAACGGGTCGCTCATCGCCTACCTCTACAATGGCGACATCTGCACGGTTCATCCCGACGGCTCTGACGCGCATAAAGTAGACATCATTGTCCGCACCGACAACAAGGTCAACAACACCGAGCGCCAGACGCTGACCACCAGCGACGGCGGAGAAATGTCTCCTGATCTCAAACAGTTCGCGCTGCTGATGAAGGGCGCTCTGTGGCTCATGCCTTCGAGCGGAGGCACGGCCACACAGTTGACGCCTAACGACGGCCATTACGAAGATTTCGCCTGGTCACCCGACAGCTCGAAAGTCGTCACCATCTCCGACCGGGGTAACCAGACCGACGTGTATGTCATGGACATCAAAACGAAGGTACTAACCCGCATTACTAACGACAACGACACGGAAAGCGATACCCACTATGCCCCGGACGGCAAGTCCGTCTCCTTTGTCAAAGCGGGAGCGCAGCCGGGCCTCTATGTCGCGCCTGCGGACGGCACGGTTCCGGCGCGACGAATCGCCATCGGCAACGGCATCAACAACGAAGAATATGGCCTGGGCATCACGTCACACGCCTGGTCGCCCGACAGCAAATGGCTGGCCTTTGTCCGCGCCGACCGCTACGAGAACCGCGACCTCTGGGTCGTGCCAGTCGTTGGCGGCACCGCCATCAACATCACCCGCTACCCGGCAGGCTATTCGCAGCCGAACTTCACGCCAGACGGCAAAAAACTACTCTTTATCTCCGACCGCAACGGAGCGCCGGGCCTGTTCAAACTCAGTCTGGAAAACCCGGAAGCCGCCGCGCCCGACGCTAAGCCCGCCCCCGGCGACCGCAGCAAAGATGTCAAGATAGATTTCGACGACATTCACCGCCGCGCCCAGACGGTCACCCCGGTAGCCGGAATCGTCACCAGCTACGCCGTCTCCCCGGACAGCGGCCTCGTCGCCGTCCACATGAACGGCAACTACTTCCTCGCCGCTCTCAATTCCGGCCAGAACCTCCCGCTGACGACTACGGGCGAGTTAGGCGGTATTCCGACCTTCACCCCGGACGGTCAGCGCATCTTCTACTTCGGCGTCAACGGTGTTCCGCGCACACTCGGCTTGAACGCCCCGCCCTACGCCGGGCCAGCCCTGCCCTATACCGATGGCAACGGCGCGAACAAGCTGCTGCATATTCCCCCGCAGCCGTCGCAGGTGATTCCCTTCACCGCCGAATATCTCTTTGACCGCCGCGCCCTCTACGCGCAGGCGTTCGAGGAGTTCTATCGCCGCTTCGGCCAGCAGTTCTACGACCCAAAAATACATGGCGTGGACTGGCGAGCCATCCGCGCCCGCTATGAAACGCAGTTGGAGGGAGTCGCCACCCCGCAGGAGTTCAGCGACCTGCTCTCCAAGATGGTCGGCGAGGTCAACTCGTCGCACTCCGAAATCACCCCAAAGATCAACGATTTCGGCCCGGTGCAATACAGCCTCGGCGTCACCTTCGACCCCGCCTACGACGGCCCCGGCCTCAAAGTCCTTGCCTCGCTCCCGAAAGGTCCCGCCGATAAACCTGCTGCCCGTATCGCTCCGGGGGAGTATATCCTGAGCGTGGACGGTACGGATGTCATGTTCGATGAGAACTTCTACGAACTGCTCCAGCAGAAGGGCAACAAGACCGTCGAACTGCTTGTCAACAGCAAGCCGTCAAAGGACGGGGCGCGGACGGTCAAAATCCGCACCATCAGCCTGGCGGGGTGGGCAAGACTGGACGAAGAGGGACGGTTGAAACGCAACCGTGACCTGGTCGAGAAAGCATCCGGCGGCAGGCTTGCCTATATCCACATCTCCGGCATGAATCCCGAAGCCTTCAAAGAGTATCGGCGCGAACTCTACAGTGATGCCATTAACAAAGAGGGTCTCATCCTCGATATTCGCGGCAATGGCGGCGGCTACAATCAGGTGGACGAAGCGATTCTCCAGTCGCTTTCGCCGCTGATATACGGCTACACGCAGCCTCGCGACGGTCAGCGACAGACGCTGCCTACCCGCGCCTGGACCAAGCCCGTCGTTCTGCTCATAGACGAACACTCTGCGAGCGCGGCGGAGACCTTCCCCTCTGCCTTCCGCGCCGAACATCTCGGTAAAATCGTCGGAATTGCCACGCCCGGCTATCTCATCGGCACCTATCCGGCCAAGCTGGTAGACGGCACGGAGTTCCGACTGCCGACGTGGGGCTTCTTCAACGAGAAAGGCCAGAACCTGGAGAACAACGGCATTGTACCGGACATTCGTGTGGAGAACGCCCCCGAGGACTACGCAAAGGGACGTGACCGCCAACTGGAGACTGCCACCGCCACCGCCCTTCAGGAACTGCCGCCGCACACCGATACGACAGCGCAGAAATAGGCAGGAAGGACACGAGACGCACGGGCTGTCTCGTGTCCTTTGTTTCCTTGAAGAGGCGAGTAATGGGGTTTTTCGGGTCGAAGGGGGAGAAGAAAGAGCGGGGTCTGCCGCGCCATATCCGGGTACGGCGTGGCACGGCGGACGACGAACTTCCGACGTTTGAGGTCATGCGGCGCACGATGAACATGGAGATGAGCTGGACGAACCACGCTCCCACGCGCCATCATCTGCGAAAGTCGCCGGATGTCAGTTTTTGGCTCGCGGAAGAGACCTCCCTGTTCGGCGCTCCTAAAGTAGTCGGGTACGCCCGCAGTATGGTGCGGGAAGGCGTCTGGTGCCTGAACGAGTTTTTCCTGTTGCCGGGGCATCAGCGGCAGGGCATCGGCGGGACGTTGCTCGCTGCCTGCCTCAAAGACGGCGACGCGGCAGGCGCGGATGGTCATCTCGTCCTGGCCTCCCATCATCCTTCCGCCGACTCGCTCTATATCCGGCGGGCAGGCTGCTTTCCGCGCCTGCCGATGATGCTGCTCGTCGGTTCGCTGCTCAACTTGCGGCTGCCGGAGGCGGAAGCGGCGACTATTCTGGATACCGTCCTGCCGCCTTCTGCGCTTGCTCCCGGCACAGCCCACGAAACGCTTTACGCGGAACCCATTGTTTTGACCCCTGAAACACAGGCGGCCTTCGATGCGCTCGACCGGGAGATCGTCGGCTACGCCCGCCCGACCGAACACGTCTTCTGGGCAGAGAGAATGGGCGGTCAGGAGCGTCCCTCCCGACTGTTTCGGCGGGTGGGAGCCTCCGGCGAGAAGGGCGAAATCGTCGGCTACGCCTATCTCGGCAACGAGATTACCGGCCCGGTTCTCGCTCGAACCTCCGCCGATCTGCCCCGCCTGATTCACCACATCGTCACTGTCTCGCAGCGTCTTCCCGCCCCCGCCAATCCGTTCGAGTTTCGGCCCCTGGAACTCTACTTCCCCATCTGTGGTAGCAACGAGATCATGCTGACCTGGCTGCTCGGCTGCGGCTGGCATATCGCCTTCCAGTACCTGTTCATGTCTTCCCGTCCTCTCGGCAAACTCGACCGCTATGTCTGCCACAATCCGCTCTATTACCTTTGAGAACGCACCGAACGCAGGGGATACTCCGGGATCGGCTGCGCGTCCTGTCGGTCGTCGGGATGCGTCCGCAGGTAGGGCGGAACGAGCAGAGAGGCCAGCCGATCCTCCGCAAGATACTGCCCGATAGCCTCTTCACGCCGTGCTTCCGGCACACGACGGAGATGCTGATAGCACTGCTTGAGCTGAAAATGCGCCGCCGCATTGTCCGGGTCGGCGGCAAGTGAGCGCTGAAACGCCTCTGCCGCCGCCACGTAGCTCCCGGAACGAAACAGCGTCAGGCCCAGATCGAACTGCAACGCACTGTCCTGCGGAAATCGCACAGCCAGTGGAGAGAATAGGCGCAGGGCATGGTCGTAGTCGCCCTGCTTGCTGTAGACGACGGCGAGGTCCGCCTGCGCCGCCGGACTATCGGGCGCGAGTCGCAGCGCGGTCGCGAACTGCGAACGCGCTGCGAGCAACGCAGGCTCCGCAAGATACGCCCGCCCCAGCCCGAGGAACGCCTCTGGTCGCTGTGGGGCGAGCCGTTGCGCGATCAGAAATGCCCGCCGCGCCCGTGCCGCCTCCGGGGCCTCCTTAGGCGCGAGCAGTCCCACGCCATACGCGGCGAAGCGCTGCGCCATCTCCTCGCCGGAATTCGCGTTTGCTCTTTTCCCTGCCAAAGTCAGGGGAAGCGCGACGTGCGATTCCGCCAGTGTCGTGATGGCGATAGGACTATCTA
Organism: Chthonomonadales bacterium; assembly: GCA_038231295.1. Taxonomy (GTDB): domain Bacteria; phylum Armatimonadota; class Chthonomonadetes; order Chthonomonadales; family Chthonomonadaceae; genus JANXLO01. Next base: position 16,248 of record JBBRLP010000011.1, read on the forward strand.
TCCCTGCAAAGCGAGCGAAATCGGGACGGAGCGGACGAGAGCGCAGACGCGCCTGCACGGTGAGGGGGGCGACAAACTTTTGTGGCAGCGTGAGTCGGTAGCGAGCAATGTCCGAGCCTCCAGGGGGTATGGCGCGGCGTATCGCCGTTGTCACCTGCCGGGTCAGTTCGTGATGAATCAGCGCCTGCCCATCTCTGCCCAGAGGAACCAGACGATAGGCATGTGTCTGCCGAGGAAGTGGCGAATCGTCGCGGGACAGCAGGCCGCTCTCCGCGATTACGCTTCCCGCGCCGTCCCTCAGAGTCACCTCCAGCCAGACGTCCTTAATGTCCAGATACCCCGCCGGAAACTCGTGCCCGACGTTTCGATTGGTGACGACGATATCAAGCAGCCCGGTTTCTCCGGCCCGCAAGGTCATGCCACCGGTCGGCGCATCCAGCGGCGCGATCCATGCCTCGTCCTGCCCCACCCCGACAGCGCGGCGAAACGCGAAAATATTCACGCTCAGATGCGATGCTCGTGCGAACTGCTCCACACGATTGGCGCGTTCGATGTCTCCGACCGCAGTGGGCAGCCAGGAGTTCGCGCCTGGTGACGCATGGGAAATCTTCCCGGAAGTCAGCCGCCGGAAGTGGCACTCCTGACAGGTGCGCGAGGACTGTGTAGTCAGTCCGGCAGTGCGGGCTGTCCGGCCCGAGAACGGCCCTGCCTGCCAGGTTCCCCACTCGTCCGGCCCATGAACAAACTGATAACCGTTCTGCGCCACATTGAAACTCTGCCGATGGCAGGCTCCGCAGAACTCTGCGGTGGCGTGTATCGCGGGCTTGCGATAGGCGGCCTGATGCGGCGCGGGGCGAACACGCACCAGGAAGTCGTGCATACGCCGCTTCCATCCCGTCTCCGCCTCCGCAAACGGATAGTTTTGTGGCAGGGTCAGCGTGAAATGCCCGTTGCCTGTCCGCGCCGAAACATCGGTGATGGCATGGCAGGCCACGCATCCGACCCCCGTTTCCGGGCTGGGGATGGATTGTGAGGGAGTGACCACAGGCTTCGCCGTTTGCATCAGTGTCAGCGGGTCGTGACAGCCCGCGCACCACTGCGCGGCGTTCTGGCCGGAATGCGCTGCAAACTCCGCCGCGACCTTCCGATAGGCAACATCGCTTGCCGCCAGCGCATGGCCCGACTCCAGCCACTCCCGATGCGCCGCCTCATGGCAGCCCGCCCGGCCGCAGGAAGAGGACGAAGCCGCTGCGGTGCCGCTTTCCGCAGCCAGCCGGACGCCTGCCGGAAAGAGCGGGTTTTCCGCCTGCGCCGCATTGGTCGCTGTCAGATCGCGGTAGTAGGCAGCGCCGTCATAGTGCGGCAGGACGACGGCTCCGCCCAGGCCCAGTGTCCCGAGGCCGAGAAATCCGAGGAGAAGCAGGGAGACAGGAGAGAGCAGACGCAGCGCGGGGCGACATCTACGCACAAACCAGCCGAGCAGCAGAGCCGCCGCGAGAAAACCGGTCACCAGATGCGTCGTCCAGACGAGGCGTTCGTGTGCGATGCTGTGGCCCTGCGCTGCCCAGGCGGTAAGCGTGATACCGGTCAGCGCACAGACCCCGGAGAAAACGCGCAGCAGAGCAAGACCGACAGGGTTCGTCCCTGCCCACCGCCTACCGAGCGCGAATCCGATCGGCACGACGAGCAGTAGCCCCAGTCCGGTATGCAGAAATACCATTGCCGCCGCCACCCAGCCCATTGAGGCTCGTCCCGGCCCCAGCAAATAACACGCCGACAGAGTCAGGAGGGCCAGAGAACCCGTCAGCCAATGTGACGGTCTCTGGCCCTCCTCGGTGTTATCGGGCGAGCGCAGGGTCTCTCGCGCCTCCATATCGTCACGCCTTCTCCGGTACCTCAAACCCCTTGCGGTACTCGCGGGTGAGCAGCGTATTGGCCTGTGCGTTCCCTTTGAACTTCTCGGAGTGGGTATCCAATTTCAACTGCGGCCCGAGCATATACTTCGTTTCGTCCAGTTTCACGCCGTTGTCGGTCAGATGCTGCTCGAAACGCCCATAAGTTTCGTATGCCTCTTTGTCGTCGCCAAAGGCTTTTGTCTTCGGATTGAAGGGCTGCGGCGTACCGAGCCGATACGAGATGTTGCCGAGATGACAGAGGGCGCTGGAGAGATGCCCTTCCAGAACGTCTCCGTGCAGGTCGGCGACTTTGCGGCTCTGCACCGCGCCGAGGAAGTTGCCGAAATGATCCCCGCTCCCGGAGAAATCCGTCACCTTGTTATGACTGTTGTCGAAGACGGTGACTTTGCCATAGTTGGCGGAGAAGGCCACATAGCCCTCCGTACCGTAGACGATGTTGCCGATCTTTTCGCCCTGGAATTCGTCGGTCTTCAGCCCGCGCACCTCGAAAATCAGATGCGAATCGCCATAGTCGAAAAACGAGAGTTCCGTGTTCGGCGTCTGGCCGTCGTCCACATAGCCGAAACGTCCGCCAAGGCTCAGGACGCTGTTGGGCAGCGCATTTTTGCCGAGCGCCCACCTGGCGATGTCCATCTGGTGAATGCCCTGATTGCCAAGATCGCCGTTGCCGTAGTCCCACTGCCAGTGCCAGTCGTAGTGGAATCGCTTGCGCTCAACGGGTTTCTGCGGAGCAGGGCCGAGCCAGAGGTCGTAGTTCACGGTGGGAGGCGGCATCTGCGGGCCGCTCACCTTGCCGATGCTGGTGCGCGGCTTGTAGCAGAGGCCGCGAGAGAGGGTCACTTTGCCGAGTTTGCCGGAGTGGATGTATTCTATCGCGTCCCGGCAGGCTTTGTGCGAACGCGACTGTGTGCCTGCCTGACAGATGCGGTTGAGCTTGCGGGCCACCTCGACGACTCGACGCCCTTCGCTGACGTTGTGGCTGATCGGTTTCTCGACATAGACGTCTTTGCCGTGCTGCATCGCCCATATCGCCGCGAGGGAGTGCCAGTGGTTGGGGGTGGCGATAGAGACCGCGTCAATCTCTTTCATCGCCAGCAGTTCCCGAATATCCTGAACGGTCTTCGGTTTGGGCTTGCCCTTTTTGTCTATCGCATCCAGCGCTTTGGGGAATACGGAGGTATCGGCGTCGCAGAGTGCGACGATTTCGGCCTCATCATGCCCCAGATACCCCGCGATATGATCCATACCGCGCCCGTTCATTCCAATAATGGCGATACGGATTTTGTCATTGGCGGCGACACGGCGGCGCGGCAGAGGCTCGCTCTGTACGGCCCCCACACTGGCGGCTCCGGCCATCGCAGCCAAAAGCGACTGCTCCAGAAAACGGCGACGTGAGATACTGTTCATTCAGTTCCCTCCCTGAGAAGATAGCTTACGAATGCATTGAGGATTGGTACAATTGCCGCATCTTTCCGCACCGCCTTACAAATCTCCTCCCTGTAGGGCATCGAGAGGATCACTATCAGTGTGAAAGGCTCTCAGCGGCTGTTCGCCACTACTTGTGCGTAGACTTCCTGCACTCTCTGGGAGGTCAGTTCGATGGTGAAATGCTCCAGCACTCGCTTCCGACCCGCCGCTCCCATCGCCGCCGCCTGCTCCGGATCAGACAACAGACGCACTATCGCCTCAGCCATCGCCCCACTCGAACCCATCGGAACCAACAGTCCCGTCACCCCCTCCTCCACGATCTCAGGAACCCCCCCGCCGTCCGTCGCAACCACCGGCTTCCCTGCCACCATCCCCTCCACCACCACCTGACCAAAAGGCTCCCCGATCGTCGAAGCATGCACCAGTATGTCCAGGTTCTGAATCAAGGCGGGAACATCCCTCCGAAATCCCGTGAACTCCACACACTCCGACAAACCTAATCGCTCCGTCAACGCCCGCACCTCCGCCTCATACGCCTCCTCCCCGAACATCGCCGAACCGATGATCTGAAATCGCGCCGAGGGAAACGCCTGCACCACCACCGCCGCCGCCTCCAGAAAGATATGCTGCCCCTTCCACGAACTCAAGCGACCCACCAGTCCGATCAAAGGGTAGCTGCGAGGAGACGGCTCTTCGCCCATCGGCATACTCTCCTCCTGCACCCCGTCATGCACTACCCGGACATACGTGCGGGTGATGCCGCTGTGAATGACGGCGGCTTTGCCCTCCACTTGCAGGCAGAGGGTCTTTAGGGTGGCTTCGGAGTTGGTGATGATGTAGTTGGGAAGCACCCGGCAGAGCATACGAAAGGCTTTGACGACCGGACGAGGGAGGTAGTCGGGGGCGATGCGGTCGCGGACGTGCCAGATGACGGGAACACGGGCGAGGCGACCGGCGAAACCGCCGAGGAGGTCGGCTTTGAGGGAGTTGGTGTGGAGGAGGTGAGCTTTGCGGGCTTTGAGGAAGCGGGCAAGCCGCCAGGCATAGGCGAAGGAGGCAAGGAGGGGGCGGGGATTGAGGAGAGAGCGGACGCCGAGGCTGTCTTTCCTTGTCTCTTTGACGCCGGCATCCAGGGGAAGAACGTGGGTTTCAACATCGGCTTCCTGAAGTTTTTCGCGGAGGGGTCCTTCGGAACTGAGGACGACGACGGGGGTGTAGAGTTGGCGGTCGAGGTGTTGGACGAGATGCAGCAGAGCGATCTCGCCGCCGCTCATCAAAGCCGTATGGTCGAAAAAAACCACAGTTTGCGGGGCCGGAGGTGTTCCCGTAACAGCAGAAGAGATACGCTCACCAGAACCATCGGATGAGGTCTTATTTTCAATGCTATTGAGCGAAATCAATGCAAAAACTCCTGATGGCACTTTCCCAATACAGGAAGAGAAGGATGGAAAGGTCTGGTGTCGGGTACGAAGTGATGTCGTGACGAAAAAGAGTGTGTAGGCAGCCCGGCAGGCACATGGATATAGACGCTGCCAGAAGAGGTTAGTTCACCTTAAAATAAGGAATTTGCTGTATAATTTCTACCGATGGATAGTAGAGATTAGCGCAATCGGCGTTTGATGCCGCTATAGATCGCATCGGCGAGAGAGTGAACACTCCCCGCAAGGATAAATCCGGCGAGCAGTACCCCGCTCTGCGTCGGATGCGCCTGGGCGAAGGTCAGAATATTGCCCCATCCGGCGACGGTCAGATCGCTGGCATTGATGTGCGGCCCCAGGCGGCTGACGAGCCAGAGAACCAGCCAGAAGACCAGAGTCAGCATGAACGCCAGATAACAGACGCGAATAACCCCGCCCATAACCAGGCCATGCGAGATCCAGGAGCGGTGGGGGACACACTGCCGATAGGGCCACCAGATGATTCTGAGCGGTCCCCACCGCCGATACTCCTTCGAGTCGAGATCAAGGTCTCCGGCACAGGCATACCCGGCAAACAGGAACGAGGCAGTGAAGAGGACAGCGAGCGTTGAATCAGGATGCGGAGCAAACCAGAAATAGGCACCATCCGCGCCAACGGCGGTCAGGACAGTGAGGGCGTCATGGGTGGGGGCGTTGGGCATTGCTTCGGCACGTCTCCCTCAAATCTGGCGACGGGTACACGGGGATAGTAGCTCGTCCCCACGGTCATCAGCGAGTAAAGTATACCTCAGTTATGTCGTATGGAACTTCGAGATGACCAGAAATTCGTGAACCGTCTATTTTGGCTGCGGAGGGGCGAGAACCCGCAGTGACAGCGGAACAATTTCCATACTGACCGGCAGGTAGGCGATGATATGGTCGTCGGCATGGACAGGGAGAGGACGATTCATGTGCTGTACGCGGCGAATCGCGACGCGGCTGGCACGCTGCATCTGCACCTGCGGCAGGCTGAGGTGGGTTCCACGCAGCAGGGCCGCGCCGAAACGCATTAATTCCCAGCGCGACATCGGGCCGACCGAGACGACATCGAACAGACCGTCATCGAGAGAGGCGTCCGGGGCCATCGCCCAGTTCTCCCCGACATAGCGCGAATTCGAGACCGTGACGATCACCGCGTTCTCTTCGAGTTCTTCCCCGTCCAGAGTCAGAGTCAGGTGCCGGGAACGTGGATTCCAGAACAGCGGCCAGGTCGCTCGCACCAGACGCACGAACTCGTTGCGATGCACCTCATGCCCTCCGACCGCCAGCAGCGTATCCGCGAACAGCCCCACGCCGACCGCCTCGATGAAATACTCGTCTTTAATTCGTCCGACGTCTATGCACCGCTCCATCCCCCGTGCCAGAACGCGCATCGCTCCCTCGATTTCGATGGGAATATGCAGCCCGCGAGCGAAGTTATTGGCGGTTCCGAGAGGCAGTATCCCCAGGCGCAGCGAGGTGCCGACGAGATGCTGCACGATGTTATGGATGGTGCCGTCTCCGCCGACCGCCACAATAGTATCGTAGCCCTGCGTTTCCGCCGCCCGAATCCGCTCGCCCAGCCCCTCCAGCGGTGGCACGACTTCGACATCGGCCCGAAGTCCGACTTCCCCTGCCGCTTCCGACAGCACGGTCAGACTGACAGGGACCGCCTCGATATGGCGCGTAGCCGTAGGATGCGGCTGAAATCGCTGTGTAAAGGCCGCCATGCGCTCCTGAGCAGCCAGCGTTCCGGCCTTCGGGTTCGCGAGGATCAGACAGCAGGGATCGGAGGGAGGGGAAGGGAAGGTACTCATTTTTGTCCGCGCCTTATCCGACGCCACGCGAGAGCCAGAGGTCGGCGGCCACGTACCAGCCAGCCGGTGAGCGGATTGCGTCGTGTCCCGGTAATCTGCGCGGAGGCCAGAGCCTGAAGGAACGCCGACGGGTCGTGCAGGTCCGCCGGAGCCTCGAAAGCGTTGATGACGGTGCCGATAGCCCGCAGATTATGGGCGTCGCTGCCGCCGCCCGCAATCTTGTGGTGCCGGGCGGCAAACTCCGTCGCCAGCACGTTATAGCGGTCCCGTCCGACTTTCCCGTTGAACGTCTCCACAACGTCCACCGCGCCGATGATCGCCGACAGCGAGGAGCCGCGTGAGCGCCTGGCCTTCTTCTTGTCGAAGGGGTGTGGCAGATAGACGATCCCCCCCTGCGCGTGAATGGCTGCCATCGTGTCCACAGCGGACATTTTCGGCGGTATCCTCTCCTTGAGAAACAGACCGACTACATCCCCATCCAGGGTAGACACCTCTTCAGCGATAATCACCTCCAGCGTCTTGACCCGATCCCGCAGACGCAGTGCGCCTTCGATAGTGTTATGGTCGGTGACCGCCAGTCCGGTCAGTCCGCGCCGCAGCGCGTGGGGTTCAATCGCATCCAGCCCCGTATCGCAGTCGGGCGAAAACTCGGTATGCAGATGCAGATCATAGCGTACGATCGTCATGCCTCTTTACTCTTTCTCGATGAGAAAACAGAGTTCGTTGGGGAACAGGCAGCGCTGGAATGTCCAGGATTCCGACTGCATCAGTTCGCGAAACCAGCCCTCGTAATACTCTGCCATGCCTTTGCCGCGTCCGCTCAGGCTCTTCGTCGGGAACGAAACCAGGACATAGCGGGTGTTCAGCCCGCGCAGCCAGGCACCTGCCGTTCCCTTCTCCGTCTGCTCCAACACCGGTAGAAACTTGAGCACCAGCGCGACATCAGCAGTGGACGGCGGCGGCAGAGCAGAGTCCTGTACCTCCGCACGACCCTCCACCCCAAGACACAAAAAAAAGTCGTTCAGGAAATCCATCATATCCGCATACAGGTCTGAAGCAGTGTACCGTATACGAGGATTCTGCGCGAAGGGCATCCAGGGCAACGCCAGCGGATTCAGGCCGCAGGCGACATCTAAAACGGAATGGACCGCAGGTATGTCTGCCAGAGCGGTAGAATAGAAGGCGTCCAGATACGGCAGACGTTCGCGAGTAGAGGCATGTTCCCCCATCATTGTCCGGCAGACCGTTCGAATCTCCTCTGAGTTGGCGGCAGCACGCAGTTCTGCCAGCCGACGGTCGTAGCGGGGGGTGCTGTCCAGATAGGCTCCCGCTATCTGATGCAGCGTATTCTTCGTCTCCTTGATCGCCTCTTTCAGACTGCGCCGTTTCGCCAGTTCGCACCCGCCGAGCCTCCGAATCAGGTCCGGGCTGACATGGCGATATTTGGCGCTCTCCTGCACCGCCACTGCGAGTTCTTCCAACAGTTCGCCTGTCTCGTCCTTCATACTCCTCATTGTACCTCAGCGCCCGCTTCCCAGGTCAAAACGCCAGACGACAGGCAAGGCTTCCGAGCGGACAGGAGAACTCTTCCCTCCAAATTCGCCCGTAATCGCTCAGAATTTGCGAAAATGTGCGTCTGCGGTGGGCAAGCAGAGAGGGATTGTGGTACAATGCGGTCACTGATGGCGGTAGAAACGTCTGCCCGCTGTGTGCGTTCCCGGCCCTCGGTCGTCTATCCCTTCTGGAAAGTGAGACAATCAAAATCGTGACATCGCTCCTCCTACAGATTATTTCGGGCCTCGGCTGGGTCTGTTACGGCAGTTTTTACGAGTGGTTTCTGCATAAATACTGGATGCATACCCCCCGCACTCCCAAAGAGGCGTTCCGGGGACACACCATTGTCCATCATGGACTCTATAAAGGGGATCAGAGCTACTTTGTCCCTGAAGACGAGCATCCGACGCATATCCTCCTGAAGCCTTATGCCCTGCCCGTGATTGTCCTGATGCACATTCCCATCATGCTGCTGATCGAGCATTTCATCCCACACACGTTTATCGGAGGCTTGACGGCGACCATTCTCTACTTTGTCATCTACGAGTACATGCACTGGAATATGCACGTGCCGCGTGGTCATTTCGTAGAGCGCTTCCGCTGGTTCCAGTTCCTCCGCAAACACCACCACCTGCACCATAAGTATTTCCAGAAGAACTTCTGCGTACTGGTTCCGCTGGCGGATGCCGTGTTCGGAACCCTGATTACGGATGCCAGTATCGCCCGCAAGAAGGCGGAGCGCGAAGCGGCCATCGCGAACGGCCAGATCGTTGAAGAGCGCAATCGTCCGCGCCGCGCCGAGCGTGAGGCCCGGCAGGTTCGCTCTGCCACCCATTCCCTGAGTGAGAACGCAACAGACGGTGAAAAAGCCCGCCCGCAGCGCACGAAGGAGAGCCGCCGCGACCGCCGCATCCGTGAAGTCCGGGCGATGCAGCAGACCTTCAAGCCGCGCCGCAGCCGCTAATCCGGCCTGCTCCTCTTGTCCACAGTGATTACACCGACAGCAAACAGCCCTGACCGCCATGCGCTCCGATTCACCCTGAGTATCGGACTGCTGGCGGTCATTGTGCGTCTCGTTCTCGCCTGGCGAACGCACTCCACCGGAGAAGACGCCCTTATCACCCTGCGCTATGCCGAGAACATCGCGTCCGGTCAGGGGTTCGTTTTCAATCCCGGAGCGCGAGTCCTGGGAAGTACAACGCCCCTCTACACCCTACTGCTCGCCCTCTTTGCCTTCCTCCGCCTCGACGCCCTGACCTGCGGCAAGGTAGTCAACATTCTGGCGGATGGCGGGACCTGCGTCCTGATAGCGCGTCTGCTCGCCCGTCCGGAGATCAACCACCCGCATGCCGGACGCATCGCTGCACTGCTCTATGCCTTTACCTCCACCCCGATCAGCGTCAGCATCGGCGGGATGGAAACCGGACTGGTCACCTGCGTCAGTTTCAGTCTGATCTATGCCTATGTCGCCTCAAATTCCCGCGCCCTCTATGTGCTGGGGGCGATCCTGTATCTGCTCCGAATAGACGGTCTGCTGCTCTTCGGTATTCTCGCGGCAGGACTTGCCCTCCGTCAGGGTCGGATTCCGCGCACGGAACTGCTCATCGCGCTCGCCATTGCCCTGCCCTGGACGCAGTTTGCGCTCTGGTATTTCGGCTCTCCCATTCCCGCGTCTCTCATCGCCAAGGTGGTCGCCTACGGGCAGGGGGGCCGGGTCTCTCTCACCGTTCTGCCACCGATGCCCGCGAACCGCGAGGCTTTCGCAGTGCAGTTCGTGCGGGGCGGCAGTCAGAAAATCCTGTCTCTGCTGCTTCTCTTCGGCGCAGGCAGCATCTTCGCCGCCGCCTACCGAGCTTTCAGGGCAAAGCCTCTGCCCCCTGAATCCCCCGCACCATTCGCCGCCGTACAGGGTCGGCTCGCTCTGCCGCTCCTCTGGCTCTTGCTCTACTACACGGCGATGCTCACTTCGCGGGTTCCAGCGTTTGGCTGGTATTTTCTGCCGCCCTGGCCTCTCGTTATGGCGACTGCGGGCCTCGGCGCGGAGGGTTTTATTGCTCTACTCGCTTCGCGCCTGCCCTCCGAGCGTCAGCAGTCTCTCTTCCATCTCGGCTGGGCTACCCTTTACAGCCTGGTCTACGGCTTCGGCTTCGTGCATCTGCCTGCGATCCAATCAGAAATTAGCCTTCGCCAGCGCCAGGACGACGGATTGCGCCGAACCATCGGTCTCTGGCTGCGTGACCATTCCCGCCCAAGTGAGCGTGTCCTGCTAGAACCCATTGGCTATATTGGCTACTACTCGCGCCTGCCCATCCTCGACAGCATTGGCCTCGTCTCCCCGGAAGTCCTCCCCTCTTACCGTACCGCCAACCCTCTTGCCGATATGGTCACCCGCCTGCGACCGGAATGGCTCTGCCTCCGCCAGAACGAAACCGCCATCCTCGGCTCCCGTAACACCGGAGGCTACACCCTGGCGCGTACTTTCACCACTCCCGAAACCGACACCCTTTTCCTGCTCTATCATCGTGTATCACCGTGAAGGGTTCTGTACTGCATATCGTCATTTTTCCAGTACACGGCTTGCCATGAGGAGGGCAGCGATAGTCTTGGCGTCAGTAAACTCTCCGGCGAGGACACGGCTTTCGATCTCGGTCAGGGGGATTTCGATGAGTTCGATGTTCTCGCCTTCATCGAAGTTGGTCTGGCCGGGTGTCAGTCCGGTGGCGAGGTAGGCGTACATCAGTTCGGTAGAGTAGCCGGGGGCGAGGTAGGCGGTATAGAGCGGACGCAGTTCGGCGGCGCGGTAGCCCGTCTCCTCTTCGAGTTCGCGCAGGGCACAGGCGTGGGGGTCTTCGCCCTTTTCGCGAGTGCCTGCGGGAACCTCCAGCAAGACCTGACCGGCGGGCAGGCGGAACTGCCGCACCAACAGCACCATGCCATCGTCGCGCACCGGAACGATGCAGACCGCGCCCGGATGCGCCACGACTTCGCGCTTCGACTCGTGTCCGTCCGGCAGGCGCACTTTGTCCACCCGCAGATGCACCACCTTGCCGCTGTAGATCGTCTCGCTCCCGATAACCGTCTCCGTAAGTTCCATGCTTCCCTCTCACCTTCCGTCACATCCCAGCCGCGAAGTCGTTTTTTAGGATAGGTCATCCCGCTCCGCTGCGTACCATGCACGTTCGGAACATGAGTGAAAGAATCCTGCCGACTGCCCGTTTTGACAGGACGCCTTTCGCGTGGTAAAATGACTTGAACTCAGGAGGAATCTACCTTGTCCATACTATTGACACCTCGCGTCCGCACGGTTTCGCAAGCAGGCGCGATGTTGGTCTGCACTGGCCTGCTGTGGCTCGTCAGTTCCGCACACGCGCAGACCGCTGCGAAACCAAAGCCGACGCTTGCCCCAAAACCCACACTGACTGCCGAGCCTGCTTCCAGCCATCTCGCCTACAGTTTCAAAGCCGGAGACAAACGCCGCTACAAACTCGCTGCTTTCTTCGTCGGACATTTCCCCCCGATAGCCCTCGAAGGCAACCCGCCTGCCAACCTCGAAGCCGACATCCTTTACATCATGACCGTGAAAAAAGTGGATGCAAAGGGCGCGGAAGTGGAGTTCGTCGCAGACAACGCCGAAGTCTATCTGCTGGAGAAAGACCCTGGCCCGAACGTTGTGGTGAAAGAGGACGATAAAATTCCTGTACCGGTCTCGCTGGAGCAGATACAGAAGGCGCTCAATGTCACCGCGCTGATTCAGCCCAACGGAACGGTCGCGACCGTCAACGGAGGCGGCGACAACCCGATCAAAGTGGACATCGGCTTCGACCTCCGCAAGATGTTCCTCACCATCCTGCCCGTCATCTTCCCCGCCAAACCGGTCAAGACTGGCGATTCCTGGACATTCGACGACGGCGTTCTGGGCAAGAAAGCCGGAGCGACTACCTATAAGGCGCAGTTGGAACGGCCGGACAGCAGCAAACCGAGCCTCGTCCGCGTGACGCAGAGCGGTCAGACCCTCATTGACAACAAACTGGACAAAGAGGGAAATTCGACGGACAAGCCCGCCGATCAGGTCGGAACGCTGACCGGAAAAGTGACCGCCGAAGGGACCGTGCAGTTCTCAGCCGTGAAAGCGCCGGATGGCCGCACCGTGCAGGTCACCGAGAGCCGTCTCAATATGGTCGCCCTGCTGAAGCGCGTTCTGCCCGACCCCGCCGCTCCCGGCAAAACCAGTGAAACGAACATAGATGTCAAAGCCCGCCTCGTGGTGAAGGTGGACAACACCCCGCAGAAGACCGCTGCGATCCCGGCAGTTTCCGGCGCAACGAAGGAGAAATAGGAATGCATCGTAAGCGGATTCAACGCACTCTTCCCCGACTGACGGCGGGTCTTCTGCTCGCGGCTCTGCCCCTCCTCGCCACGGCAGGTCAGGGCGGAAGCGGCCCCGTCACCCTGCGAATGAAGTTCAAGCAGGGGGAGACCAGCAAATATCAGACCAATATGTCCGTCACTATGGCGGGCATGGGTGGCCCCAAAGGCGCTCCGGGCAAAGCGGGCGGCGTTCCCATGCAGCAGATTGCCGTCCTGCAGCAGTTCAAGACCGACAAACTTCTGCCCGGTGGTGGCGCAGAAGTCGTGGTGACCACGATCAATATGCAGGGTGCGGCAGGCATGGGGTCTACGCCCGTTCCAAAGCCCGTCACGCTGATTATGGACGCTCGCGGCGGCGTGAAGGTCGCGAAAGCCAGCCAGAGCGCCACAGGCTCGATGATGGGCAGCATGATGGGGGCAAATCCCCTCGGTCTCCAGCAGGTACCGATGCCCGAAAAGGCTGTCAAGCCGGGGGATACCTGGTCTAGTGTTATGGCGATGCCCGGTATGGGCAGCGGTTCCGTCAAGGGGCAGTTCGTGAAATACGAGACGGTCGGCAAACACAAGACGGCTCTGCTGCACTATGTGGTGACAATGCCGATCAAGATGATGATGGATGCCTCCATGCAGCCGACCACTTCCGCTGCCACTGCTCAGATGACGATGTCCGGCAACATGGTGATGAACGTGGACAACGATGTCGCCTTCACCGATGGCAAACTGGTGCGCTCCAGCGGCAACGGGACAATGGTCATGACCATCACTTCCAAAGGGGGAATGGGCGTGGCTCCCCCGAAACCCGGAACCGCCGTCAAGCCCACCGCGCCGAAAGGCATCACCGTCAATACACTGATCACGATGGGAACGACTCTGGTTGATTAACCGGTTCCGGAGGTTGAAAAGCCATCTGGTGTACCCGGCACAGAAACGTGCCGGGCTGGAAAAAGCGGTCGTCCTGCGGACGAAGTTTCGGAAACTCCCGGTTCTCTCGTTGCCTGGCAGTTTGGCCGAAGGACGATCCGGCGAAGCCGCGTAGCGAGGGGTGTCAACTCTTTGCTGACCACTTGACGGACAACCCACAATGTAACGCATTGCAAACACCGTGCCCGCGAAGCGGCCACTTGCTTTTTCCAGCGCAGGAGTTCACTCCGGCGAGGACTCGCAGAAGGTAAACCAACCTGGAGCCTCTTGCATTTCTGTCTGAAAGACGTCTGCTTTTTAATGCCGGTGGTGTTCGACCTCCGGCAGGTTTGAGGGGAGAGAAATGAAGGGGGAGCCTTTGAAAGCAGGGCTGCGGGAATCGTCCGGGCCGTTCCTGGACTATCTCGAAGTTTGGGAGCAGGGACTAGCGCCAGCCTCGCTGACAAGTCTAATCGAAGAGGCAGGCGGCCCAGAGCATATCGGTCTGTTCTGTGTGGATGTCATCAACGGCTTCTGCCATGAGGGGCCGCTGCACAGCGACCGGGTGCGGGGCATCATCGCGCCCATTCAGAGGCTCTTTACGGCGGCGTATGCGGCAGGCATTCGGCATTTCATTCTGCCGCAGGACACGCACAGCCTGGACGCCGCCGAGTTCGCCGTCTACCCTCCCCACTGTATTCGGAACACGTCGGAATCACAGACCGTGCCGGAACTCGCGGTCCTGCCGTTCGCCGATACCTTCCAGATACTCCCCAAAAACGCCGTTCACGCCGCTGCTGGAACCGGGCTGAACGCCTGGCTCGACGCGCACCCGGAAGTCACCCATTCCGTTGTCGTCGGTGACTGCACGGACATCTGCACCTACCATCTCGCGCTCCACCTGAAATTCCGCGCCAATGCCGCCGACCGCCCTGACCCCGTCATTCTCCCCGCCGACTGCGTCAACACCTACGACACCCCGCTTGACATGGCGCAGCGGCTCGGCATCCCTGCCCACCCCGGCGACCTCTTCCACACCCTGTTCCTCTACAGCCTCGCCCAGAACGGCATTCGCATCGTCCGCCGCCTCGAATAGACTTTCTACGGAACCCTGTACCGAAACTTCCCAACAAGGCAGAAGGGGAGGACAATGTGTCCTCCCCTTCGCATCGAAATGGTGATCGCTATCAGGCGGTGACGCTTTGCAGACGCTCTCCGGCTTGAACTTCGCCGAGGAGGACGTTCGCCAGGCGCGGGAGGCGGTGCATGTCGGTGTGACGGAGGAAGAAGCCTACCGGGGTTTCGCGCCAGGTACGCCAGCATTCCGTGCGGAACTCGTAGAGGTAGACGACTTCCCCTTCCCCCTGTTTGCGGCGGTAGGCGCGTTTGATAAACGCCGGTCCGGGCGAAGTCAACAGAACGAGGGTGCTGACCATGAGGAGCGCGGGGAAATAGACCGCCAGCACGACCAGCGCCAGCAGGCGTGAGGCGATTTGGAAACAGAGAGCCAGAGGGAACGCAGGGACGACCGCAGTCGTGTCTTCACCGAGACGCATGAAGTGACCTCCAGGAACGAAATTGAATAATGACGAGATGGAGGGGCGAAAGCGCGGCGTCGTGGCAGGCTCACCCGATACTACTATTATAGCGCACGAATCGTCGCAATGGACCAGCAAGCCATGCCTTCTTTGCGCCCAACGAAGCCCATTTTTTCAGAAGTCGTCGCTTTGACGCTGATTCGGGTCGCTTCCAGCCCCAGACAGGCCGCCATCGCCTGCTGCATCTTCGCCCGGTGCGGCATCAGTTTCGGGGCTTCCGCAACGACCGTCGCATCAATATTGACGATCTGCCAGCCGGCCTGCACCAGCCTTTCCCCCACAATCGCCAGCAGCCGCAGACTGGAGATGCCCCGGTAGGCCGGGTCGGTGTTGGGAAACAGGATGCCGATGTCGCCGAGCGAGGCCGCGCCGAGCAGCGCATCACAGACCGCATGAAGCAACACATCGGCGTCGGAATGGCCTTCCAGTCCCCGGTCATGTTCGATCTCGATACCGCCGACAAGAAGTTTGCGGCCCGCTTCCGGGTCAGAGAACTGATGCACGTCGTATCCGAACCCGGTGCGGATTTCCGCAGAAAGCGTGTTCAGCACGGGAGCGGAAACAGCAGCAGGGGCCGCGAGCAAGCGTTCTGCCAGCGCAATATCCTCTGGGAGTGTGATTTTCAGGTTGGCGGGGTCGCCCGGTACGACCGCGACCGCACCGCCGTAAGCCTCCACCAGAGAGGCTTCGTCCGTCGGCTCCACGCCGGAGAGCGTGTCATGGTGCGCGTAGGCGGCTTGAAGGAGGGAGACACGCACCCCCTGCGGCGTCTGCACCGTCGTCAGGCCGCTCAAGGCGACTCCGTCCATTTCGAGCGAACGCGGTATCGTGGCGCGAACAAGGCCCTCCGCATCTACCCGCTTCACGGTGTCCGAAAGCGGCAGACCGGGAACGGCGGCCCCCACCCGCTCTGTCGCCGCGATAACCTCCTGAATGACCGACGCGGAGATTAACGGGCGGGCTGCATCATGCACCAGTACGATCTCGATGCCTTCCGGCAGCGCGTTCAGCCCGGCGCGAACCGACTCCGTGCGGGTCGCGCCGCCGACCACCACCGCGACCACTTTCGGGAAGGCGGCAGCCACCTGACGTACCCGTTCCAGCTCCTCCGCACCCGCCACCAGCACAATCGCGCTCAGGGCGGGATGCGAGTCGAAGGCCGTCAGCGTCCGTTCCAGCACCGAGCGCCCGGCCAGCATCGCCCAGATTTTGTTTTCGCCCTTACCGAATCTTCTTGCTTGTCCCGCGGCGGGTAAAACCGCTGCTGCCGCCGGGGCCGTTCCCGTTGCCATCCGGTCGGATGCTGGTGTGTTCAAACGCGTCTCCCTCATCGTCGCGCACTCGCGCAAAGATCATCTTGCCCGCCACCGTCTGAAGCACACTCGTCACGATGACGCTGAGGGTCGAGTTCAGATAACGGCGGCCATCCTCCACGACGATCATCGTGCCGTCGTCCAGATACGCGACCCCCTGATTGGCTTCTTTGCCCTCTTTGACGATACCCACTGTCATCGCCTCGCCCGGCAGCACCACCGGCTTGAGCGCGTTGGCAAGTTCATTGACGTTCAGAACCTGCACACCCTGAAGCGCAGCGACTTTGTTCAGGTTAAAATCGTTGGTGACGATGACGCCTTCCAGCGCCTTCGCCAGCTTCACCAGTCGTGTGTCCACCTCGTCGTCCTTGGAGGACTTGTCGAGCGCCTTGTCCCAGATGCGAACCACGAGCGGCAGTTCGTTTTTCATGCCGTTTAGAATGTCAAGACCACGCCGTCCACGCGCCCGTTTCAGACCATCCCCCGAATCTGCGATATGCTGAAGCTCCTCCAGCACAAAGCCTGGCACATACAGCGGCCCTTCCAGGAACCCCGCCCGGCAGACATCGGCGATACGGCCATCAATGATGACGTTGGTATCCAGGATTTTACAGTTCGCGGTCGGACTCGTTTCCGCGGCCTCCTGCGTTGCCGCCACCGATCCGCAGCGAGACAGAATCGCGAGCAGTTCCGTCTTCATACTCATCATGGCGACAATGCCGAGATAGATGAGGACGACACTGATGAACACCAGCAAAAATATACGCACTGTAATCGTGATGGTGGAGAGAAGCTGATAGAACGGCAGGGTGACAATCACGCCTAGAGCCGTCCCCGCAGCGACGGCAATTTTATCCGTCGCGGACATCATCTCGAGCGAACGCCCCGCCCGCACGATCACTTCCCCGATACGCGGCCCCAGATAGAATCCCAGCAGCAGCCCGACCAGCGCCAGCGCGACGGTCGTCGTCGGCTGATAGGTGGGAGTCGCCTTGATGAGTTCTGCTCCGCTGGGAATATAGAGCGCCGGAATGGCGGGCATCGTGTGCAGTTGGGAGCCGAGATAGACCCCGAAGCTGCCGAGCAAAAGGCTAAGGGCAACCGTTAATATCGTTCTGATATTGATCATACGCATCTCTGTCTCACCTCCTTTCATCGTGGAAAATAGAGTACGGACCATTTCCCTGCGCCCTCTCCTTCATTGGAGAGGGGCTGCTTTTCATTCCACCGTGATTTTCAGTTTCCCGACGATGGAGACCATCTCAAACATCTGCGTCACATCGCCCTGCGCGAATTTGATATGCGTCGCATCTACGTAGTTGACGGGATGAGAGGGGTCAAACAGCGTGGGATCGAATGCGACCCACTTTCCAACCCAGCTCTCCGCCCACGCATGGTAGTAGAAACCGCTCTTACCTTGGAAGTCGCCATAGACGATGCCGCTGCACAGGCGCGTCGGAACGCCCGCCGCACGGGCCAGCGCGGTATAGAGCGTGGCGTAGTCCCGGCAGACCCCGCGCCGCCGCTGAAAGATGTCCGTCGCGGAGCGCGGCACACCGATGGTCGGGTCGGGCGTCATGGCGTTGTGAACCCAGTCACGCAGGTTGGTCGCGATTCGATAGGGGTTGGTTTCATGCCCTTTCACCTGGAGCGCCGTCTTCTGGATATTGGCATCCCCAACAGGAAGATACGGCGCGGCCTTCAAGTAGGGGGCCAGGGCCGCGTCTTTGATGGGCAGACGTGGCACACTCTTCTCGTCCACGCTCTCGACCGTCATCTTGACATTGACTTCGTAAGGCGGCGCGGGATGCCCGGTCACGCGAGTCTCCTGCTGACGGTCATCGGAGAGGATCAGTTTTTCGCTCGGAATGCCGTCAATCACGAGATTGAGATGGCTCACGCTGCGCGGGTCACTGATGGGCTTCTCGGTCGCTATCGCCGTCGCGACCGCGAAATCAGCGGGCGGCGTATAAGTCTTGCCACCGGGCGCAGGAGTCTCTGTAAGCGCTAGTGAAATCGCACTGCGGTCCATGGCATGGGCTTTCGGCTCCGAGACCATCACCATGCTGACGACGCCGAGGTTGATCTCGCTCTTTATCATGTGGCCTTCGGCATCTGCCCACGAGGTCACCTGTCCGACCGACATCTGAGATTTGAGGCGAAACGCGGAGACCTGTTTGCCCGCATCGTCCCGCACGGTATCCTGTCCGATGACCTCGACTGTCGCCTCCTCAAACTGCACACTCAGCGGTTCGAGATAGGTGAAGACGATCTTCTGTCCGACAGCGAGTTTCTGGCCCTCCGTCAGATTGTTACTGTCGCCTGTCAGTTTCGCGCCTGCCGGAATGTCGAGGTCTTTCTTCGTTGCACCTGCGCCCTGCCCGATCGTGCAGTGCGCTGTATGGTGGGCGTAGTCGTAGACGGCGTCCACGTGAATGGCGCTGCCATTCGAGAGAACATTGAAGGTCTGCGCCAGAAGATGATCTTCGGCATCGGTGATCGTGACCGAATCCTCTTCCTGTGTGACCTCCCGGCCAAGCAACTGCATTTTGGTCACGCCGTGTGTCGTGGACTTGAAGGAAGGCTTATTTTGATAGGTCGTGGGGGTGACATGGGTGCCGGAGTAACCGATCTTTTGCTTGCCGAGATACATTCCGAGCCACTCGTCGTGTGGCGTCACCGGGTGAACGGTTGTCTGGGCGAGAGCGGGACGCAGCAGGAAGGCGTAGACCGGAAGTGTCAATGCGGCAAGCAGGGGAAGAGTAACGCGCAGAGCGCGGGAGGGACGAACACAGGAGAGCGGCATCGGGTAAACTCCTCACCGTGAGAATGGTGCGCGGGGCAGACGCAGAGCCTGCGAAACCGCGCCGACAACCGGAGGAGCGACAGCGGTAGATTTTCGAATACGCACCCCTCTATTATACCCCCCTCCTATCCGGTTCCGCTAGAGGAAAACTCGCGGCAATCGTGCGGTGAGACAGGTCGTGATCTCATGTTCGGTTGTTTCGAGAAGTACGGCAATCTCTTCGACCCGAATACACGCCTCTCCCTGCCGTCCGATACAGACCGCCTCTTCCCCAGCTTCCACCCCCGGAATGTCGGTGACATCCAGGACGGTCTGATCCATACAGACTCTGCCCAGAATCGGCGCACGCTGTCCACGCAGTAGCATCGCGCCGATATTGGAGAGGCGGCGGGGATAGCCGTCGCCGTAACCGATCAGCGCCGTCGCCACAAGGCTCGGACGGACAAGCCGATGCGTCGCCCCGTAACTGATGGGATGTCCGGCAGGCAGCGAGCGCACGGTTGCCACTCTCGCCTTCACCGTCATAGCAAGTTGAAACGTCCGATAATCTATGCTGGCCTCTTGCACAGTCGGACAGATACCGTAGAGCAGAAGCCCGGCGCGAATCAGATTGCCCTCGGCGGTTCCCACCGTCACCGCCCCGGCGCTGTTGCTCAGATGCACCCACTCAAAAACCGCGCCAGCCCGCTCCAGTTCCGCCCGCACACGCTGAAAACTGTCGCACTGTTGCCGGGTGAATTCTGCATCCTCCTCCGCACTGGAGAAATGAGTCATCAGGCCCGTGACGCGCAGTCCAGCGGAGACCAGCCGCCGCCAGAAAGCGACCGCCGCCTCCGGGGCAACCCCCGCCCGGCCCATTCCCGTGTCTATCTCCAGATGCACGGCGGGCGATGGGGAGAGGTTCAGGCTGCGTCTCGCTTCGACCAGCGCGTCCATCGTTGCACTGTCACCAACCGTAGCCGTGAGGCCACACTGAAGCAGCGTCCACGCTTCCTGCGGAGCGGGCGCACAGAGCACAAGTATAGCCGTCGTCACTCCAGCTTCCCGCAGACGTACCCCTTCCGTAACGGTCGCCACTCCCAGCCACTCCACACCGGCCCGCACTGCCCTCTGCGCCACCGGAATCAGGCCATGCCCATACGCATCGGCCTTGACCACCGCCATGAACTGCCTGCCAACCACTCCCGGCAGCGAGCGCAGTGTCATTACATTCGCCTCTATCGCGCCGAGACTGATTTCCACCCATGCGCGGGAATCAGCAGGCTGCTCCGTTGCCGAATCGGAGACAGAACCGAGCCTGAGAGAATGCACAGATTCGTTCAACACAATTCTCTGTAACCTTTATCCCCTCGTTGCTGTCTTATCTTTCAGCAGCTCGATTAGGGGATAACCCTTTCTTTCTCTCTTGTACTACGGATTTCCCGAGGCGCACATGCGTTGAAAGTTTTCCAGTCAGAGATGCCGTCGGAGGCGACGTTCGCGTGCCAAACGTCTCCGGCGGCCTTTTTTTGTCTCTCCCATTGTAACCTCCTCCCCCCGCTTTGTCAAAAGTGCCTCATCTCTCAATATTTTATCAGATTTGGAAAAATATTAGCATTTGCCACCACTATCACTTGACAAAGACTTTACTGTAGGATATACTAACTTCGAGCAAGGAAGCAGTTTGCGCCGAGAATACAGGGAAGTTACCGCACCCGTTCTCCCTGGTTGTTCCCTCCCTATCTCCGCGTTGCTCTTTCCCTGTCAAAACTCTCTCAACTGTCTGCCTGAGACTGTTGATTCCGCCAATTGCATTCTTTACAAAGGAGAAGACCATGGTCGCCGTATTCCGAATTTTTCAGCGTACTTCCTCCAGTCCCCCGCCTCTGATTCTGCCTCTCTGTGTTCTTCTGCTCTGTCTCTTCCGTCCGGCGCAGGCTGACGAAACAGGGATACACATCAAATGTGAACCCATCAGTCACATTCGCTCCGGCGACACCCTGACCGTCAAGCGAAACGTCGAGTACACCCTGACTGCTCTGAATCAGGCTGGTGATCAGGTTGAAGCGGACTGGAGCATCGAATATAATGAGTGGCTGGACGCGGGCGGGAATCCTAAGAAAACAGGGGGGAAATCGGTAGATGTAGTGGAATTTCAACCAGCAATCAATTCAAGGTCTCAGATGTTTACCGGAATCCATCTTGCCGATCAAAACCGTCCGATCCCACCGAAAATGCCGAGAATTACCGCGAAATTGCGCAGTGATTTAACCAAGAGCGCCTTCGTGGACCTCTATATCGTGGATAAGGCGACAACGTTCATTCCGGTCAAGATAACCGGGGATTCGGGAAAGCAGGAACTGCCTCGCAAAGGGGAGAGGTATGTCCTCACGGTGCCAATGGATGGCACTATAATCCTGCGCGGAACGGCTTTCGAGATGGTTTCAGGCAAAAGTTCTGCACTGGACGCAGCCGCGGAAAGCTGGAGTGTTGGAGACGATTCGGTGATTACGCTCTCCAGTAAAGAGACACACCTCGAAAAGGGCGCCCTCCAGTGCTATAACACGACGCAAGTGACTGTCAAGCCCAAGAAATTCGGCGTCACCTCCATTCGCATCAGCAATGACCCCGCCATTGTTCCTTCTGACGCGAACGCGCCGAGTGTCGAGATCGCCGTAGTCGTAACGGGAGGACCTACGAGCCTGACGCTATCACCGGATACCGTCCTCTCTATGAACCATCGTCAGGTTACTTCGATCCATGCGCTGGTACAGGATGCAATGGGGGCCGAAGTCCCTGTCAGTGTCACCTGGAAGATTACCGATACCTCCATCGTAAATTTCACCGATGCGCCGGACACCAATACGACGGCCGTCTCTGCAAATTCTGATCCGTCCGCTTTTCAGTATATCAAAGCACTGAAACCGGGCAACACGTTGATTACGGCCACTGTCCCTGGTCCAAACGGCACACAACTCACGCAAAAAATTCTCGTGACGGTGCTGCCCGTTCTGGATTCCGTCGTGATCGAGTCGCCGGGAAGCCTGCTCGCCGGGCAGGAAAGCCGCCTGCAAATCCGTCTCCTCAATTCGAATGGCGACCTGGTGAACGATGCCAAACTCCACGTTCCGGTCGTCTCTTCAGACGAGTATATCAATGCCCGCCTTGATCCGCAGGACAACACAGGACATCTGCTACTTGTGCGCGGTATCAAACCGGGCGATGGACTGCTCACACTCAAGTATAAGAACGAGAACGGAGATGAGGTCAAAAGCTCCGTTGGAATCCATGTCGTGACGGTCGCGGCGTTCCGGCCTGTTCGTGTCTCGCTCGACATCATGGATGAGGAGACCGCAGCCCACCTGTTCGGCAATCACACCAGCAAAGAGTTCTATGTCGTTCGTGTGCGCCTCTTCAACAATCTGGACCAGCTAGGCGCACAGTTCCTCGGGCAGTCCATTCTCGCCTACAGTGAGTCCATCGAAGCGGCCGTGCGGCTCGAAAAGCGTTACGATCCGAAATCGAAAACACGTGTCGCGAAGAGTGAACAGACTAGTGACTGGCGCGAAGTCAGCCCGACCGATGTGGAAGGCGCGTTTCACCGCGAGTTCGAGAACGGCGACAACACCGCTTCTGTGGACAAACGCTTCCGGGGGAAACCGAAAGTCACCTTCTTGCAGCCGGATCCCGTGAAAAACTCCGATGGCAAGCCCAACTATACCATCTCCCTTAACATCGGAGAGGTACTTAGCCTCTCTGAACCGCTTAGCAAAATTACTAAAGATGTCAATGTCGCAAAGCTCCTCTGGAAAAGTGCGAACCCCAGCATTGCCTCCGTCAATGCGGATACAGGACTGGTGGTCGGTCGCGAACCCGGCCTGACGTTCATTCGTGGGTCGGACATTCACGATCAGGAGTATGTCGCCATCATCCAGGTAAAGGAAGGCAGGCAGGAAACACCTTCGATCTATCCCAATGTGACGGCACGCATTCTACCCAATCTAACCCTTGATGTGGGTCAGAGCGCTGCCCTCACTCCCTGGGACGACTCCAATCGCGCTTCCGCCGATTTCACCAGTTCCGACCTTCCGGACAATTCTGCCCTCTGGCGCAAGGCCATCAAAGAGTTGCTCCCCGAATCCGCTTTCGTAGTCAGCGTAGGGAAACTTAAAACCTCCTTGGAGAAGAGCCTGAAAATCACCAAGAAGAAAGGTGAACCGGCGAGAATAAAACGGTTTAGGAAAGCCCTGGTTATTCTCACAAACTTCAAGAACGGGTCAGCGCAAGAGGATGAGGTGACGCGAGAGGTTATCCTGAATGCGCTGAATGGCCTTCTCGATTCTGACCTCTATTCCATCGTGGAGCGGAAGCTTCTCCCTGCCCCCTACTCTACCTATACCAGCCAGCAGTTCGCCCGGCTTGGAGAGAATCCTGAGAGCACACGTCGTCTGAATCGAGCGCTTCTCGTCAAGGTGTTTCCAAAATATCTCAAGCCCAGTGAGGACGGAGACTTACAGTGGATTAGCCTGACGGAGGCGGTCGCGGCGGTCGTGCCGCAGGACGGCAGCACGAAGATCAACAGCAACATTGTAACTGCGAAATATCCGGGAACGGCGCTGCTGATCGCCAAGCGCGGCAACGATGTCGTGTACGGTATGCAGATTGATGTCAATCAGCCACGAACCAACGACCTTCCGCCGAATGTTTTCGTGGATGATCAGGGCAATCTGCACTATATGCGGCATCGTTTCCGCTATCGCCCGTATGCCTTCGAAATGATGGTGAACACTATCGAGGCGCGTGACGAACTGGAACCGCGGACGCGCACATTCAAATTCGCCAACGCCATCGCGACGATTGCCTCCTTCTTCACGTCAACGGGCGTCTGGCACGGCGGCAGAGGCTCAGACCTGGTGAATGGCTTCTCGAATATCATCCTCCCCGGTTTCGAGAAACTCTATCCGAGTATGAAAGATACACAACGGCAGAACTTCGTCTCGATGAGCATGAAGCCACTGGAAGAGATTCCTTTTGGAGCGGACATCGCCCGTGTGCTGTTCTTCCCGAAGCATCCCTTCCACGGCATCATTCCCGGATACGAAGTTCGGATCGGGGAAGTCGTTACCAGCGAGTTCAATGTCAAAGTCGCGATCATAGACAAGACAAAGGCCGCGACCGTGAATGCCGCAGGGCCATAAGGAGAGTAGGCGGCGGATTTTCCTTGCCTTTAAACTACCTGTCCGATGGCAAGGACGCACGACAATCAGGCGGGCAGCGAGAGCAAGAGGCTCTCGCTGTCCGCTTTCGTGCTGGGAGAGCTTCATTTCAGAGACCGGTTTGGAGGAAACTGGAAAGGCAATAAAGGAATCCCCGCTCTGTCGCCGAATTCTACTTCGTCCAGAAACTGACGACTTCACTAACCCTTGAGGAAGAGGCGTTTTCCATGGTCGCTTCACTACGGAACCTGTTGCTGCTGTTCGGCGTGCTGCTATTCGCTCCCGGTGCGTATGCCCAGGACAGCTACCCTGCCACGCAAGCCGACTGGATTGAACGGCTGGCAAAGATACAGACACCGATCGGCGAAGATTACGGAACCATGTTCCACCTGACGCAGGGGGACCCGAAGCTAGTCTACGCGGTTCTGCACGATGGCTGGTCACGTTTCCAGAGCAGCACTGTTAAGGCATACCTGCTCGGACTTGTCACTGCCGGGCAGCAGACGACCATGCACCTCGATGCCAATGGCCTGATGGTGCGGGAGGAGAGCTGTAATCCGTACCTGCCGGACATTCTGGGACTCGGTATACAGGACAGCGATGCAGGCGTGAATGCCGCCGCCGCGCAGTATCTCTACGGAATCGCATTCAAAGACTTGACCGGCAAGCGTGATGAGTTCACCGCGTGGCGCCGACAGAACTCCGGCGGCCTGGACGAGATCGTTCGGGCAAACATGGAGGCTTTCCTCAGCCGTCTGCGTACCGGCGAGGAGCAGCAACGTCTTCGGCTGCTGAAAGACCTCTCTCGCATCCCGTTCGCATCGGGTATCTCCACGCAGATGGACCCAAGAGGCAATGTGACGACCTCCATACTGGCCTCCGGCATTGTTGGAATACGCCGCAAAGCCGCGATAGAAATGCACGTGCCGGAGATGCTGCTGGGGATGCTGGCCCCCGAAGTCGCGGCTCCTGTCCGAGAGTTGGCGCTTGTCAATCTAATGCGTTTCCAGCCGGATTCGGAAAAGCTTCTATCACACACAGACCGGTTACAGGCCGACCTGACCCGCCTCGTGCTGGATAAAAACTCACCCTATTACCCGATGGCGGGCCGATTTCTCAGTCAGATACATACACAGTGGGCTATGCGACTGCTGCTCGATCAGATTGCCGCCACCTTCCCCGATCCCAGTTCCTCCCTCCTCCTTCCTGCGCTCTATACGACAACCGACCGACAGTGCATTCCCACTCTGATCGTTTTGCTCGAATCGAACGAACTGGAACCCTGGCAGGAACAGCGTATCGAGCGGACGCTTCGCCTTCTCACCGGCATGGACTCCCTCACGGGCGGACAAGGAGAGCGTGTTGTGGACTGGCGCAAGTGGTGGCAGGCGCATCAGGCGGAACTACCGGAAGTGGTGCGTTCACGCCCTTTCCCTCGCCTCCACACCGTCGGGAACGCAAAACAGGAACTGACGATCCGGCGGCAGATACGCAACTACTCCGTCAACAACGACCCGAAACGCGCCTACTGGCTCGTCTCGCCGGGGACGCTGCTTACTCCCTCCCCGACTGTCGAAGCGGTTCCTCAGAAACGCCCCATGACGGGTCTTCCTTCCGATAAAGTCGGCCTGGTCGTCGTACTCCTCAATGCCGAGCCGAACTATCGGGATGTGGAGGAGTTCTGGCAGAAGGTGGCAATCAAGGCATTTGGCGGGAAATATCTGATCGCTCTGGCGATGCCGCCCCGATGGTCGCGCAAACAGGTCTCGCCCTGGGTGACAACGGTGTCCCGTGCGCTGGTGCCGGAAGCGAAATTTACAGCGGAGGAGTTTGCCGCGCAAATCGTGGAGGATGTCGCATCGCGTATGCCCGTAGACCCGGCGCATGTCTATCTGCATGGAGCCGGAGCGAGCAGTCCCGCTGTCTACGCCTGCTCCCTTCAGCCACAGACGCCATTCCGGGGGTTTTCGCTTCTCTCCTCGGAGTTTCGCACCGCCCTACTGCCACCACTTACCGCCGCGAAGGGCCGTCGCTTCTATCTTCAGCAGAGCCGGGAGGACAAATCTGTTCCCTACTTTCTCGCCCTGGCCGCACAGCAGTCTCTCACTCATGCCGGAGGGACGGTCTTGCTAAAACCGGTGCAAGGCGAACACCCCGATGCGATGACAGAGGAGACCCTTGACCACTTGAGCGAGGCGCTGCACTGGCTGGAGAACCCTGCTGGAAAATGAAGAAGGGAGTGTACGGCGATGCGTGATCTATCCGGCGGCTACAGCAATGTGCATCTGGTGCTGCCTGACGATGCGGAATATATCGCGTTTATGCGGAGGATACAGGACCGCAGGCCGTCTCGGGGCGGGCCTCGTGCCGCCGGGGAGATGCTGGGCGGTCTGGTGGAGCGGTGTGTGCGGCACTGGCTATCGGGCCATGTTCCCCTGCTGGAAGAACGTATCCTCTGCTACGAACAGCGGCAGCGCGACGGGCTGCGGGCCATCCTCTACCGGGAACTCGACAGCGTCTGGCAGATTGACGACGAGTCGCTCTGCCTGTTCGAGATGAAGCTGACCTTCCCGGAGAATATGGAGCGCGGCGTCGGGATTCGCCAGCTCAATATCGCCCGCGATGTGCTGTTCGCCGCGAACAGATACCAGTACATCTTGCAGCGCCTCGTCTACATCTCCGAGGAGCCGGTGATTGTGCTGGAAGATCTCCCCGCGCTCGCCCCCGAGGACGAATATGCCGAGTTGGGCGTCGTCTGGGTTCCCCCCGCCGAGGTGGAAAAAGCGGCAGCAGCCTTAGAAATCACGCTGCCGGAAAACTGGCTGGAACCCGAATCTCGTGAAGGCTTCGTTGAAGACCCCGAACGCGAAGAGTGGAAACAGTACGCCGGGACAGCAGAACCCGACCCCGAAACCGTAGACCCCGCCAATCCCCTCGCCGCCGCCCTTCGCCGCGCTCTCGGCAGCGAATAGTCCCTGGAAGGCAGTCGGACACTTCCTCGACGCCAATGCATGAAGTACAAGAAGTCCGCATTAATTCGGCCCTCTAAAACGCTATTTCCGTCCGAGACGCTCAACTACCTCGTCATCGTTTCGTTTTGCGATCAGGCGAGCAACCCGCAGGCATACAAAAGAGAGTAAATGGTTGATACCCTTCGCTACGCACCTGCGGCGGATTGTCCTTCGGACAAGGCCTGATGCCAAAAGACGGTCAGGTCCAAAGAACGGCACTCCACGAACTTGCAGCAAGAAGTTTCGTCCGAAGGACGATCCGGCGAAGCCACGCAGCTATGGGTGTCAACCCTTTGCTGCAACTGGCAGGGACCTTCCCTTTGAGAGTAAACAGGGAGGCTCCCAGAGCTTCTGCCTCGGTGTAGCCGATCACTTTCAGACCGTTGGCGACTTCGTAGTCGGGGCGTCCATAGGTAATTTTTTTGGTTCGCCGGTAAGGTTGGCATTTCGGTCAAGGAGGTTCGCGGCATCCCGCAGGAACACACTGAGGAAATCCCGATAGGAGAGATTATCCGTTATGTTCGCCTGCTGTCTTTGCGTTTGCAGGCTTTGGAGATAGGTGCGGGTGATGGCTTCGAGCGCGTGCGACAAACAACCCTCCAACTGTGTAGTGGATTTCTGTTCGCCGATTGTCCTGTTACTTCCTGCTGTTGGCAAAATGTCGCTGTAATTTGCAGCAATCCGAATAGTGGCTTGTCCTGCGCCACCAGAACAGCAACAACGGCTTTAGAACGAGAGATTTCAGGTATAATCTAATCTATGACGAGGCGCAGAAGACAGCATGAGAACGTTTCCTATGGGATGAGTATTCTTCTCGTCCTGCTGTTGGGTTGCGCGTTCCCTGGCGGCGGACAATGGCGATGCGCGGAGGGAAGTCTCTGTCCAAACTGCTCCTCTACGCCCTGTTCACCTACTCCGTCTGCCTGCGAAATGGGTTCGACAGACACAAAATGTTCTCTCTGTAGCACCATTGACGGTACGAGTGACTGTCACGCCTGCTGTCACTTCGTCGCCAATGAGTTACGCCTGTCTGCGACCGTTTCCACTACGCAACCTATAGCGGTGGAAATGACCGCTCTGCTGGTAGCGCCTGTTCTGTTTGCGCTGCCGCCGCCTTCCTCCGCGGTGCTTCATCGGGCAAACGCTCCCCCTCCTGTGTGTTCGGTTGCGACACACTCTCATTCCTCTCGCGCTCCGCCCTTCTTCGTCTGAGTTTCCCCGCGCAAGCACACATTCAGAAGGAGAGGATATATTTACTTATGCGTTTTACTCTGCTCTTGCTGGCAGGGTCGCTCTTGTTGCCTGCCTTCGCGCAGGCGCAGGAAAAGGGCGACCCGCCACAGCTAGCCCCCAAACCTCCGACTATCGCCGTACCTCCTTGAACCGGTTGACCCGGCGAAGGCCAGTTCCTCGGTTCGGGGGACATTACGCATCTCTGGCAGTTCACGCTTCGCTACGCGGATACGCCCGAACGGCGTCCGCGTTGGCGCTTGAATACTGCCTACCGTATCACGCCGCGCTTTCAGGCGGGGCTTGAGTTCAATCTGGCTGTACATGAAATCGTGCCGACCGCCAACTGGATACTCACTCCACAAACGGAACGCTATCCGATGATTAACCTAGGCACGTCCAGCGACCGCATTGGCACACCAGACGGCAAACAGGCTTACTATCTGACCTTTGCGAAAGGTATTCGTGCTTTGCGGAGCGCACCCTACTTCTCTATCAACTATTCGGAAGCTGACCGGAAATTCAATTTTCCTTTCGGCGTCAATATCGGCCTGTCGCCGCATCTGGACTTACTCCCGATGTATGACGGCAATCGAACGCATCTGATTCTGACCTACAAGGAACGAAACTGGAGCGTTTCGCTCCTCGCGGTCTATCTGCGGCATCCCGGCGTCAGCGTGGGGTTCGCATTTTAGAAGGGACAATTCGTCATGAGAGTGTTTCGATATGGGTCGGCAATGGCGTTGCTGGTCGGTCTGTTGACCGTCGCACACGCGCAGGACACACCAACCGACATCTCCAAAAAAGAGCTACCGAAAAAGGCGCACTGCGTCGTCTGCACGGTGCGGGGCAGTGGCGAGGGCGAGGAGAAGCCTGCCGCCGGGGTGCGCTACAAGGGAACCGCGTACTACTTTTGCAACGCAAAGGAGGCCACCGAGTTCAAGAAGGAGCCAGAGACCTGGATACCTCTGCCTCTGCCGCGCCCCGCGCCGGATTTCATGCTGAAAACGCTTACCGATACCGAGGTTACGAAAGAGACCTACAAAGACAAAGTTCTGCTGGTAGACTTCTGGGCGACGTGGTGTAAGCCCTGCATAGCGACGATGCCGGAGTTACAAAAACTGTACGCCGATTACGCTGAGAAAGGGCTTGTGGTCCTCGGCATCTCGATAGACGAGAAGGGCGCGAAGGTCGTCAAGCCGTTCGTCACCAAGCACAAATTCCTCTATCCGATGGCGCTGGATGCGGGTGAGAAACCTATGTGGCAGGCGTACCGGGTGAAAGGGGTTCCGGCACTGTTTCTCATAGACAAAGAGGGGAACATCGTTCGGCAGTGGCTCGGCAAGCCCGATAAGATAGAGGTCGAGAAAGCCGTGCTGGAACTGCTGAAGTAAGTTTTGGGAGCGCCGCTTTCGCCTGCCGTTCTCTGTAGGACGACAGCGGCAGGATGCAGGCAGAACTTTGTCGAATAGAGACTCTGTTCTGTCTGCACCGATTTGCGGGTCGCAGTGTGTTTGAAAGGAGCCTCGTCCTCGTGAAATTTTCTCACGCTTTCCCTATATTCCCCGTTCACACCCGAAGCCGCCGTCCTCGCGTTGCCTCGCTGCTGGCGTTGGTCTGCGCTGCCGCATTGCTCCCCGGATGCACCGTTACCAAAAATCCGCCTGGCACGGGAACAGGCGGAGGCATCAGTTCAGGCGGGGCAGTCACGACGAACGCCAACACCCTGCGCTACGCCCTGACCGCCGAAGCCACCACTCTCGACCCCGCGACCGTACAGGATGGAACCACGATTGACCTGCTCCAGTGCATTTTTGAGGGGCTGGTCAAGTGGGACGAGAAGAACCGGATCGTACCGGGAATGGCGGAGAAGTGGGAGATCAGCCCGGATGGGAAGACGTACACCTTTCACATTCGGCATAACGTAAAGTTCCACAACGGGCGGGAGATGACCGCCGAGGACATCAAATACAGTTTCGAGCGCTCCTGCGACCCCGCGACCAAATCGCAGACCGCTTCCGACTATCTCAAAGACATTGTCGGGGCAGCGGACAGGATCGCGAACAAGGCAGGCGTCAGCGAAATCAGTGGCATCAAAGTTGTAGACCCGTATACACTCACTATCACTATAGATTCGCCCAAGCCCTACTGGCTCGGTAATATGACCTATCCGACAGGCTATGTGGTCTGTAAGGAAGAGATTTCGCGCACGGGCGGCGCGGTCTCGGAACTATCTGCCTCCGGGACTGGGCCATTCAAGCTGGCGGAGTTCAAAAGTAACTACCGCGTCGTCCTCGCCGCGAACCCCGACTACTATGGCGGCAAGCCGAAGGTGGACTTCATCGAACGCCCTGTGATGATTGATGCCAACCTGCGCCTGAA
Source organism: Chthonomonadales bacterium (assembly GCA_038231295.1). Taxonomy (GTDB): domain Bacteria; phylum Armatimonadota; class Chthonomonadetes; order Chthonomonadales; family Chthonomonadaceae; genus JANXLO01. The sequence goes on from JBBRLP010000011.1 coordinate 47,202, forward strand.
CAACTACGAGGCGGACAAACTCGACATTGTGGACCTCTCTCCCCGCGACCTCGACCGCATCAGCGCCGACCCGAAGATGAGTTCCGATCTGAAAGAGTTCCCCCGCGCCGCCACCTGGTATCTCGCGCTTAATCAGGATGCGCCCGGCTCTCCGTTCACCAAACGAGAGGTTCGGCAGGCGTTCGCGATGGCGATTGACAAGCCGGAAATCATTCGGGTTGCGCTGAAGGGGAAGGCGACTCTGGCGAACGCGGTAGTGCCGCCGGGAATGGACAACTACGCCCCGAAGATAACGCCGCTTCCCTACGACCCGGCAAAAGCGAAGGCGCTGCTGGCGAAGGCGGGCTATCCGGGCGGTAGCGGTTTCCCGACGCTCACGCTCTCGTTCCGGCAGGACTATCCCTGGGTCGCAGATACGGCGCAGATCACGGCCAGCCAGTTGAAAGCCAACCTCGGTATCACGGTGCAGCTTCGCCCTATGGAGTGGGGCGTTTTCCTCAAGGAGCGTACCGCCAAGAGCATGGCCTTCTCGCACCTGCGCTGGGGTGCGGACTATCTGGACCCGCAGAACTTCCTCTCTGTCCTCCTGCACAGCAGCAAGAAGGTCAACGGCGTGGAAGATCATCCTGAAAACGGCGTCGGCTACAACAATCCTGAGTTCGACAGGCTCTGCGATCAGGCCGATGTCGAGATGGACACAACGAAACGCATGGCCCTCTACGCGCAGGCGGAGCAGATTGCCATCAACGACGCGCCCTGGGTGACGGTGTACTACCAGAGAGATTTAGAGTTGATTAAGCCGAGGGTCGGGCATCTGCGCGACTCGCTGCTGGGCCATCTGCCCCATCTGACGACAACGGTGCAGCCATAGGAGTCTTCACCCGGCCCGGAATCGCTCTGCGCCCTGCAAGAAACAGGGCGTAGGAGTGTCCGGGCCATTTCTGAATGAGAGGACCTCTTCTGTGAAGCTGCAACGATTTCTGACGGCTATGTTTCTGGCCGTGTGCGGGGCAATGATTTCCGGGTGTACGGTGCAGGAGAAGCCGGGGGGTGGCGCTCCCGGCACGGCGGGGAATGGGGGCGGTAGTTCCGCGAACACCCTGCGCGTGGTGATGACGATTGAGCCTTCGACGCTGGACCCGGCCAAAATTCCAGACCTCTATACGGCGGAACTGGTAATACACTCCTTTGAGGGCCTGACGCGCTACAATTCAAAGAACGAGATCGAGCCTTGTCTGGCGGAGAAGTGGGAGGTCAGCGCGGACGGGCTGACTTACAATTTTCATTTGCGCCCCAACGTGAAATTCCATAATGGGCGTGAGATGGTCGCCGACGACGTGAAATATTCGTGGGAGCGTGCGCTCTCTCCGAAGACGGCCTCACCTGTCGCGGCGAACTATCTGGACGGTATTGTGGGGTTGAAAGAGGTGACAAGCGGCGAGCGCACGGACCTGTCCGGCGTCAAGGTGGTGGACGCACATACGGTGAGCGTGACGCTGGATCGGCCACGCGCTTTCTTCCCTGGTATGCTGAGTATGCCGATAGATGGGATTGTCTGCAAGGAGGCGGTCGCGAAGACAGACGGACAGGTGAACGCCGACTCGTTTGTGGGAACCGGGCCGTTCGCAATGGAGAAGTACGAGCCGGGCAAACTCATCTCTCTGAAAGCGTTTCCCGGCTACTGGGGCGGCGCTCCGAAGATGGACCGCATCGAATTTCCGATTATCCTGAACCCGCAGACGGCCTATGACAACTTCCTGACCAACAAAGCGGATGTATTCGTAGATGTGGACAATGCACGGTATTCGCAGGACCATGAGGCGGGCAAGCTGACGGGCGAATATCGGCTGATTGACTATGCGGCGTTCGCGTATGTGGCGATGCAGGAGGTCAAGCAGCCAGCGTTTGGGAAGAAGGCGGTGCGGCAGGCGATCATGATGGCGATTGACCGCGATCAGATTTTGAAGGTCGCGTATAAGGGCGTGGGAACAATAGCGAACGGCGTTCTGCCGCCTGCCCTGCCGAGCAGCGGGAAACCGCCTGTCCTTCCGGCCTTCAATCCGGCGAAGGCACGGCAGTTGCTGGCGCAGGCAGGTTACCCGGATGGCAAGGGCATTCCCGAACTGAACCTCTCAATCATTCAGCAGCAGCCTACCACACTGGCCTCCGCCGAGATCATACGAAGCAACTTGAAAGAGAATCTCGGTATCAATGTGACGATTCAGCAGTTGGAGGCGGGGCAGTTCTTCAAGGAGGAGCAAAAACACACCCTGGAGTTCTACCTTATCGGCTGGATTGCGGACTATCTGGACCCGCAGGACTTCCTCTCAACGCTGTTCAAATCCACGTCGGACATCAACCGCACGGGGTATCACAATCCGCAGTTTGACGCGCTGTGCAGTAAGGCGGATGCCCTCTCCGATCCAACGCAGCGGGCCGCACTCTACGAGCAGGCGCATCAGATCGTGATGGACGATGGGGCCGTCGTGCCGCTTGTCTTCCAGAAGCGGATTGCGCTGGTGCATACCAATGTGCAGGGCTGGCAGACAAGTCAGCTCTACGTCCTGCCCAACTATCAGACCACGAAGACACCCTGAGAATCTATGTTCAATTTCCTACTAAAACGCCTTGCGCTGGCGATACCGACGCTGCTGGCCGTCTCTTTTCTGGTGTTTCTGGCGGCGCGGCTGGCTCCGGCAAGCCCGATTGACATCATCGCCGGGGAGAAGGCGACTGCCGAAACCAAGGCGCGACTGGCCCATGAGTATGGTCTTGACAGGCCATTTCTGGTGCAGTATCTGGACTATGTGGGTAAGATCGTGCTGCACGGCGATCTGGGGCGGTCGTTTTCGCGAGACCGACAGCCGGTGACGCAGATGATCCGCGAGGATTTCCCGGTGACGGCGCAGTTGGCGATTGCGGCGATGCTGTTCGCGCTGCTGATCGGGCTGCCGGTGGGGGTGTTTGCCGCACTGTATCATAACTCCTGGTTCGACCGCCTGGCGATGGGGGCAGTGGTCGCACTGGTGTCGGTTCCGGGCATCGTGCTGGGGCCGCTGCTGGCGCTGCTGTTCGCGGTGAAACTGCGCTGGCTGCCGGTGAGCGGTTGGGAGCCGGTGACGCTTCTGGTTGGCGGGAAGTTCTACGTCTCCCTGGTGAATCCAAAGTATCTTGTGCTGCCGACGATTGCGCTTGGCTCGCGCTCTGCCGCGCTGATGGCGCGGTTCATGCGGGCGTCGCTGCTGGAGGTACTGCGGCAGGACTATCTGCGGACGGCGATGGCGAAGGGGCTTTCTCGTGGCAGGGCGGTGTGGCGGCACGCGCTGAAGAACGCCGCGCTGCCGGTGCTGACGGTGATCGGGACGAACTTCGGGTATCTGCTGACGGGTTCGTTCGTGGTGGAGACGATCTTTCAGATTCCGGGCATCGGCTATGTCTCGATTGACAGCATCACGAAGCGGGACTACGCGGTGATTCAGGGGATGGCGCTTCTGGTGGCGGTGGTGTTTCTGCTGGTGAACCTGGTGGTGGACATCTTGTACGGGGTGATTGACCCGCGTGTGCGGAGGGAGGCGTAGACATGGCAACGACTCTCGAACCGGAGGTTTCCGCCCTCCCTGCACGTAAGAGCCTGAGTCCGGGCGCGGAAGCGTGGCGGCGTCTGCGGCGCAACCCGGTCGCGGTAATCAGCGGGCTGTTTATCGCGCTGCTGGTGCTGGTGGCGGTCTGTGCGCCGCTTTTCACACACTACGCCTATGACTTTCTGGACACGAAAAGTTACAACTCGCTGCCTTCACCGCCGGACAGTCGGCACCTGCTCGGCACGGACGGTCTGGGTGAGGACGTGCTGAGTCGCCTGCTGTATGGGGCGCGGGTCTCGCTCGGTGTGTCGCTGGTGGTCATCATTGTGGAGGTGCTGATTGGGGTGACCCTGGGGCTGGTGGCGGGCTATTTCAGTGGCTGGACAGATGTGGGGCTGATGCGGGTAACGGACGTGATGTTCGCCTTCCCGGACATTCTGCTGGCGATTATGCTCTCGGCGATTGTGCGTTCGGGCAGTCAGGCGTTGCCGCCTGCGAGCAGTTTTCTGGTGCTGTTTTTCGCGCTTGGCGTGGTGGGGTGGCCGGGAATCGCCCGGCTGGTGCGCGGGCAGGCGCTGGCGCTGCGCGAGAAGGAGTATATCGAGGCGGCGCGGGCTATCGGGGTGAAGGACCGGAATATCATCTTTCGGCATCTGCTGCCGAACCTGCTCAGTCCGATCATCGTGCAGGTGACCCAGGACATCGCGGGGGTAATTCTGGCGGAGTCCACGCTTTCGTTCCTGGGTCTGGGCGTTCAGCCGCCCTTTCCAAGCTGGGGCCGGATGATAGACGAGGCGCTGGTCTACAAGGAGACACATCCGTTGCTGCTGCTCGCGCCCGGTCTGCTCCTCGCCCTGACGGTCATGGCGTTCAACTTCTTCGGGGACGCCCTCCGCGACGCCCTAGACCCCCGCCTGCGCGAATAGCCCACCGATACGCCGGAAATGTTCCGCTGGCCTTTTCAATGTTCACTGTCAGTTTCCTCGCTGTCTGTGGGGTTGGAGAGGACTTTGGTGACGAGTTGGGGAAGGCGCAGGGTGAGGGCGGAGTTGGCGACGAGCAGGTTGCAGCCTGCGGCCATCGCGTTCGGGCGAATCTGGGACATGGAGACGTGTGAACAGTAGCCGAGGACGGGCGGCGGGTTCGGATGGGCTTTGATGCGCTTCACCACTTCGCCCGGTGACTGCTGCTCACTGCTGAAGTTGACCATAGCCATGACGAGCGTGTTCTGCTCTGCGTAGGCGATGGCGTCCGCCGAGTGGGTGAAGATCACCGGCGTGTAGCCGAGGTGTGTCAGCGTCTTCTCAATGCGAACGGAGAACATCAGATCGTCCTCCAGCACAAGGACTATGGGCTTCTCTGCTGCGGGCGATGACATTACTACTCTCCTGACGGAGGCCAACGGCTCCCGAACGCTGTGCATTTACACGGATATAGCAAGAAATCAGAGCCACCCTGTAAGGTCCATGAGACTGGTATCATCTAATCCCGGTCACCCAATGGCCTATTTCGGAGGAGGCGGAGTGGCTTCCGGCTTGCCAGGAGTTGCCGGGCGGTTGGAGGAGGAGACAGCTTTCGTCTTCCCTTCAACGATGTGGATCACCGCCGCTCTCGCTGCGCTCGCCAAGTTCCTGCTGGATGATCTTCATCTGTTCACGCAGCAGGAATTCGCGCTGCGTGTCCCCCATCTCCTTTTCGACGCGGGAGCGGATGTTCTTCTGAATGTCGAGGATCTCCGTTTCTTTTTTGAGGAGGATACCCAGTTTATTCAGACGCTCGCTGACATCCGGCGTCTCCAAAATCTCCTGCTGGGCAGGAACAGTCCACTTGTATGTATCTCTCTCCTTGCGTAGACGTACATACAATTCGCCTGCAACGAGGGTGCAAAGGGTTGACACCACTCGCCACGCGCCTGCGGCGGTGTGTCCTGCGGACAATAAGGCGACCTAAAGCCGTTCAGACAATTCTGCTAGCTTGCGTTCATTGCGAGGCTGCGGATGTTCCGCCAGCAAGACGCGCAGATGGTCCATCATGCGTTGTGCCGTATCTTTATCTCCCGTCGCCAGACATACCTCTGCCCAGATGAGATGGTATAGCGTGCGGGTTGTTACCGTCTCATGAGCGCCTGGAAGGGGCGGCAGCCATTGCAATGTCTCGTCCAACCGCTTCGCGCTCAGCAGGGTGCGCGTTTTCGTTATAGGAAGGTAGTGTATAGTCAGTTCCGGCTCATTGGCACTGTAGGGCAACACTTCTTGCGCCTGAGTGAGGTACGCCACCGCGGCGTCATGTTGCTTGGCGTATCCCGCATAAAGAGCCATGTCGCACCACAGTGTGGACTGTGTCTCTTTCGGGAACCGCGGCAGCCAGGACTTTAACGTTTCCGCAGCGGCATACGCGCTGCCCCTGCGTTCGTAGGCAAAATGCGCTGCGAGATTTACCGCCGCCTGCCAGAAAAGTTCTCGGCCCACCCGGCCGCGCAGAATATTGAGACTACGCTGGATGCAGAGTTCGGCTTCCGCTTTCCGTTCGTGCTGCATCAGCCAACTGCCGTGTATGATCTGTACTCGTGCCAGCAAAACCAAGGCGACATCGCTCTCACCTGCCAGCAGCCATAGCCGCCGTTTGAGCGCGAGGGCGCGCAGATCCACCAGAGGCGTCAGCAAGCCGACCCCACACCTGTCCAGCCTATCCGCCTCTTCCGCACACTCCTCCAGAGACAGGTTGGGTTTGCCGTCCCACGTCTGCAAACGGCGAGCAGAAAGTACTACACGCTCTTCGGGATAGGCTTTCAACAACATCCCTATCCGCTCCAGATTGTCCTCGGAAGGCAAGGCTCTGGCAGATTCCCAACGTGCGATGGTGGAGCGAGTGAGATCCAATTGCGCCGCCAACTGCTCCTGCGTCAGACCACGCCGCTGCCGCATTGCCTGGAGTATGCTTCCTATATCCGGAAGCGGGCCGCGCACTTCGGCTCTTTGATGGAAAGCGTTGACCTCTTCGCGCGAAAGGTGTATGCCTCGCCGGGTTGGCAATAATTCCAACGCTTGAATACGCTCCTCCGGCGTGAGTTCCAGCGCGATCATCAGGCTGTCTAACTCCCATCGCCCAGGGGAGGTCTGCCCCTTCTCCCAATAGCGCAGAGTACGCTCCGAAACCTGGGCGCGTCGCGCCAATTCAGTTTGTGATAGCCTGACCCGCTGACGACGCTTACGTAAGAACTCCGCGAAATCCTGATTCACACAAGTCTCCTTGATTTTGGCCAGGCTGCTAAGGCACAGAGGGGCTGCCGGAAGAGACACGCATAGACATTCCTGGCTGCATTATAGCATGACCGAAACCGGCAAACTTCAGGCCACATTCCTGACCAGGCACGATACCTCTGTCATACTTGTATAAGAAGATCGTTGACTGTTCGCTTCGCCTCTGCCCGCGCAAGGACCAGTCCCCGGCTTCCACTGTAAGAACAAACACCTATGATGTTTTGGGCAAGCCATCTTGGATCCCCAAATCACCCCGAAAGGAAATGTACTCAATGCATCTCTTAAAGAGGACAGTATGCGTCATGTCTCTTGCCCTGCTCGCCTGCACGTATGCTCGCGCCGATGTCATCACGGCACCACTCGCCCTGACCAACGTTGAGGGAAACTCCGCTTCGCTGTTTAATATCGCTGCGACAGTGCAACTACAATACACGCAAGCAGCCACAGGGCTATCTGTCGGGGATGTCATTACCGGGTTTGCTTTCCGGGCGGATGCATCGGCGGGGTCAAGTCCGGCTCTCTCCTTCGCCGACTTCAAGGTGTTCCTCGGGCCGTCGGCAGTCGCTACTCTGGACGGAAACAGCAGCTTTACAGCCAATCAGGGGGCGGGTACAGTCCAGGTTCGGGACGGAGCGCTTTCTCTGGCAGCCAATAGCTTTCCACTCGGAGGCGAACCGAACGCCTTCGGGTTAGCAATCACGTTTAACACCCCCTATATCTACACAGGCGGAGATCTGCTTCTTACGTACACTAAAACCGATGGCGGCGATACAACCCTCACGGATGCCGACGTAACAGCGAACTCGAACGGGGTGCAGCTCGTGTTCACGGATTCGTATCAGGCTACAACGGTAGACCCGCTGAATGTGTATAATCCAGGGTCGCTTCCAATCCAGTTCCAGGTCACACCCTCCACTGTCCCCGAGCCTCCCACCACCGCGATGCTTATTGGGATGAGTGTGATCGGAGCGATGCTGGTACGGCGCAGACAGCGCCTGCGCTCCTGATACGATAACATAAGGCTCGTTGATAAATAGTGTGGTTGCCATGCCGGGAATATTCCTTTCCGGCATGGCTGCCGACTGGGGTGTCCTGGCAATTTGGTCTGTTCTGCAAAGTGCAGGCTGAACTCAGGCGTCATCTCGACCACACTATTTGTCAAGGAGCCTTTCTATTTTAGGGAGCAGGGCCAGTTCGAGCACCTCATCGGCGTGGGAGACGAGGCGGAACTCCATATCTACCCGGATGCTGTCGGGAAGCTCTTCGAGGTCTTTTTCGTTCTCGACGGGGATGAGCACCGTGCGGATGCCTGCCCGGTGCGCCGCCAGCATCTTCTCTTTGATGCCGCCGACCGGAAGGACGCGCCCGCGCAGCGTGATCTCCCCGGTCATCGCCATGCCTTTGCGGATGGGCCGCTGCGTCAGCGCGGAGGCGATGGCAGTGGCGAGCGTGATTCCGGCGGAAGGGCCATCTTTCGGGATGCCACCGGCGGGAACGTGGATGTGGATGTCCAGCTTTCGGTAGAAATCTTCGTCTATTCCGAGCGCAGCGGCGCGGGAACGAACGAAGGAGAAGGCCGTCTGCGCGGACTCCTTCATGACGTCACCAAGCTGCCCGGTGAGCTGAATACGGCCCTCATGCCCTTTGAGCAGACTGACCTCGATGGTCACAATATCGCCGCCGAACTCCGTGTAGACCAGCCCCGTCGCCGCTGCGATCTCGTCTTGCTCCTCCATGACGCCATAGTGGTAGCGGCGTTTGCCCAGGTAGTCTTTGAGGTTATCCGCGTCAATGCTGACGTGACCGACCTGTCCCCCGGCCACTTTCCGCGCCACCTTTCGGCAGAGCGCCGCGACCTCTCGCTCCAGATTGCGAACTCCCGCCTCACGGGTGTACTGCTGAATCAGTTTGCGAAGCGCGGCGTCAGTGATAGTCAGGTGTTCGGCGGTCAGGCCATGGTCGCGGCGCTGCTTGGGAACGAGGAACTGCACGGCAATAGCGAACTTCTCCTCTTCCGTATAGCCCGCGAACTGAATGACCTCCATGCGGTCTTTGAGCGCGGCGGGAATCGGGTCAAGCAGGTTGGCCGTCGTCACAAACATCACGTCCGACAAATCGAACGGAACTTCGAGGTAGTGGTCGCTGAACTCTCTGTTCTGCTCCGGGTCGAGGGTCTCCAACAGGGCCGAGGAGGGGTCGCCCCGGAAGTCCATGCCGAGTTTGTCAATCTCATCGAGCATGAAGACCGGGTTATTGAAACCCGCCTGTTTGATGCCCTGCAAAATACGCCCCGGCATGGCCCCGATGTAGGTGCGCCGATGGCCGCGAATCTCCGCCTCATCCCGCACCCCACCGAGCGACACACGGATGAATTTCCTGCCGAGGGCGTGCGCGATGCTCTTGCCTATAGAGGTCTTCCCGACGCCGGGAGGCCCAACCAGACAGAGGATGGGGCCGCGTGACGTTCCCGTGAGTTTGCGAACCGCCAGAAACTCCAGAATGCGCTCTTTCGCCTTCTCCAGACCGTAGTGATCCTCATTGAGAGCCGCTTCCGCCACGTCCAGGTCAATATCGTCCGGGGTGGACTTCGCCCAGGGCAGCGAGACCAGCGTATCCAGATAGTTGCGGATCACCACACCTTCCGGCGCGGGGAATGGCATCTTCTCCAGACGCTCGACCTCTTTCAGGGCGCGTTCCGCCGCCGCTTCGGGCATCCCGCACTCCTGAATACGCGCCCGGTAGGTATCGGCTTCACTGCCGCTCTCACTGCGCTCGCCAAGCTCCTGCTGGATAATTTTCATCTGTTCCCGCAGCAGGAATTCGCGCTGCGTGTCCCCCATCTCCTTTTCGACGCGGGAGCGGATGTTCTTCTGAATGTCGAGGATCTCCGCCTCTTTTTTGAGGATGATGCCCAGCTTATTCAGACGCTCGCTGACATCCGGCGTCTCCAAAATCTCCTGCTGGGCAGGAACCCGCATCTGGCGCAGGTAAGGGGTGATGACATCCGCGAGACGGCCTGGCTCTTCCGTGTTGAGGACATTGAGCATGGCTTCCGGCTGAATGTTTTTGTTCATTGCCACCACGTCCTCGAACTGTTTCACTACACTCCGCATCAGGGCTTCGGTCGGCAGGTCTTTGATCTCTTCGGTTGGCATCACTTCAAGATTGACTCTGTAAAACGGCTCCGTCTGTACATACTTCAGGACCCGGCAGCGTTCCATGCCTTCCAGCATCACGCGCACCGTGCCATCTGGAACTCTCAAAATCTGCATAATCTCCGCAACAATCCCGACCGCGTAGATGTCGTCCGGCTCCGGCTCTTCGGCATGGATGTTTTTCTGCGCGACTAGGAAGATATGCCGGTCTTTCGCGGCGGCATCCTCCAGCGCCCGCACCGATTTTTCCCGCCCGACAAGTAGCGGGAAGATCATGTGGGGAAAGTAGACCTGGTCACGAATCGGCAAGAGCGGCAATGTCGTCGGAAATATCTGGTCGTTATCCGTCACTTTGAGTGCATCCGGGTTGAACACGGCACGCAGGAGCGTATCCATCTCCGTATCGGAAAGCTGATCGAGAGATTTCGCCGAAGGCTCGGCGGCGGGAGGAGTCTTGGCCTTCTTGGGCGCACGGGGCATAATGGAGAACCCTTTCAGTAGTGATGGCTTTTGCTTCTCTGAATTCGCGTCAGCCGTCTCAAATTCCTCTTATGCAACGTGCAACAATTGCCTCTGGATTTCAAATGCGGCATTGATATCCTGCGAAGCGAAAACTTCATGCGATTATTGTTGCGCTTTGCTTAAGGAACTTTTCAATCTCAAACTCTCAGAAAAAAGACGTTTTCTGAGGATGCGTCTTCCCCCTTGCTGCTCTTTTTTGCTGACGACTGCGTAAATAGCCGTTTTCCCCTGTTTACTGCTATACTTCATAATAGCATTACAGTAGTCTGTTGGATGCTGTATATGCTTCTCTACTTGGCTCTAATCTCGTAAAGGAGACACTTTCATGCATTCTACTTCTTTGTCTCGCAACGCGACTATTCTGACTGCCTTAGCCTGCGTCACCTGCGCTCACGCCGTTCACGCGCAAACGTATTTCACCAGCCAATCTGCCTTTTCAGCAGCGGCAGGGGGGCCAGGGGCGATCACGATGTTTCATTTTGTTGGGGCTACGGAAACGCAGGGCAAGGCCGCCAATGATCCCACTATTCTGCCCTCCTACTCCAGTCAGGGTGTGGACTTTCAGCCCTTTCTGAATACTACCATTTATCCGACTATTGCCCGGAACCAGCAATTTCAGATTTCCGTTCCAGGGCAAGACGGATTGCTGACCAATGTCTCTGCTACTGCTCCCACAACCGATTTGGCCGCACGTGCCATTCGCTTCCAGTTCAATCGCCCTGAAACGACCGTCGGGGTCTATTTCAACGGACCGTCTAATGGTGGGGATGGCGGTTACTTACAAGCTTACGACACTTCCAACAATCTGCTGGGGCAAACTCCTGTTTCTGCCGCGGGAAGTTTTATTGGCCTGGTATCCAACACTCCCATTGACCGAGTGAATATCGTTAATACCTTCAACAGTGACATCACTTTCGGCATTTTCGATCTTCAATTTAGTAATATCACTCCTGCAGCTAATACGCCCGAACCTGGCCCCTATGCGTTGTTCATCAGCCTCGGCTTGGCCAGCACTCCAATTCTGCGGCGGCTTAGGCGGTTCCCAAGAACCTGAAGTGATCGGGTCTGGGAATATCTCCTGCATATAAGAGATATTCCCAGTTCCGGAGGAACAGGCAATCTTTGGCACCAGGAACAACCAAATGCTGAAGCCGATAGTCGTAGGATTGCCCTGAATCGCCTGTGGCATTCCCGGTTTCTGAGAAGAAGAGCAACTATCAAAGGTTACGGAGCCACAGACGCTTCTGCGGGCAAGGGGTTCGCACGTCATCGCGTTGGCTATCTGCAGACAGCGCTGCGTCTGAAAGTTAGGGACAGGCGGCGTAACATTTCAAATTTGTGACGCTCTAAGGTAGAGTAGTGCGGTTTCCGGCTGGCAGGTGGTTTTTGCTGTCCGGGCGCGTTAGGGTGACACAGTCTTTCTTTTTCGTTCGGATCGAGGTAAGGGCGGTTATGATCTCTTCCAAACTCGGTATGCAGGCAGCGCGAATCGCCCTGTGGAGCGGAGCGGCGCTGGCGATTTCCTGTGGCGTCGTCGGGGCGAAGCCGCCTGTCAAAATCGCGTCGTCTATCGAGACAGCCCTGACCGCCTCTCCTGCACGCATCACGCTCACCGGGCCGTATGCGGAATCGCGCCTGCTGGTGGATGGGCTGCTGTCGTCCGGTCAGAAACGCGATGTCACCGCGACGGCAAGCCTGACACTTGCCGACCCCAAAATTGCAGACGTGGACGACAGTGGGATTGTTCGCGGCAGACGAGACGGCAAGACAGTTTTGACGGCAATGCTACATGGGCATACCGTGCGCGTTCCAATTGTGGTCTCCGGGATGGCGAAGGCCACTCCCCCGCGTTTTCTCGCCGATGTCGAACCCATTCTAACGAAAGCGGGCTGCAATATGGGCGCGTGTCATGGCGCGGCCTCCGGCAAAGGCGGGTTCAAGCTCTCCCTGCTTGCCTACGACCCCGACAGCGATTTTACCGCGATTGCCCGCCAGAAGACGGCCAGCCGCATCGCCCCCGCCCAGCCCGACCAGAGCCTGCTGCTGCTCAAACCGACGCTGAAAGTCGTGCATCGGGGCGGACTGCGGTTCCGCGTCGGCTCGCCGGAGTACCGCCTGCTGCGCGACTGGATCGCCGCCGGCTCCCCCGGCCCCCGCGCCAAAGAGCCGACCGTCATCTCGCTCGACATCTCCCCCGCCGTCCGCATCCTGCCCCTCAACCAGACACAGCGGTTCCGGGTGACTGCGAAATACGATAATGGGACGCGCCGCGATGTCACCGGAGAGACGCTTTTTACCGCCAGCGATGAGACGGTAGCGAAGGTGACAGCGGACGGGGAAGCGAAAGTGACCGGGCCGGGCGAAGGCGCGGTCGTGATTCGGTATCAGGGTCTTGTCGGGACGGCGCGAGTCGTTTCGCCCTACGCTACCCCCTACCCCGTTCCGCGCCGCGAGACAGCCACCGCCACCCAGAAAGTGGATGCGCTGGGCCTGCTCAAACTCGCCGACCTTGGCCTACCCGCCTCGCCGCGGAGCGCCGATTCCGACTTTCTGCGCCGTGTCTTCCTGGATGTCATCGGGCAGTTGCCGACGCCGGACGAGACCCGCGCCTTCCTCGCCGACAAAGACCCGGCGAAGCGTGACCGGCTGATTGATGCCCTGCTTACCCGCCCGGAGTATGTGGACTTCTGGACGCTGAAATGGGCCGACATCCTGCGCTGCTCCCGCAAGTTCCTCTCCGATAAGGGAATGTACGCATACAACCTCTGGATACGCAGAAGCGTCGAGCAGAACCGTCCCTGGGATCAGTTCGCCGGAGAACTGCTGCTGGCACAGGGCAGCATCTTCACGGACGGGGCCGCGAATTACTACAAGGCATCCGGCTCCCCGCAGGAGCTTGCCGAGAACACCGCGCAGGTCTTCCTCGGCGTTCGGATGCAGTGCGCGAAGTGCCACAATCACCCCTATGACCGCTGGACACAGAACCAGTACTACCAGATGGCGGCGTTCTTCGCGCAGGTGAAACGCAAGCCGGGCGAGCGCACCGACGAGCAGGTTGTCTATGCCACCGACAAGGGCGAGATCGCGAACCCGCGCACCGGGCAGACGATGCGGCCCTGCGCCCTCGATGCCGCCCCACTGCCTGCGGAGTTCGCCGATGACCGCCGCACCGTACTCGTCAAATGGATGACCGCCCCGAAAAACCCCTTCTTCGCGAAGACGATGGTCAATCGAATCTGGCGGCACTATATGGGCCGGGGATTTGTGGAGCCGGTGGACGATATTCGCCCCACCAATCCGGCCTCCAATGAACCTCTGTTCGACTTTATCGCGCAGGATTTCGCCGCGCACGGCTATGACCTCAAATACCTGATGCGTACCATTCTGCGCTCGGAGACCTATCAGCGTTCTGCGATTCCGCTCAAAGGCAACGAACGCGACTCGCACTACTACGCCCACTACCCGTTCAAGCGGCTAGGCGCGGAGCAGATGCTCGACGCGATCTCCGCGGCGACCGGAATCGCGGAGAAGTTCGACGGCCTGCCCAGTGGAGTTCATGCCACCCAACTGCCCGATGCCGGAGTCAACTCCTACTTCCTGGACCTGTTCGGACGCCCCTCCCGCAACATCGTCTGTGAGTGCGAACGCAGTGACGATCCCAATCTCAGTCAGGTGCTGCATCTGATGAACGGCCCGGAACTCAACGCCCGTCTGACCGCCAAGACAGGCCGCATCGCCACGCTCTTCGATAAGAAACTGGCAGATGGGCCACTGGTGGAGGAACTCTACCTGGCCGCCTACTCCCGCTATCCCACCCCCGCCGAGGCGAAACGAGCGACGGCGGCGCTGAGTAAGGCCAAAGACCGCCGTCAGGTCGCGGAAGACCTCTTCTGGGCGTTGCTCAACGCCAAAGAGTTTTTCTTCAATCACTGACGGGCAAAGGCACGTACTCGTTGTAGACTGCCGCATACTGTGCGGTCATCGTTTCGAGGCGATAGGCTTCGGCGGACTGCCTTGCGGAGAGTCGCAGGCGCTGCCGTAAGTCCGTATCTCTCAGCAGGCGGCGCAGCACCTCAGACTGTGCGGGAACGTCGCCGACAGCGGTAAGCAGGGCGTTTTCGCCGTTCCGAAGGACCTCGTCGTTGCCGGGGCAGTGGTTACTGAGAATGGGGCATCCCGCCGCCAGCGCTTCCAGAACCGCCAGACTGAAGTTTTCTCGCTCTGTCGGCAGCATCCAGACGGTCGCTGCCGCAAGCCAGTCGGGAATATCGCTCCGAAATCCCACCAGGTGAACCCGCTCCATCAGCCCCGCCTCTGTCGCCGCCACCCGCACCGCGCTCTCCTGCTCCCCTGTTCCCACAAAGGCCAGATGCGCCTCGGGAAACTCCGCCGCCACTCCCGCGAAAGCCCGCAGCGCATCCAGTGGCCGCTTCTGCGGATCGAGCCGGGACGTGAAGACGAGGAGCGGCGTCTCCGCTTTGAGGCCAAGCACAGCACGGGCAGAGGCTGCATTGCCGTTCGCAAACCGATCTACGTCTATGCCGTTGTGAATCACGTGGATACGGTCGGCGGGAACGCCGTAGCGCAGTTGGGTCTGTCTTGCGTGTTCCGAGGGGCAGAACAGAGCATGAAATTGCCGCTCCACGCCGACGGCCCACATCTTCGCCCGGCCCGATTGCGGATCAATGGCCGCGTAGGGACTGTGAACGGTCACGAAGGCGCGAGGCGAATCCAGCACCCGCCGCACCAGCAGCGCCATGCGCGGCAGACACTCATCCCCGGTATGAAAATGCACGATGGGTGCGCGATACCTGGTGAGTAGCTCCAACAGTTCTGGGATGCTCTGCCGGGCCGCATGAGGGTCCGAATGCAGCAGCGGGCTGCGGACTGCCGGAATGCCCTGCGCTTCACACCGGCCTGCAAACTCGACCGTTGTAGGCAACTCTGGAACGACTATCTTGACGCGCCTCCCACGTGCCGCCATCCCTGCTGCAAGGCCAAGCATCTGATGCGCGTCCCCGCCATGCCCCAGCAGAAATCCGATATAGAGTATTTCCGTCTCCTCTCCCATCGCTCGGCCCCTCATTCCTTCCTCACTCCGGCCTGTTTCGTGACAGGAACCACCGCTCGTGTTGGTGAATAGTACCGCATACTGCCCGCTACGTCCAGAGAGGTTCTATGGCGACCTATACCATCCATCCCGAACGCCGCACCCTACACGGCGCCTTTTCCCGCGAATATCCTACGGTTCTTCAGATAGAATCCGGCGACACCGTCCTCTACAGTACGCTGGATGCGGCCTGGAATCTGCCGCCGGAGCCGGACAAAGCCGCCACCGATCCTCCCGTCAAGTTCACCCCGCGTGACCCCGAAACTGACAGAGGCCATGCACTCTGCGGCCCGATTGCCATCGCGGGCGCGGAGCCGGGAATGACACTGGAGGTCCGCATCGGAGAGATTCGGCCCGCACGGCGCGGCTGGACTTCCGCCGGTGGCTGGGTTCATGCCGTCCATACCCGGCTTGGCACGACTGAGCGGGAGGCCATGCATATCTGGAGCCTGGATGCGGACGTCGGAACAGGGCGCAGTCAGTTCGGCTTCGAGGTCAGCCTGCATCCCTTCATGGGCGTGATGGGAATGCCGCCCGCCGAATCAGGCTTCCACTCCACCGCGCCTCCCCGTGTGACAGGCGGCAATCTGGACTGTAAAGAACTGGTTACGGGAACCTCACTGTTCCTGCCGATAGCCGTTCCCGGTGGCCTGTTCTCTGTCGGCGATGGACACGCGGCGCAGGGAGATGGCGAGGTTTGTGTCACGGCGATTGAATGCCCGATGGAGCGAGTCGAACTGACGTTTATTCTGCATCCCGATCTGCATCTCCCCACGCCGCGAGCGCTCACTCCCCAGGGCTGGCTGACGTTCGGACTGCACGAAGACCTTCAGGAGGCCACGTATCTTGCGCTCGATGCGATGCTGGCCCTGATCGGCGAGCAGTTCGGCGTGGGACGGGAGGATGCGCTGGCGCTGGCGAGCGTGGTGGTGGATATGCGTATCACGCAGATCGTCAACGGCGTTCGGGGCGTCCATGCAGCGCTGCCCCACAACGCCGTCCGCAAGGTGGGTTAGAGAATGCGCGTTGCCCTGACCTGCACGTGGCGGCCTCATGGGGAACTGCCACGCCTCTTGCGAGCGTTGCCCCGACTTCGAGAACTCTATTCCCACCTCATCGTTGCGCTGATTGATGCCGAAGACAGCGTCTACCGGGCGCTTGCAGATCAGCCCGGCCTGCTGCTCGTGCGGCCCCCGGATGGGGCGCACAGCCGGATGGCTGCCCTGAACATCGCAGGCAATACTGAGGCAGACTTTGTACACTACTGCGACATGGACAGGCTTCTGCGCTGGAACGAGACCTACCCCGACGAACTCCGCGCCGCAATCGAGGCGATTACCCGCACCGACTGCCTAGTTCTGGGCCGAACCGCCGCCGCCTTTGCCACCCACCCGCAGGCGATGCAGACGACGGAGAGCCTCATCAACGAGGTCGCATCGCACCTGCTGGAGCAAACGGTGGACATCTGCGCGGGAGCCAAAGGTTTGAGCCGTCCGCTGCTCCAATTTCTGCTCACGCACGCTCCTGTCGAAGGATGGGGAGATGTCTCCTGGGCCGTTCTGGCAAGGCGCGGCGGCTTCTCGGTCACCTCCTTCGCCGCGCAGGGCCTGGACTATGAGACCGCTGACCGCCACCAGTCTTCTGCCGCTGGTGCCGGGGCGCAGAGGTGCTTGGCCGCTTCCATTGACGGCGATCCGCTGGCGTGGAGCCTCCGGGTTCGCGTCGCCCGGGAGATACTCGCGGAAGGGCTGCTGGCTCAAATACGCTCCCTGGATATGCCATAATACGTACAGAATGCGAGACGGCTGACCGCTCGATCTGCGCTTATACCTGCTTTTGGAGGAGAATCGAATCTTATGCCTCAAGCGCGAACTCGTCCTAACACTCCACAGGACCCAGAACTGGCCCGCGCTGTCCGCCGCCTAATACAGGTTTTCACGGCTCTTGGTATACTTGTCGTGGTCGGTGTGGTCGGTCTAGTTGTCGTGGCGCAACGCAATCAGGGCGGACAGCAACTGTTGGATGCCGTGGAGAAGAACCAGCCGGATGTCGTCGCGCAGCTGCTGGCAAGAGGGGTAGATTCCAACGCCTCCAATGAACAGGGAACAACGGCGCTGATGCTTTCCGCGTATCACGGCTATACGCTTATCGCGGATATGCTCCTGAAGCGTGGGGCAAAGGTCGAGGCGAAAGACGCCCAGCAACAGACAGCGCTGCGGCTGGCCGGGCCGCAGCACCCGGACGTTGTCGCGCTCCTGCTGGCACATGGGGCAGACCCAAACGTACACGACATCTATGGAAAGACGTTGCTGGTCTCAGTATGCGAGACAGAAGCGACCGGGGATTCCGATGTCATGCGGCTTCTGCTGGAGCATGGGGCCAATCCCGATGCGACGGGTGACGACGGCACTCCTCTCCTCTATGCCATCAAATCCGGGCAGTCCGGGAATACGGATGTGGCGCGGCTGCTGCTTGAGCACAAGGCGAATCCGAATGCGAAGGACAGTACGGGTACTCCGGCGCTGCTACGGGCGATTGAGAAACATAACCCGGACATCGTCAGGGCGCTGCTCGACAAGAAAGTCAATGTCAACGCGACGGACACTCTGGGACGGACGGCGATCCGGCTGGCCGAGAGCGAGCAGTTGACTGAGATTGTGGCGATGCTGAAAGCGGTCGGGGCCAAATAGCAGGCGAAAAGCGTGGCGTTCCGGGGTAAACTATCTTCACCACCCCGATGAGGAGAGTTGACTGTGATTGCCCGTGCAAAGCGTCTGGATAGCATCCCCCCGTACCTGTTTGGTGAAATCGCCGCCCTGAAGCGCAAAGCCTTCGCAGAGGGCAGAGACCTCGTAGACCTCGGAATCGGAGACCCCGACCAGCCCACCCCCGGACCCATCATCGAGGCCCTGATCCACGCAGCGCACAATCCCGAAACCCATCGTTACGATGAGTCGAACGCAGGCTGGACGCCGTTTCTGGAGGCCGTCAGCGCCTTCTGCCGCCGCCGCTTCGACATCGCCATTGACCCCACGACGGAGGCGATGCTGCTCATCGGGAGCAAAGAGGGACTTTCGCACCTCGCCTGGTCCTACATTGATCCCGGTGACATCTCGCTCGTTCCCGACCCCGCCTATACCGTCTATAAGGTCAACACTCTGATGGCAGGCGGCGAGGTCTACACCATGCCGCTGCTGGAAGCCAATGGGTTCCTGCCTGACCTGACCGCCATTCCCTCCGACGTGGCGAAGAAAGCCAAGCTGCTCTGGCTCAACTACCCGAACAATCCCACGGGAGCCATCGCACCGCTCTCCTTCTATGCCGATGCCGTCGCCTTCGCCCGCGAGAATGACCTGCTCATCGTCAACGACGCTGCCTACTCCGAAGTCTACTATGGGGACTATCGCCCGCCGTCTGTGCTTCAGGTGCCGGGCGCGAAAGAGGTCGCGGTCGAACTGCATTCGCTCTCCAAATCGTTCAACATGACCGGCTGGCGCATTGGGTTCGCTATCGGCAATGCGGACGCCATCGCCACGCTGAACAAGCTGAAATCCAATCTCGACAGCAAGCAGTTCCCCGCTGTCTCCCTCGCCGCCGCACACGCCCTGCTGCACGGCGACAACCAGAAGACCCTCGACCTCTACGAACGCCGCCGCGATATTCTCTGCGACGGCCTGAATGCGCTCGGCTGGAATGTCACGAAGCCGAAGTCCACGCTCTATATCTGGGCCAGAGTGCCGCAGGGCGAGACCTCTATGTCCTTCGCGAAGCGTCTGCTCGAAGAGGCCGGTGTCCTCGTCATTCCGGGCGTCGGTTACGGCGAGTACGGCGAAGGTTATATCCGTATGTCCCTGACCGTCATGGGCGACAAAAACGGCGAGCGCCTTCAAGAAGCCGTCCATCGCATCAAGCAGCACATTTCGCAGTAGCCGCGTCACCAACCCGCTAACTTCACTTATACCCTCCCTTCGCAGCCCCCGCAGACACATCTGCGGGGCTGTTCTTGTCTCGAAACGCGGCTCACTCCCGAGGCGACATATTTTACATTGTCAGTTACTTGCGGTATAATTTCACTGGAATGGTAAACTCTTCTCGCAGTTCCCGATCCAGGAGATTTTGTTTTATGAAGATGAACGCCCTCACGAATACGCTTCCGGCAGAGATGGGTCGCCGCCTGGCAATCGCCCGGCGCAGTCGCGGTCTTTCTCAGGACGATGTCGCAAAACAAATGGATATATCGCGCCCTACTCTGGTCGCGGTTGAAAAAGGCGCTCGCGCAGTCAAACCGGAAGAATTGATTCTCTTCGCGCAGTTGTACGGACGCTCGGTGCATGAACTGGTAAGCCAGCGCGAATTCATCGCGGATTTCGCCCCGGTATTCCGAATCACGCAGGCTTCAGAAGTCTCCACGGAGGCGGTCACTGCCGCTGTCAAAACGTTTCAACGCACGTGTGAAGACTACCTGTCGCTGGAAACACTTCTCAAAGCCCCGATTCCACGCTATCCCTATCCCGAGCCCTACTCTCCGGGAGGTCTGAGTTCGCAGGCGGCGGCGGAGGAAGCGGCGACGATGGAGAGATCGCGGCTCAGTCTGGGACAAGGACCATTGCCCAATCTCGTAGAAGTGCTGGAGAGCGACGTTGGTCTGCGCGTTTTTGTGCTGCCGCTGGAAGAGTTCAAGATCGCCGGTATGTTCGTCTACACGGATGTTCTGGGAGGGTGTATTCTCGTCAACGGCCAGCACCCTCGCACCAGGCAGAACTGGTCTCTGGCGCATGAGTATGCCCATTTTCTGACGGATAGGTTCCGCGAAGAGATCACGATTTTTTTTGAATACGAGCGTCGTCCACGCTCAGAGCAGTTCGCGGATGCCTTCGCGGCCAGTTTTTTGATGCCTGCCGCCGGGCTACGACAGCGGTTTCGTCGTATCGTTCAGAGCCGAAAAGACTTTACCGTCTCCGATCTTTGCCTGCTGGCAGACCAGTATAACGTATCTGTCGAGGCGATGGCCCACCGACTGGAAGGGCTGGGCTGCGTTCAGAACGGAACATGGGAACGACTTTCGGCGCAGGGGGTTCAAAGCAGCCGCATTCGCAAGCACCTAGGGTTGATGTCTTTTCCAACGGTGAAGCAGCGGCTCCCAGACCGCTATATCCGACTGGCAGTGGAGGCGTTTGAGGACGAGCAGATTACCGAATCAGAGTTGATGCGCCTGCTGCATTGCAGTCGTGTTGAGGCCAGGGAGACGGTGGAGAGACTTACGCAGCCAACCGAACTCGGCCTCTCTGGAGAGGCTTATCAACTTGATTTGAATTTTGGGGACACACTGCGATTGAACCCCGGAGAGAAAATGGCATGAGTCTGCTGCCGGGCATGGTATGGGACGCCTGCACCCTGCTCAATCTCATGGCGACCGCTCGCGCCGGGGAGATACTTTCGAGTATTGGCAGCCCCGCCTACTTGTGAAGGAGGTGCGCGACGGCGAAGTGCTTGCCCTGCGGCCTCTGCCGGAAGAGGATCCAAAAGGCGCTCTGGTTTCCGTGGACCTCACGCTGCTGCTCCAAGATGGACTTTTACAGGAAGTCGTGTTAACTCCTGTGGAGGAGTCCACCTTTGTCGCCTACGCAGCGGCCATCGATGATGGAGAAGCCCGTTCTTCGGCGGTGGCAATGCATCGCGGTCTGACGCTGGTCACGGACGACAGAGCAAGTATCCGGTTTGTGCAGTCGCTTTCGCCAACCCTCCCAGTACTCACGACAATGGACTGGATCAAGAGTTGGGCAGACACAACAGCGGTAGAGACGGCTACATTGGGCGAGGTACTCCGCCGCATCGAACTATGCGCTCGCTATCGCCCTCCCCGCCATCACCCCTTGAAATCCTGGTGGGAGGAGCATCTCCCATAAGAAGTCGGGGGAGTGTCAACTCGTAAAGGCCGTAGGCCCGTCCAGCATTTCGGAATAGACCGCCTGTACTCTTCTTGCGGTCAGTTCGATGGTGAAATGCTCCAGCACCCGCGCACGGCCCGCCGCTCCCATCGCCGACGCCCCCGCCGGATCAGACAGCAGACGCACTATTGCCCCAGCCATCGCCCCACTCGAACCCATCGGAACCAACAGTCCCGTCACCCCCTCCTCCACGATCTCAGGTACCCCCCCTCCGTCCGTCGCCACCACCGGCTTCCCTGCCACCATCCCCTCCACCACCACCTGACCAAAAGGCTCCCCGATCGTCGAAGCATGCACCAGAATGTCCAGGTTCTGAATCAGCGCCGGGACGTCCCTCCGAAATCCCGTGAACTCCACACAACCCGACAAACCCAGCCGCTCCGTCAATGCCCGCACCTCCGCCTCATACGCCTCCTCCCCGAACATCGCCGAACCGATGATCTGAAATCGCGCCGAGGGAAACGCCTGCACCACCACCGCCGCCGCCTCCAGAAAGATATGCTGCCC
>JBBRLP010000012.1:0-69219 GCA_038231295.1 Chthonomonadales bacterium
GCACAGGCAATGGCGTCGGTCGCCTTCTCAAAGACCGCCAGCCAGTCGTCCCCATGCGACGTGCCGCTCGTCACCCCGTTATGCTGCCGGACAAGCGATTCAGTCTCGTCGTAGAGTTTCTGCAAAAACTCTTTGCGATACCGCTCATACGGCGCTTCGAGCGCGACCTTGCTCGACCCGACGCCATCGTAAAAGAGAAATGTGACTTTGCCGCTCGGTGGTTTTCTTGCCAATCTGCTCGCCTCCCGTCCCTGGCAACCCCATGAACCCCTACCTTCGATTACGCGGGTCGCTTTTCCTTCGCAGGACGATTTTCGGACAGGATGACCAGGATGAACAGGATAGGATTTCCCTCTCCCTGAAAGAGCGAGGGGTGTCAACCCTTTGCTGACCCTTTGCGCCTACCACCTTTTTCAGTGACCAGGTTGCCGGGTCGTAGAGGTTGGTGCGGGGTGGTACGGGCATCGGGTCTTCTCCCTGGGAACGGCGGGAATTTTGCGCGGTCTCCTGGCCTCTCCGGATAAGGGAACGGCAACCTTCCGGGCGCTATTTGCCTGATTTGGGGGATGTTTGTTCGAGGATTTGCTGCTCCACCGCCTCGATCTTTTTGTCTTCTTCGAGCAGCTTGTTCGACAGTGCTGTCAGGCTCCGCACAATGTACTCCGTGCGAATGTTGTTGTCTTTTTCGTCCCGGTTCTGTTTCGCCAGCACCAGGATCGCCACAAACAGGGCTTCAAACGTCGCTACCAGCCCCAATCCAGAATACTCCCGGCTATCCAGCGGGTGCGGGGCCAGTCGGTTAACCCCTATCCAGACGGCCAGCAAGACCACATTCGCCGCCGCAAAACCGAGCGTCCCCATCTTCCTGACCAGCTTTTGAACGCCTTGTTCGGCCCACGTCCGATTGGCTTCTATCTGCTGCCTGACATTGGCGAACAGGTTTCCCGACGTTCGTAAGCGGTGCGCCATCCCCTCCAGCATGACCTTTGTCATTTCCGGGCAGATTCCCAGGAAGGTGTCTAAATGTTCCGCGTGCAGTTCCCACGCCACCACTTCCTCCACAGCCTGCGCCATCAACGACCGCTTTTGCCCTGTCAGCAGAGCGACCTCTCCGAAAAAATCCCCCTCCCCCAGAGTACGAATAAAGAGTTCTTTGCCCTCCAGGTCGTAGGTATAGAAGCGCACGGTTCCTGCCTCGATGAAGTACATCGTGTCGTCTTTTACTCCCTGCCGGCAGATGATATGCTTCGCAGGGAACGGGATCTGCTTTACGAAAGGCTTAATCTGCTCTCGCTGCTCAAGTCGCAGGTGTGGGAACGCTTTCGCTCCCCAATGGGTGTCTGTCGCAATTTCCTGTGCCAATGTGGGTTCTCCCTGCTTCCGTTTTGGTAGTCGCCGTCTGCCGGGCAGTTCCCTAACGGTAGGAGAGATTCCTGTTGCAGAGCCGGGAGTATGACGCGGGAAGAGTAGGCGGGACTTGCGGAGGGAGGAAAGAGGACGCGCCCTGGCGCTGTTCCGGCAGGCCAGGGCGCGTGAGAGGAACGAGCGGCTAAAACGCCATGTCGAAACTGCCGCGATCTACGACAGCGCCCTCGGAGTTCATCACTGAGTACGTCCCACGCAGATGAGCATGGTCACCGGGCCGCACTGCCGGAACCAGCTCTCCGCTGACACGGATACAGGGAACGACCTTCGAGAAATTAGCGGACTGCCCCACCATCTCGACCGCGTAGCCGCCATCGGTGAGACGATTACCGGAAATCGCGCCCACGATGTTGAAGTGAGTGTCCTGAAGGAGCAGGTCACCGCTGAAGAAGGCGGGCGGGCCGCTCTCCGTAGAGGGCGCATGGGTCAGCATCATGCGGCCCGGTGCGCCTGCCGCATTCTGGTACATCCCGTCGCAGGGGCCGGGCGGAAACGCGGTGCGGTAGGGATCGGCGGGTACACCGTTTACGACCGGGCCGGGTGGGAAGGAGCGCAGCAGGCTGAAGTAGCCCCGTCCATGACCGCCGCTCTGATAGGCAAAACGTGCGAAATAGCTGCCATCTCCGGTCGGCACAAAATTGCCCCGCGCCTGAAACCCCGTGTCCGGCCCCGTACCCAGAATCGTCACCGAGGCATCCGTGAACGTCGTGGCCTGAACCTGCCGCCATTTGTTCTCCACGAACAGCAGAGCGATCAGGACATTGTCGTGCTGCGAACTGGCGCCCAGCAGCGTGATTCCGCGTGTGCTGTCGGTCAGGCTACTCTGCGAGAACCCGCGCCACATTGGTCCCACGACGAAAGGATTGTCCGCCCGAACTGCCGATGCGCTTCCGAACAGGGCGCATAGTCCCAGAAGGAACCATATCCCCACTTTGACCTGTGCATAGTGTCTATTCATTGACTGTCTTTCTCCCTGGCATTCTGCCATAGTTCCTGGCCTGCTTCATTGCAGACACACTCACTATCCCCCCCCGGCGTAGTCTGGAGCGTAGACGAAATCAGAGCAAAAGCGTGGACGGCGGGCGAACCGACGGAAAGACAGGGTAGAGACGACAATCGGCAAACGTGCGGAAGCCGGAAATCAGGCTGTCGAGACGACCCTGGCGCAGGCAATCACCTGCGCCGCTGTGCTATAATAGGCCGTTCTTTCTGGAATCGAACGGAGCGGCAAAAGAGGGTTATGGGACACTACGACGTCATTGTGGTTGGGGCGGGACCGGCAGGAAACGCGGCGGCGTTCGCGCTGGCGCGGGGGGGCGCAAAGGTCGCCCTGCTGGAAAAACATCCCTTGCCGCGCCACAAGACCTGCGGCGGCGGAATGCCGATGATGGTCTCCGAGGTCCTTGCGCTGAACGAACTGCGCGATCTCGCGCCCGAGGCGTTCGTCGAGGCGGGCCCCACGTTCATGCGCCATACCTGGAATTTTGGCGACCCCTGTCTGGCCCCCATGAACCCGGAGCCGACCGACGGCTGCGAACGCTCGCTCTGGATGGTGCGCCGCTCCGTCTTCGACAACGCGCTGGCGCAGCGGGCCGCGCAGGCCGGGGCCGAACTGCGCGATGGACTGGGAGTCCGGACGCTGGAGAGCGAACGCGGCGGGCCGATAAAAATAACAGCGGAAGGAGCAAGCGGCTCCTGGAACGCAACGGCGGACGTGGTTCTCGGCGCGGATGGCGCCAACGGAATCGTAGCCCGATCTGTCGGTCTGCGGAAAGAGCGCACACTCGCCATTGCGATGGAGGCCGAAGTGCCGCACCGCTGGGGCGACGGGCATCCCGACCTGCGGCCCGAAGTCTGTCATCTGGAGTACGGCGCGGTCGAACGCGGCTATGCCTGGGTCTTCCCGAAAGGCGATCATCTGAACGTGGGCGCGGGCGTGTTTCGGCCCCGACGCAGCGGCGGACGCGGAGACGGCGCGGTGCGGGCAGAACTTCAGCGGGCCATCCTCGACTACCTCGCCCTGCTCGGAATCCCGAAACGGGCCGACGAACTGGTCTTCCATGCTCATCCGCTGCCGCTCTGGAACGGCATGGACAAAATCCAGACCGCCGACAATCGCGTTCTGCTGGCAGGCGACGCCGCTGGCCTCATCAACCCTTTTTTTGGCGACGGCATTCTTCACGCCCTCAAAAGCGGACAGATCGCCGCGCACTGTATTCTGACCGGGCAGACCGACGGCTACACACAGGCCATTGCCGACGAGTTCCGCTCGAATTTTGATGCCGCCCTCCGCATGGCCTCCTTCTTCTACCGGTGGCCCGGCTTCTGCTATCGGCGCGGCATCAAGCGCCCCGGCGCCACCCGCGCCGCCATGCGCCTTTTCTGTGGAGACACCCCCTTCCCGGACATCGCAGGGAAACTGATGACCCTCGTCCGGGAGGCCATGAAGTCCGAAACCATCGAAGCCGAAAGGCTCTAAAAGGAGAACCCTGATGTCCACCGATCCCCATGCCCTCAATCGTCGCCATTTCCTGACGCTCGGCGCTGCCGCCGGAGCCGGTGTCCTCGCCTCCTCCGCCCTCACGGAAGCGGGAGCCGCCGGAGTCGTACAGGCCGCCGCGCCCGCTCCCATCAAACCCATGCCCCTGCCCGCCAAAGTCTACACGACCGAGACAGCGGGCATCTCCCGCAAAACGCATGACGAGCATCACAAACTCTACACGGGCTACGTCAACAAGGTCAACGAGATACGCACCAAAATGGCCGCGCTCGGCGTTCCCGATCCCACCAAAGCCAACGGTACCTTCAGCGAACTGCGCGAACTGAAAGTGGAGTACAGCTTCGCGCTCAACGGCGTCAAGAATCACGAACTCTATTTCGGAAATCTTGGCGGCAAAGGCGGAGCGCCCAACGGGGCCATCGGCGAGGCCATCGGCAAAACGTTCGGCTCTTACGATAGCTGGAAAGCCGACCTCAAGGCGACCGGAATTGCGGCGCGTGGCTGGGTCTGGCTCGCCTACGACTTCGCGGACGACAGCATCTTCAACTACATCGGCGACGCGCAGAACACGTTCCCGATCTGGAACGCGATGCCGCTGCTTGGCCTGGATGTCTACGAGCATGCCTACTACTTCGACTTTCAGACCGCCCGCGCCAAATACATTGATGCTTTCCTCAGCGTGATTGACTGGGACGCCGTCAACCACAACTTCTCCCTGGCGCAGGGGATGGCAAAGGGCGGGAAATAGAGGTTCGCGCTTCCTGCCTCCGGCTTACGGGGGCAGGGAACGCACACTCTTCGGGAGTCACAATGGCAGGGACGGCGGTGCAGTTCGGGGCAGGCAGTATCGGGCGCGGCTTTCTGGCGCAGCTTTTTTATGAGAGCGGCCTGGAAGTCGTGTTCGTGGATGTGGCGGACGCGATGGTGAACGCCCTGAACCAGCGCCGTTCCTACCCTGTCCATATCGTGGGGCCGAACGCGGAGACCGTACAGATTGCGAATGTCCGGGCGGTGCATGGACGGGATCGGGTACGGGTGGCAGAAGAGATCGCGCTGACCGAAATCGTCTGTACGGCGGTCGGAGCGAACGCCCTGCCGTTGATTGCGCCCGCGCTGGCGGCGGGGCTGCTGGCCCGGCATAAGAGCCTGGGAACGCCCGTCAATGTGCTTCTGTGCGAGAATCTGCACGACGCGGCCCGCCTTCTGCGGCAGGCCGTCGCGGAGCATCTGCCGGAGAAAAACCGGACGGAGGTGCTGGCGAAGACCGGATTTGTGCAGGCCGTCGTCAGCCGCATGGTTCCCGTGCCGACGGAGGCAGACCGCGCTGCCGACCCGCTGGCAATCCGCGTGGAGGCGTACAAGCGTCTGCCTGTGGACGCTCATGCAGTTGTCGGGGAACTGCCGCTGCTCGTGGGCATCGAACCGGTGGAGAATTTTGAGGCGATTGTCGAGCGCAAACTCTATACGCACAACTGCGCTCATGCTGTGCTGGGGTATCTCGGCCATGCAGCGGGCTATGTCTACGGCTACGAGGCTTTGCAGGACATACGTATCGCGTCCCTGCTGCGGGCGGTGCTGGCAGAGTCTTCCGCCGCCCTGGTCGCACGGCACGGTTTTTCCCCGGAGACGCAGGCCGCGCACGTCGCCGATCTGCTGGAGCGGTTTACCAACGCGCATCTGGGCGATACCTGTGTCCGACTGGCTCGTGACCCTATCCGCAAACTCGCGCCGGACGACCGCCTCGTCGGCGCGGCGCGGCTGTGTGAGGCGCAGGGCATCGCGCCGCGTGCGCTCGCGTGGGCGATTGCCGCCGCGCTGCGTTACGACGCGCCGCACGACCCGTCTGCGCCGGAACTTCAGCGGATGCTGCGGGAACAGGGACGCGAACTGACCCTGCGTAAAGTCTGTGGAATTGCGCCGCACGAACCACTTGCCATACTGATTGAAGAGGCGATGGACCTTGTGAGGGCGGGAGCCAAATATGCCGAATGAACAGGGCAGCCTGGAGCCTGGGCTGCACCGGGGCGCGACCATACGGGCGATTCGTGCGGAGGAACGCGAAGCCTGCATTGACCTTTGGTGTACGGTGTGGCCCGGAGAGGGCAATCCCGCCTATTTTCGCCGCTACTTCTACGGGGATGTGGACTGGCTGCCGGACTATACGCAGGTTGCGGAACTGGATGGGCGCATCATCAGCGCGGTGCATATCTGCCGCCGCGTGGTGTCCTGCGGGGATTTCCGGCTGACGATGGGTGGCATCGCCAACGTCGCCACCCTCGCCGAGTTCCGGGGCGACGGATTCAACTCCGCCTGCCTGCGCCGTGCCATCGCGGTCATGGAGGCCGATGCGATGGACTTCTCACTGCTCTTCACCGGTATTAATCCTTACTACGAGCGGCATGACTTCACCGATTGGCCCCGCGAACGCCTGCGCGGCACGGTCCAGACTGCGTTTGCGCCGCGTCCCACGCCCTTTCGAGTCCGTCCCGCAACGGATAGCGATCTTCCGGCGATTCGCGGCCTGTACGATGGCTATAATCGGCATCGTCCCATTGCCGTGCAGCGCACAGAAGCCTACTGGCGCGACTGGATCGGACGAAAGCCCAGCCAGATGTCGGAGCCGCCGCTGCTGGCACTGGACGCCGAGGGAACGCCGGTCGGCTATATCTTCTATCAGGTGAATTTTTACAACGGGCATCAGATCAGCGAAGACTATGCCTATGTTACGGAGATCGGCATCGCCCCCGCCGCCGAGCAGCAGGCGGTCGCCACCGCCCTGCTCGACGCTGTGACACAGCGTGCGCTCTCTTCCGGCAAGCGGGAACTGCACCTGAGCGTGGGAGCCGAAGCGGAGAACCGGGGCTGGCCCGATCCAATCCGACTCGCACTCTGCGGCCTGCTGGAGAACTGCACCGCGAACGTAAGTCTGTCCGGGATGGTGCGCCTGCTGCACCGCGACAATCTGCTGCGGAGTTTCGCGCTGGAACTCACCGAGCGCTGGGCCACCGCCGGGAAGCCGGGCGGGACACTGACGTTCGCGACGCCCTATGGCCTGACACAGTTGGATGCCAACGGCCCGTTTCTGCGCGTCCGTCCCGCTGAGGAGGCGGGGGCGGGCGAGCCACTGGCGCAGTCCGCACTGTTTGGCCTGCTGTTCGGCTCCCTGCCCCCCGAACGCGCCACCGTGAATACCGCGCTGCATCCGCTGCTGAAGGCCCTGTTCCCGGCGCGGGCGACCGTCTACTGGGGCGCCGACGGATTTTAGTCCCGTGAGCATTCGCGCCAACAAATAGCTGGAAGGAGAGAGCATACCACCGATGTCGTTGATGCTGGATGAGATTTATGAGCAGCCGCAGGCTATAGCCCGTGCGGTCGAACAGGAGTACGCGAATGTGGCGCGGCTGGTCGCGGAACTGCGTGACCGCGAGATACGACACGTCGTGATCGCCGCACGCGGTACCTCCGATAACGCCGCCACCTACGCCAAATACCTGATCGAGATCGTGGGCGGATTTCCCGTCTCCCTGGCCGCTCCCTCCGTCTATACCCTCTACGATGCGACGGTCAATCTGGCGGGCAGCCTGGTGCTGGGAATCTCACAGTCCGGGCAGGCCACCGATGTCGTCAAGACCCTCTCTGTCGCCCGCGCCGCCGGGGCGCTGACCGCAGGTATCACCAATGTCGCGGACTCGCCTCTGAGCAGCGTCAGTGATTTTACGCTGCTCTGCCACGCCGGGGAGGAGCGATCCGTCGCCGCCACCAAGACCTACACCACCGCCCTGGCGCTCATCGCCCTGCTCGTCGGGCAGTGGGCGAACCATGCGGAACTCCTGAACGGTCTACGGGCAGTCCCCGACCAGATACAGGCCACGCTCGTGATGGATGAAACGGTCGCCGCCGCCGTCGAGCGCTACCGCTATATTCAGGAGTGCGCGGTGCTGGCACGCGGGCTGAACCAGCCGACTGCGCTGGAGGCCGCCCTGAAGATGACGGAGACCAGTTATCTCGTCGCCAAGCCCTACTCCGGCGCCGACTTCCTGCACGGCCCTATCGCCATGGTCTCGGAAGGCTTTCCCTGTTTTCTCTTCGCCCCGGAAGGCCGCGCCTATCCCTCCATGGTCGAACTGGCTCTGAAGCTACGCGAACGCGCTGCCGAGTTGATTATCGTGGCGCACTCGCCGGAGATACTTGCTCTGGCGACCAAGCCGCTGGCCGTGCCTCTGCCGATACACGAGCTGCTGAGTCCGCTGGTCTACATCGTTCCCGGGCAACTCTGGGCCTACCATCTGGCGCTGACACGCGGGCAGAACCCGGACAAGCCGCGTGGACTGACCAAAGTGACGCTGACACGCTAGGAAGGCAGAGACCGGGGATGTTACGGCGGATCGCAGGGATCGTGGAGAAAATCGTCCGGGAGCGGCCCGGCGCACAGGAGATTCTGGTGCGCGTGGAGACGCCTGCCTCCGACACGGCGGATATCTCTCCGGCACAGACCGCGACGGGCCTGCGTCCCGCCCTGAATCTCATCACGCTGACCGGGCGTATTGCGCCGGGTGAGCGGGTGCTGCTCAATACCATTGCGGTGGAGATGGGGCTGGGAACCGGCGGGCAGGACTTCGTGGTGACCGCGCTGGAGCGTCCGGACAGCCCGCAATCGCCTCCTCCGGGCCATATTCTCAAGATGCGCTATACGCCGCTCCAGACTCCGGTGCTGGCGGTTGAGGCCCCGGAAAGCCCGCATCACGACGCCATACGCCTCTTCGCCGGGCTGGACGATCTGCCCGTCGTCTGCGCGGAACTGCACAGCCAACTCCCCGCCATCTGCGCCGCCGCGCACTGGGCGGCGGAAAAGCACGCCTTTTCGCGCCCGCCGCGTATCGCTTACATCATGACGGACGGGGCTGCGCTGCCGCTCGCCCTCAGCCGCCTGGTGCCGGAACTCAAAGCCCACGGCCTGCTGACGGCGACAATCACGACCGGGCAGGCGTTCGGCGGTGACTACGAGGCGGTCAATCTCTACTCGGCGCTCGCAGCGGCGAGAGCGGTCGTGGAAGCCGACATCATTGTGGTCGCGCAGGGGCCGGGAACGGTGGGAACCAACACCACTCTGGGCTTTTCGGGCGTAGATCAGGGGCTGGCGATCAACGCGGCAGCTTCCCTCGGCGGAGTGCCTATCGCCGTTGCCCGCATCAGTTTCGCCGATCCCCGCCGCCGCCACGCCGGACTTAGCCACCATACCATGACTGTGCTGACCCGCATCGCCCGTGCGCCCGCTCTGCTTCCCCTGCCGCGCCTCTCCCCGGAGCAGAACCACGCCCTCTACACTCTGCTGGAATCTTCCGGCCTCTCCGAAACCCACGACCCCATCACGATAGATGCCGACCAGGGTCTGGCCGCGCTGGAAGCGCATGGCCTCCATGTCACCACGATGGGCCGTTCGCTCACCGAAGAGCGGCCCTTCTTCCTTGCCGCCGCCGCCGCCGGTCTGCTCGCCGCGCAGCTTATCGAATCGCGCATGAACTGAACCGGCCCCTGCCGTATGCCTCCACAGAGCGAAGTTTCGCGCTACCTTCCTCTCCTCAATGCCCTACTGAATCGCCGCGATGCCCGGTCCGGTCGTGTCTGCCAAGTTTCAGACCCAGCGCATAGTCGCCTAGCAGCGCGGCGACAGCCATTATCGCAAAATCCACAAACAGGTATCCCATCGAGTTTTTTACAGGCGCAGTATTCGGCATCGCCAGTCGCGTGAAACCCAGTATCAGCGGAATCGCCAATGTCTTCACAAAAACACGCGCTCCGCCGGAACTCCATGCCCCCAGAAATCCCACCAGCAGCCCGACTGTAAACAGTCCGCCCCACCATCCCCAGATCATAATTCGCTCCTCCGGAGAATTTCTGTCCCCCCGTAAGGCAAAGATACGGATATGCAGCGGCCAATATACGCAGATTCACGTACAGACCCACGTCATGCAGAAAAGTATAATAGTAATAGGAGGCAGCCAGAAGCTGTCCTGAACACGAGACTGCAATCTCAGGCGACCCCTGAAATATCAGCCACTGTGACGCAGACACGAGAAAGTTACTGATGACTTATAGCACCGATCTCCAGAACGCCTTAAAAGTCAGGCGGCGATAAACTGAGCATCGCTGCCTGACTTTTTTGAAGATTTTATGCTTGCCCGCGCACTTACGCGCTTAGGTTGCGTGTAAGTAAGTGTAATCCACTATAGGATTACGCGGTTTTCCTCATATCTTAGGGTATAGAAACAGGCTATACTATAGTTGCATCGAGAAGCGACGCTCATTCAGATCGGAATAATGTTATGCAGTCAGCAGAATCCTTAATCGAAGAGAATTCAAAAGTGGTCCATACGAGTTGGGGCGTCCGCCTCCTGATAATGTTGGCTCAGCTTTTCTTTGCAGAAATGCGGGGGCTGTTTCTCCTCTGGCTAGCCCTCACACCCGACCGGGAGAGCCGAGAGATGGTCTCCCGGTCCACGTGACTAACCAGCCGCGAGGCCGCTCTTGACAGCGAGGCCGAAAAAAAGGGTGATATCAGGGAGAGGGAGCAATGACTTTTCCCTCCGCCCTGCTACTCCTTTAGGAGCGCTTCCACTTTTGCATCCAGATTTCCGCTCGGATTATAGCCTTCAACAAACTGGCTGATACGGCCTTTTTTGTCAATCAGGAACATCGCCGGGATGCCGTTGAAAACGTATTTCGATCCAATGTCGGGAATGTCGGAGGCCAGTACGACCGGATAGGTCATTCCCATCTCCTTGACGGCTGTCGGAATGTTGCCAGCGCTACTCGATTCATCTACCGAGACACCTACGACTTCCAGCCCCTTCGCATGGTATTTCTCATAGGTACGCTCTAATTCGGGGATGCTCTGTCGGCACGGCTGGCACCAGGTAGCCCAGAAATCCAGAATCACTACCTTGCCCTTCCAGGAGGAGAGCGCGACTGGCGCGGCTCCTTTGGTAAGGGGCAGGGCAATTTCCGGCGCAGGCTTGTTTTCCTCGTCTGCGGTCACCCCGGAAACAGAACCCGTCTGCGGTCCGCACCCCCACAATACGACGGCTGCTCCCGCCAACGCCACTCTTCTCCAGTTCATCCTGCCCACCTTTCCCGCTCCCTCGGGAGCTTTGACTCGCCTCTCAGCCCTTAAACGTAATCACGGTCGCGCCCTCACCACCCTCACCCTCATTGCCAAGACGGACGGAGGCGACCGCCGGATGATCCTGAAGAAACTCCCAGACGGCCCGGCGCAGTGCGCCCGTTCCCCGGCCATGCACGATACGCGCCTGCCCCATTCCGGCGGCATAGGCGTCATCCACATACTTGTCGAGCAACGGCTGCGCCTCCTCCACCCGCATCGCTCTCAGCATCAGTTCCGGGGCTATCTGCATGGATTTCCGCATGGCGATGGCGCTCGCGCCGGAGGTTTCGGCATCGTTTTTGCGGGTCGCCTTGCGTTCGGCAGCAGCGGCCTCCGACTTCGGCAGCGGCCGCAGTTGGTCAAGCGGCAGGGTCGCCCGCATCACGCCGATCTGCACCGCGACCACGCCCTCACGCGGGGTCTCGAGTATCTGTCCGTCCATATTCAGCGAAAGGACGCGCACCCGGTCTCCCGCTTTGAAGACATGGCCCGGCTCCATCGGGGCCAGCTCTTCTTTGGGCGTGTTGGCCGGATTGTCGGAGAGGGCGGCAAAGGTGTCGCTGCGGAGCGAGTTGACGCGCTGCCGGACGCTGGTGCCTTTCTTAGCCCCTTTGTTCATACGCTGGAGGTCGCTGAGGATATTCTCCGCCTTATCGCTGGTGCGGCGCAGAATCTCGCGGGCTTCCTCCTGCGCCTGCTGGCGGACGGTGCGCTGTACCTCCGCAATCTGCCTGACGCGGGTCTGGTACTCTTCGCGGGCGGCATAGGCTTCGTCCCGGGCGCGAGTGGCGGCAGTTTCCGCTTCCCGCGCCTGCCGTCGGCTCTGCTCGATCTGCTGAAGCAGCGCTCCCGTCTCGATTTCGCGGTTGGAGAGAAAGGCGCGGGCGTCCTCCACGATCTCCGCCCGCAGCCCGATGCGGGAGGCGATATAGAGCGCGTTTGACATTCCCGGTACGCCGAGCAGAATCCGATAGGTGGGCGACAGCGTCTCGGTATCGAACTCCACGCTGGCGTTCTCCACTCCGGCGCGGGCATAGGCGTACTCTTTGAGTTCGCCATAGTGGGTGGTCGCCACGACGCGGGCGTTGTGCGTCATCAGATGGTCAAGCAGGGCTTTGGCGAGCGCCGCGCCCTCGGCGGGGTCGGTTCCCGCCCCCATCTCGTCCATCAGAATAAGCGCGTTGTTCCCTACCGTCTCCACGATCCGCACGATATTCTTGAGGTGGGCGCTGAAGGTGGAGAGGCTCTGTTGAATGTCCTGTTCGTCGCCGATGTCGGCGTAGACCTGATCGAACAGCGCGATGTCGCTGTCGGCGGAGGCGGGAATCTGCAAGCCTGCCAGCGTCATCAGGGTGAGCAGGCCGATGGTCTTGAGCGTGACGGTTTTGCCGCCCGTGTTCGGACCGGTGATGAGCAGGGTGGTAAACTTCTCGCCCAGTTCGATGTCTATCGGCACGACCTTACCGGGCAGCAGCGGATGCCGCGCATGGTAGAGTTTGACGATGCCGCGCCGGTTCAGGTGCGGCTCCTGTGCGTCCATCTCCTCGGCCAGAACCGCCTTGGCGTGAATCAGGTCCAGATGCCCCAGGATAGAGGCCAGTCGCTGAATCTCGTCGTAGTAGCTGCCGGTCAGCACTCCCAGGTCGGCGAGGATGCGTTCGACCTCCTGCTCCTCTTTCAGCGTCAACTGCTTGAACTCATTGCCGAGTTCCACAGTCTGCGCGGGTTCCATGAAGACGGTTGCGCCGGACTGGCTGGTATCGTGGACGATGCCGCCGAACGCCCGCGCATACTCGGCCTTGACGGGGATGCAGTAGCGTCCTCCGCGCACCGTGACGACGAACTCCTGCACGAACGTCTTGATGCGGTCGTTGGTCAACATACTCTGGAGCCGGTCGTTGAGGCGATGGGCGGTGACTTTGATCTGTCCGCGCAGCCGTCCGAGTTCCGGCGAGGCGCTGTCCTTCACCTCCGCGCTTTCACTGATACTGCTCTCGATGCGGGTCTCCAGGATTTGCAGCACCGGCAGGTTGGTCGCCATCTCCGCCAGCAGCGGGTACTTCTCCGCCCGATTCAGCAGGAACATCCGCAGGCGTCGGCCTGCGGCGGCAGTATGCATCACCTCCAGCAGTTCGTGCGGGGTCAGGCGGCTGGCGATGCGGGCGCGTTCCGCCGTCTCGCGAACATCGCGGATTCCGCCGAGCGGCATTCCGTTGTCGTGGTCGCGCAGTTCGCGGGCCTCCCGCGTCTCCTGCAGGCGGCGCGTGACCGTCTCCGGGTAGGGCAGCGGCTCCAACTGCTGCGCGAACTCCCTGCCGATGCCGTTCGAGGTATGCACGGCGAGCCTGTCGAGTATTTTGCGATATTCCAGTAACTGGAGCGAATGTGCGTCCATCGTTGTCCTGCTCAAAATGG
Source organism: Chthonomonadales bacterium (assembly GCA_038231295.1). Taxonomy (GTDB): domain Bacteria; phylum Armatimonadota; class Chthonomonadetes; order Chthonomonadales; family Chthonomonadaceae; genus JANXLO01. The sequence goes on from JBBRLP010000012.1 coordinate 13,503, forward strand.
TAGTGTCGGCGCAGATTCCGAAAGGTCTGCTCTGCGCCCGCCCTCTATCGTCTGCTTTACCCCTCACGCTAAAGAATGCACTTCAGCGACCTTGCGTTAGCCCATCGTTTTCCCGAATTGTCTCAAGTCCAACTCAGGTCACGTCCGATGAGCAGTTCCGTCATTTCGGCATGGTGTGTGTTTTTCATCGGAATAGCCAGTGTCTGGAAGCCATATTCCGCCGCGAGTTCCTGTACTCCCTGCGCGTTATCGTAAGTCATCAAAAAGTCACCCTTGAGGTTCTGCGCGAGGCGAAAAAGGTCTTTGTGATCTAGCTCATTGTGCGTATAAAGCCGCGCACCCGCCTTCTTGCCTGCCGCCGTATAGGGCGGGTCAATAAAGAAGACAGCGTCGGCACGAGAGGCGTTCTCCCGTAATGCGGCAAGGCCGTCTCCATGAAAAAAGCAAATTTTATCCACCACCGTCGCGATATTGCAGATACGGGATTTCAGCGTCTGGGGATACCATCGGGACGCCATCCCTTTGCCGTTTTCCCCATACCGCAGCTTCCCGCTGCCCGGTGCCAGGATGCCGCCGTGATTGATGCGGTTTCGCAGGATTGTCTGAAACGCTCTGTCGCGCAACGTCAAAGGCAGGGTGTTCAGTTCGGTCTCGATGTCAGGAGGTGTCAGGTCGAAGGCGACGATCCTATCTGCCAGCCAGTCCGCATCGCCATGCAGAATTGTCTGCCAGACTGCGGCAACGTCCTTATCTAACTCTATCATAGTCACCTGGTCGGCCAACTGCTCGAAGGCAACCGTCAGGCTGATGATGCCTCCCCCGGCGAACGGTTCAATAAATTCCGCAGGCTTCTTTCCACGACTGGCAAGCCACTTACGCAGGCGAGGCACAAACCAGGTCTTCCCGCCCGGATAACGAAACGGGCTGCGCTGCGGAACCGAAGCCACATTAATAATCGCTTCGCTTTTCGTTTCGTCAAACAGGGAGTACTGGTAGACCGGTTCATTGACCTGCGTCACCGAGTTGAAGGGAGTGTCCATCCTTTCCGGCGAAAGGTTATCGACAGGGAAACCAAAGACTTCTACGAGCGGACGAGTAGTAGACATAAGGTCGTTATTCTCAAAGCAGTATTTGTTCTTTTGCGCCGAACAAGGAAGGAATCGTTTTTTGCACTGTCCCATTATATCATACTCCGTGGAGGAGCCATACCAAAACGCGGGCTTCCCTCTACTTCTGCCGAAAATCGCTGTCACGAAGGCAGGCGGGCGACGTTATACAGGACTGCACTACTCTGGATTGCAGCGGTTTTTTGCTGCCTCCTCTGCCTCACTTCTCTGTCCGGCAGATATGCTGCCACTTGTCTCTGGAGGCTGCTATGATTTCTCAATGTTTGCGACTTCTGTGTCTTCTCTTGGGCGCAGTGACGATGGTGGGGTGTGGGGGCGGTTCGTCGAAATCCCCGGCGATGAGTCGCTCGACAGTGCGCGAACGGGCTATCGCGACGACTCGCGTAGCACGGGCCACATTTGCGCTGGCGGGTCTGGGGCGGCATATTACCCGCGCTCCCCATACCGGCATGGGGCGCACCGCACTGTTTCTGGCGGCTCTGCACCATACTCGCGATGCCGTGACCGAGGGGAAGGACGCCGATACTGGCCTCTTCTTTACCCTCACCACCGCTGCGGACGGTTCCGGTCAGCAGAACCTGTTCACGGACGCCGCCCACACCCATGCGGCAGGCCGCTACGCCTGGAATGCCCCGCAGTGGCCGAACGGGCAGCCCGATACCTACCCCGTTCTGCTTCATGAAGATTTCCAGGTCACCGACGGAACCTTCAAGGGCGCTGTGGGAACAGCGGATTCCACGCTGAGCGATGCCAGCGGCAACAACGGCAAAATTCACATGACCTTCACCGATGCGATGGGCGAGACCGCCGTTTGTGACCTGACGATTGACAACGGCATGGTCCATGCCGACGATAAGGTGACACTCCCGGACCAAACCACCTTTGACGAGCAAGACATTTCTCAAACGGACGGTAGCATGCAGTGTACGTTTATTTTCCCGGATGGCAGCAAAGACGTGGAAATCATGGCTCCGGACGGAACTGGCACCGAAACGCTGACTGACTCCAATGGAACGGTTGAGGAGAGTGGTACGTTTCAGGATACAGGGATGGAGACGCTGAACTACCAGGATGGCTCTTCCGAAACCGTAAATGTGGATACCGCCGATACGTCTACAGGCAATACGGCCACAGAGAGTTCCGTACACAGCAGAACTGTCCGGCCTCGGCCTCTGACGAAATAGGCCCAAACTCATAATCAGGAGCAGAGCCGGATGCAGCAGGAAACGCCCCCCGATACCACTGTTCAGAGTTCACAGGAACAGCTACGTTCCGAGGTACACGAGTATCTGCATGTCCGGCAGCAGCGCAGGCGGCTATTCCCTCGTGCGGCCCTTGTCGGTGTACTGGCAGGTCTGCTGGCGGTCGCGTTTCGGGTCGTGCTGGCAGCAGGCGAGAGCATTCGCAATGCACTTCTCGTCTGGGCGCACCACGTGGCGGGCTTTGGCGGACTATCTCTCGTTCTCTTCGGCGCGGTAGGAGCGGCGTTGGCGGTATTCCTGGTGCGGCATGTCGCTCCGGAGACCTCCGGCAGTGGCATTCCGCATCTCGAAGCGGTGCTGCATCGCTATCGTGAGTTCGCGTGGATGCGCGTGCTGGGCGTCAAGTTTTGCGGTGGTGCGCTGGCGTTGAGCAGCGGGCTGGTGCTGGGGCGCGAAGGCCCGACTGTGCAGATGGGTGGGGCGGTCGGTGCGGCAGTCTCAGAATGGTTACAGGTGAGCCGCCGGGATCGGCTCGTTCTCATTGCCGCAGGCGCGGGCGCAGGGCTTGCCGCCGCCTTCAACGCCCCGCTTGCGGGCCTGATTTTCGTGCTTGAAGAGGTACAGAAAGACTTCAGACAGGCCGTCTTTGGAGCGGCCTTCCTCGCAGCGGCGACAGCGGACATCGTCGCGCGATTTGCCTCCGGGCAGTTCCCCGTCTTCCGCATTCCCAGCTATCCCGTTCCTTCTCTGTCGGCGCTACCTGCCTTCGCCATTCTGGGTCTGCTGTGCGGTCTATTGGGCATCGTCTATAACCGCAGCCTGATCGGTACCCTCAACCTGTTTTCGCGTGTACCGCCACGCTTCGGAGTTCTGCTGGCAGGCATCGTCGGGGCGATTGTGGGTGGGGTGTCCTGGTTTTACCCTTCGGCGGTCGGGGGCGGGCATCAACTCGCGGAGAATTTTCTGGACGGTCATGCCGCGCTGGCCGTCATTCCCCTCTGGTTCGCGGGACGATTTGTCCTCTCCATGCTCAGCTATGGCACGGGCGCTCCCGGCGGTATTTTCGCGCCTCTACTGGTGCTGGGCGCACTCATCGGGCTGGGTACGGGCGAAGTAACCCACCTGCTCGCTCCCTCTCAGGTTCCCGTTCCGGCGATCTTCGCTGTCGTCGGAATGGCAGCCTACTTTACCGCCATCGTCCGTGCGCCACTGACCGGCATCGTGCTGATTATCGAGATGACGGGCAACTACGCGCAGATGCTCCCCCTGCTGGTAGCCTGCTTCTGCGCCTATATCGTCGCAGAGGGCCTGGGAGAACTGCCCATCTACGAAAATCTGCTGGAACGGGACCTGGCAAAGGGCGGGGCTGTGCTTGACCCGACCGAGACGATTGTTCTGGAACTGGAAGTCGAACCGGGTTCTCCCTTTGAGGGACGTGAAGTGCGGACATTGGGATTGCCGCCAGGCTGCATTCTGGTTCACTGTCGGGAAGGTAACCGGGAATGGATACCGACCGCTTCGACGCTGCTGGAAGCCCATGTCCGCATTACGGCGATGATCGCCCCGGAGGCGAAAGGGGCGCTGCGGCAGTTGCGAAAGGGATGCGAAGCCGAAGAATAGGCTCTGCTCCGGCCCGACACGCAGAGCGTTTTTCCAAAGAAGGAGCCTCCCCCCGCAAAGAGATTTTGGGGAGGAGACTTCCTGGTAACGGGGCGGATTAGAGGGTTTTGAGGAAGGCGATCAGGTCGTCTTTGCTGCTCTGTGGCAGCGCCATATAGTTGACGACCGTGCGATAGGCTTCGCTCTGCGGGTCAAGGTCGCCGACACCCTGCGGGATTGCCAGGCCGCTTGATGCGTGACGAATAATAACCTCGTTCAGCGCACTCTCCACCGACTGTCCGGCGAGAACGCGGGCATCGTGCATGTAGGGCGGGCCGGTGAGGGAGACGCCCATGAGTGTCGCAGTGCGCCAGGTCAGCGGAGTGGCGCGGCCCTGATCGGGCAACGCGACGTCCGTCATCGGGAATCGGGGCGTCAGTCCGTAGTTTGCCAGCCCCAGGTTCTGAAGGGTAACGAGCTGAGGCGACTGAGTGGGAAACAGCACGTTTGCATCCGCAACGTAACTCGCGATGCTGAGAGGGTCCGAGGCGGGGCCGAGAGTGAAGCGCGTCGTTGCCAGTCCGGTTCCCATGTTGTGAATGAGCAGGTCGGTAAACAGATAGGCGCGTTTATTGCTCAGGTGGCGGGCGCCGATGCCGCCGCGCTCTGCCGGGGAGGAGCCAGTGATGGAAACGGGCATATGGCAGCCCACGCAGTTGAGTTTGCCCTGCGTCAGGTCGCGGAGCGCGAGCGGCATCATCCCGCGCTTTTGCACCGGATCGGGACTCGGATCGTTGACATGGCTGAAATCGGCCCCGAACAGGATTCGTCCGCGATCTTCCGCCGTGGAGCCTTCCGGCACGTTCGGCACCAGGTTGGCAGTCTCGCGGGTCGGCGGCGCGATCTGACGAATCATATCGCGGATTCGGCGCAGCTGGTCGGTGGTCAGCGCGGGGAAGGGGTTGGCATCGCCAATGCTCGAAGGGGTGTTCAGGCCGGGAGAGAAGGGACTTATCAGACCTGCGGGCGCGTTGCCCAGAGCGAACTGAAGCATCGTCGGCCCTGCACCGCGCAGACCAAACCGAGCGAGACGGATCACGGGACTGCCACCGACGATTTGACGCGATTCCGTATTGCGGTTTTCAAAGCCCTGCAATGGGCTGCCTCCCTGATCGAGCAGGCCACTAATCGTTGGGGCTTTGTTGGCAAGGACATCTTCGTCGGAAATGGCCTCCATCAAGCCGCGCCCGATATAGGCCGGAGCGGAGCGCATTCCGATAGAACGCACCAGAGGGTTGCCGGGCAGCGGAGGCAGCGATTTGACGGGAAAGCCGACCTGCGAGCGTTTGTGCAGGATCGGTCCACCCGCATCGGGGCGGGAGTTAAACGCGCCTGTCGCAGCATCGTAGTCCCCATAGACCATGAAGGCATCCTGCGTCCGGGCGCGGGAGACCGGCGTCGGTACCTGGCCTGCGGCATCGTTCTGCGCTTTATGACAGCCGAGGCAGTTGAGCTGATTGAAGAACGGCCCCTGTCCATCGCTGGGATTGATGCGGTTGGCGGTGAAGATCGCAAGCCCCTGCGAGAAGGCGTTGCGTTCATCGGCATTCGCGCTCTGAAAAATCAGGTTGTTTATGGAGAGAGCCTTGCCGAAGACTGCACGTGGTGTCGTCTCAACCTCTGTCACACGGGTTGGGTCTCCAGGCAAAGCGACACTGAGAATATCGTCCTGTGAAAGGGCGTTACGGTCGTTGCTTACATTGCCTCCACTCCCGCATCCTACGACGACGAGCAGGCCGGTCAGTCCAAGACCGCCTGCCAGCCACCATTGTAATTTCGTTCGACGCATACTGATCCTCTCTTAAAGAAACTATGGGCGCTTCCACGCAAGTGAACACGCTTGCGTGGAAACGCCCGCTGGTGCAGGAACGGCAATCAGAGTGTTTTCAGGAAGGCGATCAGATCGGCCTTGCTGTTGACGCCTGTATCAGGCAGAGCGCGATAGCGCATCGCTGAGGTATGCGCTTCGCTGGTCGTATCCACTCCCAGGTTGTCGTGGAAGTCAATCGCCTGATCCAGCGCTGAGTCGAGACTCTGCGTGGCGAGGACTCTTCCATCATGGAAGAAGGGTGGGCCGATGAGACCGATGCCCATCAGCGGGGGCGTACGCCACTGCGTAGGATCAGCGCGTCCCTGCCCCGGGAGCACATTATCCGCATCCGCTGGCCCCATATTGTGGATGAGCAGGTCAGCGAAGGGATAGAACCGTTTGTTGTTGAGATGGCTTGCACCAACTTCTGCCGAAGACTGACCTGTGATCATGATCGGAGTATGACAGCCAGCGCAGTTCAGATTCCGGGTAACAGCCAGTCCACGCGGCTGGGACGGATCGAAGCCAAAAAGAATTCGGCCTCTGTCTTCTGCGGAACCTGCCACGATGGGGACACGTGCCGGGGGCGCGACCAGTCGGATCATGGTACGCAGGTCTCGAATATCCTGTGCGGACAGCTCTAACTGTGGGTTCGGATCAGGGATAGGAGAAGCGATGTTTACGCCCGGAGCAAAGGGACTTGTCAGTCCGATCTCCCCGTTCGTGCCGCCGATCATAAACTGGAGCAGGGTTGGCCCTGCGCCACGCAGACCAAAACGACTGAGGCGCGTCACCGGGCTGCCACCAACGATGGCAGCGGCTTCGTTATTTCGGTTCTCAAACCGTCGTATGCCATCTGCTGCGTTGGGGTCGGGGCTGGGAAACGGTATCTGGTTGTCTGCCTGCCCGTTGATCTCGCCGTCCGGAATCGCTTCCATCAGTCCACGTCCAATATAGGGAGGCGCCGCACGCATTCCCACCACACGAACGAAAGGCGCTCCCGGCAGGGGAACCGAGCCATTCAGAGGTTGGCTTGCCAGGGGGGGCGTCAGATTTGCAAAGGGCGACGGAAAGTTCGGATTGTTGGTCAACTGACGAATCAGAGGGTCAAGCTGCGCCTGGGGCAGCGGCAGCGGCTGACGGGGGTAACCGGGCAACTGCGCTTTGTGGAAGACGGGACCGAAGGCATCCCCGCGAGGCCGGAATTCTCCCGTTGAGGCGAGGAAATCCCCGAACAGCACGAACGCATCTTCCGAGCGAGCGCGGGAAGCTGGGGTCGCGACGACGCCCGGCTGTTGTGCCATGTGGCAGCCCAGGCAGTTGCGCTGATTGAAGTAGGGACCTTCGCCATCATTAACTCCTAATCGCGGAGCCGTAAAGATCGCTAACCCTTTGTTGAAGTGGTCGAGTTCTTCGCTGGTGGCACTGGGGTAGATGAGCGAGTTGGCAGAGAGCGATTTGGCATACTGATCGCGGGGGATCGTCTCTGCGTCTGCCACACGAGACAGATCGATAAGACCTGACACGCTGGTGACATCGTCGTCAGAAACGGCGTTTTTGTTGTTTGATACCGACCCGCCTGAGCCACAGCCGACGCCTAACATGGCGACAAAGAGGCTGATTCCGGCTCCAGCCCACCAGTTGACGGGAATTTTTTTCATGCTGATCCTCCTTAAGAGCGCGATTGCTAACTACTGCGTTTCGCCCGGCGTTTTGGGCTGACTGCACAGCCTTTCGATTGCCAGGTCGTGTACGATTTCCACCGCCCGGTCATAATAGCCGCAGGCTCATCTTGCAGATATTTCTGCGTAGGCGATGCTGCACCTATCGGCGTCTATGTAACGGGTAAAAACGCGGGGCAGAATTTCTTGACTGACATGATACATGGCACCGCCAGTTCCATCTCATAAAAACGACACCGGGTTCGGGAGCGCAGGGTGTTCGGCAGATAGGGATATACCTCTTGCACCTTCCGAGAGTGACTCTTCGCGAACAGATAGGCTGGTTCCTGCTTACTTTGCGTAAAATTTCACCCTCGAAGATTTTTATCCGGCGAATTCCCCTACCGGATGGTCATATTGCTCCCGAAGGCGGTCGGCGAGGCGGGTATAACGGCGCGTGGTCTTGTTGTTCTGCACGGCGCGGGCGATGGCCCGTTTGTCGCCGACAAGCAGGCAGAGGTCGCGGGCGCGGGTCAGGCCGGTGTAGAGGAGATTGCGCTGGAGCATCATATACTGACTGGAGTGCAGGACCAGCACGACGGCCCGGTACTCCGAGCCTTGCGATTTGTGGTAGCTCAGGGCGTAGGCCAACTGGAGTTCATCGTAATCGGCAAAGTCGTATTCGACGATGGTTTCGGGGTACTGGACGAGCAGAATCTGGTCGTCGGGCTTGATATCGAGGACGGAGCCGATATCGCCGTTGAAGACGTTCTTGTCGTAATTGTTGACGAACTGGATCACGCGGTCGCCGATGCGGAAGCGGCGGGAGCCACGCAGGAGTTCGGGGCGTCGTCCGGTGGGGTCGGCGGGATTGAGCGCCTCCTGGAGCAGTTCGTTCAGGTAGTCCACGCCGAGCGTTCCGCGCTTCATCGGGGTCAGCACCTGAATCGCCTCGCCGCGATAGCCAAGGGCGGGCAGAGACTTGCGGACGAGTTTGACGATCTCCGTCGCGCCGTCCGCGCTGTCCTCGATCTCGATCCAGAGGCAGTTCTTGTCGCCGCGCTCCTGTGGCGGCACGAGGGTCGGAAATTGTCCCTGCCGAATCCGGTGCGCGTTGGTGACGATGAGGCTGGCCTGCGCCTGCCGGAACACCTGGGTCAGGCGGATAGACGGCACGACCTCAGAGGACAGCAGATCGCCCAGCACGTTGCCCGCCCCGACGGACGGGAGTTGGTCGCTGTCCCCCACGAAGACAATCTGCGCCTGCTCCGGGACGGCTTTGAGGAGATTGTTCGCCAGCACCGCGTCCAGCATGGAGACTTCGTCGGCAATCAGCACGTCGCAGGGCAGCGGGTTGTTCTCGTTGAACTGAAAATTGCGGGAGGCGGGGTCGAACTTAAGCAGGCGATGAATGGTCTGCGCGTCCCGCCCGGTGACTTCGGCGAGGCGTTTGGCGGCCCTTCCGGTTGGGGAGACCAGCAGTATCCGCTTCTTCTGCGCGTCGAAAGCGGCGGCAATGGTGTTGGTAGTGAGGGTTTTGCCGGTTCCCGGCCCGCCCGTGAGGATGAAGAAGCGGTTTTCGAGGGCCAGCGCGACGGCCTCCCGCTGTTCGGGGGAGAGTTCAATTCCCTGCGTGGCCTCCTGCTTTGCCAGCCACACCGCCAGTTTGTCGCGGGAGAGCGGCTTCGGGAGCGGCAGCAGCAGACGGCGGCGCACCTGCCCCGCCAGCCCGACTTCGGTATAGAACATGGCCGGGTGGTAGAAAGCCCGCATCGCACGGCCCGCCATCTCGATTTCGGGAATCTCCTCGGCTTTCACGGTTTCCGCCGACGCCATCGCCTCCAGTACCGGGGTCAGCTTCTCCGCCTCGACGCCCAGAATCTCCGCCGCCGACTGAAGCAGTTTCGGCTCCGGCAGGTAGAGATGCCCGAAGTCGGTGGCTTCCGAGAGGGTGTAGAGCAGGCCGGCCTCCAGGCGCTGTTCGCTGTCTATCGCCACGCCCAACTGCTGCGCGATCTTGTCCGCCGTCTTGAACCCGATGCCCCAGATGTCCTGCGCCAGCCGATAGGGGTTGGCTTCGACGGTGGCAATCGCCCGGTCCCCGTAGGTCTTATAGATTTTGACGGCGTAGGTCGCGGAGACGCCTTTCGACTGGAGGAACAGCATTACGTTACGGATTTCGCGCTGTTCGTCCCAGGCTTTCTGGATCATCGCGACGCGCTTCTCACCAATCCCCTCGACGCGCAACAGAGTACGCGGGTCGTTCTCGATGACCTCCAGCGTCTCCAGCCCGAACAACTCCACCATCCGCTTCGCCATCACCGGCCCGATGCCTTTGATAAGCCCGCTGCCCAGATACTTCTCGATAGCGAAAGCGGTCGCGGGCTTGCTGGTGTGGTAGCGCTCGACCGCGAACTGCCGCCCGAACTCCTTATGCGCCGTCCAGCGTCCCTCGCACGTCAACTGCTCCCCCACGACCGGATTGGAGAAGTTTCCCACCAGTGTCACGAGGTCTCGCGCCCCCTCCACCGCCAGCCGTCCCACCGTGTAGCCGCTCTCTTCGCTGTGAAACGTGATGCGTTCCAAAACCCCCGTCACCGCTTCCAGGCGGACAGCGGGATTCGGCTCCGTGTTTTGTGGGGATCGGGGGTCGGTCATAAACGGTCGTGTCTCGGGACGGTCAGGCAGAAAACAGCGCGGTAAGCGTCTCGAACACATCCGGGCGGGTCTCATGCAGTATCCACTCCGCCTGAAGCGTCAAATCCGGTAAAGCCAGAAAACGGATCGGCCCTGCGGTAATCACTGTCTGCGCGTAACCCGTCTCCTCCCGCACCAGCATTCGTATCTCCTGTTTGCGGAGGTCAATGAAGACGAGTTCCGGGACACCCAGCCGAAAATAGTCGGCTTCCAAAGCTCGCAAATCGGAGGGCCGGTCGTGTGGGGAGACCACTTCGAGGATCAGGTCGGGTGCGCCATAGACGGCCTTCTGCTGTACAATCGCCATTCGCTCCTGCCGCACGAACAGCAAGTCGGGCATTCGGCCTCCGAACTCATCGCTCCGCACCATGATCCGCGAACTCAGCATCCGGCCCAGACTGCGCTTCTGCACATAGACACCAAGCACATGATAGAGCCAGGCTGTACAGAGTTCATGATCGAGTTGTACCATCGGTATCTCCACAATCACGCCATCTACCAACTCGACGAAACGTCCCTCCGACATTTCGAGGAAGCGTTCAAACGAGATCGGACGTTCTCCGACATGCACCACGCGAGCTTCAATACTCTCCTCCGTTTCGGTTTCCAGAAGCAGACTGCTCATGCGCGTTTCCTCCTCACAAACCACTGAGACTATGATACCATAGCCGTCTCCAGACCTATTGTTGATACACCGCAAAGTTACGGATTTCCAGAACCTCTCATCCGTTGAATTGCTTGAAGCGTCCGATGCAGAATCGCAAAATGCGAATGCTCGCAGGCCGCCACTTCATCGGCAGTCCTGCCGTCTATCGAGCGAATATCGCTGGTTCTCAAACACGATTTTACCCTATCGAACTTCTTCACGTCAAAGCCATTCGAGGAGAACCTCCATGGGAAAGACGCACGGAATTGGCTGGTAGCGTTTGTATCGCTCCTGCGACGAATACAGCGACATTCTCGCTGGCAAGCGAGAATGTCGCTGGAGAAGAGCGGGAAAGTTGACGCTATGCTATAATGTAGCAGGAGCAATTGACACTATGAACCAGGACCATATTCGTAATTTTTGCATTATCGCCCATGTGGATCACGGCAAGTCTACCCTTGCCGACCGTCTCATCGAAGCCACCGACATTATCGCACGGCGCGATATGCAGAACCAACTGCTCGATACGATGGACCTTGAGCGCGAACGCGGCATCACGATTAAAATGACCGCCGTTCGCCTCAACTATACCGCCAAAGACGGACAGCAGTACCAGTTCAATCTGATTGACACGCCCGGTCACGTAGACTTTACCTACGAGGTGTCGCGGTCGCTCGCCGCCTGCGAGGGGGCGCTGCTCGTGGTGGATGCGGCGCAGGGTGTGGAGGCGCAGACGCTCGCCAATGTCAACCTGGCCTATCAGAGCAACCTGGAACTGATTCCCGTCATCAACAAGATTGACCTGCCCGCCGCCGACCCGGAGCGTGTTCGCGAGGAGATCGAGAACGTCCTGGCGCTGGACGCCTCCCACGCCGTTCTGGCGAGCGCGAAGATGGGCATCGGCATTAGCGAAATTCTGGAGGCGGTCGTAGACTATATTCCGCCGCCCTCCGGCAAACCGGAAGCCCCGCTCCGCGCCCTCATCTTCGACAGCAAATTCGACCAGTACATGGGAGTCGTCTGTTATGTGCGCGTAGTGGACGGCTCCATCAAGACCGGGCAAAAGATTCGCTTCATGGCAACGGGCAAGGAGTTTGATGTCATCGAAGTCGGCACATTCGCCCCGGCCCGGCGGATCGGTGAGGTGATCGGGACGGGCGAAGTCGGCTACGTCGCGGCCAGCATCAAGACGATTGGCGACGCGAACGTGGGCGACACCATCACCGACGCGGGCAACGCCTCCACCGACCCGCTCATCGGCTACCGACGCGCCAAGCCGATGGTCTTCTGCGGCCTCTACCCGATGGACGGCGCGGAGTATCCCGATCTGCGCGAGGCCCTGCTGAAACTGCAACTGAACGACGCCGCGCTCTCCTTCGAGCCGGAGACCAGTGCGGCCCTCGGCTTCGGCTTCCGTTGCGGCTTCCTCGGCCTGCTGCACATGGACGTGATTCAGGAGCGATTGGAGCGCGAGTTCGACCTGTCACTCATCGCCACGTCGCCGTCGGTCGTCTTCAAAATCCACCGCACGGACGGCAAGGTGGAGGACGTGGACAACCCCGCCGCGATGCCTAACCCGACGCTCATCCAGTTCACCGAGGAGCCATACGTGGACGCGACGATCATGCTCCCGAAAGAGTACGTCGGCACCATCATGGAGCTTTGCCGTGACCGCCGTGGCGACTATGTCAAGATGGAGTATCCCGCCACCGACCGCGTGACCCTCTACTACAAGATTCCGCTCTCGGAAATTCTTATGGACTTCTTCGACCAGTTGAAGTCCCGCACGAAGGGCTACGCGAGCTTCGACTACGAACTGAGCGGCTACCGCACTTCGCAACTTGTGAAGATAGACGTAATGATGAACGGCGACCCGGTGGACGCGCTCTCCTTCATCACCCATCGCGACAAAGCCTACGGACGCGCCAAACTGTTCGTCGAGAAGCTGAAAGAGGTGGTTCCGCGCCAGCAGTACGAGGTGCGTATCCAGGCGGCCATCGGCGGCAAGATCATCGCGGCGGAGTCGGTGAAAGCCTTCCGCAAGAACGTCATTGCCAAGTGCTACGGCGGCGACATCACCCGCAAGCGCAAACTGCTGGAGAAGCAGAAAGAGGGCAAGAAGCGAATGAAGCAGGTCGGCAGCATCGAAATCCCGCAGGAAGCCTTCCTCAGCGTCCTTAAAATCGGCGAGTGACGATGGCACAGGCGAGAGAAAGGATGCCAGGAATGGATGTACTGATTGCGGAGCCTCCTCCATTAAATAGGGATGTACATGGCGTTTGGCGTGTAGGCGGCACACGGATTCCATTGGAGACGGTTATAGAGGAGTACCGAAACGGGGCGGATGCGGATGAAATCGCTTATAATTACGACTCCCTGCAACTCGCTGACATCCATGCGGTCATCTCTTACTATCTCCGACATCCTGACGAGATAGCTGTCTATCTTGCTGAACGAGCGAAACAGTCAGAGCAGATACGCGCAGAAAACGAGCGCCGTTCCCCCTCTGAAGGCTGGCGTGAGCGATTGCTGACACGTCGTCCAACCGTCGAGCGATGACAACCCTCAAGTTTCTGGCAGACGAAAATCTTCATGGAGCCATCGTGCGTGGTCTGTTACGTCATCAGCCCGACCTGAATATTGTTAGGGTGCAAGACGTGGGCCTCTCAGGAGCTGACGATCCGACGGTACTCGAGCGGGCTGCCAGGTATGATCGGCTTCTGCTTACCCATGACGTGACAACGATCACGCGCTTCGCTTATGACCGCGTAGCTCAGGGGCTACCAATGCCCGGTGTTATCGAAGTCAAAAGCACGATGGGGCATGGACAGGCCATTGAAGAAATTCTGCTGGTGGCTTCGTGTAGTTTACCAAACGAACATGAAGGATATGTGCGCTATCTCCCGTTAAAATGAAGTGCCGCAGTTCTGCATGGTATTCCTGACGCCTCTGTCGCCTGAACGCGAGAGGGGCTTTTTGTTCGTCGTGGTCTTGCCGGAGGTTGAAAACCTCTGGCAGGAAAGAGCGGTCGTCCTACGGACGAAGCGGTCGGAAGGTTCGGGTCGTCGGGTTAGCTATGGAGTTTACGCAGGAGTTCACTCCGGCGCAAACCTCACGGACGATAAACCAACCCGGAACCTCTTGCATTTCCGTCTGCAAGACGTTTGCACTTTAATGACGGGGGTTTTCAACCCCCGGCCAAACCCCCGGCCAAACTTGCAGGGAACCGGCGGCGAAATATCGAAATCAATCAGGCAGTTCGAAAACGTATTGAAGAGCAGAGGATTGCGTTTTGGAAGAAGGAGCGAACAAGGAATGTCTGTACCGGTGGAGCGTCGGGTGGAGAGGCCGCAATTCCCTGCGATTGCGGACGGGGACCTGGAGAAACTGAAAGCGTTCATGGAGTGGAAGCACTTTCCGGCGGGACGGTTGATCTGCGAGGAGGGCAAGCCAGGAGACACCATGTTTTTCGTCGAGAAGGGCGAGGTGGAGTTCTACACCATCAAAGGCAAAGACAGGAAAGTGCCGGTACGGACACTGAGAGCGGGGAAGTTCTTTGGAGAGGGCGCGGTGCTGCGGGACGACAAGACGCGGTCGCTCCATGCGCGGGCGAAGACCGAAGTCTGGGCATGGGAACTTCACCGTGACCGATTTGAAGAGGTGATGCACGCGCACCCGGAGATCGCGATCTTCATGCTGCGGGAGATGGCGCACTGGCTCACGACCCTGAACCCACCGAGCATCGCGACGCAGTTGAAAGCCGAGCGGACGCACTCGGAAAACAGTGTCGTTCGGGCGCTCCGTGTGATTGGCAGCATCCCGTTTCTGGTCGTCAACGCGGCGCTGGCGCTGGCCTGGATCGGGGTCAATTGGCGTTATCCCGGTGTCATTGACAAGCCCGAACTCACGACGCTGGCGGTCGTGCTTGCCATCGAGGCGATTGTGGTGACGCTGCTGGTGCTGGTGAAACAGAACGCCGACGAAGACGATGCGAACCGCCGTGCAGACGCCATTCTTGACAATACGGACGGCACGGAGCGTGAGGTAAAGAGCCTGCGGGCCTCCGTAAACAGACTGACGGAGACGGTCGCGGAGTTGCGGGACAGTAGCACAGGGGCAGGGGGCCAGGGAGGGAGCGAAACCGATGCGAAAGACAAATAAGCAGGACAGCCGATTGAGAGCGGGGCAGGTGGCGATTCTGTTCACCGACCTCCAGGGGTCTTCCGTGCTGAACAATCAGATCGGGGATGTACTGTATCAGGAAAAAGTCCTGTATCCGCACTTTCGCGAGATGCTGGCGGCGGCGGAGACGCAGGAGGGGCGACAGAGCGGCTCACCTGCGGGCGACAGCATGATGTTTATCTTTGCGGAGGTCGGGAACGCAATTGAGGCCGCCGTGCAGATACAGGAGTGGATGAAGAACCATCCCTACACGGCTACGGACGGAACGATAGCGGCGGTGACGACGCGCATCGGTATCCACTACTCCAAAAGGCAGTTGACGGAGGACGAGGATTTCGGCTTCAATGGCAACGCCGACTGCAACTACGCGGCCCGCGTGATGGGCATCGCGCAGTGCGGACAGATTCTGCTCTCGGACGAGGCTCGCTCGGTGGCGCAGACGGCGCGAACGGAGTGGAGGGAGTGGGACAACCGCCTCATCAAGAGTTTCGAGGAGACGCCGTGTACTGTCCATGAACTGTGCTGGGACGGGAACATCTCGAAAGGGGAGCCGGGAGCGCAGTTTGTGCCGGACTGGTACGTGGCCCGCAACGAGTATATCTCCCGGACAGAGAAGGAGAAGGAGATTGTCGGGCTGTTCAACCCGAAGCGGCCCGAAGCGAAGTTCACGCGCCTGGTAACGCTGCACGGTTTCGGGGGAATGGGCAAGACGCGCCTCGCGATGCAGTGCGCGGTGCAGATGGTTGGGGTGTTTGAGGGCCGGGTGAAGCTCGTGCCGCTCGGTCGTATCGCGCAGACGCTGGAAGGAGAGCAGAACCGCTGTGACTTCCTGGCAGCGGCAATTGGTAAGGTGTTCGGCGCTCCAGACGATGAGCCTGCCACCGCCGAAACGCTGCTGCGGTATGTGTCGACAAAACGGACGTTGCTGCTTCTGGACAACTGGGAAACGGTGGAAGGGACGCTTTCAGCGGAACTGGTGGCAATGCTGCTGACGAACCGCCAGAATCTCACTCTCCTCGTGACGGGCCGACAGTGCGTCCATGTGGACGATATGGAGCAGGAGGTTGCGGTAGAGGGACTTCCGCAGTTGGAAGCGCGGTCTCTGTTTCTCTCTCGCCTGCGGCAGAAAGAAGAGTACCGCGAATGGACGCCCACCCCGCCGGAAGAGGCTGCCCTCACCGGTATTCTTAACTCCCTTGCCGGTCACGCTCTCGCAATAGAACTTGTTGCGGCAGGTGTGCCGGGAAGAGACCTTGCCGAAGTCGCGCAGGAGTTGAAGGCCCGTGTAATGAGTGAAAACACTCGCCGTCGTGAGGGTCATATTTCCGGGGACAACTCACCGCGTCACGCCTCGCTGCAAGCCTCCCTGGACTGGTCATGGGATCTTCTGGATGAGCCAGTGCGCTACGCTCTCTGTTGCGTTGGCCTCTTCGCACAGCCCTTCACCATTACCGACGCCCGCAAGATATTCCCACAAATGACGTTGGAAGGCATATTGGGCCTGCGCGATGCCGCCCTGATGCAGTTAGCGTCCCTCAGTCCGCCCCACTATACCCTGCTTCGCGTAACACAGGAGTACGCACAGGAAAAGCGCAAAGCGTTGGACGCGACCATTGGCAACGAGATAGAGAGCCGTTTCATCTCCCACTACGCTGCATTGATGGAGCAACACTGGCAGGGCATTTATGACCATGATCTGCCAACTCTTATCATACTCGATGCCATTCATACCAATGCCAGTTCCGCCTTCTTTCGTGCTATTGAACGCAACGACCAGGACAATGCGAATGCACTTTACAACACTCTAAACTGGTATTATCTCCATCGTTCTCGATCAACGGAAAAGCGCATCCTCGAAGAGACCATGCTGTCTTTTAGACGAAGAGTTCTTCCCAAAGGCCATCCCTCCATTGCCCAAAGTCTCAACAATCTGGCGTTGTTAAACGACAGTCAGGGCCGCTACCCCGAGGCGGAACCGCTCTACAACGAAGCCTTGCAGATATACCGCGCTTCCCTCCCAGACGGACATCTCCTCATTGCCACCAGCCTCAACAATCTGGCAGGATTGTACGACAGTCAGGGCCGGTTCGCGGAGGCGGAACCTCTCTACAACGAAGCCTTGCAGATATGCCGCGCTTCCCTCCCAGACGGACATCCCCTCATTGCCACCGGCCTCAACAATCTGGCATTGTTGTACGAAAGTCAGGGCCGCTACCCCGAGGCGGAACCGCTCTACCACGAAGCCTTGCAGATACGCCGCGCTTCTCTGCCGGACGGACATCCCGACATTGCCAGCAGCCTCAACAATCTGGCAGCGTTGTACGAAAGTCAGGGCCGCTACCCCGAGGCGGAACCCCTCTACAACGAAGCCTTGCAGATATACCGCGCTTCCCTCCCAGACGGACATCCCGACATTGCCAACAGCCTCAACAACCTGGCAGGATTGTACCAAAGTCAGGGTCGCTACACCGAGGCGGAACCGCTCTACAACGAAGCCTTGCAGATATACCGCGCTTCCCTCCCAGACGGACATCCCGACATTGCCAGTAGCCTTAACAATCTGGCAGCGTTGTACTACGATCAGGGTCGCTACACCGAGGCGGAACCGCTCTACCACGAAGCCTTGCAGATACGCCGCGCTTGCCTGCCAGACGGACATCCCCTCATTGCCACCAGCCTCAACAATCTGGCAGAACTCCACCGAGCTCAGGGCCGCTACACCGAGGCGGAACCTCTCTTCAAGGAAGCCTTGCAGATACGCCGCGCTTCCCTGCCGGACGGACATCCCGACATTGCCACCAGCCTCAACAATCTGGCAATGTTGTACTACGGACAGGGACGGTTGGCGGAGGCCCTTCCGTTTATGAAGGAGGCGATGGAGATATTCAGGAAGAGTCTTGGGGCCGAGCATCCGAATACGAAGACTGTTGCGGCGAACTATGCGTTTCTGTTGAAGCAACTCAGGCCAGCCTGAGACAGCGGGGCGGGGAAGAACAGGGGGCAGGGTTACTTTGGGGGAGTGGTGGCGACGGACATTTGGTCGAGTATCTGGCGGTCGGTAATGCCGTACCAGGTGTGGCCTTTGCCGGGGCCGTAGACGATTTCGCCGACGAAGGGTGGGTCGGCGTGGGCAAGGGAGGCGTCGAGGAGGTGGACGGCGTTGTTGAGGAAGTAGTTGTCGGCGTCGCCGACGTAGAGGTGGATTTTGCCGCGCAGTTTCGGGCCGAGAGTCTTCCAGTGCGCCTCCATGTAGAGGCGCATATCGTATTTTTTCCACTGCGCGGCGGCGGCATGGTCTATAGCGCCGGTCTGTGGGTTCCAGAGCGGGACGGGCTTGCCGTCCGCGCCGCGTGCGCCGAAGACCGCGTTCCAGGCCCCCCACTGCCCGCCGGAATAGGGGTAGCTGTCGCCATCGCCGCGCACGTTCTCCATCTGCACTTCGTGGCGCACTGTGAAGAGCGTCTCGCCCCCGGTCGTGCGGGCGGAGGCCCGCTCGAAGCCGTAGGGATTGACGTAGGCGTTCCTGTCGTCGTAGATGTTGATAAGTTCGTAGGCGCGGAAATCGAGCGGGTCGGGGCTGGAGGGCCAGGTGCCGTTGAAGAAGTCCGGGTAGAAGACCTGGAGCGCGAACGCCACCCACCCGCCCGTCGAAGCGCCGTCCAGCACACGGGCGTAGGGCTGCCCGATGCCGCGAAAGGTGTGCTCGATGGTGGGGATGAGTTCCTGCGTCACCGCGTCGCCGTAGGGGCCGTTGTTCGCGGAGTTGACCTGATACGGGTCACCGAACGGGCCGTCGCCGTCCAGCAGAATCGTCAGGAAGCGGGGCGCGTCGTCCGCCGCCCAGAGTTTGCGGAAGCCGGAGCCTTCGCGCATCATGTTGCCGACCGCCGTGTAGCGCGTCGCGAACCCGCCGATATGGACGCGCAACGGATAGTGGCGCGTCGGCTCTTTGTCGTAGTCACGCGGCAGAATGACGCCCACCCGCAGGTAGATGGGCCTGCCGTGAAACGCCGTCAGCAGATCGGACTTGAGCTTGAGATATTTGACAGACGCCGTGTCTGCGGGCAGCGTCTCCGGCGGCGCAGTGTGGGTCAGTGTCAGCCGGACGGTTCCGCCCTTCGCCGGGTCGAGATGCACCGCCGTCGCGTCACTGAACAGATTGCCGGGCGCATTGAGAGAGCGGAGGTCGCGGTTCGTCGCGAAGAGCGCCTGCACCGCGTAGTCGCCCGCAGGCAGTTTCGCCAGCGACTCTATCGGGAAGATCACGGCTTTGCTGTCCAGCGTCACGGCCTTGCCGGGCGCGAGGTTCGCCGCGTCCCGGCCCAGCACCGGCGCGGCATTCATTCCCGTCTGCCCGGAGCGGAACACCGGCCCCGGACTCCCCTTCGGCCCTATCGAGACCAGCACCCGGCCGCTGTTCGCGCCGCCCGTCAGCGCGGCATCACGGGTCACCTCGAAGCGCAGTCCGGTCTGCGCCCCCACGCGCCCCGCCGCCACAACCGACAGCAGCGCCCACACCGCAGCGGCCTTCCTCATCGCATCCACCTTTCGGGGTCAGGGTTCAATGGCATTGTTTACTTCCACCGTCTGCCCGGTATCGGCGGCCTCGATGGTAGCGAGGACCAGCGCGAGGGTGTGCAGGTTGTCGCGCCCGCTCGTCTCCGGCTCGACCCGCTGCTCAATGCAGGCCCGCCAGTGGTAGAGGTCGTAGTGATGCCCGGTCGGGCCGATGGAGGCGGCCTGTACGGGTTCGCCCCAGGGTTCGGGCAGGGGGGTGAAGAAGTGCTGTTCGTGGTACTGCGACACGTCGGCGTTCTCGCGGAAGAGCCGAATCGGCCCCCAGTCGTCGTGCGGATTCCAGACAATCGAGCCGTGCGAACCCGTCAATACCCAGCGTCCGTTCCAGCCCGTGTCCTGCCCCGGCGCGGCGAACGATCCCGTATAGTTGACGCGCACCCCGTTGTTGAATTCGATCCAGGCGAACGCGCTCATATCGCCCCGCGTGTTGCTGAAAGCCGGATTCCAGGTCTGCGCCTGCACCCGCTTCGCGTTGCAGCCGAGCAGGTAGCGCATCATATCGAAATGGTGAATCGCCATGTCCATCAAGAACGGATGCGTCATCGTCTGTCGCCAGCCGAACAGCAAGCCGTGCAGTTGAAACTCCGCGACCACATGGTCCAGTTCTCCAATCACGCTCTCCGCAATAAGGCGGCGCAGCGTGCGCGGCTGATCCTGATACCGAAACTGCTGCGTCACCATCAGCGTCCGGTCGCGCTCCTTCGCCGCCCGCACCATCGCCTGTGCGCCTTGCAAGGTATCGGAAATCGGCTTTTCGACGAGGACGTGCAGTCCTGCCTCCATCGCCGACAGCGTCGTCGCCTCATGAAACGGCGCGGGCGTGACGTTGATAAACCCGTCCGCCTCGACCGTTTTTAGCGCCTCTTCCAGCCGTAAGAAACGGCGTTCCGGCGGAACCCCAATCCTCTCCCCCGCAGAGTCAAGTGCCTTCTGACTTGGGTCCACCAACGCCACATGCTCAAAACCGGGACAGTCCCGCACAGCGGAGAGCCAGCTTCCCCCGAAGCCGCCCACGCCTGCCTGTATCACACGCATCGAATCTTCTTTCCCTTCCTCACGAAATTGTCTCTTCCGTGCCGTGCTAATTCGCGGCGTGTATCAGCGATTCCTCCGACAGTCTGAAGTAGGGTAGTCTGGTCCGCGTAAAGGTGAGTGAGTAACGAAGACGTGACATAACCGGCAAAAGTGTGTTAAACTACCGCTATTACCAAATAGCCGGTTCCGTCGAGTACGACACGAAGGCGCTGCGCTCGCCCCGCTGTCATGTCACCGTACATGACAGCAAAATGCGAGCGTCGGATGCGCCGCAACGGAGGAAAAGAGGACAGCATGAAAACAGTCTTTCTGGTGTTGACCGCAATGCTCTGCCTGAATGTCTCTGCCCGGGCACAGGACAAGAAATTCTATATTTTCCTGTCCTTCGGGCAGTCGAATATGGAGGGCTATCCGGGAATTGAAGAACAGGACAAAGGGCCGGTGGAGGAGAGGTTCCAGGTGATGGCTGCGGTCAATTTCCCGAATTCGCTCCGAGAAAAAGGCCACTGGTATACGGCGGTTCCTCCGCTGGCGCGACCGGGCAACGGCATTGGCCCAACGGACTACTTTGGCCGCACACTGGTGGCCCATCTTCCTGCCAATATCAAGGTAGGGGTGATCAATGTCTCTGTCGCCGGATGCAAGATAGAAATGTTCGACAAGGAACACTACGCCTCTTATGCGGAGACAGCCCCGCCCTGGATGAAGGGAATTATCGCGGCGTATGGCGGTAATCCCTATCAACGTCTGGTAGATATGGCGAAATTGGCGCAAAAGGACGGCGTTATCAAAGGCATCCTTCTCCATCAGGGCGAGTCCAACACGAACGACAAAGAGTGGCCGAACAAGGTGAAAGGCGTTTACGACAACCTGATTAAAGATTTGAATCTCAAGTCCGAAGAGGTGCCGCTGCTGGCAGGCGAGCTTGTCAATGCCGATCAAAAAGGCGCGTGTGCCAGCATGAACGCTATTATTGACGATCTGCCGAAGACAATCCCCCACTCCTACGTCATCTCTTCGGCAGGCTGCTCCTCCCGCCCCGACCACCTGCACTTCACCCCGGCCGGTTATCGAGAGTTCGGAAAGCGCTATGGAGAAAAAATGCTCTCCCTCCTCGGTTACAAGGCTGCTGCCACCCCGACGCCGACTCAGCCCGGCGGAGGCGCCGCGCCGCCTGCGACAGCGGCGACTTCGCGGCCTGTTGTGCCGACGCTGCCTGCTGCACAGGAGGGTACAGGGTTATCCGCTCACCGGTAGAATGGTTCCATCCGGTGCATGGAATATCTCGCTTACTTTGACGCAGCGCAGGTGGCTCTGTCCTCCAGAGAGCGAGGCGTCGTGGTAGAACAGGTACCACCGCCCCTGAAACTCCACGATGGAGTGGTGCGTCGTCCAGCCGACGACCGGTTCCAGGAGACGGCCCCGATAGGTAAAGGGGCCGAGCGGGTTGTCGCCTGTCGCGTAGACCAGGAAGTGCGTGTCTCCGGTGGAGTAGGAGAAGTAGTAGAGGTCCCCGCGCCGATGGACCCACGCGGCCTCGAAGAAACGGCGATCATGATCGCTCGCCTTCAGGGGCGTCCCGTCTTCGTCCAACAGAGACACCTCCCGAATATCTCCCACAAAGGAGCGCATATCGTCGCGGAGGCATCCAACACGGGGCATGAGCGCCGGTCCCTCGCCGGAAGGCTCCTGTCCGGTCGGATCGAACTGTCCCGACTGCCAGCACTGAAGCTGTCCTCCCCAGATTCCCCCGAAATAGAGATAGCTCTGGCCGTCTTCGTCTACAAAAGCGCACGGATCAATACTGTAACTTCCGGCTATCGGCTCCGGCTCCGGCGTGAACGGCCCCTCGGGAGCAGCACTGACGGCGACCCCGATGCGAAAGAGACCCGCGTGGTCACGCGCCGGGAAGTAGAGATAGTAGCGTCCGTTTTTCACGGCGGCATCAGGTGCCCAGAGCTGTTTCGATGCCCAGGGAATCTGCTCCAGGGCCAGCGCGATCCCGTGATCGGTCACCTGGCCCCCGATAGCGTCCAGCGAGAACACGTGATAGTCCGTCATATCATACTGATCGCCGTTGTCATTCGCAGGAATGTCCGTCTCGCGGTCGTGGGACGGATACAGATAGAGCCGACCCTCGAAGACGTGGGCCGAGGGATCGGCGGTATAGAGATGCGTGATTAAGGGCGCCGTCATAGATCGCTCTTCTCCTCGCCGCCGGCCCTCACGCCGCTGCGGCCCCCAACGACATTACCCGCGCTTTCCGGAAACATTGGCCCCTATCCCTTGACGGCCCCCGCTGTCAGACCCGCCACGAACTCCTTTTGCAGGATGAAAAACAGAATGACCACCGGCAGCACGCTGATCAGCGTGCCAGCCATCAGCATCCCGTACTCCTGATTGTAGATGCCGATCATCTGGCTCAGGGCGATGGGCAGCGTGAAAAGGTTACGATTGTGCAGTATGATCTGCGGCCACAGGAAACTGTTCCAGGTGCCCATGAAACTGATCAGGCAGAAGGCTCCGATCATGGGCCGGGAGACGGGCATCACAATATCCCGGTATATCTGGAACTCCGAGCAGCCGTCAATGCGGGCCGCCTGAAGCAGTTCGTCGGGTATGGACTGGATGGACTGCCGGAACAGAAAGATGCCGAACACACTGACGGCGCCGGGGATAATCAGGCCCAGGTAGCTGTCCACCAGCCCCAGCCGATGCAGGAGTTCGAAAAGCGGCGCCATCGTCAGTTGGCCGGGGATCATCAGCGTCGCGAGCATCAGGACGGTGAGCAGCTTTTTGCCCCTGAATTCGTACTTTGCCAGCGCGAATCCGGCAAGCGACGAGAAGAACAACTGCACGATAACGGTCGTGCTGGCGAGGAAGATGCTGTTCAGCAGGTTGTGCTGAAACACATCGGTCTTGTGAAACAGGTCTACATAGTTCTGCACACTGATCGTCGGCGCAAAGAAAGTGTAGTGAAACTGGTCGTTGCTGCCCTTGGTCGTCGCCGCGATCAGCCAGACGAGCGGCGTCAGCACAACTGCTGCCAACACGATGAGCAGTACCTGCGTCGCGAGGCGACCGAGAGAGGATGCGTTTTTCGGGTTCAAGCGGCCTCTCCTTTATAGACACCTGTCATACGCAGTTGGAACAGGCTGATGACGAGTACGCCCAGCGCGAGCGACCATCCGATAGCGCTGGCAAGACCGAGATCTCCCGTGACAAATCCGTGCTGATAGAGATACATCACGATGGTCAGGCCCGCATTCTTCGGCCCCGCCGAGTTGTTCAGCAGCAGATAGGGCAGTTCGTAAAGCTGGAATGAACCGATGGTAGCGGTCACCAGAACAAACACCGCGACCGGCTTGATACCCGGAACGGTCACCGCCCGGAACTGATGCCAGGCGTTGGCTCCGTCCACACGCGCCGCCTCGTAAAGCTCCTGATCCACCGACTGGAGCGCCGCCAGAAAATAGATCATGTTGAAGCCCACATACATCCAGAGGGAGGCCAGTACAATCGCCGGCATGACGAGGTTCGGATTCTGAAGCCACTTCGTATCCAGCGGCACCAGGCGAGGCAGAAGGGGATGGAGTGCACGGTTCACGAGGCCGTACTGCGGCACATAGAGGATGCCGAACAGTACGGCCACAAAGGCCTGCCCCATCAGGTTCGGAGAGAAAAATGCCATCCGCAGCAGGCCACGCGCTTTAATCCATTTCTGGGAGAGCAGCATAGCCAGCCCCAGCGCCAGGGGAAGCTGGAGGAACACCGACCAGAACGCATAGACCAGGGTGTTCCAGACAGCCGTCCGGAAGTCGGCATCTCCGAGCAGGAATCGGTAGTTGCTCAGTCCCACAAACACATGACTCTTCGGGCCGTTCGTGGCATAGAGCGAAAGCCGCAGGCTCTGGAGGATGGGGTAGCAGCCGAAGACCAGAAATGTGATCAAGAAGGGCGAGATAAACAGATAGGGCGCGAGCTTATGCTGTCGTCGGAACGAGCGGGAATTTTCGGTGTCGGGCTTTTTCATAGGTGATCTTGTACCGGTACAAAAGAGGATGGACAGGGGATCGTCCACAAAGGATGAATTTCAGTTTCGAGTCCGTAACTCTCTCACTCGTTGCGTGGGCAGAACAGGCGAACTATTAGGCACGGAGCGTCCTCAGTACGGGTTTCGGGCGATCAGTTTGCGAACATCGTCGGCGTTCTCCTTTAGCACTGCACGTGCGAACGGCGCAAGGTCACGATCCGGATGGGCATTGTACTCCTGCACACAGGAGACTAACGCGGCTCCCAGTTTCGCCTTGGCGGTCTGGATAAAGGGACTGCTGTACTGGAACGGCACACTGGGCGCAAGACGTGCGTAGGTGTCTCCCAGCGGCTGATCGCTGTAGTAGGGATTTCGCTCGTGGAATGCGGGCTGATCCCAGGCCTCCCGCATGGCGGGCAGGATATTTGTCTGGCGAAATCGCTCGGCCAACTGCGGCTTATCCAGATACAGGTGCATCGCCAACTGCCACGCGAGGTCCTGGTTTGTGCAGCGTTTGGTGATTCCGAGCATGGTGCCGCCCCAGGTGCTGGTGCGTGGTCCTCCGGGAGTTACGGCCGGGAGCGGCATTAGGGCCATCTTGCCCGCGACACGCGGAATGTCCTTTTCGAAACTCTTGGAGCGCCAGTCCGGGGTGACGAGAAACAGCACGTACCCGTCTTCTACCGCCTTGGTGAGGACCTGCCCGCCGCCGAGGCTGTTGCCAATCCGATGCGGGCCAGCGACGAGAGGAACATACCAGCACAGTGTCTGCACCACGGTCTCGTTGTCGAAGATGCATTTCCCCTGCGGATCGAAATAGCCGCCGCCACGCTGGAAAAGGCAGGTCTCCAGATTGTCTGTGCTGCTGTCGGAGAACTCGATCATGTACCGCTCATTGAGCCTGGTCAGTTGGTGGCCGATACGGATGAAGTCGTCCCATGTCTGAATCTTGTTGATATCTACTCCGGCGGCCTCCACCAGGTCGCGGCGGTAAGCAAGCTGAACCGGATGGACGTCGTGCGGCAGACCGAAGATACGTCCGCGATTCGTGTAGGGCGCAAAGCGGGCATGGACCATCTTGTCCCAGAGGCCGGTCTCGTGGATGCGGTCGGTCAGGTCTGCGAAGCCGACATCTTTCAGCGGGCCGCGAAAGAACGTGCCGGACGAGCTAATTTCTATCTCGACCATATCCGGCACATCCAGGTCGGCAAGAAACGAATTTTGCAGCCGCGCCGCAAGGCCATCGAGTGATACAAGCTGCATCTCAACCTGAACGCCCGGATGTGCTGCCTCAAAAGCAGGCAGCGCCTTCTGATACGCTTCGTAGTGAGGCTTGGCGAATACCCAGAAGGTGAGTTTCTTCGTACCGGGTGTCATCTGCTTGCTCGCCGCTATCCGGGCATTCCAGCCGATCCATCCGCCCGAAAGGATCGAGAGGATCAGAAAACTCAGGGCCGCTTTGCCATAAGGGAAGAATCGCATCGCACTCTCCATAACGAGGACTAATAGCTCGCCTTACGCAGGCAAGCAGTGTCAACCCTTTGCACCCTTGCCCAGCGTAGCCGCGTAGCGAGGGGCGTCAGCCCTTTGCTTCCCTCTGACTGCGGAAGTTTCTGCGCTATTTCGTATTAGCAACAGTATACCCTCTTCATCGGAATTCTATGCCCGAAATGGAGGTAATCAGGAATGATGTTGACATCGCTCTGTCGAATGCTGTATAGTGTGCTACGTCGTGGTAGCATATTGCTGTTTCGTAATAGCAAACGCGCATGCTATCGCGTCAGCAGCCTGTGCAGCATCCCTCTGTATCTACAGAAAGGTATCCTCTCATGAAGAGTTCTCGCGCAAACCGTAGCGTCTCCCTCGGCTCCTTTACGGCGATGCTCATGGCGACAGGCGCAGCGGCGCAGGTCAGCGATACCCCGGCCCTGAAAGACGCCTACAAACGTCACTTTCAGATCGGTGTCGCTATCAATCGCACCGTAGCCACCGGGGAAAATGGCGGCAATCGGTCTCCAGAACTGGTTCAGAAAGATATTGCGCTGACAAAGGCGCAGTTCAATCAGATATCCCCGGAAAACGATCTGAAATGGGAGAGCATTCATCCACGCGAAGGGGCAGACGGCTATAATTTCGCTCCCGCCGACGCCTACGTGGAATTTGGCCGCAAAAACCGGATGCTGATCGTAGGACATACGCTCGTCTGGCATGGACAGACCCCGCGTTGGGTGTTCGCCGGAACGACTCCGCCCGCTGAAGCGACCAAAACTCCTTCGCAGAATCCTCCTGCCAATGGGCCGGGAGGAGGCGCAGGACGCCGCTTCGGCGGATTCGATATCAATGCGCCACACGCGACACGCGAAGAGCTTCTTCAGAGAATGCGCGACCATATTCATACGGTCGTCGGCAGATACAAAGGCAAGATCAAGGTCTGGGATGTGGTCAACGAGGCAATCTCCGATGGCGGCCCCAACATCCTGCGGGTTTCGCCCTGGGAGCAGATCATCGGGCCGGACTTCATCGCCAAAGCCTTTGAATATGCCCACGAAGCCGATCCCGGTGCGATCCTCCGCTACAACGACTATGGTCTGGAGAACCCCGCCAAGCGCCAGAAACTCATTAGCCTCATCAAAGACTTGCAGGCGAAGAAAGTCCCGGTAATGGCCATAGGCACACAGACCCATGTCAGTGTCTCCTCACCCACGCTCGAAGAAGAGGATCGGACGCTGACGGAACTCGAGACGCTGGGCCTGCCCATTCACGTTACGGAACTCGATGTGAACGGCGCTCAGGGAGGGCAGCGCACGAACAGCGGGGATATCGGCGCCAATGCGGCGACAACTCAGGGCGGACTGGTGGACGACGCAAATCAGCGCCTTGCCGATCAATATGCCAATCTCTTCAAGGTGTTCCTCAAGCACAAATCGGTGAAAGTCGTGACCCTGTGGGGCATCAACGACGGTGTCTCCTGGCGTGCCAATGGCAAACCCCTGCTGTTTGACGGCAATGATCAGCCCAAACCCGCCTTTGACGCGGTAATCCGAGTCGCCGGCGGCAAAGCGCCGGGCGCGAAATAGCCTTCGCCGACTGCATGACAGCGGAAGAGGCCCCTGAGAGACCGGAACGTCTATGTCAGAGGAACACAAAAACAAAAGACCGGCTTCCGTGCGTAAGGCCCATCCTACCATCGCCTCCATCGCCGCCCAGATGGGACTCTCGCGGGCAACGGTCACGCACGTTCTGAACGGCCGTGCGACCGAGCAGCGCATCAAGCCCGAAACGCAGCAACGCGTTCTGAAGATAGCGCACGAACTTGGTTATCGCGCTAACGCCGCCGCGCGCGCCGTCCGGGCAGGCCGCTTTGGAAATATCGCGCTCGTCCAATCGCTGTACGGGCAGTATCTGCCCAATGAACTGCTGCGCGGGTTGGCGACAGCGATCGCATCCAGAGACATACGCTTTGTGTTGACGCAGGCGCCGGACAGGACGATCAGCGACGAGACGTATCTGCCCCATACCATGCGCGAACTCTCCGTGGATGGTGTGATCATCAATCGGCATCTCGGCTTTTCCGAACCCTATCTTGACCACATTCACCGATTGGGGATCCCCGCGATTTTTCTCAATGTAAAGCAGGAGTTCGACTGCGTTCACCCGGACGATTTGAATGGCGGCCGGATCGCCACGGAACTCCTCTTGCAACTGCGACACGAGCGCATCGCCTATCTCGATACCGACGAGCCGGAAAACAGGCACTACAGCAAGCACGATCGCCGTGCGGGCTACGAGCGGGCGATGCAGGACGCCGGAAGGACGCCGCAGATCGCTCTGCTCCCGAAAGCCTGTCCGCTGCCAGGGCGACCAGGCGCCGATGCGCGTATCGAGGCGGCGCGAATCCTGCTGACACAGGAAAACAGACCGACTGCTATCCTTGCTTACGAGATTGCTGAGGCAATGGCCCTGGTGCATGCCGCGCATCTCCTGGGAATCCGCATTCCGCAAGATCTCTCGATCATTCAGTTCCACCACCGGATTGATCTACGCTATTTTATCCCGATCCAGACCGTCAGCAATGCGATGACAGAGGTGGGAACGGCAGCGGTCGAGATGCTGCTGGAGAAGATCGACCATCCACAAACGCCGCTGCCGACAAGAGTGGTTCCTGTCAAAATGCTGGAGGGAGCCACCTGTCTGCCTCTCCGCACCCTGTGAGAAGTGAAATCCCGCTCCTATCGGGATTCAATCGTGCGCCTTAACGAAAAGGAGTTTCGACCATGCGTGTTGTCATCTTCCTGGCAGCGCTGTTGTCGCTCGCCAGAGTAGGCCAGAGCCAGACGCCGCCGAAAGCGATCACCGATAGTGTGCCTGCGCCCACCAATATCGGAGGCACACAGTATCCGCGCGTCACGCCCGATCTGCGAGTAATCTTCCGTGTCAAGGCGCCCGACGCGCAGAAGATCGAGTTCAACCTCGGCAAGCGCTATACCGCCGAGAAGGACACGGAGGGTTTCTGGACTGCCACAACCGATCCCCAGGTGCCGGGATTCCACTACTACTGGCTCGTGATTGACGGTGTTCAGATCAACGATCCCGGCAGCGAGACGTTCTATGGCACCGGCAAACAGACAAGCGGAATCGAAGTACCTGAGAAGGGAGTGGACTACTACCTCCCGAAAGAGGTTCCGCATGGCGACGTGCGCGAACGCTGGTACCGCGCCGGTACCACCCAGACGTGGCGGCGCGTCTATATCTACACTCCTCCCGGTTACGACACGCAGCGCGAAACCCGGTATCCCGTCCTCTACCTTCAGCACGGCGCCGGAGAGGATGAGCGCGGATGGTCGAACCAGGGGCATGTCGGCTTCATCATGGACAATCTTATCGCCGAAAAGAAGGCCGTTCCCATGCTTGTGGTGATGGAGAAGGGCTATGCCACCAGACCGGGCACCGCACCGGCCGCTCCGGCAGGGCCAGGAGGCCGACCGGACTTTGTCCAGGCATTCGACGACGTTGTCAGCAAAGATTTAGTGCCGTACATAGATGCGAATTTCCGTACCCTGTCGGACCGGGAGCATCGCGCATTGGCCGGGCTTTCGATGGGAGGATTCCAGTCCTATGCCATCGGGCTGAATCACCTGGACCTCATCGCTTCCATTGGCGGTTTCAGCGGCGCCGGATACGGATTCAGCGGCGGAGCATTCGATCCAAAGACCGCCAATAACGGAGTGATGGCAGATGCGGACGCATTTAACAAGCGTATGCGACTTCTCTTTCTGAGCATAGGAACCGCCGAACCCCAGAGGATGCAGGACAGTGTGCGCGGGTATCATGACGCCTTAACGAAAGCCGGTATCAAGACGGCATTCTACGAGTCGCCCGGAACCTCGCACGAATGGCTGACCTGGAGGCGCAGTCTGCACGAGTTCGCGCCGCTGCTTTTTCAGGGGCCAGGGGGCGGTCAGCCTGCCGGGAACCGTCCGCCACGTGGTCCCGGCGCGGGAGGGCCAATTGTGCTGAACGCGGACGATACGCAGGTTTACCCGGAGCCGCCTGCCGACATCAGCGCCACCCGAGCCGAGATAGCGCACGGCAAACTGGAAATGATGGAGTACGACTCCAAATCGGTCGGAACCCGGCGTAAGATGCAGGTCTATACGCCGCCCGGCTACTCCCCGGACAAGAAATACCCGGTACTCTATCTGCTGCACGGCATCGGCGGCGACGAAACAGAGTGGCAGCGCTTTGCGACGCCCAATCTCCTTCTGGATAACCTGATTGCGGACGGCAAAGCCGTGCCGATGATCGTCGTAATGCCGAATGGACGCGCACAGAAGAACGACCGTGCGGAAGGCAATGTCTATGCTACCGCGCCCGCCTTCGCCGCTTTCGAGCAGGACCTGCTCAATGATGTCATCCCTGCCATTGAGATGCGCTACTCCGTGTCGGCAGACCGCGAACACCGTGGAATCGCGGGGCTTTCGATGGGCGGCGGTCAGTCGCTGAATTTCGGTCTGGCGCATCTCGATACGTTTGCCTGGGTGGGTGGGTTCTCGTCGGCTCCGAATACAAAGGCTCCAGAGCAGCTTGTCGCGGACCCGGCAGCAGCGCGGGAAAAACTGAAGCTGCTCTGGCTCTCCGTTGGCAACAAGGATGGCCTCCTCCGCATCAGTCAGGGAGTACACGCCTATCTCAAGAAAGAGAACATTCCCCACGTCTGGAATGTGGACGGTCACGCCCACGACCCTACGGAGTGGAAAAACAACCTGTACTACTTCCTTCAAAAAGCATTCCGCTGAGAGCGAGCTCGGTGCAGATGAGGCGAGCAAAGGTGAAAAGACACATGAAGAGACTACAATCCGCGACCGTGCGCGTCGCACTTCTTACGGCTTTCTGCGGCCTGCCGGTTCAGGGGATACGGGCTGACGTCACGGCGAATCTGGACATTGACCTGAGCAAGCAGGGGCCGTCTATCCCGCCCACTTTCGGCGGGCTGATGACCGAGGAGATCAATCACAGCTATGACGGCGGCCTCTTTGCGGAACTGGTTCAGAACCGCACATTCCAGGACCCGGGGCCTCGTCGGCCACAGGCAGCGCCGCAGGAGATGCCGGTACACTGGTCGTTGATCGGCGACGGCAAGGCGAGTATCGAGCGCAACGATCCGGTCAACAGCACTCTCCCACTCAGCCTGCGTCTCGACCTTACCGGCGGTACCGCAGGCGTCGCGAACGACGGCTACTGGGGCATACCCATTCGGCCGGGTACGAAATATACCGCCAGCTTCTACGCCAGGGGAGGCACGGGTTTCGCAGGACAGGTGACGGCTTCGCTCCTGACAGACGAAGGCAGTGTCACCGTTGCGAAGGCGGTGACGAAGCCGATCTCCGGTACGTGGCAAAAATATACGGTGACGCTCACGACTGACCGCAATGCGCCCGTGACCGCGAAGGCCCGCTTTGTGCTTTCTGCGACAGGTTCCGGCAATGTAGCGTTCAGCCTCGTCTCGCTCTTTCCGCC
The DNA here is from genome assembly GCA_038231295.1 of Chthonomonadales bacterium. Taxonomy (GTDB): domain Bacteria; phylum Armatimonadota; class Chthonomonadetes; order Chthonomonadales; family Chthonomonadaceae; genus JANXLO01. The sequence continues at coordinate 45,150 of JBBRLP010000012.1, forward strand.
AACCTACCAGAACACGCCCGGCGGTCTGCGCCCTGACCTGATGAAGCTGATGGCGGACCTGCATCCGGGCTTCATCCGTCTGCCCGGCGGCAATTATGTCGAGGGCAGCACCTTCCCGACCCGGTTCAACTGGAAGCAGATGATCGGCCCCGCCGACCAGCGGCCGGGGCATCAGGGCTGCTGGGGGTACCGATCCTCCGATGGATTCGGTATGCCGGAGTATCTGCTCTGGTGCAAGCAACTCAAAGCGGAGCCTCTGTTGGCTGTCTTTGCCGGCTACGTTCTGAACGGTAACCATGTGGATGCCGGCAGCCCCGAGTTGGCCCAGTACACGCAGGAGGCGCTGGAGGAGATCGAGTACGTCAGTGGGCCTGCGACGAGCGAATGGGGCAAACGCCGCGCCGCAGATGGCTTTCCCGAGCCGTTCCCGCTGCACTACGTCGAGATCGGGAACGAGGACTGGTTCGATAAGTCCGGCAGTTATGAGGGTCGTTTCGTTCAGATGGCGAAAGCCATTCGCGCGAAATATCCGCAGCTCAAGATCATCGCAACCGCTCCGGTCAAGGGCTTTCAGCCGGATATGTACGACGATCACTTCTACCGCAGCGCCCGCCAACTGATGACTCAGGGCCGTCAGTACGATGCGCCAACAGGCGACGCACCGCCTCTGAGGTTCTCTGGCGGCGGATTTAACGGACGACAGGCGAACGGTATCAAGACCTTTGTCGGAGAGTGGGCCACGCAGGAGGGACGCCCGACGCCGAACCTGAACGCCGCCCTGGCCGACGCTGCCTTCATAATGGGTCTGGAGCAGAATGCCGACGCCGTCCCTATCGAGTGCTATGCCCCGCTGCTGGTCAATGTGAATCCGGCGGACGCGGCGAAAGGCTACCCCAGAGCATGGCAGTGGGGAACGAATCTCATCGGTTACGACGCCCTGAGCAGCTTCGGTTCGGCGAGCTACTATTCTCAGGCGATGCTCGCGCAGAATCGCGGTGATAGGGCGCTGGCGTCCGCGCTCAAAGTCGCTCCGGGAGCGGTGGCAGCGGCGCCCGTGTCACACGGCGGTATCGGGGTCGGCACATGGCACACGCAGGCAGAGTACACCGATATCACCGTGACCGGGCCAGACGGCCGTTCGCTCCTGAAGGTCACCCCGACGCAAGACCTCAAAGGCTGGCAGACGACGGGCGGCAAATGGGAAGGAACGGATACGGCAATCCATCCCGCCAACGGTGATTCCGAATCGTGGGCCATGACCGGCGATCCGAACTGGATGGATTACACTGTCCGGCTCCGGGCACGCAAGCAGGCAGGCCGTGAGGGCTTCATCGTTCTGTTCCACGCCAAAGACGGCAATAACTACCGCTGGTGGAACGTCGGGGGCTGGGGCAATACGCTGGCACGGTGCGAAGCCTCTCGGAACGGCGACCGCGCCGCTTACGGAGCCGGAGTGCCGTTTATGGTGGAAACGGGCCGCTGGTACGACCTGCGCCTGGAGGTTGCGGGCAATCGTGTCCGTGGGTATGTTGACGGCAAACTCGTGACGGACACGAATGAAGAGCCGACCGCTGCGCTGCTGTCGGCCATCGCCTCTGCGACCTACTCGACTGTGGACCATACAGTCATTGTGAAGGTCGTCAATCCGGGTAATGATCCGGTGGATATGGCAATCCATGTTCGCGGTGCGGGCAAAGTCGCGTCGAAGGGAACGGCAATCGTGCTTGCGGGCGACCCTAATGCGGTGAATACCGTCGAACAGCCGACGAATATCGCGCCGAAGCAGGAGACAATCACAAACGCTTCGGAGGCGTTCCACCGAACGTTCCCGCCGCACTCGCTTACGCTCCTGCGGCTCACCGTGAAGCCTCAATAGTGTGCCGAGTTCAGCGCAGGTATTGGGAGGAGCGAAAGGCCTGGGAGGAGTTCGGAGTTCGATGAACGCTCATAATATACTAACGCTTGTCTGTCTGCTTGTGCTGTTCAGTGGCGCTGTCTCAATCGGCCTTCCCGAGTGTGCGGCAGCGCCTGAGGAAACCGCGCAGAATCCCGTCCTCTGGGCAGATGTTCCCGACCTTTCGATGATCCGCGTCGGCAGCACTTACTATATGAGCAGCACCACCATGCACCTGAGTCCCGGCGTTCCTATCATGAAGTCCCGGGACCTGGTGAACTGGCAGTTGGTAAACTACGCCTACGACACCCTCGGCGACATGGAGGAACTGGCGCTTCGGAACGGGAAGAACAATTATGGCCGGGGATCGTGGGCCAGCAGCCTGAGATACCACAACGGCGAATATTATGTCTCCACTTTCTGTAGCGTCACCCGAAAGACCTACGTCTTCAAAACCCGGGACATCGAAAAGGGGCCGTGGACACGCGCCTCCTTCGCGCCTGCGCTGCACGATCATTCCCTCTTCTTCGACGATGACGGGCGCGTCTATATGGCAAACGGAAGCGGCAATATCCGGCTGATCGAACTCACTTCGGACGTGACCGGGATCAAGCCTGACGGCGTGAATCAGGTCATCGTTCCAAATGCCACCCTGACAGCAGGCTCCAACGCTGGACTCCCGGCGGAAGGTTCCCAACTCTTCAAAGTGAATGGGAAATACTACCTCTTCTGCATCGCCTGGCCGAGGGGAGGGATGCGTACCACGCTCGTCTTCCGGGCAGACAAGATCACTGGCCCCTACGAAGGGAGAGTCGCCCTCCGCGATCAGGGCGTCGCACAGGGCGGTCTGATAGACACGCCGGACGGCAAATGGTACGCCTATCTTTTTCAGGATCACGGAGCAGTCGGCCGCACCCCCTTCCTCGTGCCGGTCAAGTGGGAAGAGGGCTGGCCGGTGCTGGGTACGGACGGCAAGGCCCCACACACGCTGGACCTTCCTGCCCGCAAGGGAGTTCTGCTCGGCATTGTCGCCTCCGATGAGTTCGACCGGCCTGCCCGCGTGATGGCGGTTCTGAAGAAGACCACTCGAGGCGAGAACGACAGCGTTCGCTCTGCTTTTCCGCTCGCCTGGCAGTGGAACCATAACCCGGATAATCGTTTCTGGTCCCTGACGGATCGTCCCGGATGGCTGCGCCTGACGACCGGGCGCGTGGACGCCACGCTGACAGACGCCAGAAATACGCTTACGCAGCGGATGTTCGGCCCGCACTGTTCGGGAAGCATCTCTCTGGACGTGAGCAACATGGCGGACGGCGACATCGCCGGTCTTGCCGCCTTCCAGAAGAACTACGGCTTTGTCTCGGTGAAGGCGACGGGGAACTCTCGTGCGATTGTGATGGTAAGCGCGGAGTCCGGAACGCCGGTGGAAGCCGCTGCCATTCCGCTCGATCAGAAGACCCTATTTCTCAAGATCGAAGCAGATTTCGAGAATAGAGCCGACAAGGCTCATTTCTATTACAGCCTGGACGGTACGACCTGGAATCCAATAGGCGCTGCGCTGAAGCTGACTTACACGCTGCCCCATTTCATGGGGTATCGGTTTGCCCTGTTTAACTTCGCGACAAAGGCGGCGGGAGGTTCCGTAGACTTCGACTATTTCCGTATCACGCCCGGCTCCAATGGACTGAGATGAGATGCAGGTCGGGAGAATAGGGGCGTCACCCTTTACTGCCCTGCTCGGCTTCGGGGTAGGTGGCGCGTTGGAGGGAGAGGGATTCGACGCGGGCGCGGACGTCGGGGGAGAGCAGGGCGGCGAGTTCCACATCTTCGATGCCATCTCGTTGTTGGTCAGAGGGAAGCGGGCGGGCGTAGGGAGCACCGGGGTGGAAGTAGAGTTCGTTCAGGGGAGCGTGCATCTCCGGGAGGATGCGGAGGGTATAGTCGGTCGTCATGTTGCCGGTCTGGTAGTTTCCATAGACCTGATCGCAGAAGAAGTAGGGGCTGCCGTCACGGGCGCAGCGGCTCTGGAGCATTCGTAGACAGCGGCGGCTAAGGAGTTGGAGGAAGAGTGTGGCGATGGTGTTGAAGAGGGGTTTGTCGCCGCCGACGCGGAGGTGCGGGCGCAGCGCTTCGCGGGGCAGGCGGATACGATGCACCTGATACTGCCCACACAGATCGAGAAAAATATGCCAGACGACCGGGTGCAGGTGAAAATGCTGATGCCCGTCGGCATGAGACCAGAGCAACCCCGTCGCGGCGAACCGGGCGAACTGCGCCTCCATTTCGCGCCGCAGTTGCGTTTGGGCGGGCCGCGAGAAACTGTAGCGCAGTCCGGTCAGGAAGGGGTCCCTGCCGAACTTGCCGTCGCTGCCGACCAGAGCGGAAATCTCGGAGGGTGGCAGGAGAGGATGGTCGAAGGTCGTGGCAACATGCAGACCGACGCCGAGCGCGGGATTGCTGCGGGCCAGTTCGACGGCCTGCGCGAACCCCGGCTCCGCCACCATCAGGCTCGTACTCGTCAGGATGCCTTCCCGGTGCGCCCGAATAATCGCTGCGTTGACGCGCTCCGAATAGCCGAAGTCGTCGGCGTTCACAATCAGGAATTTCCTGCCAACTCGCAGTGAGGGCGCTGTCACGGTGTCTTGACAGGCTCTGACGCACTGCTTACGGGCGCAACGGTTTCCGGCGTGGCAGGCAGTTCTGCCGATACGGCCGTTGCCAGCGGCGCACTAGCAGTGATAGGGGCTTCCGTTGGCGTAAGCGGCTTGCCCGGCGGCAGAGGTGGCTGCCCGGTGGCGATGAGACGTGCGCCGCGCTGATAGGTCAGGTAGGCGATGACCCACTGAATCATAACGGAGATGCGGTTGCGAAAGCCGATGAGGAACATGACGTGGACGCCGAGCCAGGCCAGCCATGCGATGAAGCCGGACATCCGAATCCCATTGGAATCGAGGACGGCGAAGGAGCGTCCAACCGTCGCGAGATTGCCCTTGTCGAAATAGGAGAAGGGGCCGGGAGCCTGCCTGCCCGCGATTCGCGCCTTGATCACCTTTGTCACGTAGCTGCCCGACTGAATAGCGACCTGCGCGACTCCAGGGAGGGGCTTGCCGTCGTTTTCAGCATGGGCGGTGTCGCCGATCACGAAGACCTCCGGCAGACCGGGAACCGAGAGGTCGGGGTTCACCTTCACACGCCCACCCCGATCCGCCTCCGCGCCCAGCCAGTCGTGCGCCGGAGACGCTTTCACGCCTGCCGCCCAGATGACGTTCTTCGCGTAGATGCGCTCGCCATTGACGATGACGCCCTCCTCATCCACCTTCTCGACCTTGGCATGGTTATGGACCTCGACACCCATATTCTCCAGCGTCAACTGCGCTTTCCGCGAAAGTTCCTCCGGGAAGGTGGCGAGAATGCGCGGGCCGGCGTCCACCAGAAGGATGCGCGTGGACTGTGGATCAATGTGTCGGAAGTCGCGGGCCAGCGCCACGCGGGAAAGCTCCGCAATCGCGCCCGCCATCTCCACGCCCGTCGGCCCGCCCCCGACCAGAACGAAGGTCAGGTAGGCTTTGCGCCGCGCCACATCCAACTCCAGCTCCTGCAGATTGTGCGGATTCTGGAATTCGCTCTCCAGTTCGGCAGCCTCGAACGCTAGCAGGATGCTGCGGCGGATGTCGGTGGCCTGCGAGATCGTTTTGAGGCCCGGCGCGTGTTCCGCCCATTCGTCGTGTCCGAAATAGTTGTCCTGTGCGCCCGTAGCCAGGATAAGGTAGTCGTAAGGCAGGGAGAGGTCGTGCATCAGGACGCGCTTTTTTGCCGTGTCTACGCCCGTTACCTCTGCCATCACGACTTCCGCGTTTTTCTGGCTGGTCAGGACGCTGCGAATGGGATAGGCGATGTCCGCCGCCGAGAGTCCTGCCGTAGCTACCTGATAGAGTAGCGGCTGAAACAGATGGTGGTTGTTGCGGTCTATGAGCGTGACCCGGACGGGGGCATTGCGAAGCGCACGGGCGGCATTCAGACCCCCGAACCCACCCCCCACAATCACTACGTGCGGCACATTGTTTTCGGTCATATCATCCGACACGGTCTCACAGCCTTTCTGCGCTCACGGACGCGGCGCCTTCGCCCGGGGCCGTCCGCCCGCTTCCTCCAACGGCATCTCCGTCCGTTCTGCCAGCGAACTGCTTCTATTATACCGTTTGACAAGCGTTCTGAAGATGCAGACGGCAGCAACGGCTTTCTTGAACGCCGTCAATAGAACACCGCCCGGAAGCGTTTTAGTTCCAGGCGGATGGTTACTCGTTTGACGCTCAGGAGGAAAGGAAGCCTCTTGAACCGTTACAGGCTCCTGAGATTATCAGGGAACTGTCTCTGGTGTGAGGATTTTCTCGAACATTCTGCCGTGCCAGTCGCCCACGGCAAACTCGCCTTGACACGCAAACCCTGCGCCCTCGTAGTAAGCGGGCAATTTGGGGTTTTCCGCGAAACAGTCCAACCTGAGCCGCGACACGCCCTGCCGAAGGGCATACTGCGCCGCCTGCTCCAGCAGCAGATGCCCGATCTTTGCGCCCCTTACACTCGGCACGGTAGCGAAGGGCTGAACATAGGCGGCGGCTTCCTCTCTGCCGTGCCAGCAGTAGGGCGGCGGCGCACAGTTCACGACAAGTACGCCCACCAGTCTGCCTTCTTTCATCGCCACGAACACTACATCGTCTTCCAGATGCTTTCGGAAGCGTTCTACAAGCGTGGGCAACTGCGAAAAGGGCGTGATTCCCCACTGCTTCACGTTTCCCTCTGCCACCATCCCGGCAAGCGCTTCATCAAAGACAGTCAGGACCGCGTCAAGGTCTTCTGGCGCAGCCGGGACGATGTGAATATTTCCAGCACGTGTTTGAATCTGCTCGTTCAAGGCATCTCCCTGGTTGAGTAGCGATAGCAACAATCCTATCGCTTCTGCACACGCCTCGCCGTTCAAGATCAGCCGAGCGGTTTCAGGTTGGCGACGATGGCGGCGCGGCGTGGCTCCAGGAAGGGCGGCAGGACAACCTGTTGGCCGAGTGTGGCGGCGTTCTCGTCGGCAGCGAAGCCGGGGCCGTCCGTCGCGATCTCGAACAGGATGCCGCCCGGTTCACGGAAATAGAGACTGCGGAAGTAGAACCGATCTACTTCCCCGCTGTTCGGGATGTGGAGGCTGTTCAGGCGCTCCGTCCAGCCGTGGTATTCCGCTTCGGTGGGGGTGCGGAATGCGACGTGGTGGACGCCTCCCGCGCCCGGTCGCGCCGCAGGCAGGTCAGGCTGAACGGCCACGTGCAGTTCCGTATGCGGCCCGTCGCCCTCGCCCATGGCGTAGACGAAGATAGTATGCTGTGGGTTGTCCGGGTGCGGGTACTCGCGGACGGGACTCATATTCAGGACTTGCGTCAGAACGGTGTCCGTGCGTTTCAATGCCGGGACGCTCATTAGGATCGGCCCCAGGCCGCGAATCTGATGCTCGGCGGGAACCGGACTGCGCTCCCAGGCTTTCGGCGTATCGCCCGCGCCGCCATCATCCACCAGCGAGAGCCGCTGCCCCTCCCTATCCTCAAAATCCAGCGTCAGACGCCCATCGCGCTCCGTGACCCTGCCGGCCTCCACGCCGCTAGCCCGCAGATGCGTTTCCCACCATGCCAGCGCCACACTGCCCTGAACACGCAGCGACGTGCGCGTGATGCTGTGCGTCCCGCGCTGTTCAGGTGGCACCGGCCAGTCGAAAAACGTTATATCCGTGCCTGGACTGCCTGCGGCATCGGCATAGAACAGGTGGTAAGCGGACACATCGTCCTGATTGACGGTACGCTTTACCAGACGCATTCCCAGCACCTGCGTATAGAAGCGGTAGTTCTCGCGGATATCCGCAGAGACCGCCGTCAAGTGGTGGATACCGGTAAGCTGCATCGAAGTTTTCCTTTTCAGTCGAAGGTGAGAACAATCGCCTCGTTGCGGGGCCAGACGAACGGGAAGCGGTCGCCGTTGCCGAGCGCCTGCCCTTTGCGTTCGTCGCGGACATTGCGGACGGGCCTGGCGAACTTCAGCGTGACATTGGCGGAGTTGGTTTTCAGCCCGACCGCGTTGCCGCCGCCCACCTCCGAACCGACCGTTTCCGGGTTGGCGCAGAGGAACAGGATTTTCCTGCCGTCCGGCCTGCGGAAATAGGTGATTTCGTACCCGAACACGCCGTCATCGGCCCCTTCAATCTCTACCCAGCGTTTTGCGCCGGTCGCCTCAAGCGGGTTCATAAAAGTCTGCCGATGCTTTGCCGCCTCGTGGCCTGCCACACGGTAGGCATTGTACCACTGTGGGGAGAGATTCATCAGGAGGGCGGTTCCCTTTCCCACGCGATGCACGTTCCCGGTCGGCAGGGCGCGTACCGCTTTGTGGAAGCCGGTCGGGTCTTTGAGGCAGGTGTTGGCATTGGTCAGCAGTTCGGTGTAGGTCTTCCAGCCGTAGTTCGCATCCTGGTCAGTCTCGCACCACAGGCGCGTCCCGAATACGTCGCCTGCCTTCATTCCCGGATCGTGCTTCACCCCGAACAGCGCATCCAACGCCCCGCCATTCGGTCGTCCTTTCCCATGCTGATCCCAAACTCCCGGCAGATAGTCCGCGATAACCGTGCCGCCGCCTTTGCAGAACGCCTCAATCGCCTTCGCTTCGGTATCCGAGAGACAGAGGCAGGCGGGCAGGATGAGCGTCCGGTACTCCGCCGGAATCCCGTTCTGAATCACATCCACGTAACTCAGGAAGTTGTATTGAAGGCCGGAATCGCGCAGCATATTCTCCCACGCCTGCCGCACCAGATGCGACCCGCCAAGCCGATGATCGCCGTCACGGTTGATCCAGGTCCTCCCGTGCGCCTCGGCGTCCAGAATCCAGCCGAGTTGAATGGAGGGGTGGCTGTAGTAGAGGGCGATGCCATCGTGCATCCACTCCGCGCCTTCCAGCAGAGGCCCGATCTTCTTGCCTGCCGCCAGCAGGTGCGGGGTGAGTGTCTCGTGCCAGGGGCGGGGTGTCTGGCCGTCGAACCAGTTCTCCACCCAGCCGATATGCCCCCGGTTGCCGTGCGCCAGATAGTACCATATCTGCCAGATGTCGTCCTCAACCGACTGGTGGAAGTGGCTGGTGACGGCGGGAACGGCGTTGTGGGGATTGAAGGAGCGGATGATAGCCTGTGAGGAGCCGAGGTTGTACGCCTCGATATACTGGATTTTCCGCATCAGGCGGGCGTAGTCGTAGCCGCCGAAGGCGTTCGGAGCCTGCCCCCCGACGAAACCGCAGGGCGTCGCGGGGTCTACGGTATTCGCATACTCCACGAGGTCACCGAGGAAATTGCACCAGACGGAGTCGTTGAACGTCCACTGATCCATAAGCGGGCTGGCGTCGAACTCCCGCACCGACCAGTCCGCAAGATGGGGCCGAATGGCTTCGTAGGTGATCCACTGCGTCCTTACCGGAGCCGCGTTGGAGCCGTAAATCTCGCGCAGCCAGGTCTTGTAAGCGGTGGGATCGTCCGTTACGCACCACATCGTCGGATGCACGAAATGGCCCCAGGAGAGTTCATCATCCAGGGCGTAGGCGGCGCGGTAGGGAGAGGCTTTGACCTGCGAGACATTGTTACGGATTAGGTCGAACAACTTCTGTTTCAGCGCAGCGTTGACCGGGACAGCGCGGACGCCGCTGCCGTGCAGTTCCGCGAGATGCGGCTTCTGCTTACCGCCATCCCACAGGTGCAGACTGCCCTTGCCCGCCGTGTGATCCACATAGAAGCGCAGCGCGTTGCGGTTGATCCAATCGAGTTTGCCGGGAGGCGAGTCGGGTGCGCCGCCGTTGCCGTCCAGAAACGCGCCGTTATATCCATGAGCGCGGCTCCACAGCCCAGAGGCTTCGGTGTAGCCGATATTCCACTGGTACGTCCAGGGCATATATATCCAGCCGGGATAGGCTTTGGCCAGCCACGCCTTCTCCTGCTTGACCCGTCGGAAGTCCGGGGAGGTCCGCACATACAGCGTATAGGGATCGCTGGCAATCGGCTGGGCTGCAAGGGACTGCGCTGCAATCGCCCCGCTGCTTCGCAGAGCCGCGCCGAAAGCCCACGCCGCCCCCGACAGCCGAACCACCAACTCCCGCCGTCCCAGAGATGTTTTCGGGGAATTGCCGGGTTTATTCATAGCCTGTTCCGTCCTTTGCGTCTTTGCGAGGAGCGTTCCCGATATGCCGAAAGGCATTACCGTTGATTCGCCAACTGCTGGGGTTCAGGAATCTCATGGAGTGGGTTTGAGCCAGCGGTCAAACCAGGCGTAGAGCGCCTTGTAGTGTTCTGCGGTGACGGCATGACCGGAGTGTTCGGCGATAATCATCTGGAGGTGATCGGCGGCGTGAGCATGGTCATAGGCTTTCTCGATAACTGCGTAGGCTTCGCGTGTGCCTTCTAGGGGAGCGACCGGGTCGGAATCGCCACCCAGAATGAGCAGCGGGCGCGGGGCCATCGCGCCCAGAATATCCTGACAGTCGTATCGGCTCGGAATGCCGGGCAGCCAGTGTTCCCAGGCCGTCGCCACCACCTTCGGCGTGATCTCTGTCTCGCCCATATCCTTGCGAACGGCGTCGAACGCGCCCTGAAGATTGCGGACGCGCTGCCCATAGCCCTCATGCGCCAACTGCCAACGCCACGAACAGACCGAGATGCACGGCACGGCGACCTTGACACGCGGGTCGGCGCTGACCATCCACGTAGTATGGCCTCCGAGCGAGATTCCCATCACGCCCAGGCGGTTTTTGTCCACGTCCGAGCGTGTCTGCAAGTAGTCCAGCACCCGCCACGTATCCCAGACCGTGTCCCAGAGATAGGGATGCTCCTTGCCGGTGCGGAACGACTCGATCATCGCCTGCGAGAGGTTCCCCGTCCGGTCGCCGTGATACCGGGCGTCCACGGCCACCCCGACGAATCCCCGCCGTGCGAACTCTTTCAGCGATCCGGTGAAATCCTCTTTGCGCCCTCCGAGGCCGTGCAGACAGACCACTGCCGGACGACGCGAACCCTCTCCCGGCTTGCTGACGATCAGCACTGGAACGCGCACCCCCGCTTCGCTTGCGACCGTCACCTTCTCGACGCGCAACCCCTCCTGCATCTCCTCGGAAACCACAATAGGCGCGAGAGGCACGTGTGGCCGCTCGAAACTTTTGCGGAAGGCGGCGAGAAGTTTTGCGCTGTTGGGGGCCGCGTGTCGCGAATCGGCCTGGCACGGACGGAAAGCCGCTGTCAGCGCAAGAATCAGCAAAAGAGGCAGACGAAAGACGTTTTTCATGCGGCTACTTTCCGCCTCCACGCCCCCGAATCCTCCCAACAAAAAAGCGCCTTCGCGAGAAGAGCACTTGTGTAGAGTGGTCTGTTATCAGGGCTTGCGCTCGGTAACGGAAATGAGTATAGTAGAAATGCCTGAAGCGAAAAAAGACCGCAGGATGCAGCGAACATCCTGCGGTCTGAAACGAAGCGGGCAATAAAACAGAAAGGAGAACGGAAATGGCAAACACGTGTCATCTCCTGGGCCTTGCGTGCTACACGCTCGGGTCTGCGTATTACGGCGTTCAGCTGTGGCTGATCGTTCGTAAGTTGCGGAACAAGTCGCAAGACTTATAAGCCCGTAGGCCGGTCGCCTCGTTCGGAGCCACTAACTCTGGACGGGGCGGCTTCTCCAATCTCTTTTAGCCTGTCAGACATCCTGACGTGCAGGACATCAAACTTATTGTAACACAATCGGTCTCGTTTGTGCAAGCGAAGCTACCGGGGCAACGCAGGCGTTTTTGCGCTCACTGTCCTTACCAAAGCCTTCTCGCCTCCCAATCGGCTGACCGCGTATTGCCGACACGGACAGCGGCATTCTAGAGATGAACGCGGTAGAGGTGAACGTCGTAAGGGCGGAAGGTATCGGTGAACTGCCCGTTATGGAGAGACAGGGAGCGGGATTCGCCCAGCGCTTCCACGGTTGCGTTTGCGGGAAGGCCGGGAAAGGTGAACGTTCCGGTCGTCGCGCCGTTGCGCATTCCCACCGCGAACACGTAGAGGTCCCGTCCCTGCCGCTTCACCATCAGATCAATAGGGGTTTCGGGCGAGGAAGACTTGACAGCAGCGACTTTTTCGAGGGTCGGGCTGTTGAGGACAGGAGCGAGAGTCTGAATCTGGCGGTTGAGTGCGGTGACCTCTGCCAGCATCGGCGGGTTGTCCAGCAGGGCGTGTTCGTTGAAGGCCGGTTTGAACTGATGCACGAAGTAGATCAGCCCTTTGGAACCGTGAATCAGCGCCATCCAGACCTCTGCGCGGACCTGATGCGGCGTGGCTTTGCGGTCACTGCCGATCTGCGTACACTCGATGCAGTTCCATATCGGTTTCTTGCCTGCCGTCCATTTTGTCAGACGGTCTATGCCTTTCGGAACATACCAGAGGAAGTTTTCGCTGTCTTTCCGTTCCAGCCCAGCAACGGGGTAGACATCGAACGAGACCAGATCGCCGCCGTTGACATAGGTGGCGTAGTCGTCCAGTTTCGCGCCCTCCCCGCGCCCTATCCAGTCGTCGTTCGCGACGCCCTGCCCAAGATTCAGCAGGATAGGCCGGGTGGGGTCGGCGGCGCGAAGGCGGGCGTAATCCCCAACAATCTTTGCCGGAGGGATACAGGGGCCATAACTCTGTTTGCCGGTGGCGGGATCGGTGATGGATTGGGCATTGTCCGGCTCGTCGCCGTGCATCCAGCCCACAATCGTCGGGTCGTCGCGATGCGCCAGCCCGACCGCGTTCTGGGCGCAGATGACCGGCATTCCCGCCGCTTTGAGGGCCTTGAGTTGCGCTTCCGTCGGGCCTTCCCACAGGGCAATATAGAGGTTGAAGCCTGCCGCCTTGTAGCGGGCTGCGTTTTCGGGCGATTGCAGCCAGACGGCGATGGGAAACGAGTTCGCGTTTCGGGCAGGCCCATGCGACCATTGTGCATAGGGGGAGGGCCTCTCATTTCCCCGCTGCCCGTTGAGCGTTCGCGGCAGGCTCAGGAGCAGGGCGAGGGCGAAAATGGCATAGAGAGCGGACTTCATCGGTCTCTCCTTAGAGCGGTGCAGTTTCGCGCAGCGTCTGCGCTGTCACTTCCGCATGCGTGTCGTTAATGAATGCTCCCGCCCCGGCCTCGGAGCCAGCCAGATATTTGAGCTTGTCGGGGGTTCGGTAGGGCGGATAGAATTCGATATGGAAGCGGTAAAAGCCGTAGTCCGTACCATCGCAGGGACGCTGGTGCATCAGCATAATGTACGGCATCGAGCGGTTCCACAGGTTGTTGTACTTCTCCATGACGATTTTGAGTATCTGCGCGAGAGCCGTTCGCTCTTCGCTGTCGAACTCGGAGATCGCTGTTCGCTCTCCCCGCGCCAGAATATGTACCTCGTAGGGGTAGCGAGCGTAGAACGGAACGACCGCGACGAAATGCGCGTTCTGGCTGACCACGCGCCGCCCGTCCTTCAACTCCTGTTGCAGGATGTCGGCGTAGACATTCCGTCCCGTGCGCTCGAAATACCGCCGCGCTGCCCCGACCTCTTTTTCCGCGATGGGCGGCACGAACGGGTAGGCGTAGATCTGCCCGTGCGGATGGTTCAGGGTCACCCCGATCTCTTTGCCCTTGTTCTCGAAGATGTAGATGTACTTGACGAAATCGTGCGCCTCTAACTCCTCGAACCGATCCGCCCACACATAGACCAGTTCCTCCACTTTGGAGACGGGCAACCGCGCCAGTTCGCCCTCTGCGTCCGGCGTATAGCAGACGACCTCGCACACGCCCTGTGCGGGCAGCACCGGCATCAGTTCCGTTCCCTCGAGAGAAGGCTCCGGGGCTTCGCGCCGCAGGGAGGGAAACTTGTTCTCAAACACCACAATCTCATAGGTCGGGGCGGGGATTTCGGTGGGGAAACCTCCCGGTTGTGTCGGGGCGAGGGGATTGTAGCCCGGCGGCGGGAAGAACGTCCTGTCCTGCCGATGCGTCGCCGTAATCACCCACTCTTCCAGCGTCGGGTTCCAGCGCAGTTCAGACATTCGCCGCTCCCTTGTTCCCTGCCGAACCGCGACCGTTTGCGGAAGGCTCGTTCACCGTCGCGCCTGTCTCCTGCGCTGTCGGGGCACTCATAGGAGTCGCTTCTGCCGCCACCTCCGCGAACGCCTTGCTCTGCTCCTCCGATGCGCTCTCCGCACTATGGTAAAAGACGAGATACCGCCCGTCCTCTTTCAATATCAGCTTCTTCTCCAGCCTCACAGCTTCTCTCCTCCGCACTAACGTTCACGCGCAGAGGCTCTATTCTGCGCTCTTCCGTTCCCTTCCTGCCCGAATCCTCCGTCGGGCGATTTTTGCCCTTGACAACTCTGCGAATCCGGTGTATATTATTGCCGGTAGAGACATCGCTCCGTTTCCAGTCTTCCCGGCGCGTTTCGGCTGTCGCCCACCGCCGCAGACGACCCGCAGCCGCACAGTCGAAGTCAACGGGGAAGTGGTGGAACGGCAGACACGCTAGCCTTAGGAGCTAGTGCCGCAAGGCGTCAGGGTTCAAATCCCTGCTTCCCCACCAGTCTGGAGCGTTGTATTTTCACTATGCGGGAGTAGCTCAGTGGTAGAGCGCTACCTTGCCAAGGTAGATGTCGCGAGTCCGAATCTCGTCTCCCGCTTCGTTTCCGCAAGACAAAACCTCCGTCAAGCCTATAGGCTGACGGAGGTTTTGTCTTGCGGAATATCGAAGATAAGCAAGCGGTGAAAGGGACTGCTGGCAGCACCGGGGTCTATTGAGTTGATTGAGCAGGCGTCTGTGGCGGCCGGCCTATCCAAAAGGGGATTCAGTACATGGCTCGGAAAAGCGCATCGTATACGACAAATGCGAAGGGAACCGGAGCTAACCTCGGCTTCGAGACGACACTGTGGGCTACTGCCGACAAACTGCGCGGTCACATGGACCCTTCCGAGTATAAGCACGTTGTGCTGGGGCTGATCTTCCTCAAATATATTTCCGATGCGTTCGAGGAGCGGTACAACGAACTCACGCTCTATGTGCAGGACCCGAATTCCGATTACTATGTCAAGGAGCCGTCCGAACGTTATATCCTTGTGGAGGATCGGGATGCCTATACTTCCGAGAACATTTTCTGGGTTCCCGCCGAAGCCCGGTGGGGCGCATTAAAGAATGCGGCCAAACTCCCCGACATTGGCAAGCGTGTTGACGATGCCATGCACGCTATCGAGAAGGAGAACCCGCCCCTCAAGGGCGTTCTGCCGAAAGACTATGCTCGCCCGACGCTGGACAAGCACAAGTTAGGCGAACTGATTGACCTTATCTCCACGATTGGGCTGGGAGATCGAGAGAACCGCAGCAAGGATATTCTGGGGCGCGTCTATGAGTATTTCCTGGGCAAGTTCGCGGGGCAGGAGGGACGTGGAGGCGGGGAACACTATACGCCGCGCTGTGTGGTGCACCTGCTGGTGGAGATGATCGAGCCTTTCAAGGGATGGGTGTACGACCCCTGCTGCGGCTCTTCGGGAATGTTTGTGCAGTCGGAGGAGTTCATCAAGGAACATGGCGGCAAGCTGGCGGACATCGCGATTTTCGGGCAGGAGAGCAATCCCACGACCTGGCGGCTGGCCCGCATGAATCTCGCCCTGCGCGGCATTGATGCCAATCTGGGGCCGCATCACGGCGACACCTTCCACAACGATCTGCACGTGGACAAACGCTTCGATTTCATTCTCGCCAATCCCCACTTCAACGCGAGCGATTGGGGCGGCGAACGCCTCGTGAACGACGTGCGCTGGAAGTACGGCGTTCCTCCGGTCGGGAATGCGAACTACGCCTGGGTGCAGCACATCGTCCATCATCTCGCGCCGAACGGGGTAGCAGGCTTTGTCCTCGCCAACGGCTCCCTCTCCTCCAACACCAACAACGAAGGGACGATCCGCAAGAACCTGATCGAAGCCGACCTTGTGGACTGTATCGTCGCGCTTCCGACGCAGCTTTTCTATGGGACGGGTATTCCCGCCTGCCTCTGGTTCCTGGCCCGCAACAAGGCCGATTCCCATTTTCGCAAGCGCAGCGGCGAGACGCTTTTCCTCGATGCCCGCAAACTGGGAGTCCTGATAGACCGGACGCACCGCGAACTGACGAAAGCGGAGGTCAAGCGCCTTGCAGATATCTACCATGCGTGGCGTGGTGAGGTGATGGCAGACGCCTATGCCGACGTTCCCGGCTTTGCAAAGAGCGCGCCACTGGCCGACATCACCGAGCATGGCTATGTCCTGACGCCGGGCCGCTATGTGGGCGCGGAGGATGTGGAGGAAGACAGCGAGGTCTTCCCCGAGAAATTCGCTCGCCTGACAGAGCAGCTGACCGCGCAGTTCGCCGAATCCTCTCGTCTCGAAGCCGCCATCACCGAGAACCTACAAGGGCTGACCCTGTGAGCGACGACCTGCTTCCGACCACGCCGGAGACCTTCACCCGCATTCGCGCCGTGCTGATGGAGGCCCGCCGTGCCGCCCTTTCTGCCGTCAACACCGCGATGGTGCAGGCGTACTGGGATGTCGGACGCGAAATCGTCGAAGAGGAGCAACGCGGCAGCCAACGCGCCGACTACGGCTCACGCCTCCTCGAAACTCTCGCCGCACAACTCACGGCAGAGTTCGGCAAGGGCTTTGACGTATCCAATTTGCGCTATATGCGGCTCGTCTACCTCGCTTTTCCAATTCGTGACGCACTGCGTCACGAATTGAGCTGGACACATTACCGTCTTCTCTGTCGGGTTGACAAGAAGGAGGCTCGGCAGTTCTATCTGACGGAAGCCATTGCATCCCGCTGGTCTACCCGCGAACTGGAACGACAGATACACTCATTTCTGTATGAGCGCATCGCCGCTTCCCGCGATCAAGAGGGCGTCCGCCGCCTCGCCGAACAGGGCGCGGAACCGTTCACCCCGCAAGACCTCCTCCGAGATCCCTTCGTCCTTGAGTTCACCGGTCTTCCCGAACGCGGACAATGGCAGGAGAACGATCTGGAACAGGCGCTGATGGATCGTTTGCAGAACTTTCTTCTGGAGTTGGGGCGCGACCTGCACTTTGTGGCGCGGCAGAAACGCATCACCATAGAGGGCGATCACTTCTATATTGACCTTGTCTTCTATCATCGTCTGCTGCGCTGCTTCGTCCTGATTGATCTGAAAACGGGGCGATTGACGCAGGAGGACATCGGCCAGATGCTTCTCTATGTGGGATACTATGAGGCAGAGGAGACACGCTCGGAGGAGAACCCACCTGTCGGCATTCTCCTCGGCACCGGCAAAAACGAAGCCGCCGTGCGCTACACGCTCGGAGAACGCGCAAAGCAGGTCTTCGCTGCCCGCTACCAACTGCACCTCCCAACCGAGGAAGAACTGACCATCGAAATCCAACGCGAACTCACCGCTCTCACCATCCAGATGAAACAGGAGGATACGCCCCATGACTGATCGCGTCTTCTTTTCTCCTGCCATCACCGAGAACCTACGAGGGCTGAACCCGTGAGCGATTGGCAAACTCTTAAGTGGGGAGAAATTGCAACGCTCGAATACGGGAAGGGGCTACGCAATTATAATGGAATAGGGGAATACCGTGTATTTGGCACAAACGGGCCGATTGGTTTCCACACTGAGCCATTATGCGAACACGCAGGCGTTGTCGTTGATGGATATGCGTTGGGCATATTATGCGCTTCTTACTCAAGACATCAATGCAATGGATAGTGGTTCCGCAATCCCTTCGACAAGTAGAGGAGATTTTTATGCCCTTGCAGTCAACTATCCACCCCTCCCCAACAACGCGCCATCGCCCGAATCCTCGGCTCACTCGACGACAAAATCGAACTGAACCGCCGTATGAACGAAACTCTGGAAGCCCTTGCCCGTGCGCTCTTCAAGGCGTGGTTTGTGGATTTTGAGCCGTTTGGTGGGGTCATGCCTGAGGATTGGTATATGGGAAAGGTGGCAGATTTAGGTGAGGTTATATGTGGTAAGACACCTCCAACTAATGATCCTGCAAACTATGAGGGGGATGTGCAATTTGTGACGATTCCTGATATGCACGGCAAAGTTTTTGTTACTGAAACGACGAGAACACTTTCTACTCTTGGAGTGAGTACCCAACTTAACAAGACTTTGCCCATAGGAACTATCTGTGTAAGT
Source organism: Chthonomonadales bacterium (assembly GCA_038231295.1). Classification (GTDB taxonomy): domain Bacteria; phylum Armatimonadota; class Chthonomonadetes; order Chthonomonadales; family Chthonomonadaceae; genus JANXLO01. The sequence continues at coordinate 63,290 of JBBRLP010000012.1, forward strand.
TGCATTGCAACACCTGGACTTGTGGCAATTACCAGCCGGATTGCACAGACTAATCAACAAATCAATAGTGTTGTCCCGAAAAGTGGGATTGGTAAATACTTCGCTTACTACACCATGAGAGGGCTTGCTGACCAAATAAGAGCCAGAGGTAGTGGGGGATCAGTTTTTCTAAATCTAAACAAAAATCAACTCATCTCAATGATTATCTTAATACCTGACTCTGCCATTCAGGAGGAGTACGAAAGAACTGTCAAACCCATTTTCCAAAAAATACTGGCGAATGAGATGGAAAACCAAACGCTCGCCGTAATGAGGGACGCCCTCCTTCCTCGCCTGCTCAGTGGAGAAATCACTGTCCCCTGCTGTGTTTAGGAAACTGCCCTCTCGATGGCGAAATCTTCACGGCGCATTGATCGTGTGCTGGATGCAGGACGCACCTATCCTCTGGTGATTGAATGCAGCGGGCCACAGCCGGATGGAGCGGAAAGACTCCTCTTCGTCGTCAAAACGACGGAATGCGCGTCTTTTGGTGCGATCCTTTAACCCCTTTATACGCCCTCCTTGCATCTGAAGACGAATTACTGTCGCTATATAGGGTTACATGAACTCAAATTCGGCACATATAGTGATTTCCTCTAATGAAATGGGCGAATCCTTTAACCCCTTTATACGCCTGAAATGTCTTTTCCTGATTTTGCGCTTCGTTGGGAGTAACCTAGCATGACAACTTTCACTGAATCCATGCTCGAAGACGCGGCGCTGAATTGGCTTGAAAACCTCGGCTATACCGTCCTGCACGGCCCCGATATTGCCCCGGACGGAACGGCACCGGAACGGGGAAACTACGGAGAAATTCTTCTTGAGAACAGACTGCGGGACGCCATCGCCCGACTCAATCCGCATCTGCCGCCGGATGCCCGGCAGGAGGTCTTTCGCCTTATCTCCCGCCCGGATCATCCGTCCCTGCTGGAGAACAACCGCCGCGTTCATCGCCTGCTCACGGAGGGAGTGGAACTCTCGTATCAGGCCGGCGATGGAACCACGAAGCACGACTTCGCCCGCCTGATAGACTACACCGATCCGGCGGCGAACGACTGGCTCGCTGTCAACCAGTTTACGATCATCGAGAGCGGACACAATCGCCGCCCCGATGTCCTCGTCTTCGTCAATGGCCTGCCGCTGGCGATCCTCGAACTCAAGAACCCCGCCGATGCCGGTGCGACGCTCAAGGGCGCGTACAACCAACTCCAAACCTACAAGACGCAGATCGGCACTCTGTTCCCCTACAATGCGCTGATGGTGCTTTCGGACGGCCTCCAGGCCCGCGTAGGAACGCTGACCTCCGATTGGGAACGGTTTCAGCCCTGGCGCGACAACACGACGCCTGCGTCCCATCCGCCGAATTCCATCGTGGAACTCGAGACGTTGCTGCGCGGGCTGTTCCGGCCAGAAATTCTGCTCGATACCCTCCAGAACTTCCTTGTCTTTGAGAACGATGGCGCGAACCTCTGGAAGAAACTGGCGGCCTCGCATCAGGCCCTCGCGGTCAATCGTGCGGTAGAGAACACCGTGCGGGCCACACGCACTTCGGGAGACCGGCGTATCGGCGTTGTCTGGCACACGCAGGGCAGCGGCAAGTCCCTCTCGATGGTGTTCTACGCGGGAAAGGTCATCCGGCAGCCGGAGATGGAGAATCCCACTCTGATCGTTCTCACCGACCGCAACGACCTCGACGATCAGCTTTTCACGACCTTCGCGAACTGCCAGCATCTGCTGCGGCAGACTCCGGAACAGGCGGACTCTCGCGCCGATCTGCGGAACCTACTGCAACGGGCTTCGGGCGGAATTATCTTTACCACCATGCAGAAGTTTGCCCCGGAGGAGAAGGGCGACGCCATGCCGCTGCTCTCCGATCGCCGCAACATCGTCGTCATTGCAGATGAGGCGCACCGTTCGCAGTACGGCTTCGAAGCGAAAGTCACGCGAACCGAAGCGGGCGCGACGATGACCTATGGCTTCGCCAAGTATCTGCGCGATGCGGTTCCCAACGCCTCCTTCATCGGCTTCACCGGAACCCCTATCGAACTCGCGGACAAGAACACGCCCGCCGTCTTCGGGGACTACATTGACATCTACGACATTGAGCAGGCCGTCAAGGACGGCGCGACCGTGCGGATTTACTATGAGGGACGGCTGGCGAAACTGGAACTGCGCGAAGACGAGAAGCCGAAGATTGACCCCGACTTTGAGGAGGTGACAGAGGGAGAAGAGGCGGCGACCAAAGACCAACTGAAGCGCAAGTGGGCGCAGTTAGAGGCGATGGTCGGTTCCGACAAGCGCATTCAGCTTGTGGCAGCAGACCTGGTACAGCATTTCGAGGCGCGGCAGTCGGCACAGGAAGGCAAGGCGATGGTCGTCTGCATGAGCCGCCGTATCTGTGTCGCTCTCTACAAGGCTATTATCGCCCTGCGCCCGGAGTGGCACGACACCGACGATGCCGATGGCGTTCTGAAGGTGGTCATGACCGGTTCGGCCACGGATGATCTCGACTGGCAGCCGCATATTCGCAACAAGGCCGGACGCGACGGGATCGCTCGACGCTTCAAGGACGTAAGCGACCCGCTGAAACTGGTGATTGTTCGGGATATGTGGCTGACCGGCTTCGATGTTCCCTGCCTCCATACGATGTATGTGGATAAGCCAATGCAGGGACATGGGCTGATGCAGGCGATTGCTCGCGTCAACCGTGTCTTCAAGGACAAGCCGGGTGGTCTGATCGTAGACTATCTTGGCCTTGCGGAGAACCTCAAGAAGGCTCTGGCAGTCTACACGGCGAGTAAGGGACGCGGCTCCCTGACGCAGACTCAGGAGCAGGCCGTCGCTATCCTCAAGGAGCGGTTTGAGGTGGTTTCTGCCTTCTTCCACAGTTTTGACGACAGTCTCTTCTGGAGTGGCACTCCGGGTGAACGTCTGCATATCCTGCTCTCCGCGCAGAACCACATCCTGGGTCTGGAGGATGGCAAGAAACGGTATATTCAGGCGGTCACGGAGATGGGACGCGCCTTTGCGCTGGCGGTTCCGCACGAGGACGCACTGGCCCTGCGCGACCGTGTCGGGTTTTATCAGGCGGTGAAGGCCGGCATTGTGAAAGTGACAGGCGAAAGCGGGGAGGTGGGTTCCCCGGAGGAGTTGAATGCGGCGGTGCGTCAGATTGTCTCGCGTTCCATTTCGGCGGGCGAGGTCGTTGACCTGTTCGGCGCGGTCGGGATGGCGCATCCAGAGATATCCATTCTTTCGGATGAGTTCCTGGCGGAGATGCAGGGGAGCGAGTATCGGAACCTCGCCCTGGAAGCGCTGAAGCGCCTCATTACGGATCAGATCAAGGGCTACGCACGAACGAACCTGATGCAGTCACGCTCTTTCGCGCAGATGCTGGAAGAGTCCCTGCATCGCTATCAGAATCGCTCTGTAGAGACGGCAACCGTCATTGCCGAACTGGTCCATCTGGCAAAGGAGATGCGGGAGGCCAACAAGCGTGGGGAACAACTGGGGCTGAATGAGGACGAACTGGCCTTTTATGATGCTCTTGAAGTGAACGATAGCGCTGTCAAGGTTCTGGGTGATGAGCATCTTCGGGTAATCGCACGGGAACTGCTGCGCTCCGTGCGGGCAAATATCAGCATTGATTGGAATGTGCGGGAGACGGCCCGCGCCCGATTGCGGTTTCTGGTCAAACGCATTCTGCTCAAACACGGCTACCCCCCGGACAAGCAGGAAAGTGCGACGAAAACCGTTCTGGAGCAGACAGAATTGCTGTGTACGAAGTGGGATAGAAACGAATAGTTGAGAGCAGAGCGCTACCTTACCAGGGTTGATGTCGCGAGTCCGAATCTCGTCTCCCGCTTCGTTTCTAAAAGTCATAAAACCTCCGTCAGCCGATAGGCTTGACGGAGGTTTTGTCATGGTTGCTCTCGCGTCGCTAGTACATCTTCAAGGTAGAAAGCATATGTTCCTATCGAGAGTGCAATCCCGACTTCCGAACTCATCGGCAACATAAATAAACTACCTTGACAGGCTACTAGTAGATTGAGAGGCAGGCGATAAGAAAATGGGTGCAGGAACGAAATCGCTATCAGAGCAAAATCTCGAAGCCTGCCTGCTCAAAGTGATGATCCGAAGTCAGAGCGGATGAAATGCCACGCTGCTGCATGAGGACAAAACTACTACAATCTACCAGACTCCAGTTTTTGTCAGTCCGAGAGACGAATAGCTGCCAGGCAAGACTATCCAATTCGGCAGTCATATGGACGATTTCAACCCACTGAGATGCTCTTAACCGCTCAATCGTGAGAATTTGTTGAACGCGCGGTGTGCGAATGCGGCTGACGTATAGGGAGACTAGTACCTTTTCAAGGTAGTACATTTATGTTTCTGATGAGTTCAAAAATCGACATCGCACTCTCAGAAGTAACACATTCTTTCTACCTTGAAGAGGTACTAGTTCGGTCAGAATGTAGTTTGTCGTGACAAGGCACGTGCTATCACCACGCCATTGGCGCATGGGTTTTGCTGCTGTCTGATGCTCAATTTCCGTTGAAACAAATGCGGCGAGCAGGCCGGAAGTATCGCCAAAAACCTCCTGCATGGCTTATTTCCTGCTGTACTCAGCCTGAACAAGGTACTCGTCGTGCCGCTGGCCTATGTCAGAAGTATCGGATTCCAGTATTCCGAGGGCTTGCAAGAGCGGATCCTCTTGCGGCTCGTTAAGGATTCTTTCCAGGGAGTGCAGCACAAATTCACCTGGAGACTGTCCCTCGCGTTCTGCTCTCTTCTCCAGTGAATGAGACAACGATTCGGAGAGATCAAGGTTCAGACGGACCATGTTTTTGCTCCTTATTGCATAATGCGTTCATTATAGCATAGGACGTTTTCTGAAGGAGGCGGAGTCTTTCAGGAAGAAAAACTTCCGGCAGTAGCGTCCTGAAGAACGCGCCTGCCGGAAGTTCACTGTCGTGTGAGCGTGTGGATTAGTGCGGAGCCATGAGTTTGTATCCGGAAGCGGGCGTGAGCGACATCACCCCGCCTCCCTTGACACTCACCCCGTTCATGTACCACACCAGCAACTGATTACTCGTCTGGTTCTGGAACACGAAGTCCACCTTCCCATCGTTGTCCACATCCATCACGCTCCGCACCTGCCAGCCAAGCGCCGGTGTGGTCGGCATCAACACTCCCCCAATGTAGTTCCCGCCGTCGAAGTACCAGAACGCGATCTGGTTGGTCGCCGTGTTCTGGAAGATCACGTCCGGCTTTTTGTCTCCGTTCATATCTCCCACGCCAACCACCTTCCATCCCGACGCCGGAACAATCGGAACCGAAGTCCCGCCTGTGACCACCGCCTTGTCGAGGAACCAGATCACCAAGGCCCCGCTGCTCTGGTTCTGGAAGAGCAGGTCGGGCTTGCCATCTCCGTTGAAGTCGCCCACTCCTACCACTTTGTAAGCCGCGCCGGGCAGGAGACTGAGCGCCTCTCCGCCGACGACTGTGCTGCCGTTCATATACCAGACGACGATCTGACCGCTGCTCTGGTTTTGCAGCACGAGGTCGGGCGTGCCGTCATGGTCAAAGTCCGCACAGCCGACGACTTGCCACCCGGCAGCCGGGGTGTAGCTGAGGGAACTGCCTCCGAGAATGCTGAGGAGGCTGTCATACCAGACGACGATGAGGTTGGAGGTCTGGTTCTGGAAGAGGAGGTCGTTGTGTCCGTCGTTGTCGAAATCGAAGGGCAGGCGGGGGAGGACGGTGAGGAGAGTGGTCTGCGTGACGCCGTCGAGGAGCGCCGAGAGAGTGACGGGAGTGGTCTGGGAGACGAGGGAGGTGGTGACGGTTGCCGTTGCGGTGGTGGCTCCTGCGGCGACGGTGACGGAGGC
>JBBRLP010000013.1:0-68949 GCA_038231295.1 Chthonomonadales bacterium
AGCGTTTAAAGTGCGTAAGTTAGCGCGTATGGGTTGACACCCCTCGCTACGCGGCTTCGCCGGATCGTCCTTCGGACGAAACCCATTGCGATGAGTTTGTTTAGGGCAACGAGTGGCCCTCACAGCCTGAACGTTTCCGAAGGAAACTGGGCCGAAGGTCAAATAGCGGGGACTTCAGTCCGTCGCCCCCTCGTCCGTCGCATCCCGCCTGCGTAAGGGGAGTTACGAATTTGCCTGCACATTGTGCCGCGCAGTTACGGGTTAGTACCCGGATTTAAAGTCTTTCTGTCAGGGGTTACATCTCTGTGTTCTAAACCCCGACAATCTCAACATGGCATGGGAAAAGCCGACATCCGGATTCGAACCGGAGACCTGCTGTTTACGAAACAGCTGCTCTACCGCTGAGCTATGTCGGCAGGAAAAACCTGGGGACATTATGGCAGAGCGCCTCTGTTTTGTCAAGACAGAACGGCGCGGCAGGCGGGAGAGAACGCGCCGTTGGGGGCAAACCACAGGCGAAAAGTCGAGGAAATTTCCCGGCGAAATTCTCCTCAAAAAAACTCCTCAAAATGCCTTCTTGGAACATTGCATTCGGCGAAGGGGTGTGCTATACTGTGCCTACATTTCGGGAATGGAACGACGGAACTGTGGAGAGAATTCAGGCTCCGCTCTGACCGGAAGTTCGCGCCCCGTACCACTTTTTCAGGGAGACATTCCGATGCATGACAATGACCCCGCCGAGGTGAAGGTCGTTGACCGCAGACAGTCCAGTCAAACTGCTGAAGAGACCGTTGCGGACAGCACCGCGCCGGAAACGAATACCGCGCAGGCAGACGCCCCGCCTGCGGCGGAGCCGAATGTTTCGTCTGCCGAACCGGAGCGCACAGACGATCCCTTTGCGGATGACGCAGACCCGTTTGGAATGCCGGACCCGGCTCTGCTGGTCGCGATGGCAGGAATGCAGACCACGACCCCGCAGTTGCTGGCCCTGCTGCTCCCCGCGATAGACAGTCAGGCCCGCCGTGCGCTCGGACTGCTGGCCGACCCGCAGACCGGAGAACTCCTCGTAGATTTGAACGCGGCGCAGATCGCCATAGATGCGATCCAGTTCCTGCTCGGCAAAACAGAGGCGACTCTTCAGGCCGACAACTACCGCGAAATGCAGCGACGGCTGAACGATCTTCGGCTGAACTTTGTGGCGAAACGCTAACGCCGCTCTCACCTGGGCCGTATTTGTCCACTCCTCCACGACGACGGAGCGTCCATCTGGTTCTTCTCCTTTCCCTTGCGGATAGGGCGAAGAGGCGCGAAAGTGCTTCCGCGATTTTGCTGCCGACCGGTAAGAATCGCGCACCTTCCTGCCGAAATGTTTGACGGCGCACGGGCATAATGTTCCGGCGCGACAAGAGAGCGGTTCCTTAAAGCCGCCAGCGTATTGAACCGGAGCGTTCGTCAAGGAGAGAGACATGGCAATCCGCTTAGAACTGCCCCCGGCACTATTTCCACGTCTGCAGCAACAGTGGCAGATCACCTGCACCTACTTTCAGAAACAGTCGCATACCGCCCGGATCATCGGCATTCGCACCGTCAAGGCCCCCGGTTACTGGTGGCGTGGCTTCACGCTGCGTTATCACTCCTCCTGGAGCCTGAAAGCAAAAGCCCAGGCCCGAAAAAAGCAGGACTTATTGATGTTTGAAGAGAAATATGAGGAGCTGGTAGACCTGCTGTGCTGGGCGGCCAAAGAAGGCGTTCAGGCGGAGCGCAGCCAGAGATATGTGCTGCTGCGGCAGTGGATGTGCGCCAACTACCGCAAAGTCCGCTCTACCCTGCGTCCCTACTGGGTGCAGGACGGAATGCCGGAAGCGTGTGATCCGTTCGAGTCGCTCTTTGTGGCCGAAAGTATCGAGGCGTTCATCAATGCCCCGAACGGGATTGACGACCTGATGCTCAGCCGCATCGCACTCGAAGCTTTTCTGGATACCGGACGGGACGTTCCCCACTGACACCGTTTTGCGGCTGTCGTTCTTGCCCCGTGACGTAGACTGGCGTCCGGGGCATTTCATTTCATGCAGGATTCTGCACCTGTAATCTCGCAATGGCTTGACACACCCCCCAACTCCCCCTATAATGAAAGCTGTCACTCCAGTTAGGCACAAATATTGCAGTAACAGAGGTGTGGGGACAAAAAGTTCATTTTCGGGAGTATTCTCGTATGCCCGACAATTCCAGCGCATCGGCGATTCCGCCTGCGTCTTTTCCAGCCGCTGTCAGACCACAGACAGATTCCGCCGGACCCGGAGCATCTCCGGTGGCCGCCATTATTCTCGCCGCCGGCAAGTCCACCCGGATGAAATCGCGTCTGCCGAAGATGCTGCATCCTCTGTGCGGGCTTCCTCTGACCGGCCATGTCATTCGGGCCTGCCGGAAGGCAGGCATCGAGCGCATTGTCGTCATTGTCGGTTTTGAGGCCGAAGCCGTGCGGGCGGGCCTGGGAAGCGACGCAGAGTACGCGCTTCAGGCACAGCAGCGTGGTACTGGAGACGCGGTTCGCGCCGCCTATCCGCTTCTGAAGGACTGGACAGGGGCCATTGTGGTGCTGGCAGGCGACGTGCCGCTTCTGACCTCGGAATCGCTGACCCGGCTGATAGACGGGCAGCGGGAGGCACAGGCCGAAGCCGCCCTGCTGACCGCCGTTCTGCCCGATCCGACCGGCTATGGCCGCATACTCCGCAATTCGCAAAACCATGTCGTGGGCATTGTCGAAGAGAAAGATGCGACTCCCGACCAGAAGCGGATCACGGAGTGGAATCCCTCGATTTATGCCTTCCACGCGCCCGCGCTCTGGGCCGCTCTGGAGAAGATTCGGCCCAACAACACGCAGGGCGAATATTATTTGACGGACACCGTGGGCCTCATCGCGGACAGCGGCGGAATGATCGTCGGAATGCCGCTCACCGATGCCCGGGAAGCGCTCGGCGTTAATAATCGTGTGGAACTAGCGCAGGCCGGAGTCGTCCTGCAGAGCCGACTGCTGCGCGACCTGATGCTCGGCGGCGTGACCGTTACCGACCCCGCCAACACCTACGTCGAAGTGGATGTCGAGGTAGGACAGGATACCGTCCTGGAACCGAACACGTTTCTGTACCGGGGAACACGGATCGGGCAGAACTGCACCATCGGCCCCATGACGCGCATCGCCGACAGCACGCTGGCAGACGGGGTGCAGGTGCTTGCCTCTCAGGTGGTCGGCAGCGTCCTGGCCGAGGGCGTCAAAGTCGGGCCGTTTTCCAACCTGCGCCCTGGAACTCAGTTGGGCCGCGGAGTCAAAATCGGAGATTTCGTTGAACTCAAGAACGCCGTGTTTGGAGAACGCGCTCAGGCATCCCATCTGGCCTATATCGGGGATGCGGAGGTGGGGGCCGGTACCAACATCGGCGCAGGCACGATCACCTGCAACTACGATGGCTACCGCAAACACCGCACGGTCATCGGTAAAAACGCCTTTATCGGGTCGAACTCCACGCTGATCGCCCCGCTGACGATTGGGGATGGCGCGTTTATCGCCGCCGCTTCCGCTGTTCCGAACGATGTCCCGGACGACACGCTCGTGATCGCTCGCTCGCTGCCCGTTCTCAAGGAGGGTTGGGCCGCCCGCTATCGTGCCAAAAACGCTCCTGTACCAGCCCCGCGCCCCGACTCCCCCTAGTCGGCGCGATGGCTCGATATAGGCTCCGCTGATGCCAATGGCGAAAAACCTCCCACGAGAGGCGCATTCTGATCGGGTGATGAAGGAGAGAACGATGCGAGGAGATCACGGCCTGCGAATCTTTTCCGGCAACGCAAATCCTGCCCTCGCAGCGAGCATCGCTGCGGAACTCCAGACACCGCTGGGCGAAATCTGCGTCAAGCAGTTTTCCGACGGAGAGATATTTGTCAAGATCGAGGAGAGCGCCCGAGGCCAGGACATCTTTATCATCCAGCCGACCTGCTTTCCTGTAAACGACAATCTGATGGAACTGCTTATCATGATTGATGCGTTCCGCCGCGCTTCCGCCCGCCGCATCACCGTCGTCCTGCCCTACTACGGCTATGCCCGCCAGGACAAGAAGATCAAGCCGCGTGAACCGGTCACGGCGCGTCTGGTCGCGAATCTCATCACCCAGGCCGGGGCAAGTCGTGTCCTCTGTCTCGACCTTCATGCCGGACAGATTCAGGGGTTTTTCGACCTGCCCGTAGATCATCTCTACGCCGGGCCGCTAATCGCCGATCATCTTAAGGCTGAGGGGCTTTACGATGGCAACACGGTCGTCGTCTCCCCGGACGTAGGCGGGGTCGCCCGCGCCCGGGCGCTTGCCGAGCATCTCGATACCTCCATCGCCATTATCGCCAAGCGCCGTCCCGCGCCAAACCAGGTGGAGATTATGGAGATCATTGGCAATGTTTCGGGTAAAGTATGTATCATGATAGACGACATGATAGATACCGGCGGCAGTATTGTGCAGGGCGCCGAAGCGCTCATGGATCGGGGCGCGACCGGAGTCCACGCCTGCTGCACCCACGCCATCCTTTCGGGAAAGGCGGTCGAGCGTGTCCAATGCTCACCGTTACGTTCGCTGGTGGTGACCGATACCATCCCGTTACCGGAAACGAAACACCATCCGAAGATCAAGGTTCTTTCCGTCGCGCCGCTTCTGGCGGATGCGATTTTCCGCATTCACGAAGACAACTCCGTCAGTGAGCTTTTTAGCCACTATACTGACCACTGACCGTGAAGAACAGACAGTAACGTTCACCCGTTATTCAGACACGGCGTTTCAGGACGCTTACGTAGGAAACCTATAAAGGAGGACCGCAGTGAAGCTTGTGACAGGAATTTGCCTGCTCCTGCTGGGCTGTGCGCTGATGTTGGCAGGATGTGGGGGCGGTTCAGGGGGAACCGGGACAAGCGATCCGACCAGGACGCAGGGTACCGTGCAGTTCTCCATCGTATGGCCCTCGCCAACACGCGTCATCCCCGCCGGAGCGCAGAGTCTGACGATCTCCATCTCGGAAGGCGGCACGATCATTCAGCAGCAGACCGTCTCTCGGCCGCAGACCGGGAATACCAGCACCGTCTTCTTCCGTGCGCTGCCTGTTGGCCCCGCTACGATCACGATCAAAGCGTATCCCAACCCCGATGGAACCGGCGTCGTCCAGGGCATTGGCGTACAGAACGTCGCCATCATCGCCGGGCAGACCATCTCGACGACGGTAGACATCAACAGCACGATCGATCATCTGGATTTCAGTCCGAATCCACTCGCCATTATCGTCGGCCAGACAGCGCAGCTTGTCGTTACCGCGAAAGACAGCAGCAATAATGTCGTTCTGGTGCCGCCGGGCAACTTCGTGTTCAGTCTGGACAACGGGACGCTGGCAACGTTCGATGCCAATGGAAATTTCACCGGCACGAATGTCGGCTACGGTACCATCACCGTCACGGAAAAAGATTCAGGGCAGACGATCACGGTTCTGCTCATCGTCACGATCCCTGTCGTCGTCATCCCTGGAGACGTCACACTTACCCTCTTGGACACGCAGCAGTTCAGAGCGATCACGACCGGCCTTTCCGGTACGGGAGTCACCTGGTCTGTTCAGGAGCAAGGCGGCGGCACGATAGATGAAAACGGTTTCTATACCGCTCCCAGAGTGCCTGGTGTCTTCCATGTTATCGCTACCAGTACCGCCGACCCCACAAAAAGCGGCTCTGCGACTGTCACGGTCGAGGCTGGCAGCGGGACGATCCACATTCAGCAATTAGGAGGTCGCCACAAATGAGAAACTTGCAGATCGCCGCACTCCTCGCTCTGCTGACGGCCCTCCTCGCAGGCTGCGGAGGCGGATCCAAAAACTCCGTCTCGTCTACCACACGAGGCGCCGGCAAAGCGACCTTTACCGTCCACTGGCCGAAACGCAACGCTACCCGCCTGGTTCCTGTCGCGGCCAACAGTATCCGGGTAGACGTGTTCAAAACTGTCACGCGGGAATCGTCCCCTCCCACGTCATCCCCGCCCTTTGCCTCTAAGCTCATTCCCAATGAAGGCGTGGATTCTGTCGTGACGTTTGATCCCCTGCCCACAGGCAATCTGCTGGTAGTCGCGACGGCGTTCCCCAATGCGGATGGCACCGGCGTTGCTCAGGCTACCGGGACGACAACGATCACCATCACGGCCAACAACAACACCTCCGTCAATCTGACGATGGGAACGACGATCACCAATATTGTCGTCGCGCCCAACCCACTCCAGACGACGTTGGATGACCAGACTACTTTCTTCGTCACGGCGACGCCGATGGATGCGGACGGCAATATCGTCATCACCGCAAACAATAACTACACCTGGACAAGCAGTGACCCGTCCCTGGTGACAGTGACAACGGGAAGCGCTACAGCGACCATTGGGAAACTCGGTATTGGCGTTGTCACGCTGACGGCGACGGAAACCGAGTCCAAAATCTCCGGTACGGGAACGGTCATCGTGGAGGGCAGCGGCCTCTTCAAGGGCATCTGGCCGCGCTTCCGGGCCAATCTCGTCAGCAACGGTCAGGGTCAGGGTTCCGGCGCACAACCGGGTCTCTCCTTTACCTTCCCGACCTCTGGCCCCGTCGACTCTTCCCCGGCTATCGGCCTCAATAACTTCTGCTATTTTGGCTCCAGCGATGGCAGAGTGTACGCCATTGACCTCAGCCCGCTCCAAAACAGTCCTCCTAATCCTGGCTGGGCCGTTCCCACCGGCGGCGCTGTCGTCTCCACCCCGGCGCTTGGGGAGGATGGCACGGTCTATGTCGGTTCGGCGGCAGGCAACGTGATGGCGATGAAGCCCCTGACCGGTGAGATCAAATGGAACACCTTCGCGGGTGGCTCGATCAACTCCTCACCGAATATCGGGGTGGACGGCACGGTCTACGTCGGTTCCGATGATGGCAACGTTTATGCCTTCGACGGTGCCACCGGAAGCGTCAAGTTTACCTTCCGCACCCAGGGAGCGGTCACTTCCTCACCCGCCATCTCCGCACAGGGGACCATCATCGTCGGTTCTGTGGACAACATGGTCTACGCTATCAATCCTGACGGCTCTCAAAAATGGGTGGTGGCAACCGGAGGCAGCGTGAAGTCCTCTCCGGCTATCGGCACCGATGGCGTCGTCTATGTCGGTTCGGATAACGGCCTTATCTACGCCATGAACGGAGTCACCGGCGCGGTTATCTGGACATACGGAACGGCGGGAGCAATCGATTCTTCGCCCGCTCTGGACTCTAACAACAACCTCTACGTCGGCAGCAGCAGCGGCAAGTTCTACAACATCCGTACGCTGAACGGACCGTTTAAAACGTGGGAGTTTACGGCAGGCGGTGCGATTCGCTCGTCTCCGGCCATCGGCAAGGACGGAACGATCTACTTCGGCGCGGACGACCTGAAAATCTATGCACTGAATCCTGCGGATGGCAGCCTGAAGTGGTCGTTTACGACTGGCGGTGGCGTCTCCTCTTCGCCCGCAATCTATTCGGATGGTACGGTCATCATTGGCTCGGACGATCTGAAACTCTACGGTATACGCTAGGTTCTGCACAGAACAGCAGTCGGCCCACAGGTTCTCTTCCTGTGGGCCGACTGCTGTCTAAACTTATCTGAACAGGCGACTTAAGCAAATGGAGAAACGACGATGAAGACGATTCCGAAAGTAGAGATCGCAAAAAGCCATGCCGATCTGATTGCGGACATCGCCGGAACAGTCACAGGATACGGACAGGCGGCTTTCTGGTGGATGGGGCAGCACACGTTCATTGTCAAGGCTGGAGAGAAGGTCGTCTATTTCGATCCCTGGTATGCCGATTGGGATTCCCGACAGACCCCCTCGCTGCTGACCCCACAGGAGTGTCAACTGGCCGACCTTGCGCTCATCTCGCATGGACACGCCGACCACCTCTGCCCGGAGACCCTGCCGCAGATGGCGCAGGCGTCGCCCAGAGCGCAGTTTGTCTGCCCGCGCACTGAAGTGGAGCGTCTGACGGGCGAATGCGGCATCGCGGCACAGCGCGTGCACCCGATGAATGCGGGCGAGAGCCGGGAGTTCGGCGGCATACGGGTCACGGCGATTAAGGCGAAGCACGAACATTTCGACGAGCATCCAACGCACGGCTTTCCCTATCTTGGCTATGTTGTCGAAATGAACGGCGTCACGATCTACCATGCTGGAGACACCATAGCCTACGAGGGGCTGCTCACCACACTCCAACAGTGGAAGAAGTTCGATGTGATGTTTCTGCCCATCAATGGACGCGACGCGGAACGGTATCTCCGCAACTGCGCGGGCAATCTGACATTTCAAGAGTCCGCAGAGCTGGCGGGCGAACTTCGGCCCGGTCTCGCGGTCGCGGCGCACTGGGATATGTTTGTCGGCAATCAGGAAGACCCAGCGGCGTTCGTGCAGTTTCTGGAAGCGAAATATCCGGGCGTAAAGTCTTGGGTGGGAAAGGCAGGAGAGTGTGTGCTGTTTCCCGAATAGACCACCACTCCTTTCCCTCCCCGTACAGTGAAGCCCGGACACCGCTTTTTGCAAGAAACGCTGCGGATATCCTATTGGGCGAAGCAGGCAGGCGAAGCAGAACCAAACGTAAACCTATTTACGAAGGATTGGGTTATGTATACATTGTCCGCAGAGCGTCAGGAACTGCTTCCCGCGCTGTCATTGCTCCGGTTGATGGCGCTCGCACGGGAAGGCGACCGACGCGAAGGCATTCTGATGCGTCAGAGCAAGGGCTGGTTTCAGGTTTCCGGCACAGGCCATGAATCGCTCGCCGCGCTGCTTTGCGCCCTGCGCCCCGACGACTACCTTTTCCCCTACTACCGGGATCGCGCTCTGGCTCTGGCAAAAGGGGTGACGAACTACGAGCTGGCTCTCGCCTACTACGCCCGTCAGCAGAGCAGCAGCGGCGGCAGGCAGATGCCCGGCCATTACAGCGACCGCAAGCGCGGTATCTTCTCCGTCGCGACGCCGACCGCCTCACAGTGCCTGCCCGCTACGGGAGCCGCCTGGGCCTTCAAACTGGCGAAGAGCGATCAGGTCGTGCTCACGACCGTTGGCGACGCCGCGACGCGGCAGGGCGAATTCTACGAGGCAGTCGCTTTCGCAGCGCAGGAGAAACTTCCTGTCCTGTTCGTCATCGAGGACAACCGCTACGGGATCAGCACACCGACCGAGCCGATGTTCCCCTACCGTCTGGGGGTTCTGGGCAGCGAGCATCTGGTGTGCGTAGATGGCCGCGACGCATTTGCCCTGTATGACGCGGCGCAGGCTGCGGTCACGAAGGCACGGCGTGGCGAAGGGCCGACCGTTCTCTGGTGCCAGTTGGACCGGCTCTGCTCTCATACCAGCAGCGACGATCATCGGCTCTATCGGGACGCGGAGGAGATCGCTCTGGAGCGCACCCGCGATCCGCTGGAGACGCTGGCAAAGCATCTTTTCGAGACGGGTGAACTCACCGAGTCCGCCTGGCAGCAGGAACTGGTCCGGATCGCCGAACAGGTGGATGCCGACTATCTGCGGGCCGAGGCCGCCGCCGGGCCGGACCCCGAAACCGTGAGCGATCACCTGTTCGCGGCCCCTGCCGCCGTCTGTCCCCTGCCCCTGCACTTCTCCGAGCCGACCACGATGGTGAACACCATCAATCGCACACTCCAGTTCGCCATTTCGGAAGACCCGCAGATCGTGCTTTTCGGCGAGGATATCGAAGACCCGAAAGGCGGGGTCTTCGGCATCACGAAAGGGCTGTCGCGGCAGTTCCCCAACCGCGTCTTCAACGCCCCGTTGGCGGAGGCGACTATTCTGGGCGCAGGCGTCGGATTGGCGAGCGTCGGAATACGGCCTGTCATCGAGATGCAGTTCATTGATTTTCTCTGCCCCGCACTCAACCAACTGATGACGCAGGCAACCTCACTGCGCTGGCGCACCTGCGGTGAATGGCAATGCCCGATGGTGATTCTGGCCCCTTACGGCGCCTACCTCCCCGGCGGCAGTATCTGGCACAGCGCGAGCAACGAGGGGATGTGGGCGCATATCCCCGGCGTTCAGATCGTCATTCCCAGCACCCCGGAAGACGCAGCGGGCCTGCTCTGGACGGCCCTTCATTCCGACGATCCGACGCTTATTCTGCTCCCGAAACATATCTTCCGCAAGCGCGTCACGGTCGCTGGCTCTCTGGAAGCCGTCCCGCTCGGACGTGCGAAGACGCTGCGCTCCGGCAGTGATGTGACACTGGTCTCCTGGGGCAACTGTCTGGAACTCGCGGAGAAAGCCGCCGACCTGATGCAGGAGGAAGAGGTCTCAATTGAGGTGATAGACCTTCGCAGCATCGTTCCCTGTGACTATGCCGCTGTCGCGGAATCACTGGCTCGCACAGGTCGGCTTGTCGTCGTGCATGAAGACAGCAAGACGACAGGCATCGGGCAGTCCCTGATCGCGGAGATGGTCTCGAACGAGTCGAGTTTCAATACGCTCCTCTCCTCCCCGCAGCTCGTCGCCCGCGCCGACCTGCCGATCCCCTTCCATCCCGATCTGGAATACGCTGTCCTGCCCTCTCTGGAGGATGTGCTGGCGGCCATCCGCCGGACGCTGGCTTAACGCATCGGAAGTTTTCCGGGGGTTGAAAACCTCCGGCAGGAAAAAGCAAACGTCTTCCAGACGGAAATGCGCCAATCCCTTGCCCTTTCTCTCTTCCTACCAATTCAACCCGACAACCAGAACCTTCCGAAACCTGCGAGGCGCTATTTTGAATTCGTGAAGACACTTCCTGGCGGGGTACGTAGAGAGTGTAGAGCCACACTCTGACGTGTCCGCGTTTTCAGCACACAACGAGTCTGGCGAGAGGAGAAATGTTATGGCTGGTATTGGATCATCCCCCTCCGGCAGTTCGCGTCCGACCGGGGGTCGAAGTCGTGTCAAGTTCTTTCTGTTCAGCACGCTGGTTCTGTTTGGTCTGGGCTTCTTTGCAGGCATTTCGGCGACGAAACACGCGATGACCGGGCCGGGCTGGGCGCAAAGGCTGTTTGGAATTGAAATGCCGCCTCCCGTGGAACCGGCGGTAGTGAAACCGGCAGCGGCTCCTGCTCCTCCTGTCACGGCGGTTCCTGCGGCCCCTACCGCTCCTGTGCCGGAGAATCATGTTGCCGTCAGTGTGCCCCCTCCCGTTCCGCCTTCCGGCGCTGCCGCGTCTGCTGCGGACGCTCAGGGATTTCTGGGTCACTGGGAAGTTACGGACGAGATACAGCCTGGAGAAGGCGCTCCGACGAAAATCACCTCCGGCTATGTGTTCAATGCAGATGGAACCGGGGAGTTCGATACGAACGGCAAGAAGATGTACGGGCTGCACTGGAAGACTTCGCCCGACTTTCTGACGGTCGTTTATGACAACGAGCAGGCTCCGCAGGGCGATACCGGAGCAGTCCACCTGCGCTGGTCGGTCAATGCCGACAAGACGCTGCTGACGCTTGTGCCGGAAAACGGCAAAGACGCAAGGGCTTCGCTCTACAGTGTCGGGCCGGGCGTCTACCACAAAAAATAGGCGGGAATCCACGACCATGACGTCTGCGCCGTACCCTTCGATAGACCTCCGCGACCGCGCCTTCCGCGCCATGCAGGAAGAAGGCTTCGTACCTACCCTCCCTCTCGATGCAGAAGCGGATTTGCAGGAGATACAGGCCGCGCCTGAACGTCCGCTTCAGGCTTCGTTTCTTCGCGATATGCGTGATCGGCTCTGGTCGTCGATTGACAATCGGGAGTCGCGGGACCTGGATCAGATCGAAGTCGCGGAGCGACAGCCGAATGGCAACATCCTGTTGCTTGTCGGCATTGCGGACGTGGACGCCTATGTGCCGCGTGGCTCCGCGCTGGATCGTCACGCCTTCGACAACACCGCGACGATCTACACCGGCGTCGCCATCTTCTCGATGCTCCCCGAACCCCTCTCCACCAACCTGACCTCGCTGCTGCAAGATCAGGATCGAAGGGCAGTCGTCGTGGAGATGGAGGTGGCGCGTTCCGGGGAAGTCGTCGCGTCTGCGGTCTATCGGGCGCTGATCCGTAACCGCGCACAGTTGACGTATGACGAGGTGGGAGCGTGGCTGGACAGCGGTTCCGCGTCTGCGCTGGCTTCGCACCACGTTGAGGTTTTAGAGGACCAACTGCGCTTGCAGCAGGAGGCGGCGCAGTGGCTGCAAGCCTTGCGGACGCAACGCGGCGCACTGGAATTTGACACCGTAGAGGCCCGTCCCGTCGTGGAGAACGGCAGAGTGGTGGGGCTGGACGTGCCGAAGAAGAACGAGGCGAAAACGCTCATCGAGAATCTGATGATCGCCGCGAACACCACTATCGCCACCCGCCTCCTCGCGGTGGGAATTCCCTCGCTTCAGCGCGTCGTGCGGTCGCCGGAACGCTGGCCGCGCATCGTCGCTATTGCTCAGGGATTCGGCTATACCCTGCCCGCTGTCGCCGATCCCGCTGCGCTCTCGGGCTTTCTGGCCGACCGCAAATCCCACGACCCCGACCATTTCGCCGACCTCTCGCTGACGATTGTCAAGCTGCTGGGGCCGGGAGAGTACAGTGTCGTGCAGTCGGAGAGCGACGTTCACGGCCACTTCGGATTGGCTGCCTACAGCTACACACACTCCACCGCGCCCAACCGCCGCTATACTGATCTCGTTATTCAGCGGCTCTTGAAAGCGCACCTCGCAAATCAGCCCTCGCCCTACTCGCCGGACGAATTGAACGCCATCGCTCGCCAGTGCAACCTGCGGGAGAGTGCGGCCCGCAAGATAGAGCGCCTGATGCGGAAAGTCTCCGCTGCCGATCTGCTCCAGCCGCATATCGGTCAGGTCTACGAGGCTATCGTCACCGGCGCGATGCCCAAAGGCACCTTCGTCCGCCTGCTGAATCCCCCGGTTGAGGGCCGCGTCGTCGCCAACGAACGTGGTCTGGATGTCGGCGACCACACCCGCGTCCGTCTGCTCGATGTGAATGTCGAACGCGGCTTCATAGACTTCGCCGCTCTGTAGAAAGAGAGACCCTTTTATGCGCCTGGTACAGTTGAAGCATCCTCATGAACGCCGCCGAGTCGCGCTTGTCGAAGAGCCGGGACTGCGGCTGCTGCGAACTTACTCCTCGATTCTGGAAGCCGCGCAACAGGCGCTGGAAGCAGGAAAGTCTCTGAAACAGATTGTCGAGAACGATCTCTCCGATACCGTGCTGGACTACGATGCGGTTTACTTCGGTCGCTCAGAGTGGAGCCTGCTTCCAGCGATGGATCACCCGACGGAATCGACACGCTGTCTGGTGAGCGGAACAGGTCTCACTCACAAGAAGAGTGCGGCGAACCGGGATGCCATGCACCAGAGCGCAGGACAGGCGACAGCCCCAATCACGGACAGCATGAAAATCTATCAGTGGGGCGCGGAGGGCGGACGACCGGCGGCAGGAGAGATTGGCGTACAGCCAGAGTGGTTCTACAAGGGGAATGGGGCGATTCTGCGGGCGCATGGCGACCCGCTGGAAGTGCCGGAATTTGCGGACGATGGCGGGGAAGAGCCGGAAGTCGCGGGCGTCTATCTGGTCGGCCCGGACGGTCACCCCTATCGCCTGGGCTTCGTCACTGGCAATGAGTTTTCGGACCACCAGATGGAGCGCAAGAACTACCTCTACCTCGCGCCCTCCAAAATCCGCACCTGCGCCATCGGCCCGGAACTGGTTCTGGACGAGACCTTCGGAGACGTGCGCGGCAAGGTGAGCATTGAGCGGAATGGGGTGACGGTCTGGTCGCAGGCTATCGGGACGGGCGAGGCGAACATGGTTCACAGTCTCGCCAATCTGGAGCATCACCACTTCAAATACCCGCTCCACTGCTGCCCCGGTGACCTGCACATTCACTTCTTCGGAGCCGACGCATTCAGTTTCGGCGAAGGCGTTGCCCTCGCGGATGGCGACACCATGATTGTCCACTGGGAAGCCCTCGGCAGGCCCCTCCGCAACCCCATCCGCATTCTCCCCAATGCGCCTACCCTCAAGGCAGTGCGGACGCTCTGAGGACGCGATTCAGGGACTGGCCCTGTGGTCGGCTCATACAGGTTGTAGAGAGTACACCTGGCGCCTGGCGAGTGCCGCCAGTTTCACCTGCTATGGTTCGCCTCGGAGAGAGTAGCGCAAGGATGCAATAGTGACAGGGGGAAAGCATGGGCTGGAAAACCGACTGGCTCTACGTATGTATTTTTCAGGTGGTCAAAGATATCTGGGCAACTGCCCAGCGCGAAGCAGAAAAAGTACCTGCTTTGATGGGAAACGCACCGGAACATTTGTTAATCCTGGAATGCGAGGGCGTCCGATGGGAGTATCCTTTTTGCCAACCGCCTATAATGCGTGCATGGGTCTATGACGGCGTCGAAATACAAGAGCGATTTTCCGCCGGAGAACTCTATCCACAGCACAACATCGTTCACGGCGCTTTCTATACACAGGGTTCCTTTCAGTTCCATATTAGCGCAGATCGAAAACGCATCGCGATTACGTATGTACTTGGACCACGATACGGGCGCGGCTACATACTGAAACCGCAAGGACAGGGCAAGAGAGGCAGACTGGTTCCGGCGGGCGGCACTGGGTGGATTTCATAGGGGGGTGCGAATAGAAACCTGTCTCGTGGGCAATAGTTGCCGAATTTCGCCATTTCCGATACAATAGCGGTGAGGAGAATTGAGGCCATGGCAACGCTTAACATATCGTTGACGCCGGAATTGGCGTCACTTATCAACGAGAAGGTTTCCAGTGGAATGTATCCTTCTGCAAGTGACGTCGTAGGGGAGGGCTTACGGCTGCTCAAAGAGCAAGATGAGATGCGCCATGTGCGTTTTCAGGAACTACGAAGAGAGATCGCCAGTGGTATAGATCAACTTGCACGAGGGGAGGCGAAAGTGTTTGCTTCCAGTGAAGAGTTGGCAGAGCATATAGAAGGCGAAGGCAGAAAACTTCTCGCGGCAAGGCAGACGCCCAGGTGACACGCAGGCTTCTCGTTTCGACGGATGCAGAGACTGACCTTCTCTTGATATGGGTGTATCATGCGGAAAAGAGCGAACGGGCTGGAAGGCGTATTCGCATGGAGATTGACTAAAATATAAATCTGCTGTTGCAGTTCCCGATGGCTGGACGCATCCGCGAGGAGCTACAGACAGGTTTAAGGAGTCTGCCGAGAGAGGATTACGTCATCTTCTATCGGGCGAATGACGATACTGTTGAAATTGTGCGGGTACTTCATGGCGCACAAGATATAGCAGGAGCGTTCTCACCGCAAGATGACCGCTACGAGGAGTAACGGTCAACGTCTGTCGAGGACGCGACGGTATCCTCGTTAAGGATGCACCAGGCGCGTTTGCTCTCTCTGGCAGTCGAGCAAAGTAAAAGTTCCACCTCGTCATAAAAGTCAGAAAAATCCAAATGTTAAGGGAACGTTAAGGAGCCTGCAAGTGTATAATAGAAAGGACGAGGACAATTCCCACACTTTGGGCTTTTTGCGGTCTTCTGTGAGTCTAAAGCAGGCGGGGGAGGAGAGGGAGGATGGAAATGGAAGAGATTCGCAACAGTTATAAAATCAAGTCCGGGGATATTCTGCGGCTTCGCGAGAGCAATCCTTACTGTAAGTCCGGCAAATACGCCGTTCTCTCCCTTGACGACACTGTCTGCCTCGCCCGCACGAAAAAGCATCACGGCGACCGCGTCATCTCTAACGATTTCGTCTACCTGACGATCACCGATCTCGGCATCTTCAAACGCACTAAACACCGCATACAGCCGTTCCTGTAGGATCAACGATAGGATGTTGTCAGAAACCGAGTTTAGAGAACGCCGCCTCGCATATTGAATGCGAGGCGGCTTGCTGTCACGGGCATCTATCGCCTGGGATCACAGGCTATTTCGAAGGAGATGCAGGAAGGCTTTGAGGGCGGCGGTAAGGTATTTGTCGTTGCGGTGGAGGGCGGCGATGCGGCGGTGGCTGTTGGGTTCGTCGGCGAGGGGGAGCGCTATGAGACGGCCCGCCTCGACTTCGGCGGAGACGGAGACGAGCGGCAGGAGAGAGATGCCAAGCCGCGCTTCGATCATCTTCTTAATCGCCTCGACGCTATCCAGTTCCATCGTGATACGCTCCACCACGCCTGCGGCGGCGAGCAGGCGGTCTACATAGGTTCGCAGGTTTGTGCCTGCCTCCATCAGGATGAGAGGACTTCCGGCAAGTTCTGTGGCGTGGACGCCCGTATTGTTTTGCGCCTTCTCTGCCAGCGGGTGATCGGGATAGACGACGATACTGGTTCCGTACTCGGAAAGCGGAAGCACGATCAGGCTCGGAGCCTCCTCGACTCCTGTGGCAAGGCCGATGTCCACTTCGTTCGTCAGCACCATCTCGACCACTCTTGCGGACACCCCCGTATGGACACTCAGCTCGACTCCGGGGAACTCCTCGCGAAAACGGCGCAATAGCGGCGGCAGCAGATAGGTGGCGGTCGTGCTGTTCGCGCCGATAGCGAGACGGCCTGCCGTCCCCATCACGACATCACCGACCGCCCGTTCCGCCTCTCTGCTGAGACGCAGCATCTCCGTCGCGTAACGGTAGAGGGTTATGCCTGCCGCCGTCAGCTCCACCGTGCGGCCTAGACGGTCGAAAAGGCGTGTCTTCAGTTCGCTTTCGAGCGCCGCGATCTGGCGTGTCACCGCCGGTTGTGTCAGATAGAGGAGTTCCGCCGCCTGCGTAAAACTCTTCTGCTCCGCTGCCCGCACGAACGTCTCCAACTGCCGTAACTCCATCCCATTCCTCCCATACGCGGAACGCATGAAAACGATGCGAATTATTCATTTGCATCATACCTGCTTCCGGCGGTATTATAGAAGTGGTTAACGCATCCACCCCTCTATGAAGGAGAGCAACAACATGGCAGAGCCGCATAATCTCTTCAACACCCTCCAGTCTTTTCAGTACGATGGCGGGAAGACGAGCCGGTACTATTCCCTACCGCAGTTGGAGGCTGAGGGCATCGGCCCCATTTCGAAGCTTCCGGTCAGTATCCGCATCGTGCTCGAGTCCGTTCTGCGGAACGTGGACGGCAAGCGCGTCGCCGAGAAGGACGTTCGCGCCCTCTCCAACTGGCAGCCGAACGCAGAGCGCACGGAGGAGATTCCCTTCGTCGTCGCCCGCATTGTTTTGCAGGACTTCACCGGGGTTCCGCTGCTCGTAGACCTCGCGGCGATGCGCTCCACCGTCTCCCGCCTCGGCAAAGACCCCGGCATTATCGAGCCGCTCGTTCCGGTAGACCTCGTGATTGACCACTCCGTACAGGTGGACTTCTCCGGCATTCCCGACGCGTTGCAACGCAACATGGCGATGGAATTCGAGCGGAATCAGGCGCGGTATCAGTTCCTGAAGTGGGGCACGCAGGCGTTCAACGGCTTTGGCGTCGTGCCGCCCGGCATCGGCATCGTGCATCAGGTCAACCTGGAGTATCTGGCGAAGGGCGTTCTGCACAAAGACGGCGTCACCTACCCGGACACGCTCGTCGGCACGGACTCGCACACGACGATGATTAACGGATTGGGAATTGTCGGCTGGGGCGTGGGCGGCATCGAGGCGGAGGCGGGGATGCTCGGTCAGCCGGTCTACTTCCTGACGCCGGACGTGGTCGGCGTCAACCTGACGGGGGCGCTCAAGGCCGGGGTCACCGCAACCGACCTGGTGCTGACCATCACGGAGATGCTGCGGAAGGCAAAAGTCGTCGGCAAGTTCGTCGAGTTCCACGGCGAAGGCGCGGCCTCCCTCTCCCTCACCGACCGGGGTACGATTGCAAACATGGCCCCCGAATACGGCGCGACGATGGGCTTCTTCCCGGTGGACGAGGAGTCCTGCCGCTACCTCACCGCCACGGGACGCACCGCCGAACAGGTGGATGCCTACCGACAGTATTTCAAAGCGCAGGGTCTCTTCGGAATGCCGAAAGCGGGCGAGATCGTCTACAGTCAGTTGCTGGAACTTGACCTCGCGACGGTTGTCCCAAGCGTCGCCGGGCCGAAACGCCCGCAGGACCGCATCGAACTGACGGATGTAAAGACCAAGTTCCTCGATCTGCTCTCCAAGCCTCTCGCGGAGAGCGGCTACAACAAGGCGGCGGATTCCGTAACCGAGAAATTCTTTGTGCGAGCGGGCAACGGCAGCACGATTCCTCTCTCCGGTGGCGGCAACCAGAACAGTGCGACCGTCCCGACCGCCGTCGGCGCTCATCTCTCCAATCATGACACCAACACCGATACCGAAGTCGAGATGATGAATAATCGCCCGACGCAGGACCCGACGACCGGCGCGTTCGCAGACGGTAGCCTGAATCTGCATCATGGCGATGTCGTGATTGCCGCTATCACAAGTTGCACCAACACCTCGAACCCGAGCGTCATGCTGGCGGCGGGGCTGGTCGCGAAGAAGGCGGTGGAGAAAGGGCTGACGGTTCGCCCGTATGTCAAGACCTCGCTGGCTCCCGGTTCCCGCGTCGTGACGGAGTACCTGAACAAGACGGGCCTCCAGACCTATCTCGACCAGCTCGGATTCCAGACCGTCGGCTACGGCTGCACCACCTGTATCGGCAACTCTGGCCCGCTGGAGCCGCATCTGGAAGAGGTCGTGACGAAGAACGATCTGGTGGTCGCGAGCGTCCTCTCCGGCAACCGCAACTTCGAGGCGCGTGTCCACCAGAATGTGAAGGCTAACTTCCTGATGAGTCCGCCACTCGTGGTGGCGTTCGCGCTGGCGGGTCATGTGGACATTGATATGGCGACCGAACCGCTCGGCACGGGCAAGGACGGCGCTCCGGTCTATCTGAAAGACATCTGGCCCTCGACTGCGGAGATCGGAGAGGCATTGCAGGCCGCGAACGACCCGGAAACCTACCGCAGCCTCTACCGGGATTTCGCCGAGCAGAACCCGCTCTGGCAGCAGGTTCCGAGCAGCGTCGGCAAAGTCTACGAGTGGGACGCCTCCTCGACCTATATTCAGGAGCCGCCTTACTTCGACGACTTCGGCATGGAGGCGAACACAGCGACGGACATCACCGGGGCGCGTCCGCTGGCGATCTTCGGCGACTCCGTCACTACCGATCATATCAGCCCGGCAGGGGCTATCAAGCCCTCTTCCCCTGCTGGTCGCTACCTTCAGGAGCAGGGCGTCACAGTGGAGGATTTCAACTCCTACGGTTCACGGCGCGGCAACGACCGAATCATGATGCGCGGCACCTTCGCGAATGTCCGTATCAAGAACCTGATGGTTCCCGGCGTCGAGGGCGGCGTCACGATCCAGCAGCCGGAAGGCACACAGACCAGCATCTACGACGCCAGCATCGTCTACCAGGCGGCGGACGTCCCGCTCGTCATCTTCGCGGGCCAGGAGTACGGCACGGGCAGCAGCCGCGACTGGGCCGCAAAAGGAACTCGTCTGCTGGGTGTCAAGGCGGTCGTCGCGCAGTCCTTCGAGCGCATCCACCGCAGTAATCTCGTCGGTATGGGTGTCCTGCCTCTCCAGTTCAAGGACGGTGACAACGCCGCCTCCCTGCTGCTCGACGGCACCGAGACCTTCGACCTGACCGGCCTCGCGGCGGGCCTCAAGCCCCGTCAGGACGCGACGCTCACCATCCATCGCGCCAACGGCGAGACCCAGACCGTTGCCCTCACCCTCCGCATAGACACTCCCATCGAGGTGGACTACTTCCTCCACGGCGGCATCCTCCCCTACGTCCTCCGCCAGTTGGTCGCCCAGGCGTAGTACCTACAACCGAACTACCGGACACTCTGCTCGTGAGCAGAGTGTCTGGGGGTTTGGAAGGGGAAACCTCAGTATGTTTGCCGGGGGTTGAAAACCCCCGTCATTAAAGTGCAAACGTCTTGCAGACGGAAATGCGGATTTCGGAGTGCGTGAGCTTCCATTTCTTACTCATCGCCACACTCCTCCCAATAACGATGTAGGTTGCCTGTCTGGTGATGCTCTTTTTGATTTTGTATGTATGTTCGCACTTTGGGGAGATGGGCAGGCGTGATGGTCGCCGCAAAGTAGCCGTCCTGCCAACGAAAATGGTGTGCGTGATAGGTCATGTCATTGAGCATCGAAGAGGACGCGCCCTTAATCTTCTTCATCAATTCCGAGAGGTCAAACTTCGGTCCGCTTTTCAGTAAGAGATGCACATGATCCTTAGTGCCGTTCAGTTCCAGAACTTCCTGCCCTTCCGCCTGTGTCAGCGCTACAATGATCTTGTAGACCGCCGCCTCTCGTTCTTCCGTCAGAAAAGGCTGGCGGTTTTTGGTCGCCCAGACGATATGAAAATAGAGGTCCCATCGGCTCATAGGGTCTCCTGCTTGATCGGCTGATAATTCCTCTACCTCTCACCAGAACGTGCAATCTCTGCATACTCCGAAACCCGCATTTCCGTCTGCAAGACGTTTGCACTTTAATGACGGGGGTTTTCAACCCCCGGACACCACCCTACCAGGGTTTTCAACCCCCGGTGAACCCCTGGGAGGCACCCCGGAAAACTGGTGCGTTCGCTATTTCTTCGGCAGCGAACGAATATCAGTCAGCGGAATGATGTTGGGACGGGCAGATGCGGACGTCTTGGAGGGGGCTTTGTCGGCGAAGGCGCATTTGCCGCAGCCGGGGCAGCCTTCGCTCTTGTTGCTGAAGAAGCTGCGGGCGGAGGCGACGAGATTGCGGCCGAGGTAGACGGCGGCAACGGCGACGATGAGCAGAGCGATCAGTTGTTGTGCAGACATGGGTAGCGGCTCCTTTCTACTGGAAACCGAGCAGATGACCGGCGTGATAGACCAGAAAGGTCACAATCCAGGCCAGACCGGTCATGTAGGCGAGTTGAAACAGCGGCCACTTCCAGCCATTCGTCTCGCGGCGCACAACGGCAACCGTAGACATACACTGCATCGCCAGCACGTAGTAGACCATCAGACAGACGGCGGTCAGCGGCGTAAAGACATTGCGCCCGGTGCGCGGGTCTACGTCTTCCCGCATCTTCTTGCGTAAGTCCACCTGACCGGAATCCGACTCCGCATCCTCCACGTTGTAGACCGTACCCATCGCCGAAACGAACACTTCTCGCGCCACGAACGACGAAACGATGCCGACGCCCATCTTCCAATCGAAGCCCAGAGGCGCGATCACCGGTTCGATACCGCGCCCCAGAAAGCCGACATAAGAGTGGTTCAGACGCTCCTGCTTCGACGTGAGTTCGGGATGTTTCGGGTAGTAGGCCAGCGCCCACAGCACCACCGACACCGCGAGAATCACCGTCGCGGCGCGGCGCAGGAACAGTCCGGCCCGCTCGAGCATCTGGAGGCAGACCGTTTTGAGGCTCGGGAGGCGATAGGGCGGCAGTTCCAGCAGGAAGGTCGGGGCCACGCCTTTGAGCAGTGTCCGGTGAAACAACCAGGCCATGCAAAACGCTGCCGTCATGCCGAGAAAGTACATGGAGACCAGCGTCACTCCCGGCAGGGTCAGCAGGGTCAGGCTGCCGATGCCGAGAACGCGCTTGCCAGGGATGAACGCCCCGATCATCAGCGCGTAGACCGGCAGACGCGCCGAACAGGACATCAGCGGCGCGACCAGAATCGTAATCAGCCGCGCTTTGCGGTCGCCGATGGTGCGGGTCGCCATGATCGCCGGAATCGCACAGGCAAACGACGACAGCAGCGGAATAAAACTTTTGCCGTGCAGGCCCACCTTGCTCATCAGCCGATCCATGAGAAAGGCCGCCCGCGCCATGTAGCCCGTATCTTCCAGCAGGCTGATAAAGAAGAAGAGCAGCAGAATCTGCGGCAGGAACCCGATGGTGTTTCCGACACCGCCCAGAATCCCGCCTTTCAGCAGATCGCGCAGGTCGCCGGGCGGCATGACGTGGGTCAGCAGAACACCGAGTTTGTCCACGCTACCCTTGATAAAATCCACCGGAGCCTGCCCGATGGTGAAGATGGACTGAAACACCGCCGTCATCACCAGAAAGAACAGGACATAACCCCAGAACGGGTGCATGACGATGCGGTCAATCTTCTCATTGGCGAGGAGAGGCGAGCGGAGAGGCTTGACCTCCTGCGCGATCACGCCCTTGCAGACCCGCGCAATCCATCCATATCGCGCTTCGATAGCGGCGGCGGCAAAGTCAATCTCATGCCCTGCCAGGCGTTCGCGGGTCTTGCGGGCGAGATCGAGAATTCCGGCGGGCAGATGCGGAGCGGAGGCGACATCGTTCTCCTGCATCAGCAGTGTGACGGCCTCCGCGAACGCCAGACGTGCCTGCAAATGATGCTCGGCCT
The DNA here is from genome assembly GCA_038231295.1 of Chthonomonadales bacterium. Taxonomy (GTDB): domain Bacteria; phylum Armatimonadota; class Chthonomonadetes; order Chthonomonadales; family Chthonomonadaceae; genus JANXLO01. Next base: position 22,419 of record JBBRLP010000013.1, read on the forward strand.
GAAGCGCAGCCTTTAGCTCCTCAACGTCCTCCGCAATGAGCGGCGGCACCGTCCAGGCAGGCGCGGGAATGGGCAGGTCGGCCCCTGTCTGCACCGCCGCCAGCAGTTCCCGTAGCCCCTGATTTTTGGAGGCCACCACGACGCGCACAGGAACGCCAATCTGTTTCTCCAGCGTCGCAACCTGTACACGGACTCCCTCTTTCTCGGCGGCATCCGTCATGGTCAGGGCGATGATGACCGGGACGCCCAGGTCCAGAATCTGGCTCGTCAGATAGAGATTGCGTTCGAGATTCGAGGCGTCTACGATATTGAGAACAAGGTCGGGAGGCGGGGTATCGGTACGCAGACCCATGAGGACTTCGCGGGCGATGGTTTCGTCGGGTGAGTTGGGGGTCAGCGAGTAGAGGCCGGGCAGATCAAGCAGACGCGCCGTCTGTCCGTTGGGCAGGGTGACGCGGCCCTCTTTCTTTTCGACGGTAACACCGGGATAGTTGCCGACCTTCTGACGCAGTCCGGTCAGGGCGTTGAAGAGGGTCGTCTTCCCGCAGTTGGGATTGCCGACCAGCGCGACGGAGAGAGGTTTGGAGGCGTTGCCGACGGTGGCAACGGGCGCGATCATTTTACCGGCTCCTCATCATCCAGCCAGACGGAGGCCGCTTCGTCCCGGCGCAGCGAAAGCTGATAGCCACGCACCAGAATATCCAGCGGGCCGCCGAAAGCCGCCGCCCGCACCACTTTGATATGCACTCCGGGCGTCAGGCCCATCTCCAGCAGACGCAGACGTCCCTGCGTGGCTCCAAGCAGACGGCGGACCGTGCCGCACTCACCGGGTTTCAGGTCCGCCAGCGTCACTCCGGCGCGGTAGAGCATCCCCCGGCCTTCCGTCGTGGGCGTGACCGTTCCCCCGGCATCGAGGGCGGCCTGTGCCGAATCCGCGAAGCGGTTCTGCTGTTTCTGGCCCCGCAGCCAGTCGAGAAGGTGGCGGGTCTTGCAATGCGGTCTGTTATCGGAGGGGTGCATTCGAGAAATCGTCCCCGTTCTGTTCTGTTTCTGTGCGAAAAAGCGGCCCGTCTGGCAGGCTCGTGTGTGTTATGACGTAAACCCTTGCGAGAAGTTTCCTTTTGGGGGCTACTCTGGCTGAATATGCACGAAGATACTGTTGGCGACATCCCGCCCAATCGCAATCCCTTCGTCCCGGCCCTCCACGCGCAGGGTCATCACGTCGCCGAACGGAGTACGCGCTTTGACAACGACGGGCGTCTGCGGCAACAGCCCTATCTCCAGCACATAACTCAGAAATTCGAGCCGCTCGTCGGTGATACGGGCGATAAGCAGTTTCTCCCCGACCGCACACTCGGCGAGACGGCGAGCATTGTCCTTTTCGGTCGCGTCCACCGGATTGCCATGCGGGCAGGTCGTCGGATAGTTCATGGCTTTGGCGATGCGGTCGGCCACATCTTCGCTGAGATAGTGTTCGAGTTTACAGGCCAGGTCATGCACGTCTTCCCAGGGCAGTTCCAGAAAGTCTACCAGCATCCGCTCGACCAGTCGGTGCTTGCGGAGCAGCGAGACCGAGAGCGCCTCGCCCTTCTCGGTCAGCCGGACGCCCTGATAGGGCGTATGCTCGACCAGTCCGAACTCGGCAAGGCGTTTGAGCATCGTGGTGACGGAGGCGGGAGCCACGCACATATACTTGGCGATGTCACCTGTACTGACGACCTCCATCTCCTCCTGCAAGCGGTAGATGCCTTCGGTGTACTCTTCCAGGCTCTCGGTAAGTTCGTGCTTCTCGCGATCTCGCGCCGCTTTGGGGCGGCAGGTGGCCGGAACCCGCAGCTGCACATCGCGTATCTCTTTCACGGCCATTTCCTTCACTCCCTTTCGCGGTTGTTGTCTGTTGGTCTATTGTATCATCGGTCATGGTCAATAGTCAAGGGCCATGCAAACATTTTTTAGGCAAGCCTAAAAAATAAGATTGTCACGCTGACTGCTGAACTTGACAGACCGCAGTGCGTACCAATAGAGAGAAACGATTTTCCGGCAGAGGAAGCGAGGAGACAACATTGGCAGGACGCGCATTCACCTCCGATTTGAGCGGGCAGGAGTTCTGGCTCGTCGTGGATAAAGGCTATCAGCCGCTCGGCCTGGTGCTGGGCAACTGCGTCTATTCGATGGGCGCGTTTCGCGGCTGGCTGGCGGGCATCAAAGGGGCGTTCCGGGGCGAAGTTCAGGACGTTTCCCGGCTGATGTACGACGCCCGCGAACTCGCGCTGGCCCGGATGCAGGCGGAGGCGGACGCCCTCGGCGCGGACGGGGTGATCGGGGTAGACCTGCGGATTGACTATCTGCACGGCGGCGAGTGGATGGAGGTCACGGCTATCGGTACGGCGATTCGCTATACCGGCCCGCCACCGGGCGGAAGCCGGGGTCAGGTAGTGCTGGACGTGAGCGACAATCGCCCGCCGCGCCCGCGAGACCCCAATCTGTGAGCCTGAAGGCCGAAAACGTCAGTCTCTGCTACGGCGATGGCGACCGTCTGACCTATGCCGTGCAGGAGATCACGGCCACGTTTCCCGAACGCGGGTTCCTGGGCATCATGGGGCCGTCCGGCTCCGGCAAAAGCTCCCTGCTCTATCTGCTGAGTGGCCTCAAACAGCCGACCAGCGGCGAGATTTCGTATGCCGGGCGCAGTCTGACCCGCATGAGCGAGACGGAACGGGTGCGGACACGCCGCGAGAAGTTCGGCTTCGTCTTTCAGCAGCCCTTCCTGCTCAACTACCTGACAGCGCGGGAGAATGTGCTGCTCGCCGCCGCGCAGGAGGACAAAGAGACGCGCAAACGGGTAGACTCACTGCTGGAAGAGCTGAACATTCTGCCCCTGGCGGATCGCTCTCCCGCGCACCTTTCCGGCGGCGAGCGGCAGCGCGTCATCGTCGCCCGCGCCATGATGAACCGCCCCGCCGTGCTGTTCGCAGACGAGCCGACCGCCGCCCTCGATCATACCAATGGCCGCGCCGTTATCGAACTGCTGATGACCTATCGGGAACGCGGTACGGTCGTCGTCGTCACGCACGACCCGGCGATGGTCGAAGAGGCCGACGTGATCTACCATCTGTCCGATGGACGGCTGACCCATATTGAGGAGCGCCGACCCCTCGCAACGCTGTAAGAGCCGAAACCGCCCCCCGGCCCCCAAGGTTGGGGGAGTGGTTTGACTGGAAGTTCTTTAATCGCCTTCAAAGGAGAAACTAATGTCTGTACGCACTACCGCCCTGCGCGGCAATCCCATCCCGCTCGACGGCCCCGAACTCAAAGTCGGGGACAAGGCCCCCGATTTCAAACTGCAACAGCGCACCGAATCCGGTCTGGAGGATGTGACTCTCGCGGACTTCGCCGGGAAGACGCTGCTGCTCTCCGTCGTTCCCTCCCTCGACACCTCCGTCTGTGCGCTACAGACCAAGAAGTTCAATGAGCAGGCGGCGGCCCTGCCCGATGATGTCGCGGTCGTGACCGTTAGCACCGACCTGCCGTTTGGTCAGGCCCGGTTTTGCGGCGCGGAGGGCGTGGACAAACTGAAATGCGCCTCCGATCACCGGGACGTGAGTTTCGGCAAGGCGTATGGCGTTCTGATTGCGGAAGGCCCGATGTTCCGTGTCCTGGCCCGCTCCATCTTCGTCGTCGGCCCGGACGGTGTCCTCAAACACGTGGAGTATGTGCCGGAAATCTCGAGCGAACCCAATTACGACGCCGCGCTCGCAGCCCTGTAGACGGCCAAATAACAAGCAGACCAAAACTTTCCCTTACCGCACTTTAACAAAAGGCTTCATTTTTTCAAACTTCTTCGCGCCGATGCCGGAGATTTGGAGGAGGTCTTCGGGGGACTGGAATTTGCCGGTCGTCTTGCGGTACTCGAGGATGCGGTCGGCCATCGCGGGGCCGATGCCGGGGATGCGCTGGAGCTGCTCGGCGTTCGCGGTATTGAGATTGACCAGTCCCTGCGCGGGGCTGGTCAGTTTGTTGGAGGTATGGCCGCTGTGGTCTCCACTGCCGCTCTTTGTCGCGGTATGGGTGGAAGTGGCTTTGCCGGGGGCAAGCGCCTTTGTGGGAGTGGGTTCGGTTGGGGAGGCGCCGCCTGCGGGCTGCTCTTTATGGGTAGGTATGTAGAGTTGGCTGCCGTCTTCGACGTGGGCGGCGAGATTGATGGCGTCTGTGTTGGCATCCGCGACCGCGCCACCGGCGGCTTTCAGAGCATCGTCGTTGCGAGCGCCCTGTTTGAGATGATAGACGCCGGGCTTCTTGACGGCTCCCGCCACATGCACCACGATGTCGGCAGCGGGGATTTCGGCAGGAGGTGTCCCTGCGGTGGCAGCCGGAATTGGCGCGGGAGAGGTGACCGGTTCGGCGGGGGCGTGAACAGGCGAGGCCGGATTGGCGGTCGGCGCAGGGGTAGGCTCACGGACGATAATCCCCGGCGTCACGGCAGGCTGCCCGAAATGCAGCGCGTTCACTCCCACCCACCCCGTCACAATCGCCAGCAGCGCGACAATTCCGATAGTCTGTCCTTTTGTGAGTTGATTCATCTTCCCTGCCCCCGTTTCCCGTGCTTACCGCTCTCCTAAACCCTTTTCCTTGTTCGGCGGCCAGGCAGAAATTCCTGCTCCGAGATAACCGAGCAGGGCAAAGGTCAGCGGACAGGCTTCGGGAAGGTGACGGAGCTGCGATGACCGGCTTTATCTATGGCTCGCACTCCGAAGAAGTAGTCGTCTTTGGAGAGGCCCTTCACCGTAAACGCCGTTACCTTCCCCACGCTCAGGGTGTGCGTCCAGGTCGGTTCGGTGGTGGCTCGCCAGACAATCTCGTATCCGGCAAGGTCAGATTCGGGGTTCGCGGCCCAGGTCAGGTCGGTATCGTTGGTCAGCCGGGCGGTGACGAGGCCGACCCGCTGCGGCGGCGCGGGCGCGAGGGCCAGCAGGGCGATCCCGGCGGCGTTGAGACGCGCCACATTGGCGACGTAGGGGTAGTCCACGAACTGCGGCAGATCGCCATAGACGACGCCCTCTTCCGTGCGGACGTTCTGGTGCTGGTGGTGGTAGTCTTCGTTGGGTTCGGTGAAGCGGACAGCGGCATAGCCGCGTTCCGCGAAGGGGATATGATCGCCGCCGCGCAGGTAGCGGTCACGTCGGGAGACAAGTGTCACCCGTATCCGCCGCACATAGCGTTCGCCGGTCTCCTTCAGGAAGCGGGCCAGTTGCCGGGAGATCGAGTCGTCGTCGCCACCGACCGTGCGGCGCACCTTCGCCTCGGCCTCGGTTTCGGCGGAGGAGATACCCTCGGAGAAGAGGCGTACCGTGTGGTCGTCGTGGACACCGTTGCCGCCGAGCGTACCCCCGATGATGTCATTCGTCAGCATGGCTTCAATGTGCAGGTTCTGGAGTTTCGCCTGCTCCGCGAAGTAGGTCGAGCCGAGCAGTCCCTGCTCCTCTCCCGCCACACACAGGAAGACAACTGTCGCACGGAAGCGATAGGCTGACATCACCCGCGCCATCTCCAGCACCGCCGCGACCCCCGAAGCGTCGTCGTTGGCTCCCGGCGCGTCGTGTTCCGCGTCCGTCGGATTGGTGCAGATCGAGTCGTAGTGTCCGCTGACCAGAATGAGGCGTTCCGCAGAGGCAGGCTCGGTTCCCGGCAGCGTGGCGACTACATTGGTCAGACGCACCGGGCGCGGAATACGCACCGCGACGGGCTGCTCGTAGGATTGCAGTTCCACCTTCAGGCGTCCGCCCGACTCCCTGCTAATACGGGTGAACTCGCTGAAAATCCAGTCTCGCGCCGCACCGATGCCGCGCTTCGGATCGTCCTGCGCGGAGTTCGTGTTGCGTGTCCCGAACGAGACCAGTTTCGTGATGGTGCGCTCGATGTTGTCCGCTCGAATCTGCCCGACGATGTGGGGAATGTCGGTATTCGCCGTCAATCCCTGCCCTCTCGCGCCTGCCCCGCCCGTCAAACACACTATTCCTGCCAGCAAACTTCCCCACCGCCGAATGGTCACCACGCTGCCCTCCCGAACTCTTCCCGCCTGATGTTCTGGCCTCTATTCTAGCATATCCCTCTCTCGCCTTGAAAATGGATGCTCGCCAGAGAATTTGACTTTTCAGGCTTGAAACCGTATATTGAAGAGGACGAAACGGGCAGTGCCGAGGACGATTTCATGCTGGTTCAGTTTACGGTAGAAAATTTTCTCTCCTTTCGCGCCGAGACAACGTTCAGCATGGTCGCGGTGAGCGCTGACAGCCGGCATCTGAATCATGTCGTGCCGGAAGTGGGCGGAGGGGAGCGCGGGGTTTTGCGGACGGCGGCGATCTATGGGGCCAATGCCGCCGGGAAATCGAACCTCTTCAAGGCTATCCAGTTTGCCCGTGACGTGGTTTTGCACGGAACGCAGGAAGGTCAGCCTCTCCCGGTGATGCCGTTCAAGTTCGGCGACTGCGCCCATCAGCCTAGCCGCTTCGAGTTCATTTTTACGCTGGGAGAGTCCCTCTACGCTTATGGCTTCGTGCTGGACGCCCGACAAATCCGGGAAGAGTGGCTCTATGTCACTCGGAACGGTGAAGAACTGCCCTGTTTCGAGCGCACGACTTCGGAGACGGAGGGGCAGCAGATGCAGTTCGGTTCGCTGCTGACCGGCAACAGCCGCCCGCAGGAACAGTTTCTGGAGTTGCTCGCCCGCACGACCGGCCCGCATCAGCTTTTTCTGACGCAGGCCGCCGCGCAGCATATTGCAGAACTCCAGCGCGTTCAGGACTGGTTCTGGCAGGACTTGCTCATTATCCCCGCCGAATCGCAGCATCGCGACCTGGAAATTAGCGTCTATGCCGACAGCCGATTCACGGAGTTCATGGGTGCATTTCTGAAAGCGGCGGGAACGGGCATTGAGGGAATTGTGACGGAGGAGGAGACACTGGACTTCGACCGACGCTTCCCGCAGATGCCGACCGCCATGCGCGAGGGGCTGATTGCGGAATTGGCAGAAGCCGGGCCAAACGCCGTTCTGGCGCTGCAAGTGGCGCCCTCCGAGCGGGTACTTTTTCGGCGGGATGCGAGCGGGGAGATACGGCTGGTGCAGATTAAAACGCAGCACCGCGCCCCGGACGGGCAGGTCGTCAACTTTCGGATGGAGGAGGAGTCGGAGGGAACACAGCGGCTGATTCATCTCATTCCGGCGATCTTCGGAATGCGGCAGGGCGGCGACCGCGTGGTGCTGCTGGACGAACTCGACCGACGTCTGCATCCCCTGCTCTCGCGCCTGCTGATCGAAGTCGCGCTCGACAGCCCGCCGATGAGCCACAGCAGCCAGTTCATCTTCACCACCCACGACACCAACCTGCTCGACCTCGACCTGCTGCGGCGCGATGAAATCTGGTTCGTGCAGAAAGACGCCGAGGGAGCGTCGCATCTCGCTTCCCTCGCCGAGTTCAAACTCCGTCCCGACCTGAAAATCGAACAGGGCTACCTCAACGGTCGCTTCGGCGGCATCCCCATCCTCCGCACCGTCGCCGATCTGACCCCGCCCCTGCCTCCGGGCAGGGAGGAAGTGTAGGAGCAGCGGCCATGCGGTTAAGCCGAACACGCCTGCTGGACAGGGCCGTGAATGTGCGGGACGCCGCCCTCTGCGTCATCGCCACCGAGGGCGAAAAGACCGAGGCGCAGTACTTCTCCCTCTTTGAATCACCCTCGATCAAAGTCAAGACGCTGCCGACGCAGGAAGACCACCATTCCGCTCCGCACCATGTCCTCAATCGCCTGGAGCAGTTCAAGCAGGATCACGACCTTGGGGCGGAAGACACGCTGTGGCTGATGATTGACGTAGATCACCGGCGAGCGGAGGAGTTGAGCCGCATCTGTCGGGAGGCTGTGCAGAAGGGGTTTCAGCTCGCCGTCAGCAATCCCTGCTTCGAACTCTGGCTGCATCTCCACTTCGCCGACGCCCCCGCCAGTGTCAGCCGCTGCAAAGAGGTCGAGGCGAGTCTGCGCCAGCAGTTAGGCGGGTACAGGAAAAACCATCTCGACCTCGAAACCTACCGCCCCGGCATCACCGAGGCCATCCAGCGAGCCAGAGCGCTGCACACCAACACGAACGAACGCTGGCCCACCGCCCTCGGAACCCACGTCTACCGCGTTGTCGAGACACTCCTTGCCCGAATGTAAAACCTGTTCACTGGCCCTTTGAAGCAGGTTTGCGCGGCCCCAACAGGACTTCAAAGGCTTCGCCCGCTGCCGTCCTATATGCGTAAAAATGACCGTCAATCGTGAAAATACGGCGAACATTTAGCACTTCGGCAGACGCAACAAGGACGGCATCCGCGAAGTCACAGGGAATATCTCGGTACGTTGCCATAAGTTCCACGAGACGTTCTTGCATCTGTAAAGCCTGTGCCTCATTGGGATTCCACAGGCGAATGGCTCCCGCCTGTAGAAACGCAAGGAGCTGCGATTGCGCCGGGTATCCGCCTTCCCGTCCCAGAAGATAAACCGCCTCTGTCAGACAGGGCCAGACAGTCCAGAGCGGTTCTTTCGGCAGATTCTTGAGTAGCTCCAAAGTACGGGTATGATTGACATCTTCTTTGTCTGCGAGGGCGACAAGTGGGCCACTGTCCGTCAGTAGGGAGAGGGAAAGCTCAGACGTGGGTAATTCCCTGTGGCTCATAAATGTCCCTGTTGGCGCTTCTCCTGCATTCCTTCTGCGAAGGCCGCGCCGTCGTCCTCGGAGAGGTTTGCCCCGCCGCTTCCCCAATCCCCGATCAGGTCTTTGAACAGATCATAGGCGGAAGACGTTTCTTCGGGTGCAATGTCCTGCGTGACATCCGCTATGCCGGCAGCCCTTAGCAGATAGGCAGCAGGCTCTTCTCCTGCAAGTGCCGCTTTGCGACGTAACTGCCTATCCTGCGTCTCCGTGAGTTGAATGGCAAGTATCATAATCGGCTTATCCCTCTCTGACAGCGCTCGTTTGCACCGTTTATACCATGAACGGTCTACCGAACTGTCGCACCTCTGCTCCGTTAAGCTTATTCACTCACCTTACGCTCACTGGTTACCGGATTAGCGCGGACGAGTGGAACCGATTCAAACAGAATCGTCCATGGATTCACCCACTCAGAGTACGACCACCAAAAGAGAAAATAAGAAGAGAGTACAGCCAACGCTGTACTCTTTTCTCGAAACCCCGTAGAAACTCGACACTGCGGCCCTTTTTTTACAGCCACATAAGGCTTTGGATAATGGCATTGTACACTGTGGGAGCAGCAAAGTCAACAGAAATCTGCCCTTCTGCTTCATCGGAATGTGTCATACAAGTTCAAGCCAGCGATTGAGGCAAAAGTCGCCTCAATCGCTGGCTTGAAGGTTATTTTCCGGTCAGCCTTCCATGCGCGGGGCGCACCCTATCGCATGAAAATGCCTACTCCCCCAGAATTGGGGGCCGGGGGGCGGCTATTTTCCGGTCAGGGCTTTGAGTTCGGCGGAGGTCAGTTTCTCTTTGCCCTCTTTGCCGATCTGCACGGCGTTGCCGCCGACCCGGACAATCACCTCGTCTCCCACCGACGAGTAGGCGGCGAGGGACGGCACGGCTTTGAGCAGAGCGAAATGGGCGTCGCTGAACGCCTGTATCTTTGTCAGGCCCTGCTTCCCGGCGGTGAACGTGTTGTCCTGCCAGACGTTATTGCCCTGGAGGTAGAACGTCCGGTCGTTGACGGCCTGCACGGTGATGGTGTTGCCCACGTCCTCAAGCTGCTGCTTCACTGCCAGCACATTCGCCGCAGGCCTTCCTGCCGGTCCAGCGGCTCCAGGCAGACCGCCCCTGCCTCCACCACCGAAACCGGCGCCGTTCTGTCCGCCCAGATAGCGGTAGTTGCCGGGCGCGGCGAGACCGGAGGCGCGGCCTCCCTGCTTCGCCTCACCCTCCGCATAGTAGTTGACGCTGCCGTTCGCGCCCTGATAGCGCGAGGTCGCCTGTTCCGCTTTTTTGTAGGCGTTGGCGCGTCCGCTCTGGTTGGTCACGCCTTCGCCGCTGATGCCGAACTGCACGGCGCGTCGGGCCACCTCCTGCCGCACTTTCTCCAGGCTCTCCTCCGAAAGTTTTGTCTCTCCGAGGCTGCCTGCCACCAGCGCATTGCCGCCCACATCCCGCAGACTTAGCCGCCGAATCTCCTGCTCGTCCACGAGGAAAGAGGTGTACTCGGTGATGATGCCGTACTCCCGTGAGAGGCGCACGATTTCGTCAATGATCTCTCTCTTACCCGCCGGATTGTCGGAGAGGCGCACCTGATCCACCAGATAGCCGAGTTTACGCGCCGCCCAGATGCGGGGCAGGAAGTTGTTGCTGCCGTCCGCCTCTCCCGCTTTCGCGCCGAGGGCAAAGTTGGCCTCCGTGCCGCTTGCCAGCCCGCTCAGATGCACGGAACCCGCGCCGCTGCCCCGGAACCGCCCGGTGACGACCAACTGCGAACCCTGAAACATATCGGGCAGCGTCTTCGGGTAGACATCGTAGACATCCATGCCGTCGAAGGCCAGTTTCACGTTGGAGAGAATGGGCGAGGCGACCTTTGCGAAGAACGCGGAGACCGTCGCTTCGACATCCTCCTCCGGCTTCACGTAGTCGGAGTCGCCCCCGCCGAGGTCGGCAAGTCGGTCGAGGAACGGCACATTCACATCATAGCCGAGGCCGAAGCAGAAGATACGCGCCGGACGAGCGGTCGCCTGTCTGTCTCTGAGCGCCGCCGGCTTCAGCAGTGGCAGCGCGTCGTTCTTCTCCATTAGCCCGTTGCGCTGTTTGAAATGCGACAGGATCGTGTTGATGTCGGTCTCGCCGACGGTCGGCAAGCCGTCCGTCAGGAAGACGATCATGCGGGTCTTGCCGGGTTCGTCTTTCAGCAGGTCCACGGCGGCGCGGAGGGCATCGTCAATGTTGGTGCCGCCGCTCGCCTCGATGTTCTCCACGAAGTGCTGTGCTTTCGTCAGGTTGTCGGCGGTGGCGGGAACGAGGCCATGCGTCAGGACATCGGGCGACTCGTTGAACGTAATCACATCAAAATGGTCTTCCGGGCGCAGTTTGCCGAGGCAGAAGAGCAGCGACTTGCGGGCCTGTTCGATCTTCTTGCCGCTCATCGAGCCAGTGCGGTCCAGAACAAACACCACCTGCTTGGGCAGGATGCGATCCTTCGGCACACTGACGCGGGGCGAGGCGAGCAGCATGAAATAGCCGTCCCGGTCGCCGCTCTTATAGGTGAGCAGGGAGAGGCCGATGTCGTCCGCGCTCGTGCTGTAGAAGAGGGTCAGGTCGCGGTCGGAGGTGTCGTTGACGCCCTCCCAGGAGGCGGTCGCCGTGCGGTCGTCGGGACGGCGCAGCGAGAGGTCGTGCGAGGGCGAGAAGACGTTTTTCAGCGGCGAACTCGTCATCAGTTTGATGGAGACGGTGGTCACGCCGACTGGCTTTGCACTGAACCGGGAGGTTGAGAGCGAATAGGCGTACTTCCGCATTCCGGCCTGCGGCTTCAGAATCTCGGTGTAGCGCATCTTGATAATGCGCTCGCTCTGCGGGGGAATGGGATAGACGGAGATTTTGACCAGGTTGCGCCCAACGTACTCCAGCAGGGCCGGGTCACGGTAACGGCGCACATAGCCTTCGTAGGTGGAACGGGCCTCTTCCGCCGTCAGGATGCGCGGCTCCATCGTCTTGTCGCCAACGGTCATGGTAAACGCGGTGGGCGTTGCGCCTTCAGGCAGCGGATAGAGGTAGGTTCCCTCCTGCGCCGCGCTGCTGCTGTTTACGAAGGTCTGCGAGACGGTCGTCTCCGCCACAGCGTCGTTGATGACAGTGGTGACGTGCAGGTCTTTCACATAGAAAGGCTGTACGAAGATCGGGCGGGGCGGCAGCGGGCCAGGGCCGATGTGGCTCGGGCGTTCCGGGTAGAGAATCCCCTGTGCCACTGCACTCCCGACGAGGCCGCACAGGATCGCCAGCGTCAGCGCCAGCCTCAGAAACGGTTTGTGAAGGTCTTTCATCTCTCAACACTCCTTTGCAGCACATGGCAGGGCCGTGAACGCCCCGTCTGGGAGGCATACCTTAAATGGAACGAGGGGTGTCAACCCTTTGTTTTCCCTTATGGCAAGGTGATTACCCTATCGAAAATCTGCGATTACATTTTTCGGAAAGCGGCTTACCCTGGAGCGTGCGTCCACACACCAGGGGCGACCGCTTGAACGGGGGAGACTGTTCGGGGATTAGACGGCCTCTCGCCGCAGAACGTTACACAGGCAGCGAATGAAGACGAGAGACGTCTACGGCGAGGAGGACCGGCGGGCGCGGCGGACGGGCAGGAATCCCGCGCCTTTCTGGCCGCGCTGAATGGTGGGGCTGCGGGCCAGGAGCCGCCAGGTCAACCCGGTGCGGGAGTCCTCAACGGCGAGGAGCATCATTCCGAGGTCAATCCCGAGGACATCGGGGTCGTACCAGTCTTTTTGCAGATTGAACGCGTTGGCAAAGCCGTAACGGCCCCAGATTTTGTCGTGGAGTTTCCACAGATCGGTCAGGGCCTGCCGGGACTTTTGCGGCGTGAAGAGAATTCCGGCCAGCATCGCAGTCGGGGAGACCGTGCCGGTGTTGTGACCGTCGGCGGGACTGTCCGCCCCGTAGCCGTCCGGCTGATCGTTGGCATTGATGCCCCAGAAACCTGCCGCGTAAGTCTTGTTTTCGGGGTGGCGGGCAGCATACGCCTGATCGGCGAGATGGGCGTTGCGCCACTTTTCCCACCAGTCGCGTCCCTGCCGATCTCGCTTTTCGCGCAGATCGAAGAAACCTGCGGGCATCTGCGCGAAGAAGAGCGGCGACGGCCCGCCAAACACGGTCGTTCCCTCTTCCGCAACGACTGGAAACGTCCAGCCGTCCCAGGCGGCAACCGGGAGGCCATGCGTGGTCGTTCCCATCCCCAGCAGGTAGAGAGAAAGGGCCTCGTTGTAGCCCTGCCAGCGTGTGGAGAGCCAGCCCTTCTCCGGTGTCCAGCCCATCGAAGGCGCGAGGGCGTCCGACTTCATTCCCCCGTCCGTCTCCATCCATTTCCAGTCTATTCGCCCTGCAATCTCCTCCGAAAGCTTCTGGACTTCGGTGCCGTGCCAGTACTCTCCGGCCGTCAGCCCGCCCAGAACCAATAGCGTGGTGTCTATCGAGGAGAGTTCGCTGTCCCAGACGCGCTTGCCCGTGTGCCAGTCGTCGAAATGATAGAAAAAGCCGTGTTCGGAGGGGAGCTTATCATGGATGAAACGAAGGCTGGTGAGGGCGTGGGCGTAAGCCTCTTTCCGCGTCACCCAGCCGTGTTCGACGCCGATGGGCAGCGCAACCAGCATATAACCCGTCGCAGCGATGGAGGCGACACTGTAGGTGTCCGGCGTCTCCTCCCGATTCTTTGCCCGGTCTTTCGTCAGGCCGGTCGTGGCCTCCGTCTCGCGCCAGAAATAGTCGAAAGCACGTTTCTGCACCTCCGCCAGCGTTGGAGGCGCAGATTCGGGAGCGCTCTGGACACGAGCGACATCGGCCCGACGTTGTCTGCCTGCGTCGGACATTCTCCCCGCCTGCGCGGAGACGGCAGACGCCAAAACGATCCCGACAGTCAGCACACGCAAAAGAGGTTTCATAAGAGATCGCCTTCTATCGTTGCCTCTCAGATATGTCGGTATGGTTCGGCCAGAAATCATAGTTGCCAAACCCCGTGATCCACATCGCCTTGAATATAGATAGCGCAACTACCCTTTCCCGGAATCTCCATCGGGGGAAGCGCAACGAAAGCACCTTGTTCAGCTGCCGCTTCTAACGCCGCTTCGATGTCGTCAACGAGCCAGTACGGTCGAATGACAGGGGTTTCCGTCTCCCGCAAGGGGCCGCGCACGCCAATACTGCTGCCCTCCGGCAGAGGAGCCGTTCGCGCACCTCCCAGGAGCGGATCAGGGGAACCAAACTTGATGCCGTGTGCTGCCTCATAGGCAGCACACACAGCCTCTACATCCGAAGCGACAATCTCTAAATAGTGAACCTTCATTTGACCCCTCCTGCGTTTCCAGCCTGTTTGTTGATAATGCGCTACTCAGTCTCATCCCTGCTTTTCGGAATCGTGTTCTACGACAAAGTGGGTGTTTTTACATGAATCCCTACTGCTCCATAATCCCTACTGCTACCCTGACCATTCCGCCGAAAGTCCCGCTATATCCTGCCCAATACCATCTTCCAGCGATGCCGAAGCCAATGGGATTGAACTGGCTGTGCCCGCGCAGGCGGATACCTGGCCGAAGGCCACCGAGCGGCAGGGTTCAGCCTGCCGACCTATCCGACCCATACCGACAGAAAATCTTGCCAGGTGCACGGCGTATCGTGTACACTGTCGGTAATCCAATCTGAGGTGATAGACGGAATGTTGACCCGATTTTCCCGGATGCTGCCCTCGCTGCTCTTTGCCTGCTGGCTCTGTTTCGGCGGAATAGCCGCTGTGACCGCACAGCAGAAGCCCTTTACCCTGCCCCCACCCGCCGACAACACAGAGGCCCTGCGCTGCGCCTTCTACGCCTACGACGCCGACCTGCCCCTGAACCCTACGATAAAGCCTCTCGACGATTCGGAAATCCGTACCCGCGTTCGTCTCGACTACGACTCCGCCCACGATCAGCGGGTCGCCGCCATTGTCGCTATTCCGAAGAAGGTGCAGGGGCCGATGCCTGCCGTCTTGCTCATGCACGGTTCCGGCGGCGACAAGGACGTGAACTACATCCACGGCATCAGCGAAGCGCTGGTGCGACGTGGGTTTATCACCCTCTCGATAGACGCACAGTACCGGGGCGACCGCGTCAAGCCGGGCCGCGTCAACGACATCAAGCCCGACTCCTACAACTGGCGCGATGCCTGGGTGCAGACTGTCATTGATCTGCGCCGCGCCATTGACTATCTGGAGACGCGCCCCGATGTGGACAAATCGCGCATCGGCTACCTCGGCGTCAGTATGGGCGGAATTCTCGGTGGGATACTCGGCGGCGTGGAGGAGCGAGTCGCCTGCTTCGCGCTGGTGGTTCCCGGCGGTGGTTTCGTAGACCTGGCGAAGAACATAGACAAGTTCCCCAACCTCAAAGCGCACTGGCCTATCGCGCCCAATCCCGCCGTGATGAAGCGGGTGGAAGAGATCGCCAATGTCGCCGACCCCATCTATTTCGTTGGGCGCATCGCCCCGCGTCCGCTGCTCATCGTCGTCGCCAAACACGACGAACTGATCCCCCCCGAAGCCTCTACCGCTTTCATCAACGCCGCCCACGCCGACGAGGCCACGCAGGTGCATCGTGTCGAATCCGGCCATGTCCCGCCCACGCAGACCGTCTTCGATGTCCGCGACTTCCTCCTCGCCCACCTCGGCCCAAAAAAATAGCACACACACTTTCACGCTGCCCGCCGAGGCGAAATTACCCCGGTAGGCACTTTCCTTTTTTGCTGGCTTGATGGGAGTTGGATACAAAGAAAAGAGGGAACCCATTTGGAAGCAGACCCCGCCCTGCAGGAAGTATTCGCACAACTGAAGGCGATCCTGGAATCGCTCGCAGCGCATCTCGTCGTCGTGAAGGATGAGCCAACGAGGTACTACCTCGACACGACACGCATGATGCCAAACAAGAAACCGCTTTCCTTCGGAGCTGTCGTTATCACCAAAAACTACGTCAGTTTTCACCTGATCCCTGTTTACGTCTGCCCGGAGTTGCTGACAGAAATATCGCCGGACTTACGGGCGCGAATGCAGGGCAAAGGCTGCTTCAACTTCAAAAAGGTTGACGCTGCGCTGTTCGCGGAACTCGCACAACTGACACAGGCAGGCTTCGAACGGTTGCAGCGCGGCGGAATGTTCGACGCCCATTGAACCCTATCCCGGTGTATAATAGTGGAGATACGCGAATAGGATAAAGAGGTGATTTTATGGCGATGAATGTGCTGGGCGGCGTTCTGGAGACGTGCGGGACAGCCCCGATGACCGGTTTCTATCGCAATGGGTGCTGCGATACCGGGCCGGATGACTATGGACTGCATCTCGTCTGCACACAGGTAACGGAGGCGTTCCTGAAGTTCTCGAAGACGCGAGGCAACGACCTGACCACTCCCATTCCCGCCTACGGCTTCGCTGGCCTGAAACCGGGTGACCGCTGGTGCCTCTGCGTGGAGCGCTGGAAAGAGGCCCTGGACGAAGGCATGGCTCCGCCTATCGTACTGGCCGCAACTCATGTCTCCGCACTCGAATTCGTCGCCCTCGATGACCTGCGGCGTTATGCGGTGGATACCGGGGAGCGGCGCGAACCCAACAGTTCCCCCGAATAGACTGCAAAACCGCACAGAGGCCGGGGATTTCCGGGCCTCTGTGCGGTTTCCATTGTGTAACGTTTCGGAGTACCCGGCACGTTCCTGTGCCGGGCCACGCACTCCAATCCCTGGCAGGTGGGTCGGTTGAAAATGGCCGGATGGGTTTAGGAACCACTTCACGTAACGCCCTCCGAAACCTGGCAGGTGGACCGGGTACAAAAACGTACCCGGCAAGAAAGTGCGGGCGTCCTGCGAACGCAATCTTCCGAAGCCAATTCTCGTCGGAGCGCCTGTTCTGGTGGGGTTGGGAACGATTTTCCGACAACGCCCTCCGAAACCTACCAACCAGCGGGGCATTTCCGTCTGCAAGACGTTTGCACTTTCATGACGGGGGTTTTCAACCGCCGGTTGTCCGGCAAAATCCCTATCACGCACCCTTTGCGTCGGCGGGATCGGCCTCTGCAGTGGGCGTTTCAACAACGGCATCCATTTCGGTCGGGGCGCTCAGGGTGGCGATGACCGTGTTCTCCGGTGTCAGGATTTCGTAGCCTTCCTGTTTCGGCAGATCGGAGACGCGCAGAGAACTGTTCATTTCCATGTGCGACACATCCACGTTAATGTGGTCTACCAGGTGCTGCACGTCGCTGCGGATTTCCAGTTGGGAGAGAACCTGTGAGAGAACCCCTTCCCCGATGCGGACGCCCTCTGGCTCTCCCCGGAACGTCAGCGAGATGTGCGTCTTGACCATATCGCCTTTTTCCATGTCCTGGAACGTGACATGAAGCAGGCGTTTTGAAATCGGGTCGCGCTGAATATCGTGTACCAGAACGGTATGCACGACATTAGACGGTTCTATTGTCATCTCCGCCACAGCGGAGCCACCATGCAGCGTGATGAAAGCGTTCAGCAGCTTTTCATCCTCTTGCAGATGCAGTGTCTCATGCTTTTTATGCTGGATGGAGACGGGAACAATTCCGC
This sequence comes from Chthonomonadales bacterium, assembly GCA_038231295.1. Taxonomy (GTDB): domain Bacteria; phylum Armatimonadota; class Chthonomonadetes; order Chthonomonadales; family Chthonomonadaceae; genus JANXLO01. The sequence continues at coordinate 39,766 of JBBRLP010000013.1, forward strand.
TCAAACGCAGTCGCTTTATCTCTCCCTTGGAGGTCGCCGTAAGGGGCTGGGCGGTAAGTTGCGGTGTCTTGGACATAGTGGGTCACTCTTTCTCGACAGGGAAGGCAAGGCGATCACTGCCGCACCTTCCCCATCCGTAAATCCTGATTGCACAGTATTAGACAGATGCAAGCGAACTAATGTTCCCACGTTTTCTAACACTCGTAAAAACGGACGTTCAAAAAGAGAGCGCATCCTTCGTGTTGAGGGATGCGCTCTTACGCAAACGCATAGTCGAGGAGCAGGCTACCAGTCGCAGAGGGTTTCGATGTGGGCGGCAGAGCCGTCACGCAGCCAGCCGTCTAGTTGGGCCTGCTCTTTGAGCTGCTGACCGCGCAGGCGGGGAACGGAGACGAACCGGGTATTCAGTTCCGGCAACGCGGTCATATCGCCCCATAGCTTCTCGAACTGCGCGACGGGGAAGGTGTCTTCCTGTCCGTGTCCCCACCGCTTTTTAACGTCTTTGAGCGTGACGTAGGTGGGCATTCGGGCAGCGAGATGGCGGATGGCTGCATTGACCTTCTCCTCGTCGTGCAGGTCGGCGCGGGTCAGGCAGAGGACGGCAAGCAGGGCGTCTATACTGAGCCAGGTCGTCAGGGAGTTGTAGTACGTCAGTACGAACTCGCTCTCTTCGCGGGGCATGGCGAGACCTTCCACAAGGCGCAGGCGGCCCTCCACCCGTGCCAGCCCGCCGCCCCGGTCGTCGAGGCGGCGGGGGGTGACTTCCACCGTCAGGCCCGCGCCGGAGGTGATGTGCAGTCCAAGCAAGGCCGGGTCCACGTTTGCCCCCAGAGTGTCTATGTTGTGGATCATCAGGTAGCGGAGGTTGGGGCGCTCCTGAAGCAGGCGGAGCAGGGTTCCGTTCTTGAGCAGGTTCGGGACCTCGTACCAGTGACCGACCGGATGCAGGCACTGACCGGGTAAGTTGTCGGTGTAGTCCGTCGCCTCGCCCGTCGTTCTGGCCCACTCCATCAGGGCGGCATGACCGCTCTCACGCATCTTCTGGGCCTGCGTATCGAGTTGCTGTTGCGGCATCTCTTCCCACTGGAAACGCAGGTCACGCACCGTCGGCACCATCCGCAGCCCGATAGAGCGGCCCGACGACAGCAGCAGTGGGCCGGGATAACGGTAGTTATTTTCCGCAGTCAGGAAGTCCTGAATCGGGCCTTCCGTCAGGTAGCTGGTCGTGAAGAGATGCGGGAGAGGCGTTCCGCAGAGCTGCCCGATGCGGCGGCTTTTGGCGAGATGCACTTCAAGGAAGGTGCGATGCCGCCCGCCGAGACGAGCGAACGGGTGCAGCGCCTTCACGACGCCCGCGCCCTGTGTCCAGCGGCTTCCGACGCCTGCCGCCAGCGAAACCACCGCGACCTCTCCGTTCCGAAGCGCGTCCATTCCCACGCTCTGCATCTCCTCTGTCAGCCCCTGCACCCCATCGAAGACATCACCGGGTTCTACATCGAGGATTTCCGTGCTGACCGGCAGGCGGTTCTGCGCGAGGCCAATGCGTCCGTGTTTCAGGTCGGTGCGGATCTGTTCGTGCGCGACCGGGTCGAAGCCGAGTTCCACCAGTAGCGCTGTCAGGGTCTGTTCGCCTTGTGAGTCGCGGCGCGTCTGCGGCAGGAGGCGGTCGAAGAGCGTCTGCACCATACCGCCGAGTTCCGGGCGGGTGCGGCAGGCGGCCCCGAAGGCGTCGAGTTCGGCGCGACGGGAGGCGGGCAGCGAGCGCGGGTCGCGGCGCATCAGGCCGGGCAGATTGAGGGCATAGTAGCCGGAAGGCAGGGGCGCGGCATCTGCGGAGAGTTGGTCGCACCAGGTTCCGCGCTCATTGATGGCGAAATCGTAGACGACCGGCTCCATCGCGAAGGGCAGCGCGTGTTCAAATCGCCGCCGCGCCGCCGACATGATCGCCTGAAGCCGCTCCTGCGCTTCGGCCTTACTGCGCGGGTCGAAGATGAAGCCCATACCGCCGCCCGCCATGCCACCGAGCATCCAAAAGCCCCAGAATCGCTCGCCGAATGCCTCCCGCACCTCCGCAATGAGCGTCTCTGTGTAGAGATTGCTCGCCCAGGGGACGATGGTCTGCAAAGGGCCGAAGAAGTTGCGGGTCGTGGCGTCGCCGATGGCGGCGATGGCGCCGGAGTGCAGGCAGGCGAGAATGTCGGTGAGAATCTGCTGGGTGTCCTGCCGCGCTGCCCACTCCGCCTCCGAACGCAGCAGGTATTTCTCCGTCACCATCTCCAGAATCGGCCCGACGTTCTGCGCCATCCCGCCGTGTACCAGCACGAGACTATCCTGAAGTTTCTGGCGTGTCTCCGCAGAGGCTTCCGCCGCATCGAGGACGTGGTGGGTGGGGAGGAGACGGCCGCGACTGATGCCGTACTCCGGGTCACCCTCTGCCACCGCCTGCCCCTGAATCAGTTTGATGCCGGGCCAGACACCGCCTGAATCTTGCCAGCCGCCGCCGGAACCCGCGATCCATTCGCCCAGAATCGCCCGCGCCGCGACCAGACGGCGTTCGCGCTCCTCCAGTCCGCCGGTCAGATTCTGTGCCTGCCCCGTCGCCCGCATACAGACCGAGATGAGGGAGGCGAGCAGGTTGGTGGAGACGGCGAGACGGGAGCCTTTCGGAATGCCGTTGACACTGCTGACGAGTTCGATGCCCCGCCCCGGCCCTGCCAAGCGTGCCAGCAGGTCGGGCAGGTGCTGCTCGGAGCCTTCGATACCGGGCGGAACGATGCCAGAGGCGATGAGCGCGGCTTTGAGCAGGCCCAGATAGTCCCGCGCAAAATCGAAGACCTCGCTCAGTTCGGTGATGTCGGCGGTGGTGGCGAGGTCTACGCTGGTGAGGCGCAGCACCGGCTCGTCGAGGATGCGGAAATAGGCTTCGACAGGCGGGCGGGGAGCCGCATCGCGTCCATGCACAGCCAGATCAATGGAAATGTTGAGTACCTGCGCTCCGGCCGGATAGTCCATGCCGAGGAAGAAGATGTCGCTCCACGCGCTGTGCGTCAGGTCCATGCGGACAGGCGTGGTCTCGCGCAGGAGGGGGAACGCGCCATGTGCATCCCGCTGCAAGAGTTCTAGTCGGATGCGGAGCGGCTGATCGCCCGGATGCCCCACGCGGAACATCCACTGATTGCCCCGCACGCTTCGCACGGAACGCCGCACCTGATCGGCCAGGGTCTGAAACGCGACCCGGTGATAGGCGGAAGCGAGCGCACTGGAGAGGGTATCGCTCGGCCCATGGGTCTGTTGCTGTTTCAGGAAGAGGGCAATCGCCTCCTCGAAGCGGCGTTCCAGCAGATGCAGGTAGCCCTCGAACGGAATGCGTCCGTTGATCGGATAGCCGGGCCGGGCAGGCAGGTGAAAGCGATGAATGGCGTAGAGGAAGAAGCAGGCGCGGACACGCTCGTAGAGGTTGTCGCTGGTGTGACGGAACGATTCGAGCGCGACGCACTGGGCGCGAAGCTCCTCTGTGCTTGCGCTTCGGCAGTAGGCATCCAGCGAGCGGTCGCGGACGATGGGATCGTCGGAGGTGATGATCTCGGTCAGGAGGGTGGTCGTCATGGGGCAGCTCCTACTCCGTTCCGTTTGGGCTGCGCTGCGCCAGCATCTCGCACAGGGTGGTCAGCACTTCGTCGCGGTCGCGCCCACTCAGCGCGAGGGCCAACTGCGCGGTCAGCAGGCCATAGCGGGCATCCACGGCGTAGCGGCGGCCATGCGTCTCCAGCGCGAGGTATCGCTCCTGCTGGGCAAGCTGCGCCAGCACCGGAGAGAGCGCGGCTCCGCCCTGCGCGGCGATCTGCCGTCCCAGCAGTTCCATGACTAGCGGCGTGAGGATGTGGATACCGAAGAAGCAGAGGTAGTGTCCGGCCCGCAGGCCCGGCACGAGCAGAGTCTGCTCGGCCTCCGTCGGGGTGGGTTTTTCCAGTACGCTCTCGATGAGATAGAGGTCTTGCGTTCCCCGCACCCGCTGTCCGCCGACCGCGCCGAAATAGGGAAGCTGGCTTTCGCGAGTGGACTGTACCCCGGAGACCGCGCACGCCTGGCTTTCCGCGACCTGCACCAACTGCTGGGCGCAGGTCTGGGCGGTGTCGTTCAGATAGACGTGATCTCCGACCATGTGCAGGAACGGTTCGCCTGCCACAAAATCCTTCGCGCAGTGGACGGCATGACCGTAGCCCCGTGCCTCCGCCTGCTCCACAAAGTGCAGTCGGCCCGCATGGTCTCCCGCCGCGCTCCGATAGGCCGCTTCGTCGCCGGGACAGACCACCACGCAGATGTTCTCGACGCCCGCCCGCAGCGCCTCCTCGACAATGACCCCCAGCACCGACTTCTGATCGCCGTCCCGGTCCACCAGTGTCTGCAATGGCAGCGTTCGCTGATTGCGCCCCGCTGCCGTAATCACTGCCTTCGTTATCTTCACAGTCTCCCCTTGTCCTCCGCTCGTTTCCTCTTGCGTTACAAAGTATACCGCAGGCGCGGAAAAGGACACAAGACAGAGGCAGAATGGATGGCGGTTGCCCCCGACCAAACTGCCGGCGGTTGAAAACCCCCGTCATTAAAGTGCAAACGTCTTTCAGACGGAAATGCCTTGTTGGTTGGCAGTGATTGGAGGGCGTTGCCCGGTACAGGAACGTGCCGGGCTGGAAAAAGCGGTCGTCCTACGGACGAAGCAGGCGGAGGCCCGAAAGTTCACTCGGTGTCTGTGAGGTTGCGCCGGAATGAATTCCTGCGCTGGAAAAGGCAAGTGGCTGCTTCACAGGCACCTCAAATTGGCAGGCGGAGGGTTGTCCTGTGAGCAAACAGGCCAAAACAGGGAGACGCGATTTCTGTCTCTCTGTCCGCGTGTTCAGGCAAGGAGATTGTGTTCGCATTGAGAAATCTGTGCCTGCGAAGCAGCCACTTGCTTTTTCCAGCGCAGGAGTTCACTCCGGCGTGTTCTATGGGACGGTAAACCAACCGGGAACATTCTGCATTTCCGTCTGGAAGACGTTTGCTTTTCCTGCCGGGGGGTTTCAACCGCCGGACAGCCCAAAGGAGGCGTCAATTGTCCGCCGGGATCGTACTCTGGTAGACCCAGGCCATGAGGAGAAACTGGAGAGGCAGGCGCAGCAAAAGGACAGCCGTGAACAGTACCCAGCCATGCTGCTGAACCTGCTGCCAGAACATATAGATATTGGCGGGAAAGACCGCGATGAGGAGCGCGATCAGCCCGTAGCCTGCCGCACGGCGCAGGCGCGGGATCAAGACGCCGATGCCGCCGAGGATTTCGGCAACACCGCTGATCCAGACAAGAGCGAACGGGGCGGGAAAGAAGGGCGGAATGATACGCGTGTAGGGGCCGGGTACCACGAAGTGCATGATGCCAGCAAAACTGAACAGCAGGGCAATGACCCAACGGGAGACGCCACGACGCGACGTTTTCAAAGGCATAAGTGATGGGACGCCTCTCTGCACGATGCGCTCGGCGCATTCGTGACGACTGTCCTGTTCGCGGTTCGGACTCTGATTTCCTCTGATATCATTGCCAAGAAAGCGTGTCAGGACAGAGGACGAGCGGCAGCAATCTGTACGATGAAATCGAGATATTGATTTATATGCGGGAAAAATTCTGGCGGAGGCGGACATCCCTTTGAAACAAGGATGGGAATCAGGGCTTCCATCCGGGCGGCGAAATCGCCAGAATGGCGATTTTGTCGGAAGGGGTGGGATACGATAATATGCCTGCAAGGGCACGGGAGGGCGTTTGCCCTCACGTTTTCCTCCCCTCCCCACCGCTTCCGATCCCAGTCCCAGACCAGCGGCGACGGCCCCGCTCTGTGCGATCAGTTCTCTCCGGGTCGTTCTTCGCTGCATCTGTGCCACTCCTGTCGTTGAATCGTCCGCCATAGACCGCCTATTTGTTGGTATAATAGGGGTCAAACCCGAGCTTGCCTTCTCGCAGCCAGGAGATTTCCCGCCATGCGTCAGCCCGTCCGTCCCAAACCGCAGCCAAAGCCGAAGAAGCCGCCAAAACCGGATATGCCTCCGCACCTGTTGCCCTCTCCCTACAGCAGACTGTTTCGCCTGGGCAAGGGCGAATTTCCTGCCGTCTATGAAGCGGTCGCTGCGGAACTGAAGCAGCAAGATGTCCATGCCGCCGCAGCCACGCTGCTGAAAATGGTGCAGGACGAAACCTATTACGAATATGATGAGGATGAAGACGTGTCTGAGGACGGCGATCCGCGCTCCTGGACACGCCTGCACGCCTTCTCCACCTTTCAACTGCTCGGCGAGGCGGCCCGCATCGGGATCCAACCCCTTTTGCATCTCCTGGACGATGACGACGACTATATCCAGGAGGTTTCGGCGTACTACTATGCGGCGATGGGGGAACCGGCGATTGAGCCGCTGATGAAAATTCTCCTGGACTCGGAGGCGGACACCTATCTGCGGGCCGGGGCCGGTTCGGCGCTTGCGGAGATCGGAGAGCAGTATGCCGAACTGCGCGGGCGCATCGTCTCCCTTCTCGAACAGGCGCTGATTATTGAAACCAACGATGAACTCATCGCCGCATTTATCATCACAAACCTGATGGATGTCGGCGCTCGCGAATCGATTCCCCTGATCGAGCAGGCATTCGCCGAAAAGCGGGTAGATATGTCTGTCGTACAGATGGCGGATGTCGAGGAGCATTTCGATCTGCCCCGCGTGACTCCCCTGGTAGACTGGCGCAAGGAAGCGGGTTATCTTGAGGACGATGACGAAGACTATGACGACTGGTCCGAGGACGCTCCCCTCTCCACATTGACGGAGAATGAGGAGCCGCAGGAAGTCCAGAAACCTTACGTCGCCGAGGTCAAAGTGGGGCGCAACGATCCCTGTCCCTGTGGAAGCGGCAAGAAATACAAAAAGTGCTGCGGGGCCTGATATTCGGTCGGGCATCGTTCCGAAAAGAGACAAACGATGATAGACGAGATTCGTTCTGTTTTTCTGATCGCGTTGCTGTTGTTCTGTGGCGTCATGCTAGTCTGTGTCGGGAGCGCGATGCTCTTCCTGCGGCTGGCAAGTCCCGCCATGCTGCCGTTTACCATCCTGGGCGCGGTATGCGTGACCGGCGGGGTGGCGTTGCATAAGTCCTTTCGGCAGTTGGGACGTCAGCGCAAACTCAAACGCTCTCTGCGCGATACGTCTCCTCTGGCGGAAGAGTTGGTGCCTATGCTCTACGGGGACTATACGCCGTATGTAGTCGAAGCGGCGCAGCGTCTGGGGGAGAACCGGGAGACGACCGCCGTTCCTGCCCTGCTGCACGTCCTGGAGCAAACGGTCAACACACAGCCGCCCGGCTGGCGGGACATTGCCGAGGCGCTTGTAGTGGCGCTGGGCAGGATGGGAGACCGCACGGCCCTGCCGCTGCTCTATCGCCTTCTGAACGTGCGCGGCATCGGGCTGATTTCCGCCGTCCGCGAAGCAATTGACCGCATTGAGCCGGAGACGAGCCTGCTCCGCGCCTCCTCTGCCGACATGCTCGCTGGCGATTCTCTGCTGCGTCCCGCAGAAGCCGGCCCTGCCTCCGACCCCGCCCTTCTCCTCCGCTCCAGCAGCGAATCGTCCTCTTAACCAACGACAAGATACAGACCAACATCCGTAATTGTAAAGGCGGGCAAGTCCAGTATTCTGGCCCGCTCGCCTATTTTGAAGGAAGAAGCGATATGAAAACCATCTATCTGGTGTCCTGTGTTTCTAAAAAGCAGACGACAGCAGGCGTTGTAAGAGATATTTATGTTTCCGACTGGTTCAAAAAAGCACGTTGGTATGTTGAAAAGCAGAATGGTTTGCGGTACATCCTCTCAGCGAAACATGGCCTACTGGATACCAAAACTTTAATCTCTCCCTATGAAAAGACGCTATACTGAATGGGAGCAGCAGAGCGAAGGCAGTGGGGAGAGACAGTATTCGCAGATGTGCAAAACTGATTACCTCTGGAGACCGGGTCGTCTTTCTTGCTGGAGCAAAATATCGAGAAAATCTTGAGAGTCGTCTGACAGCGTCTGGCGTCATCGGCGAGGTGCCAATGCGAGGACTGGACCGCGGAAAGCAACTCCATTGGCTGCTGGAGGCCGTGAATGCAAAATGATCGCCTGAACGACTTGATCCGATTTTATACCCTCTTGGAAGACCTGGAACAACGTGTTGGTGGGAAGAGGATTTTAGGGAATTGTCATGGGAAAAGTGGCTGGCCCAATCGGGGCGTCTACTTCTTCTTTGAACCAGGAGAACAGCGTTCCCATACGGGTTCGGGCCTGCGTGTGGTGCGAGTGGGGACTCATGCGGTCTCTGCTGGTTCACGTACAACTCTATGGAATCGGCTCGCGACACATCGAGGTACGGTACGCACAGGAGGAGGCAATCACAGAGGGTCTATCTTTCGGTTGCTCGTGGGAAAAGCCCTGATGCAGCGTCATAACAGGAACGATTGCGCCACCTGGGGTCAGGGCAGTTCAGCGGCGAAAACAGTCCGCCAGAAGGAGGAAAGCCTTGAGGCTGATGTCAGCCTCTATATGGGACGTATGTCTCTGCTCTGGCTGAAGATTGATGACGCGGCTTCCACGTCAAACCTGCGGAGTTCTATTGAGCGGAATAGTATCGCTCTGCTGAGCAACTACTGTGAGCCAACCGAAACGCATATAGATACTGCGGCGGACAGTTGGCTGGGCCGAAGCAGTGATAGGCAACTTGTGCGTGGTTCTGGTCTCTGGAACAATAACCATGTGAACCACACCTACGAGCATGGGTTTCTGGACGAGTTCGAGCGACTCGTCAGGAGTCAGTGAAAAACGAGATGTTTGTAACTGGAAAACAGCGATCCTCGATGCATAGAGAATATAGACTGATGATTCGAAATTCATACGACACGAATCATTCAGACCTGTGATAGGAGAAAACGATATGAACCGAAGCATTCACATTGGTGTGTCACTCACTCTCTTTCTTGCGCTTGTGCCGGGCTGTCATGCGCCCGGGGGCGGGGTTGCGGGAGCGCCGCCCTCTCCCCGCATCGCCCTGAACGATACGGAGTTTGCGAAGCAGACCTTTGTCGCGCTGGCGAAGGGCGACCAGAGCGTGGCGAACGATATTGACTGGGAGAATTTCCAGGTCGCTGGTCAGGATGTCGGCTCGAAATACTCCGCTTTCCCTGACGAACCCAACCGCATTGGCTTCCGCACGGCCTTTGTCACGTCGTTCAGCACGTCGTTTCATGGCTCGGGGGGCAGCGAGACTGCGCTGACGAACTGGAAATCGCTCTCCGAGAATCCTACGCAGTCCGTCATCTCAGTGGATACTCCACGCGGAACGCAGTTGCACCTGACCATTTCCAAAAAGGGCGGCGCTCAGAAACTGGCTGGAATTCAGTAGGCGGGAACGCCCCCGGCGATATGCGCTACGCCCTCACGGGGCGACGAACGGCGTGTGGGCGATGGAGTACTCGCCGAGCGAACCGCTGAGAGTAATCAGGTCTATGGAGCGGAGGATGGGGTGGTCGCCGGGACGAACGGGGCGGCGGAACGTGAGAACAGCGCAGGAGTAAGGCACGCCCTGACGCTTTTCCAGATACCGAAATCCGGCGGCTCCGGTCGTTCCGGCGTTGCAAAGAACCGTGCGGAGCACCTGCGGCAAGGGAGGAGCCTCTTTAATCTCCACGTAGTCGCGGTGTTCGTGGCCGAACAGCACGAGTGGAACATGATTCCAGAGGGGAATCGCCTCCTCCGGGTCGTGAACGGCGAGAATATCGGGCGGGGAGGCAAGCGACTGCACGACCTTCAACAGATTCTCACCGTTGGCCTGTAGAGCCGCTGGCAGGGCATCCACACTGCCGACACCGGGACGGTCGGAGGCAGGATTGGGCAGGCCAAGCAGGGTCACACCTTCCACCGTAATGACCTGCCCATTCAGCACCGTGACGTTGGGAACGGTGCGGAAGGCATCGGTAATGACGTGAGAATCGTGGTTGCCCGCCAGGAAGATGTAGGGGTACGGCAGTTTAGAAATGCTCTGCACCATGTACGTCTCCGGCGGACTGCCGAAGTCGGTCAGGTCACCGGTATCCACGATAAAAGCGACTTTGAACTGTGCGGCGACATCTCGGACGAAGTTGAGACCGGCGGCGTTGTCGTGGAGGTCGGAGACGTGCAGGATGCGGAAGGTGTCTTTGCCGTCGTCCGCAGTAGCCTCGCCCGGCAGGGCAGCGATGCGGCCATAAAGCAGGTTGAAGTTGGCGGCGGCGGTGTGCAGTTTCTGCGACAGCGCGTCAATCTTAGTGAAAGCGTCCCGGCCAAACGCAATCACCCAGGGAGCCTGTTTCAGTGCTCCCGTATAGACCGGCTTCTCGAACGCCTTGCCTTGAAACGTGGTCAGGGCGTTTGTCAGCACCAGTCCCGTACAGACCGCCCCGATGAGCATGGCTGCCAGATAGGAGCGGAAGCGTTTCTGACGCAGCAGGAAGGGCGCAATCAGTCCCCCTCCCGCTGCAAGCAGCAGTTGCCGAATTACGAAATCCTTCAGGTCGGCGCGGGCCGCCCGTTCAAAATCCTGCGCCAGGTCGTCGCGTTTCGGCGGCATATCGAGGAGTTTTTTGATCTCCTCAACATGCACTTGCTGAAGGCTGGCGATCAGCGCGACGGGTGCGGCATGAGTATGCGCCTGAAGCGAACCGAGGGGTGTCAGCACCAGCCGTGTCTCGCCTTGCCTGGCGGGCAGCAGGCGCAGTTCCACTTCAAAGCCGTGCCACGAATAGGTGCTTCGCCCCAGCAGGCTGACACTGAGAACGGCCCCCGACAGCGACAGCAGCGCAAACAGCAGAATTGCCGCACCGCGCTGCACCCCGTGTCTCCACCTCTGGCGTGTGCGGCGGCGCAGCGCCTCTGCCCTGTCTGCCTGATCCTCTATGGCTGCGACGACCGTCTCCTCCTGCGCTGACGTGATATACCTAGGGAACCCTCTCCCCGCGTGACGCCACCCACAGTTTGTACCAGTCGGTGCGGGAGAGTTCGATGCGGCCTGCGCCCGCCGCCTCGCGGATATGCTCCGGGTTGTTGGAGCCGACGAGCGGGATAATCTGCGCGGGATGGCGCAGCAGCCAGGCGATGGCAAGCTGCGTGGGCGTTGCCCCGTCATAGGAGGAGGCCATTTCACGCAGAGCCGTCAGTACACGCTCGATACGCTCTTTGCGCGGATTGTCGGCAGGGACTTCTCGCCGCCCCGACAGCCACCCGCCCCCGATAGGGCTATAGGCCAGCGGTATTATATTCAGCTCAAGGCACTGATCCAGCACCCCGTCGCCCCCGCCCCCAGCCGCGCCCTCATAGACGGGATCGAGCCGCAATAGCGAGAGCGAAATCTGATTGGAGACAATCGGGACGTTGAGATACCGCTGCAAGGCCAGCACCTGCTGCGGGTAGTAGTTCGAGACGCCGATAGCGCGGACTTTGCCCGACTCCACCAGTTCGTCCAGAACCTCGGCGGTCTCTTCCGGGTGCGACAGCGGATCAGGACGGTGCAGTTGATAGAGGTCTACATAGTCCGTGCCGAGACGGGAGAGTGAGCCTTCGATACTGCGCCGGATGTATTCCGGGCTATGCTCGTAGTATCCGGCGCGAATTCCGACCTTGGTGGCGATATAGATTTTTTCGCGGCTGCCGGGTACGGCTTCCAGACAGTCTTTGAAGATCGTCTCGCAGCCCGTTCCGCCATAGATGTCGGCATGGTCGTAGAAGGTGATGCCCGCTTCCAGGGCGGTCTCGAAGGCGGCGATGGCCTTGCGGCGGTGTTCCGGGCCGATTTCGGCGGGATTCCAGGTTCCCGCCAGCCCCATGCACCCCAGCGCGATACGGGAGACAGACACACTGTCCGGGCCGAGCGGCTGCATCGGCATTGCGTTTGACATGGGAAAACTCCTAACCCTTCTGTTCGGATTTCTGTTTGATGGCGGTCAGAGTGGCCTGGAGATTGTCGGTCATCTTCTTCTTGATGAGGTTCTTGACCATCGGGCCGATGAGCGCGACATTGTACTCGTACTCGACCGTCGAATCGAAGCGCGTCTGGTTCTCGCCTTCCGACGTGAACTGCCAGGTGCCGGACATACTGTCCATGTCGCCGTGCAGCATCTTGAACACGTCGCGATGCGCCGTCTCGTCCCAGACATCTTCCTGCGTCCATTTGATGGTCATCTTGAACTCGCGGATCAGCCCTACCCACTCCGTAACCGTGCGGGAGCCGTCGGGACTGCGCTCCACCAGGGTCAGAGAGCGGAGGTCCGACATGAATTCCGGGAACGCTTCCACGTCGCGGGCGATGCGATAGACGTGTTCGATGGGTGCGTCAATGAGGACGCTCTGCTCGATAATGGGCAAGGGAGATTCCTACTTTCGATCTACTTCGCGCCACGCCAGTTCCGCCGCGCCCATGATGCCCGCGTCGTCGCCGAGTTCGGCATGGACGATCTTCGCGGAGGCGAGAATGGAGCCGATGGCGGTGGCTTTCGCGGTGCGGAGGGCGGTGGCGAACAGGGTCTTCGAGCGGGAGATTTTGCCGCCGACGACGACGACTTCCGGGTTAAAGACGTTGACCATGTTGGTGATGCCCAGTCCGACGAAGTGGCCGATCTCCTGCATCACCTCAATGGAGAGCGCGTCGCCCTCTTCCGCCGCATCGTCAATCAGTTTGGGGGTGATGTGCTGCTGAAGGGCGTCTGTGTTGTCTATATGCCGCCAGAGCAGGGTGTCGCGTCCTGACTCCATTTTCAGGGTGCAGCGCTCCACGATAGGGTCGCGGCCTGCGAGCGATTCGAGGCGGCCATGCGCTCCGTTCGCGCTGCTGCCCAGCCCGTCCGCAATGATGATGTGGCCCACCTCGGCGGCTCCGCCGGTCGCGCCGCGCAGCACTTCGCCCTCGATGATGATGCCGCCGCCGACGCCGGTGCCGAGCGTGAACATGACCAGATGCTTCGTGCCGCGTCCTGCGCCGTACCGGAACTCTCCAAGTGCGGCGACATTGGCGTCGTTGTCCATCACCACGTTCATGCCGAGTTCCGCCTCCAGCATATCCCGCAGGGCGACATTCTTAAAGGGGATATACAACCCTTCGTCGTAGTGGCCGAAGTTCGGCGCCCAGACGATCTTGCCTTCCGGCACGTTGATATGGCCGGGAACGGCGATCCCGACTCCGCCGACCTTCTCCAGCGGCACTCCGGCCACCTGCGCGGCTCCCCGAACCGCCTCGGCGATGCGGTTGACGGTTCGCGCTACGCCGCCTTTGGCGTCGGACGTATTCTCATGCCGACCGAGCGACTGCTCATGGCGATCCATTACAGCGGCACGCACATTCGTACCGCCCAGGTCCACGCCCACCACAAAGGGGGCGTTCGATTTCGCTGCTACACGGGTCTGGCTCACGCGGTTTCCTCCAGAAGAGACGGCGCTCTTCCTATAATTCGTCCTCAGAGCGGACATCGCCCTGTCTGTGCGAATCCTTCCCCGTCCGCTGCCCGGATTCCTGCCCAAAGAGAGCAGAGGCCGTCGTTTTTGTCTGCAATCCGGATCAGGAGAGAAGTTTTCGCGCAGACTGCGCGGCCAGATAGACGGTTTTGACAGGGACATTGTGCAGGCGGGCCGCTGCCTTCACCTCTTCGTATTCCGGGGAGGCGGAGGCTTCGAGGCCATTTCTCACCCCGATTTTGATTCGGATGGGGCCGTACTCGGTCTCTACGGTTTCCCATCTGCGCTCCAGAGTCAGGCGCTGCATGGTGGTATAGCGAATGCCGAACGTAGACGTTTCGGTGAAGAGAACCTGCGCCAGGTCTTCCGTTCTGTCAGGCGGGGCGAGAACCGTGAGCAGGGTGGCCGGGCGAGATTTCTTCATTTGTATCGGCGTCAGGAAGACATCCACTGCCCCCTGCGCGAACAGCCGCTCCAGCAGAACCTCGTAGAACTCCGGCGAAAAGTCGTCCAGGTTCGTCTCCATGACAACGACTACAGGCGGAGGCGATTTCTGCCGCGCCTCTTCGGAAATCTGTCCTCCGGTTTTGGTCTCCATCGGCGCGACGGAGTTCTGCTCGCTTTTACTTCCCACCACTCCCGGCGTATGGTCTACCGGCTCGTCGCGCAGCAGGGCAATGGCGTGGGGAAGGAGGGGAAGCAGAACGACAAGGCCGTCGCGCACACCCCCTTTGCTGCCCGGCAGGTTGATAAGGAGGGTGCGTCCACGAATGCCTGCCACCCCTCGCGACAGCACCGCCCGATTCAGTTTCTGATAACCTGCCCAGCGCAGAAGTTCGGCAAGGCCAGGAGCCTCGCGTTCCATGACGCTTCGGGTGGCTTCCGGGGTAATGTCGCGGGGGGAAAACCCGGTGCCTCCTGTCGTCATAATCAGGTCGCAACCGTTCGCACTCCACTCTGTCAAGATGGCGGCGATGACCGGCAGTTCGTCCGGCACAACCGCACGGGCTGCGACTTCAAATCCACTTGCTGTCAGTGTCTCCGCCAGAACCCGCCCGGAAACATCCTCCCGCTCTCCCCGCGCACAGCCGTCACTGACCGTCAACACTCCGACCCGTAGAGACATTTCCGTACTCTCCTCGTATAGGGTGGAAACCCTGTGTGGTGTTTCGTGCGCGAAGCCCTGTGTTCCTGCCGCGCAGGAATTTTACAGGCAGGCGAAGAAACAGACGGCATTAGATGGGGGAGAGACATTCATGCGTTTGATGATGGCAATGCTGATTTTCGTGCCGATAAGCATTGCCCTTCACTTTATGCACGCTCCGGCAGGGTGGGTCTTCGCGATGGCGGCGCTGGCGATTGTGCCGCTTGCGGGCTTTATGGGAACGGCGACTGAGGAACTGGCGAAGTGTCTCGGCCCCGGTATCGGCGGGCTGTTAAACGCCACTTTTGGCAATGCGACCGAGCTTATTATCGCTATCGTCGCGGTGCAGAGCGGTCAGATCGCGGTCGTGAAGGCGTCGCTCATCGGGTCGGTCATCGGGAATGTGCTGCTGGTGCTGGGCGCGTCGGTGCTGGTCGGCGGGCTAAAGCACAAGATGCAGTTGTTCAATAAAGACGTGGCGCAGAGCCATGCGACCATGCTGGCGCTGGCGGTCGTCGCGCTGCTGGTTCCGGCCCTGTTCGTGCGGGAACGCGGCCTTGCCGAGACCGCCGCCGACCCCCATATCTCCGCCCTGAGCATGGGGGTGGCGGGAGTGCTGATGGCGCTCTACGTGGGCAGTCTGGTCTTTTCGCTCCGCACCCATGAAAACCTGTTTCGTGGCGGTGAAGAAGAGGAAGGCGAACCGCCGGTCTGGAGCCGCAGCAAGGCTATGCTGGTACTGGTAGTGTGTACGGTATTCGTGGCGATTGAGAGCGAATTTCTCGTCCACAGCATCGAACCCGTTATCGCGCAGTGGCACATCGGCAAGCTGTTTCTCGGCGTGATCCTGCTGCCCATTATCGGCAACGCGGCGGAACACAGCACGGCAGTCCTGATGGCGGCAAAAAACAAGATGGACATTTCGCTCAATATCGCCATCTCGTCCAGCACACAGATCGCCATGTTCGTCGCGCCACTAATCATCTTCCTCAGCCCGTTCCTGGGCCATCCCGTCACGATCCTGTTCAGCAATTACGAACTGATCGCGATCACCGTCGCCGCCGCGATTGCCGTGCTGATCTCGATGGACGGCAAGAGCCACTGGCTGGAAGGGGCGCAATTGTTGGCGGTCTACGTCATCGTCGGCCTGGCGTTCTACTATGTGGCACGGTGAGGATGACATGAACCCGGAAGAGGCGCGGACGCAGTTCGGAAAGCCCCTGGAACGGGCTTTTTATGCACAAGACGCGGTGACAGTGGCGCGGGAACTGCTCAACAGTGTCCTGGTGCGCGTTCTGCCGGAGGGAGTCGTCGCGGGGCGCATCTCGGAGACGGAAGCCTACACGCAGGATGATCCTTCGAGCCACTCCTACAGCGGCAAACGCACTCGCAACACGCCAATGTTCGGCCCGCCCGGATACGCTTACATCTACTTCACCTACGGAGCGCACCACTGCCTGAACGCAGTCACCGGGGCGGAAGGCGTTGGAGAGGCTGTGCTGATACGAGCCTTAGAGCCGCTGATCGGCGTGGAACTCCTGCGCGAGCGGCGCGGTCTAACCGGAGGAGCCGTTGCCTACGACCCTGCGCCGGAGGCAGAGCGGGCGCGACTGCGGCAGGGGCAGGCGCTGTGTGGCGGGCCGGGCAAACTCTGTCAGGCGTTCGGACTGGATCGGACGCTGAACGGGCTAGACCTGACGCTCAGCGCGGTGCTCTGGATCGCTCCCCCACAGTTCAACGCTCCCGCAGGAGAGATACTCTCCACACCGCGCATCGGTATCTCTCGGGCGCAGGACTATCTCTGGCGCTTCACGCGGCGCGGCGACCCCTATACTTCACGCGGCCTGACGAAATGAAGACTTTATGAGCCTATTCGCTTCGCACTTCATCAAACCGGAACTCTGGATAGCCCTGCTGTTTGCGGTCGGCTTCGCAGGGCTGGCCTTCGTGCTCAAACTGCTCACCCGCAGCGGGGCGATTGCCACTGCCATCGTCGGCTTCATCGTCTTCGGTTTCGGTGGGGGGCTGTTCTTAGTGCCTCTGCTGGTATTTTTCATCACTTCTTCCCTGCTCTCCCGTTTCGGACGGCAGCATAAGGCACAGCAGGAAGGCATTCCTGCGGTCAAGGGCGCGACACGCGACGCCGGTCAGGTCTTTGCCAACGGCGGAGTAGCGACACTCGTCGCGCTGTTGTTTCAGCCTTTGGGGCATCGCTGGTCTCTGGAGACTCCCCGCTATCTGCTCCTGATCTATCTCGCCGCGCTCGCCACGGTCAATGCCGACACCTGGTCTACCGAGATCGGAGGCCTCTCGGCCTCCGCGCCACGCCTCCTCTCCAACTGGAAAAAAGTGGCTCCCGGCACCTCCGGGGCGATTACTCTGCTGGGAGTTTGCGCCGCGCTCGGCGGCAGCCTCCTCGTCACGCTGGCAGGCGGATTCGTCTGGCATCTCAATCCGGCGGAGTTCGTAGTCGTAGCCTGGGCGGGTTTTCTCGGCAGCCTGCTCGATAGCGTTCTCGGCGCGAGCGTTCAGGCTCTCTACCGACACAACCTCACCGGAGCCTCCACAGAGATTCCGCGTACCGAAACTGGCCCGAATACCCTCATTCGCGGCTTCCGCTGGATCAACAACGATGTGGTGAACTTCCTTGCGAGCGTCGGTGGTGCCCTCTGCGCCTGGCTGCTCCTCCGCTTCGCCCTCTATCCTTATCGGTAACTCCGTTCCTTCGGAATTCATTGTTGATACGAACAAGCCCTGAGAGGGTTCACTCGCCCGACAGGTTTGTACCAT
Source organism: Chthonomonadales bacterium (assembly GCA_038231295.1). Classification (GTDB taxonomy): domain Bacteria; phylum Armatimonadota; class Chthonomonadetes; order Chthonomonadales; family Chthonomonadaceae; genus JANXLO01. Next base: position 57,214 of record JBBRLP010000013.1, read on the forward strand.
CGCCAGTAGGTTTGCGCCGCAGAGTGCGCCGGAAGCGCCCCGCAGAAGCGTTTGCACCCGTATGTTTTATGCCTTGAGTTTCGCCGGAGTGAACTCCTGCGCTGGAAAAAAGCAAGTGGCCGCTTCGCGGGCACAGGTGGTTGGAATGCGGATTGTGGTTTCGCTGCGGAGGACGAGGGCTGTTTTCAGTGTCGAGTTAGCCCACAGGGATGCCGTCATTGACTACATCTGTAATCAGAAACAGCATTACATCACCGGCAAACTCAGGCCGCGTCTGGAAGCCGTACCAACCGAGCCGGAACCCGAAGCAACCTCTCCATCCGAGGCGTCCGAATAGCCTGACCGTGCAACAATCATGCTCACAATCTAACGTGCCCGCGAAGCGGCCACTTGCTTTTTCAGCGCAGGAGTTCACTCCGGCGCAAACCGAAAGGGGAAATATGAACAGGAAGACGAAGATCGGTATGGCGACGCTCTTGCTTTTTGGTGCGCTCCTGCCGGGCAGTATTCGCGGACAGCAGGCAGAGAAGGCTCCTGCGGCGGAAGCCTATACGTGGCGCAATGTCGAGATCGTCGGGGGCGGATTCGTGCCGGGGATCATCTTCAATGCCAGACAGCCCGATCTGATCTATGCCCGCACGGACATCGGCGGTGCGTATCGCTGGAACCCGAAAACAAAACGCTGGCTGCCGCTGACCGACTGGGTGAGTCAGGCGGAATCGAACCTGCTTGGAGTTGAGAGTATCGCGACCGACCCGGCGGAACCCAATCGCCTCTATCTCGCCGCCGGAACCTATACGCAGTCGTGGGCGGGCAATGGGGCGATTCTGCGTTCGACCGATCAGGGCAATACCTGGCAACGCACGAATATGCCGTTCAAAATGGGCGGCAACGAGGACGGGCGCTCTGTCGGGGAGAGACTGGCGATAGACCCGAACCAGAACCGCGTTCTCTACTTCGGTTCGCGGCACGATGGCCTCTGGCGCAGCGTGGACTACGCCGCAACCTGGAGCAAGGTCGAAAGCTTCCCGGAGACGAAGAGGATGACCGGCGCGGGCATCGGATTTGTGCTGTTCGACGAACGGAGCGGAGGACACGGTAAGGCGAGCGCGACGCTCTATGCCGGAGTCTCCTCCCCGGAAGTCAGCCTCTATCGCAGCACAGACGCGGGCCAGACCTGGAAGCCGATCCCCGGCCAGCCGAAAGGTCTGCTGCCGCACCATGCCGTCCTGAGCGCGAGCGGCCTGCTCTATGTGACCTATGGCAACGCGCCCGGCCCGAACGGGATGAGCGATGGCGCAGTCTGGAAGTGCGAACCCCGTTCCGGCGTCTGGACCAATATCACCCCGGTCGTTCCGGGCAGTCCCGGCATGGGGAGTTTTGGCTACGCGGGGCTGTCGCTGGATGCCGCCCACCCCGGCACGGTCATGGTCACGACGATGGACAAGTGGAGCAGCGGGGATGACCTCTACCGCAGCAAGGACGGCGGCGGACACTGGACTGGGCTGAAAGCGAAATCCGTGCGGGACAGTTCCGCCGCGCCCTTCCTCAACTGGGGAGGCCCGACAGCGGCGTTCGGTCACTGGATCGGCGATGTCGAGATAGACCCGTTTCACCCCGATCACGTCCTCTATGTCACCGGAGCCACGATCTGGGGCAGCGACGATGCGACCGCCGCAGACCGCGACCTGCCGACGCACTGGACGGTTCGAGCGCAGGGACTGGAGGAGACTGCCGTTCTCGATCTGGTCAGTCCGCCTGCCGGAGCGCATCTGCTGAGTGCGCTGGGCGACATCGGCGGCTTTCGGCACGACGATCTGACGGTCGCGCCACGGCAGGGAATGTTCACCAACCCGCTGATTAGCAGCACGGACAGCATGGACTTCGCGGAGCGCAAGCCGGCGGTCGTCGTGCGTGTCGGGGGAGGTTCTCCCGGTAAAACGGGCGCACTCTCCACAGACGGCGGCATGACCTGGAAGCCCTTCACAGGAGAGCCGGAAGGAACAAGAGGCGCCGGGTCGGTCGCGGTTTCCGCCGATGGCAGCGTCATTCTCCGGGTTCCCCGCAACAGTCCCGCCTTCTTCTCCACCGACACCGGAGCCACATGGAAACCCTGCAAAGGGCTGCCCGCCGGTCTTGCCGTGGCCGCAGACCGGGCCAATCCCCGCAAGTTCTACGCCTTTGATTCCCGCAACGGCGCCTTCTATACCAGCACGGACAGCGGCGCGAATTTCGCCGTGAGCGCACAGGGCCTGCCGAAATCGGGCCGGGGCCGCGTTCGGGCTGTGGCGGGGCGAGAAGGCGATCTCTGGCTGGCGGCGGAGAACGGTGGACTGCTGCACTCCACGGATTCAGGCGCGACCTTTACGCACCTCCCAACGGTCGCGCAGGCCGACGCCTTCGGTCTTGGCAAGGCCGCGCCCGGCCAGAGCTATCCGGCTCTCTACCTTACCGGCAAAGTCGGCAGCGTCTCCGGCGTCTTCCGCTCCGACGATTCGGGCCGCTCCTGGACCCGCATCAATGACGACGCGCATCAGTACGGCTGGATCGGGCAGGTAATTACCGGCGACCCGCGCCTCTACGGGCGCATCTATCTTGGCACGAACGGACGCGGTATTCTCTACGCCGACCCTGCCCGTTCCACAACCGCACGAAAATAGAGGGGATGCTATTCCGCATTTTCGCTGCCGGCAGGAATGACAGGGAACGCTCCGCAGGAAGCAGTTCCCCTCTTGTGCAAAGAAAGGCAAAACCATGCGTGATTCCGCTGAACCTACCCCGCCAACCCAAATGCTCTTTCCCTGCATCGTAACAGGCGACTTAGACGCACTACGGCAACTGCTGGATGCCGACCCGATGTGCGTCCATAGTCGCCGTCCCGATCCCGAAAATATCTCTCTGTCGGCCCTCCAGTATGCGGCCTCCCTCGGACAGTTGGAGGTCTGTAAACTGCTGGTCGAGCGGGGAGCAGAAGTCTATACCAATCCCATGAACTCCTATCCTCCTGTGCTGCAAGCGGCCTGGAACAAGCATCAGGCAGTCGTGGACTACTTCCTCCACACGATACCGGATAAGGCCGATGGGACGAACGGCCTCGGCGTTGCGCTCAACCTGGCCGGGCGCATGGGCTGGACCGAGATTGTCCGAAAGCATCTTGCCGCCGACCCCTTGAGTGTGCACCAACGGGGTTGGATCGGCGACACGCCGCTCCACTGGCCCGCCCACAACAACAACGTCGAGATCGTCACGCTGCTGCTGGACGCCGGGGCCGCTCTCGAGGCCGACGAGATCAACTGTTATGGCGGCAAACCCCTGCAATGGGCCAGCGAACACGCGCCGGGAACGGTCGAACTGCTTCTGCAGCGTGGCGCGGCGGTAGACAGCCGCAACCTCAAAGCCGACTCCGACTTCTTCGGGATGACCCCGCTGATTATGAACGCGACCCAGCGCAACGATTGCAGCGAAGTGACGGAACTCCTGCTCGGCGCGGGTGCGAACATCCATGCCACCGACGCCACCGGCAAGACTGCACTGGCCCATGCACGAGCGCGCAATCTGACGCGCATCCTTGAGGTTTTGGGGAGGCACGGCGCGTAATTCAATGCCGAAAATCCGAGCGGTGCAGTCGCGAACGTCCGGCCTGGCAACGAAACCGCCTTGCCGGACGTATTCTTATCGGTTTGCTATCCGAACAGACGAGAGGGACAAACGATGGCTGAGATGAAGTATCGCCGATTGGGACACAGTGGAGTCAAAGTGAGTGAGGTCTGTCTGGGCAGTTGGCTGACGTTCGGCAACGCCACCGAAGACGAGACCGCGATCAAGTGCATTGACCGGGCCTACGAACTGGGTATCAACTTCTTCGATACCGCCAACGTCTATGCACGTGGCAAGAGCGAAGAGGTCGTGGGGCGCGGTCTGATGAAGTTTCCGCGTGATTCGATTGTGGTCGCCACCAAAGTCTTTTTCCCGATGAACGACGGGCCGATGCCCAACAACAAAGGTCTCTCCCGCAAGCATATCATGGAGCAGTGCGATGCCAGCCTGAAACGCCTGGGTATGGACTATATTGACGTCTACCAGTGCCACCGCTACGACACCGAGACGCCGCTGGAAGAGACCCTTCGCGCTCTGGACGATCTGGTCTCGCAGGGCAAAGTCCTCTATATCGGTTTCAGCCAGTGGTCACCCGTGCAGATCGCCAGCGCCGCCGCGCTTCAGAAAGCGCACAACTTCGACCGGTTCGTCTCCAGCCAGCCCTACTACAATATGCTGGGGCGCGAGCTAGAAAAAGAGGTGCTTCCCCTCTGCGAGAGCGAAGGCATCGGGCAGATCGTCTATTCCCCGCTCGCCCAGGGACTGCTGACCGGCAAATACACGCCCGGACAGCCCCCGCCCGCCGACAGCCGCGCCGCCGACCCCAAGCAGAACATGTTCCTCAACGGCGGCAAACTGGACAGCGCCCAACTGGAGAAAATCCAGAAGCTCAAACCCATTGCCGAACAGAATGGCCTGAGCATGGCGCAGTTGGCGCTCGCCTGGTGTCTGCGCCAGAAGAACGTCTCCAGCGTCATCATCGGAGCCAGCCGCCCGGAACAGGTGGACGACAACGCCGGAGCCGCCGGAGTAGAACTCTCCCCGGAAACCCTCAAAGCCATAGACGAAGCCCTCACCTGATAAGTTAGCCGCTCCACCCCAATTCCTGGGAAGCAGGCATTTTCATGCGATAGGGTACCCGCAGTGCGTGAAAGGCTGATTAAGATAGCCGGAGGTTGACCTCCCCGGCACATAAAAAAATGACCCGTCCTGCCTTCACTGAGAAGGCAGGACGGGTTTGCGCTTAGAGTGACAGTCTCCTAATGAATCGCCGAGGGGTTCGGCACCACTCCCGGCAGAGGCTGCGGCTCGGGCCGCTGGCGCGGTTTCTTCGCGCCGGATTTCATGGTCGGGTCGCTGCCACCCGCAGGGGCGGATTGGATCGTCTCCGTGGTCTGTGCGCTCGGTTGCGCTTCGAGAGCGATATCGAGAACCTGACTCACATCATTCACGAACTCGAAGTTCATGCTGGTACGCACCTCGTCCGGCAGGTCCTCCATGATGTCCTTGCGGTTCTTCTCCGCCAGAACAATCGTGGTGATTCCGGCCCGGCGTGCGCCCAGCACCTTCTCCTTGACGCCGCCGACCGGTAACACCCGCCCGGAGAGCGTGACTTCGCCCGTCATCGCCAGCAGTGGCTTCACCAGACGTCCGCTGAACAGAGACGCCAGTGCGGTCGTCATCGTGATACCCGCCGAGGGACCATCCTTCGGAATCGCGCCTGCCGGAACGTGGATATGCACGTCGTTCTTCTCGTAGAAGTCCAGCGAAGCGCCGATTTCGCGGGCGTGAGCGCGAACATAGGAGAGGGCGGCCTGCGCCGACTCCTTCATCACGTCGCCCAACTGCCCCGTAATCGTCAGGGTCGAAGGCCGGTTGAGTGGACTCGGGGTCGAGGCCGTCTCGATGAAGATGATGTCGCCGCCCATCGGCGTCCAGACCAGTCCGGTCGCGACGCCGGGCCGATCCACCCGCTCCATCGCCTCCTCCCGCTCGAAGCGCGGTGCACCCAGGAACTCCTGCACCTGAACCGGCGTGATCTCCAGAACCTCGTACTTGCCCTCGGCAAAGTCACGGGTCGCTTTGCGGCAGACCGCCGCGACCTCCCGCTCCAGATTACGCACTCCCGCCTCTCGCGTGTAGCCGCGTACCAGTAGCTCCACCGCTTCCGTCTGGAACGTCAGTTTCCCGACGATGCCATGCTCTTCCAACTGCTTCGGAATCAGATGCCGCTCGGCGATGGCGACCTTCTCCTCCTCCGTGTAGCCCGCGATCTCGATGATCTCCATACGGTCGCGGAGCGGCGGCAGGATGGTATCCAGCACGTTCGCCGTCGTCACAAACAGCACCTTCGAGAGATCAAACGGCACGTCCAGGTAGTGGTCGCGGAACGCCGTGTTCTGCTCCGGGTCCAGCACCTCCAGCAGAGCCGACGAGGGATCACCCCGAAAGTCGGACGTGATCTTGTCTATCTCGTCCATCATAAAGACCGGGTTGTTGGTCTCCGCCCGTTTCACGCCCTGCGCGATCTGGCCCGGCAGCGCCCCAATGTAGGTGCGACGGTGGCCGCGAATCTCGGCCTCGTCCCGCACTCCACCGAGCGAAATGCGGACGAATTTGCGCCCCAGCGCTCGCGCTATCGAGCGTCCAAGAGAGGTCTTACCCACTCCGGGAGGGCCAGAGAAGCAGAGGATTGGCTGACGCGCCTTGCCATCCTGTCGGAACTTCCGCACGGCCAGGTACTCCAGGATGCGGTCTTTCACCTTCTCCAGGCCATAGTGGTCGGCGTCCAGCACCTCTTTAACGGCCTTGATGTCCAGGTTGTCTTCGCTGCTGACCGTCCAGGGCATCGCCACCATCCAGTCGAGGTAGGTGCGTGTGACGTTGTACTCGGGCGCGGCGGGATTCATGCGCGTCAGGCGGTCGAGTTCGCGCTCGGCCTCCTTGCGGGCCTCTTCCGGCATCCCGGATTTCGCCAGCTTCTCGCGCAGTTCGTCCACTTCCTGCGTGCGGTCATCGCCCTCGCCCAATTCCTTCTGAATCTGGCGCATATGCTCACGCAGGTAGTACTCACGCTGCGTCTTGCCCATCTCCTGCGCCACTTCGGACTGAAGCCTGCTGCCGAGTTCGAGAAGCTGCACTTCCCGTGCCAGCAGCTCCATCAGGCGTGTCATGCGGGGCTTCAGCTCTACCGCTTCGAGTATCTCCTGCCGCTCCTGGAAAGTGAAGCGCGGCATCTGGGCGGCGATCAGGTCGGTGAGGATATGCGGGTCCTGTACGTTGTTAGGCATACTCGCCATCTCGTCCGGCAGGTCCGGTGACATCCCGACGATCTTGGTGAAGAGCTGACCGATATTGCGCCGCAGGGCTTCAATCTCCATCTTTTCGTCTTCCAGAATCGCCGGTTCCTCGATGAGGCGAACTTTCACCTTCAGGTAAGGCGTGGTCTCAATCGCCTCTACGACCTCAAAGCGTTTAAGGCCCTGCACGATGAGTTTAATGCCTTCGGGAACCTGACCCATCATCCGAATCGCGACGACGGTGCCGATCTTGTAGATGTCGTCCAGCGTGGGATTCTCGACGGACGGGTCTTTCATGCAGGCAACAGCGATAAGCCGATTTCCAGCAGCGGTCGAATCGTTGATAAGCTTGATGGAGTTCTCACGGCCTACGCCAAGAGGCGCCACCAGCGACGGGACAATCACAACCTCCCGCAGAGGTAGCAGATTGAGTTCTTCGGGGATGCGCTGGTTCGCGTCGTTCTGGCCATCCTCTCCGGTATTCAGGGCGTTCTCGCCTTCGACGACCTCCTCTGCGTTCGCTTCCGCCGCACTCGCCAACTCTTTAAGTATGTCTGAAAGGTTTCTGGAATCCATGTTATTCTCTCAATCCGCGCTTCCCCGCTTCCGTTTATTCCGCAGGGGCCGCTCGACAGGGCAAGCCCTGTCCCATTTATGTAACTACCGGCTCCGTGCCTGAAACCGGAAGCCCGTCATCCCGCAACAGTCCGCCGAAACACAAGTCCCGGCTGGTTTCTTCCACGCGGGCAGGAGTACTCATAGTATACGCGGAATCGTGTCTGTTCGCTCCGCCTGTGGAGGGGAATTCTCAATTTTTTTCTGTGGTTTCCCTGCCACTTGCGCGTACTACACTCATACTAAGTGATAATACTATTGAACAGGAGCCAAAGTTCCCTCCCTACGACGACAGGAGAGCCGAAATCGGCTCTCCTGTCAAAAATAGTCACGGACATTACAGCAGTGGAAACGGGTGGAAAAATATCCGCCCTCACCCCCAATTCTGGGGGGATAAGCATTTTCATGCGATTGGGCGGCGCAGGGCATGGAAGGCGGATGGAAACCGGGGTTAGCGGGTGGCCGTCAGGCGAGCGCGGCTTTGCATACCGGCGAGAATCTCATCCGTGCGGCGCATCTGCGCCAGAACCTGCTCCTGTCGCGCCGCCGCCCGGAAATGTGAACTGAGATGCCGCAGGCGGGCGCTGCCCTGCATTGTAAGTTGCGGCAACGGCGGACGCTCGGTCGTGGTGAAGAGATTTGCCATCTCCCCGCGCAGTTGATCCAGCGCCAGCGCCAGACGCACCGCATCCTGTTCGCTGTGGATTTCGGCGGCCTGCACCTGGGCATAAAGATACTGAACTTTCAGGTCGAACGCAGCCAGTTCGTTCTGCATCTGCTGAAGTTCTTGTGTTAGCGGCTGAAGCAGGGTCTCTAAAGTTGTCTGAAGTGCGTCTGTCTCAATCATCGCTGGCATCAGTACCTTTCCGATAGCGAAGAATATCTAGTACCTCTTCAAGGTAGAAAGTATGTGTTATTTCTGAGAGTGCGATGTCGATTTTTGAACTCACCAGCAACATAAATTTACTACCTTGACGGAGTACTAGGCTGAGAAGAGAGACAACGGCACGGTTGTAGAGAGAGAGAAAACGTGGAGGCGTAACAGCGGCAAGTCCTCGGCAGGGAGGAAAGGAGACAAAGCCCGAACAGGCTTCGCGGCAAAAGAGAGCGTGCAGCAGGACAGGTCTCTTCTGGAAACGCATTTGTATAGAAAGTATATCAGGCAGATTCTACACCTGATTAGTATCAGGATACCCGCAGATAGATTTGAGAGTCTACCTCGCAGCAGAATTTAATCTGTTCTTAACATTTTGGCCGTTTGCTGAGTTCACTTCAACGTTCTTCCTCCCTCTCTGCCTGAAAGCGATGAGGCAAACAAAAGGCCCCTCATTGCGAAAGGAGCTTTGGAATACGAAATTTGTCTTCCGCTTCGACTTCGGCCTCGTCAAAATCATAGCCGGATTCTTCCAGTGACATGCTGTCAACGATCTTCAGGGAATCGAGTTCGATGGAGGTGTTGAAACTGCGGCGCAGCGGCTCAATGTCCGCAAGCCCCACCGCATTGGGGTTTTTCTGGCGGGCTTCGTCGCTGACGAACTATACTAACGGCACGTCAAAATCACGAGGTCTTGCTGTTCGTTCCGGGCGCGCAATCACCAGTTTCTCATGCGCCGTTAGTATATATCCGTCCCTGTGCGGACGGGCTGCCTTCTAGACAAATACCTCGAAACGTTTCACTTCAAGGCCGTTCAATCCCGTCTGGCGGTCGGGCCTTGGCTCGGGCTGTGCGAAACCGTTCAGATCGACAGCACGGGCACGGAACTCGTACGCGCCAGGTGGCAGTGTGCCCACATGCGCCGTCCAGCCGGTCATGCCATAGCGCAACGGCCACTCTTTCGGCTTACCGGTGAGACGCTGACAGGAGCGTTCCTTGAAAACCTGCATGATCTGAGCGCAAGGAGCGACAGGGCAAGGCTACTCGAATCGTCGGATACGGCCGTGCGCTCATTCACAACTAGGAATCCGGCAAAAGGCGTCTCAATGAATTAGAGGTGGTGACTTCAAACCGGATTGAAATCACCACCTCTCAGAGTAGCCGGAGTACCCCGAAGACAGAAGAGAAGCAGGGTAGGATTTGATCAGATCAGGTCGAAGCGGTCAAGATTCATGACCTTCGACCAGGCAGAGATGAAATCTTTTACGAACTTCTCTTTCGAGTCCAAGCATCCGTAGACTTCGGCGATGGCTTTGAGTTCCGAGTTTGAACCGAAGATCAGATCGAAACGAGTGCCCGTCCATTTCAGTGCTCCTGTCGCACGATCTCGCCCCTCAAATACTGCGGTGGAGTCCGCACTCGGCTGCCAGGTCGTACGCATATCGAGAAGATTTACGAAGAAGTCGTTCGTAAGAACCTCGGGGCGGTTGGTGAATACACCGTGGTTCGACTGACCGAAGTTTGTCTTGAGAACACGCATGCCACCGACGAGGACGGTCATCTCCGGCGCTGTCAGAGTCAGAAGTTGTGCATTGTCAACCAGCAGATCTTCGGCCAATACCGTACTGGGAGCCTTCAAGTAGTTGCGAAAACCGTCTGCCGCAGGCTCAAGAACCGCAAAAGAGGCCGCATCTGTCTGTTCCTGGGAGGCATCCGCCCGCCCGGGAGTAAAGGGCACTTTCACGTTATAACCGGCGTTCTTCGCAGCCTTCTCGATACCTGCGCATCCCCCCAGGACGATCAGGTCTGCAAGGGAAACCCTCTTACCCTTGGATTGAGACTGGTTGAACGCTTCCTGAACTCCTTCGAGCGTACTCAACACTTTCGCCAACTGCTCCGGTTGGTTGACTTCCCAATCTCTTTGTGGCACCAGACGAAGACGCGCGCCATTGGCTCCGCCACGCTTATCAGAACCACGGAATGTCACCGCAGAAGCCCACGCTGTAGAGACTAATTGAGACACGGTCAGTCCCGAGTTCAGAATTTTCGACTTCAGTGCAACGATGTCGCGGCTATCGATGAGTTTGTGCGTAACGGTCGGGATCGGATCCTGCCAGATCAGTTCTTCTTTCGGCACTTCGGGACCAAGATAGCGCGCACGTGGCCCCATATCACGGTGCGTCAGTTTGAACCAGGCGCGGGCGAACGCGTCTGCGAAGGCAGCAGGATTATCGTGAAAATGCCGGGAGATCTTCTCATAAGCAGGATCGAACCTTAAGGAGAGATCCGTCGTGAACATTATGGGTGCGTGTCGCTTTGACGGATCGTGGGCATCCGGCACGGTGCCCGCACCGGCGTTGTCTTTAGGCTTCCATTGCTTCGCACCGGCCGGGCTTGTCGTCAACTCCCATTCGAAGCGGAACAGGTTTTCGAAGTAGCTGTTGCTCCACTTCGTCGGGGTAGACGTCCAGGCGCCTTCCAGACCACTGGTGATGGTTTCGCCTGCGTTCCCTTTGCCAAAGGAATTTTTCCATCCAAGACCCTGCTCCTCGATACTCGCGCCGGCGGGTTCCCTGCCGACATATTTGCTCGGGCTAGCGGCGCCATGCGCTTTTCCCAGGGTATGCCCACCTGCAATCAGCGCGACCGTCTCTTCGTCGTTCATCGCCATGCGGCCAAAGGTCTCTCGGATATCATGCGCGGCCGCCACGGGATCATGGTTGCCGTTCGGTCCTTCCGGATTGACGTAGATGAGCCCCATCTGAACGGCCGCCAGCGGATTATCTAACTGTCGATCCCCCGTGTAGCGTTTGTCACCAAGCCACTGTGTTTCCGGTCCCCAGTAGATGTCTTCGGCCGGTTCCCAAACATCCGCACGTCCGCCAGCGTAACCGAAGGTCTTGAGGCCGGCCGACTCCAAGGCGCAAGTACCTGCGAGAACCATCAGATCCGCCCACGATATTTTTCTGCCATACTTCTCTTTGATCGGCCAAATCAGCATGCGTGCCTTGTCGAGGTTGGTATTGTCGGGCCAACTGTTGAGCGGGGCAAAACGCTGCGTGCCTGATCCGGAGCCGCCACGACCGTCCGCGATGCGGTAAGTCCCTGCACTGTGCCAGGCCATCCGAATGAAGAACGGCCCGTAGTGACCGTAGTCGGCGGGCCACCAGGCCTGGGACCGCGTCATTAGCTCGAAGATATCTTTCTTGACGGCCTTCAAATCGAGAGACTGGAAAGCCTTTGCGTAATTGAACTCCTTAGAGCCTTTTTCAAAAGTCGGCTGTCGCCGTGGTTGCTTTGCCCATCAAGAATGCTACGGAGCGGGCAGAGAGTCGATTCTACTCAGAAACA
>JBBRLP010000014.1:0-67205 GCA_038231295.1 Chthonomonadales bacterium
CACGTCTGCCGAGACGTCTTTTGTCAGGAAAAGGCGAGATTGGCGTCTGTTTGTCAGTAAAATCGACGATCAACCCGCTCTGTGGCATTCTTGGCGGACAAACCAACCACGGCGACAGCCGACTTTTGAAAAAGGCTCTATTGTAGACGAATTATTCTCGATTCGCTATTGCGTTCATTTCGTATAATAGCAGGTGGAGACATCCATGAAGTCCATAACGATACCATTCAACCAACATAAGGAGACATAGGAGTCAAATGCCAATTATTCACGACGTTCCACAGGCATAAGGAGCATTGGTGGAAAGTCTGAGCGCAATGGCGGCGATTTCGTAAGCGATGGCGTCGATGAGCAGACCTTCTTTGACCGGGTCGGAGGAAATGAACCTGCCAATGCTGGCATCGTAGTAGCGGTGACCGAGCAGTTGCAGACCACTGTCGCTGTCCGTCTGGTATTGTCCTTTGCCCACGAAACCGAACGGAGTGGGAGTTGTCCCTGTCCAGCTGACCGTCATCCCGAAGCCGTCGTACAGTACCGCGTCGGTGACCGCCTAACTGCTGTTGGTTATGCCTCGCGTGCTGCCGAGGGCGTCTGCGTGGTAAAACTTACTCGCGCCTCCCGTGCCAGTTGTGTGTTCGCTCAATCCCGGAGTGTAGACCGCCCGGTTGCCCTTGAGAACCGCGCTCGCCGGGGTCGTCCCGTCACAGACATAGTTCGCGGTGCCGCCGCTGTCCACCTTCTGCATCCGCAGGCCGTTGCCGTTGTAGGTGAAGGAGTTCGTCGCACTGCTCGGATAGGTGATGCCGATCACCCGGTTCTCGTAGTCATACGTCAGGCTGGTCGTCGTCGCGCTCATCCCGCTTCCCACGGTGACGGAGGTGCAGTTTCCATTGCTGTCGTAGGCGTAACTCTTGCTTCCCGCTGTCAGGAGTTGGTCGTGGGTGCCATAGGTGCAGGAGATGGAGACAGGTCAGGGCAGGTAGCGGTCGAAGAAGAAGGTGTCGTAGAGGAGTTTGCCGAGGGAGATGACGAAGGCGAAGGCGACGAGGGCGTTCTTATAGTGCAGGATGTCCCCGGAATCGGCATCGGGGATGGCGACGAGAACCCCGGCGACCACGCAGAGAGAGGCCAATCGCCGAAAGAAGCGTGTCCACTGTTTGCTGAGCATCATCCTGCCCTCGCTTTCGCCTAGACCATCTCTTCGATAGGAGTGCCGAGCTTCGCCAGTTCTTCCACCGCGTCGCGGGGCTTTTCGACGGCCTGATCGGAGATCACTCTGCCGTCTTTGAAGCGGATGATGCGGCTGGCGTGTTCTGCGATGTCCTGTTCATGGGTTACGATAACGACTGTCTTTCCGTTCCGGTTCAGCCCCTGGAAAATCTCCATGATCTCCTCGCCGGTGCGGGTATCGAGGTTGCCGGTCGGTTCGTCGCCGAAAATGATAGGCGGGTCGTTGACCAGGGCGCGGGCTATCGCGACACGCTGCTGCTGACCGCCGGAGAGTTCGTTCGGCTTGTGATCCAGACGGTCTCCGAGGCCCACCTTCTCCAGACAGAGCTTCGCGACCTGCTCCCGGTTTTTGGCGTTGCTGTAGAGCATCGGCAGTTCGACGTTGCGGATGGCGCTCGTGCGGGCCAGCAGATTGAAGGTCTGGAAGACGAAGCCGATTTTGCGGTTGCGGATTTCGGCCAGTTGGTTGTCGTTCAGGCGAGCGACCTCGATGCCGTCCAGCAGATAGGAGCCTTTCGAGGGTTTGTCCAGACACCCGATCAGGTTCATATAGGTGGACTTGCCGGAGCCGGACGGCCCCATGATCGCCACGAACTCGCCGCGATTAATCGTCAGCGAGACGCCACGCAGCGCCCGCACCTCCATCTTCCCCATCTTGTAAATCTTGTGGACATCGGATGTCTCAATCAACGCTTCCGCCATAGCCGCCCTCTCTCTTCGGAGGGACAGAGGAACGCGACAGCTTCTCGCGCCCCTCTGCCACAGGAATCATCGCTTACTTCTTCGCCTGGAGTTCCGCCGTAAAATCTTCCAGACTCTTCTTCATACGCGGACGCATCTGCTCGAACGGCAGCGTGTCCGGGTTCAGAGGATTGTAGCCGCCTTTGGGAGGATCAGGAATTTTCGGCATTCCCCCGCCCGGTGCGCCACCCGGACGCGCCCCGCCGCCACCGGGAGCGCCGCCGCCCGGACGACCGCCCCCCGCTCCCCCGCCACCGCCGCGCCGACCAAAAGGCGACTCGATGGTCGTCATCTTCTTCACCTGCTTATCGGTGAGGAGACCAGTGATTGACTTCGCAACGCTCTTCGCCTGATCGTCCGACATCTCCGGCTTGGTGCGCCAGGGCTTGATAATCCCGAGCAGTTTCGTCGCCTGCGGCTTGTTCAGTTCATAACCCGGCATCTTGTCGAGCTGCTCGACCTGATACATCAGGGTTCCCATGCTGCTGATTCCCTTGTGCGCTTCCGACCACTTCTGCCAGGCTTTGATTTTCGCCTGGATTTCCGGGGGCATCTGGAATCCACCGCCCGGCCCGCCCTGCGCCTGCGCGTGAGGTGCGCTCATTCCCAGCCCCATCATGAGTGCGGCGGCTGAAACTACTGTTCGCCAGTTCATACTGCATTCTCCTTCTGTGTGAGCGGACCGCCGATAATAGAAGTGCGAGCGCGGCAGGCAGTCCGTTCGCCGACGCTCTCGATGATAAAGGGGCCGCGTGGCTACTCGTAGCGCAGCGCCTCGATAGGGTTGAGTTTCGAGGCTTTGAGGGCCGGATAGTAGCCGAAGAAAATCCCGACCAGCGCTGAGAAGCCGAAAGCAATGAACGTTGGCGCCATCGAAAGGCTCGTCTCCCACTGCGGCTTGAGCCAGGGCAGGCCATAGAGCGTGAACAGTACGCCCAGCAGCACACCAATCATTCCCCCGGTCAGCGAGAGGAACAACGCCTCCATGAGGAATTGCAGCAGAATATCCCGCCGCTTCGCCCCGATGGCCTTCCGAACGCCGATTTCGCGTGTGCGCTCCGTCACGGAGACCAGCATGATGTTCATAATGCCGATACCGCCGACTACCAGCGCCACCGCCGCGAGACAGTTGATAAGCTGCTCGAAGTCGGCGGCCTGCTCGTTGCTGGTCTGTGAGGCCGTTCCCGCGTTGAAGATGATGAAGTCGTTGGCCTTGCCGGAACCGAGTTTGTGCCGTTTCCGCAGTACCTCCGACGCCTCGTCCTGCGCCTTCTGCATCAGGGCTTCGCTGCGTCCCTGAAGGCTCATCCCGCTGATGACGTTCTCCGAGCCGAACAGACGGCGCAGGGCCGTGTTGATCGGGACGTAGATGCGGTCGTCCTCGTTGATGAAGCCGCCGCCCCCACGCTCCGCGAACACGCCGAGTACGAGGAAACTCTGCCCCTTGATATAGATGCGATGCCCGATGGCCGGGCCGCTGTCGAACAGGTCTTTATACGCCTGCCATCCGAGCATACAGACCAGCCGCTTCGCTTTCGTGTCCGCCTCCGTAAAGAAGTGGCCTTCGCGGTACTTGAAGTGGCGGATGACCGGGAAGTCCGGGCCACAGCCATAGACGGTCGTGCTGGTGTTGCGGTTACCGTTCTTGACCTGGAGCATACTGCCCTTCTCCGCCGAAACGCGGATGATGGAGGGGCAGCCGCGCAGCACCGCAGGCGCATCGTCCAGTTTGAGCGTAGAGACCGAGCCGAAACTGATGCCGCCCTTGCTCTGCCGTCCGGGAAAGACTGAGAGCGTGGTCGTGCCGAGGTTCTGGAAGCGGCGTATCGCCGCATCCCGCGACCCCTGCCCGAGCGCCACCGCGACGATGACCGCTCCCACGCCGAAGATAACGCCCAGCATGGTCAGGAACGAGCGGAGTTTGTTGGAAGTCAGGCCCCGAAAGGCCGAAGTCAAGCCGACGAACATGAGAGTCTCCTTTCCTCCTTTCGGTGCAGCGTTAGCGTCGGCCCGGCCCCGGCGAACTCCTGCCAAAGCCTCCCGCGCTCGGCGCGGCTGCGCTTGTGCTGGGTTCGATAGTCTGCGTAACGATCTTCTCGCCCTCTTTCAGTCCGGTCTTGATTTCGGTCGAATCGTTCCCTTCCAGACCGATCTCAACCGGCTTCTTGGTGATCTTGACATTGATGAAAAGCGAAGGGTCAGCGGGCGAGTCTTTCTCCGGCGGCGCGGGTGTGCCGCCCTGCGCGACTTCCACATAGCGGCTGCCGTCCGTTTCGGATTTCAGGGCCTCGTTCGGAACGCTCACGACGTCTTCTTTGCGGTCAATGATGAACTCGCAGGTCGCGTTCATACCGGGTTTGAGCAGCCGAAACTTCGCATCGGAGTTGTCTACTTCGACGCGCACATGGACGGTCGTGACGTTCTGGTCAATGACCGCCTGCGGCTGAACTTTGATGACCTTGCCCTCGAAGGGAACCGTCGGATAGGCGTCGAAAGTGACGTCCACTTTCTGTTCGGTATCTACGTTGGCGACATCGGTCTCATCCACCTGTACGTCCACATACATCCGGGAGATGTCGCCGAGCTGGACAATGCTGGTTCCGGTCGAGTTGAAGGAGATACCGGAGGTGATCAGGGTTCCCTGCTCGACATACTTCTTGAGGATAATGCCCTCTGCCGGAGCCTGCACCTGAGTCTCGTTCAACTGGACGCGGGCATTGACGAGTTTCGCCATTGCCGACGCTCCGGAGGCTTTCGCCTGGGCGATCTGGGTCTGGCGGATGGAGTCGTTCAAGCGGTCGTCCTTCGCCTGTTTCAGTTTGATCTCTGAGTTTTTGATATCGGCGATAGCCTGCTGCCACTGCGCGTAGGCGACAGCGGCGTCCTGTTCGCGCAGAGGAATCTGAACGCGGTTCGCCTGGGCACTGCGGAAAGCGGCCCGAGTCTGCGCGACTTTCGCCTTCTCCGCTTTCAGATCGGCATCGAGTTCCGCATCCATCGTTTGGACTTTGGCCTTCGCACTGTTCACCTGTGCGATGGCGACATCGTAGTTGGCCTGGGCCTGATCTACCTGGGACTGCGCGATAAAGCCTTTCTTCAGCAGAGCATTTTGTCGCGCCAACTGCGCTTGCGTATTGGCGGCATTGGCCTGCGCCTGTTTAAGGGCCGCGTCGGCGTTCGCTCTATCCTGGGGATGCGTGGCGGCCTCCATCTGCTTGAGCCGCTGCTCTTCGGCATCCAGGGTGGCCTGCGCGTTGTCTACGGCGGTGGAGGTGAGGTCCTTCTGCGCGTCTGCCTGCGCTTTCGCCGCGTCGTACCGCGCCTTCGCCGCCCGCTCCGCCGCTTTCGTCGAGTTAAGGCTGGACTCCGCAGTCGCAATGGCGTTCTTGCTCTGATCTTGGGTCAGATTGAAATTCGCCATCGTTTCCTGCACACGCGCCCGGTTCGCCGTGATGTCCGCCTGCGCTGAGTCGAACGTCTGCCGGGTGTCCGTCTGATCAATCTGGACGATCAGTTGTCCTTTTTTGACCCGGCTACCCTCTTCGAGCGGCTGATGCTGCTTTTTGGGGTCGTCGCTGTAGAGGTCCGGCCCGTAATCCAGCACCCGGCCTCCCGCACGGCTCTTGATGTCTACCGTCGTCCAGGGGGTCAGCGTACCCGTCGCCGAAACGGTCTTCTTGACCAGTCCGGTAGAGACCGCCGCAATACGATACTGATTTTGACCGGCGGTGGCCGTCGTTTTGAGACTCTTGGAGATCAACAGTCCGCCAACAACCAGCAGTGCGATCACGATGATACTGACGAAGATGCGTTTGAACATCGCTGTTTCCTTCCGTTCGACGAAGCGAGACAAAGCGTGAATGCGGAGCGGCTACGAACTCTCTCGGCGCAGGCGGCGAGCCAGAGTCATTACCGAGGCTGAAGCGCAGGCGGCTTCGCACCAGGGACTTTCGGCAGGAAGACGGGGTCGTTGACGCCGATGGCCCGCTTCAACTGCGAGTCGGAGATATAGTAGTCGTAGATAGCCTGAACCAGCGAGACTTTCGCGTTGACCAGTTGATTCTCCGCCAGCGTGACTTCGGGAATGTTGACAAGCTGGTTCTGCTGCTTCTCGAGGGCTACCTTGTAGTTCTGGTCTGCGGCGGCCACAGCAAGCTGCGCGGATTTGATGCGCTGTTTGTCCTGTTCGCGGTTGACGTAGGACTGCTCCACGCTGAAACGCACATTCTGCTCCAGCGCATCCAGGGAACGTTTGTCCTGTTCGAGTCCGGCTTTGCTCTCGCGGACGGCGGCTCTCGTGTTGCCGCCATCAAACAGAGGATAGGTGAGCGAGACGAAAAAGGTGCGCTCCTCGCCCGCATTCGGGTCGAGCGCATAGCCTTCCGTAATATCGGCATTGACGGAAACGCCAGCGTTGATATTGGCGACACGGACGTTGTAGCCCTGTGCGTTGACCAGCTCCTGCTGCTGCTTGATATCGAGGCGGTTGGCATAGGCGAGACGGACATAGGGTTCGAGGCCAATCGTGTCTGGCGCGGTATCGGGGGTCGGAACCGATTCGTCAGGCAGAACGACAGGCTGCGAGGAGACAACCCCCATGGAATTCTTGAGAGATGCCTGCGAAACGCCATAGTTGGCCTGCGCGACAAAGACCTGGGTGCGGGCGTTGGCGTAGTCGGCTTCTGCCTGAAGCACATCAGACTGCGCCGCGCTGCCAACATCCGCTTGCGCCTGAATCACGTCGCGGGTGACCTTCGCGCGGTCCGCATTGTCCTGCGTCTCTTTGACCAGTTCCCGATCCCGCAGAAGGTTGTAGTAGTCCTGCGTCACGGAGAGAACGACGGATTGCCGCTGATTGGCAAGGCCGTATTCGGAACCGAACGCGCTGCGCCGCGCCAGACCGACATTCGCCTCCCGTTTGCCGCTGTCATAGAGAAGCTGACGCGCCGCGATGAGATCGGTGCGGGTCTCCGAACTGACGCTGCCCCGCGAGGTCGCTCCCGTCGCCGGGTTGAAGCGCACACCGGGCGCAAGGTTCGTCTGGTATTGAAAGCTGGGGGTCACCTGCGGATAGTACTGCGACCGCGCCTGGGTCACACGGGCGTTGGCGGCATCAATCTGCGCCTGCGCGATGGCGATGGTGTCCTGTCGCGCAAGACCGATGCGAATCGCACGATCCAGCGTCAGTGGCTTGCTTATATCCGTATCTACCGGGCTGCCGATGGTTGGATTACGCGGCAGCCCGTAGCGACGGGCGGCAGGGTTCATATCCGTCGTACTGTTCCCGGCAGGGGTCTGCATCGCCGTGTTCTGCTTCGGGGCAGGCATGGGAGCAGGTTTGACTGTGGGAGCCGCGGCCGTCTGCTGCGCTCTCGTCCCTGCGCCTGTCAGTCCCAGGGTGAGGACAGGCAGGGTGGTCAACGCGCAGCGGCGGAGGGATCGTATCATGGAATTCGTTCCTTTCACTATCGTACTCGAAGCCGCGTCAACGCCCGCGTACTCGGCGGGTCATCAGGTCAACGGGCTGTGTCTGGTCTGGTTCCGAGAGATTTTCTTCGCGTTCCCCTGGAAAGGGGTCATGCAGAGGCCGAACCGGACGGCCCTCTTCGGCCCGGATTCTTTCGCCCAGGTCACCGAGAAGGTGAAGAGCGTTGATCACATTTTCCTGCTCCTCGGGTTCGCACAGTTCCCACACTTTACGGAGCGCCGCCTTCCGGGTCGCATCTGCCTGCCCGACGATACTCTGTCCGTGTAAACTGGTGTGCAGCCGAACGACCCGACGGTCATTCTCGTCGGTTCGCCGCTCGACGAATCCGCGCCGAACCAACCGCTCGGCGAGTTGCGTTACGGTAGACTGAGTCACATTCAGCCGCTCGCTGAAATCTTTCATAGTAGCATCCGGGCCATAGTAGACCGCCATCAGCAGGCGCAGTTGGGCAAGCGGCAGGGCGTCCAGTTCCGGGAGAGGTTTGTCTTCAAACACCAGGGCGTGCATGACTCGAAAAAGCGCCCGTCCCAGAGGCGGCTCGACGGCCTGCTTACCGGCGTCGGTGTGCCTCTCTTCCATGGCCCTTTCCAGAGCATGGAGATTATGGGAATCGGTTTGTATGTCCTGATATTTCGGCATAGCGTATAGTTTACACAAACGAACTAATTTTGTCAAGAGAGGGCGCAACGATTCTTTTGCTGTCTCTCTGGATGGACGAACGAAGGAGCGATGAGTATTCACGGATTTAGAAAGAACCTTACACTGGAGAGGCTTCTTTCCAGTGTAAGGCCCTTTCGCGGAGCTAGCAGCCGGGCTGTGAACGCCCAGTATGGGAGGTGTTCCACCAACATTCTGCGGGCGGAAGACGTGGTTACCTGACTCGCCTTTACGGCGCAGGAGTCAGGACAACCGTGTGCGGCGCAGGCTGGGCAGCGGCAGGAGTTCCGGTGAGGACATCCTTTTCCTGTCTGTCGAAGTCATCCATCTTGGTCTGAATCTCTGGCGTGATCTGCTTACCGCCAGAAGAGTTCGGTACCTGGAGATCCCGCCACTTGTGGAAATGCATATCGTTGTGGCGGCGAATCATTCCGAGGAGTGCGCTGGCCTGCTTGTTCGGGGCGAGACCAGACAGCCCTGCCAGGTCTACGCCGCCTTGCAGAGCCTCACGGGAGACCATTCCCATACTGGCGCCATCCACCATCAGCGCATAGTTGGCGGCGGGAAGGTTGTCAATCTTGAGCATATAGCGGTTGAGGGTCTGCTCGATGTCGGTTGTCGCAAGGACAAGCTGCGTGTCTTTGTTGCGATCCGGGTCGCGATCCAGCGGCCAGGGCAGCGCCTCATCAGTATGCGTGAAGGTGATTGTGGCAGGCGAGGCGCTGAAGCCGCTGATCTTGCTGCCGAGGCTCTTCACGACTTTGCCGTTGGCGGCATCCAGTTCGATGTCGGCGACCGTATCGGGCGCGTTCCATGCTTTCAGCACTGCTGCGGCCATCACGACGTGTCCGCCCTGTCCCGGATGCACCCGATCTTTAATCACCAGTGCGGAGAGGTCGGGGTCGGCGGTGTGAGCGCGGGCCAGCATTCCGACCAGCGGCGCATTGGTGTCCGCGACAGTAAGGCCATACTCGCGGCCCAGCTCTTTGACTGCTTCGCCGTAGGCGGTCAGCGTCGCATTGTAGCCGCCGGGAAAGCCAAGCGGGCGGGTCACATCGTCGTAAGCAGGCGCAGTGAGCAGAGTGATGCGAACGCCGGGGTCTTCCTTCAGGATGCGGTCGAGAATATGCCGATAGCCCTGAATATAGGTGTTGAAAATGTTCTGGTCGAAGGAGCGGTAGCTGCCGTCGTTCATACCCAGGCAGATCGTGACGACCGTCGGCTTGTAGACAAAGAGGTCACGGTCGAGACGCAGGTCTATCGGCCCACCACCGCCGCCTGTCACCCGATCCCCACCCCATCCGGAATGGATGAAGGTGAAATGCTTTTTGGGAAAGCGACTGACACAGTAGGATTCGATGTAGGTCGTATAGAGACGTTGATCGGTGATGCTATCGCCATAGAAGACGACTCGATCCCCGTCATGCAGATAAAACCCTTTAGAAGCATTGGTGGTATGCCCCATTCGGGTCTGTGCCATGCCCTGCTTGGGTACACCACCGAACAGCAGTCCCAGCGCTAGGACGGCGAACAGCGC
This sequence comes from Chthonomonadales bacterium, assembly GCA_038231295.1. Taxonomy (GTDB): domain Bacteria; phylum Armatimonadota; class Chthonomonadetes; order Chthonomonadales; family Chthonomonadaceae; genus JANXLO01. The sequence continues at coordinate 9,654 of JBBRLP010000014.1, forward strand.
CGACCATCGGTTCGTTCTCATATGCTCTTCTCCTTTGATTAATTGTGAACAGATCAACTTGCTTTCGGCCCTTCGCCTGTATCTCCGTTCAGGATGCGCCGCTGAATAAAGTCGGTGGTCACATCGCCGCGCCGGTAGAAGGCGTTGGCAAGAATGCGCTTCTGAAAGCCGATATTCGTCTTGATGCCCGTGATCTCCATCTCTCCCAGACACCGCTGCATCCGCGCAATCGCCCCGGCACGGGTCTTGTCCCAGGCGATGACTTTCGCCAGCAGGGAGTCGTAGTAGGAGGGAACCTGGTAGCCGGAAAAGATATGTGTGTCCACACGCACCCCGTACCCGCCCGGCAGCAGCACACGCTCAATGCGGCCCGCGCTCGGCGTGAAGTTGCGGTCGGGGTCTTCGGCATTGATGCGGCATTCGATGGCATGGCCTTCCCAGCGAATGTCCTTCTGGTTGAAGGGCAGGCGTTCCCCGGCTGCCACCAGTATCTGCATCTTGACGAGATCAATATTGGTTACGGTCTCGGTGACGCAATGTTCCACCTGGAGCCGCTTGTTCATCTCCAGGAAATAGAAATCGCCGCGCTTATCCACCAGAAACTCGACCGTTCCGGCGTTGGTGTAGCCGATAGCCTGGGCCGCTCGAACGGCCGCTTCCCCGATGGCTTTGCGTTGCGCTGTAGATAGGATCGCCGCCGGAGCCTCTTCCAGCAGTTTCTGATGCCGCAGATTCTGCACCGAACATTCACGTTCGCCCAGGTGGATCACATGACCGTGTTCGTCCGCCAGAATCTGCACTTCGATATGGCGCGGTTCCTCGACGAACTTCTCAATGTAGACATCGGGATTGCCAAAAGAGGAAGCGGCTTCATTACGGGCCATATCCAACTGTTTCGGCAACTCCTCATCATTCTGCACCAGTCGGATGCCGCGCCCGCCACCGCCATGCGAAGCTTTAATCAGCAGCGGATAGCCGATTTTGGAGGCGAATTGAATCGCTTCCTGCGCGTTCTGGACAGACCCCATTCCCGGTACGACCGGCACACGGGCCGCTTTCATCGTCTCGCGGGCCGCCGCTTTATCCCCCATCTTATCCATTGACGCCGCCGATGGCCCGATGAATTTCAGCCCGCACGCCTCGACCGCCATCGCAAAACTGGCGCGTTCCGACAGAAAGCCGATGCCAGGATGAATGGCGTCGGCTCCAGTGATCTCGGCGGCGCTGATGATATTGGGAGCATGCAGGTAGCTGTCACGGGGAGGAGGAGGGCCGATACAGACGGCCTCGTCTGCCAACTGCACGGCAAGGGAATCGGCATCGGCGGTCGAGTGGACGGCGACCGTTTTTATTCGCATCTCTTTGCAGGCGCGAATGATACGAACAGCGATCTCGCCACGATTGGCGATGAGTATCTTATTGAACATTCAGCGTTCCATCTAAGGCAGACGACAGCCGGAGAGCAGTTCTCCGGGCTGTCGTGGTGCCGCACTCTCTGAGATTTTTGCAGGCTACTGAAATTTTTCGTGACCCGGATAGGGACAGTGTACCTCACCGGTCGCCGGATCGTAGACATAAGGCACGTGGCCCATCGGGCAGGAGAGCATCTCTTTAGGCAGTTTTAGCTCTTCCAGTGAGGCAGGATTCTTACCATCGGTGTCGCCTGCCTGTGCCGCCATAATGCCGAGATGCACCTGATGCACATTGTTGATGCATTCGGTGTCGTGCGCCCTCTCCATTGGATTATGGCCCTTACCAGGAGGAGCGTTTTTACTGTGCCCGAAGAGGACACTGTAGGTGATTGCGCTGAGAATCATAATGACGACCAGCACGACAAGTATCTCTACCAGCGAGAACGCATTACGACGCGGAACTCTGTTCCTTATCCGAAAGTTCATGGCCTGACCCTCCTGTGACTACGCCTCCGCACTCGGTCGAATGGTGAAGAGGGTATGTCCGTACTCGACAGGATGCCCATCTTCGATGAATACATCTACGACAACGCCATCGGTCGGAGAGGTGAGATCGGTCATCAGTTTGACCGCCTGTATCGTTCCGATCTTCTGACCTTCCGTGACTTTCGCTCCCAGCCCCACCATCGGTTTGATATGCCGGAATACCCCCACCAGCGGCGCGATGACAGTGATATCCTGCGGCGGAGGCACCGGCTCCGGTTCAGGAGTTTCAAACTCGGCGAGGTAATCGCCGTCTGCGCTCTGGTAGACCACCATCGCGCCCCCGGCCGGAGGAGGAGTGCGTCGAATCGTCACCCTGGATTCGCCTTCGCGGAGAGTGACTTCGCTGATTTTCGCATTCTGAACGAGCGCGATCAGACGCTCCAGTTCGGAGACATCCATTGTTCTGTTCGCAAACGCCGTCGGAGCCTCCGGAATTTCGGAGGATCGGCGGTTCGCGCCTTTCAGATTTTGATTTTGAACATCGTGTATTCGAGCAGCCGCTGCGCCCAGGTCATAAAGACGAGGGTCAGGCAGACGATGAAGACCGTTTCGATAGGCAGGTTGCCGTTGATCTCCGTCTTGAGATGCCCGCTCTGTACTGTCTGAAGCGAGACCAGTCCCACGAGTCTATCCAGTATTCCGAGCGTCGTCCCGATCAGGTTACGGAAGTTATCAAACTGCCAGATCACCATCAGTGGCACGAACAGGGTCACCGGCGCGGACAGGAACTGGTATTTCTGCCGCTGATGCTCATTATAGATGACGCAGTTGCGGCAGCGTTCCCGTTTCTGCCCCTCGCTCAGGTGTGGGTTTGTCGGGATGCGTACGCCACGCGGCCCGACACGGGTCGGGATCGCGGCCTGCTTGGCTTCGGCGTTCTTACTGAGCAGATCCCCGATAGGTATAAATCCCGAATGTTTGTTGAGGGGCTGTGTCTTTTCGGGATCGTCCGGGGAGTTGCCGCCCATCGCGAGCAGAATGATGTTCTCCTCGCACATACACCCGACGCGCTCTTTCCAGCACTTGGTACGGGCGTGGAAGATGGGGCAGCGGATGCGGATGCCTTCCCTGCAGAAGGGCAGTTCCCAGCACTTCGCCATCGCCCCGATAAGCGGACGCTTACGCTCGGTTCGGCCCGCGTCTTTGCCGTAGCTGATATTCGCCAGGTCGCGGTTTTTGCGCCCAAAAATCTTGCCCGCCAGAGTCTTCAGCGTCAGCAGTATCCCCGGCACTCCGAGGATATAGGCCATCATCTGAATCTCTTTGAGGCTCGCTTTGGAGGCGTCCCCGCTCATCAGTTTCGCCGATTCACCGCTGAAGAACGCCCCGATAATAAACTGAAGCCCGAACGCCAGGAAGGCCGAAACGAGCAGATAGATGACGCCAAGCGCCTCTATCTCCCAGAAGATTAATGCTCCGGAGACGACGGTGACAACGAGACTGACATTCAGCCAGAGGGAGAGCGTCGTGATAGTCTGAAGCGCGGCCGTGTGGTCGGCGGCAGACATACCCGCCACATCCGCCAGACGACCTGAGAACAGCCCCCACATCAGCCATGCTGTCAACAGTACCGTCGGAATCAACGATATCTGGAACACCTTTGTGAGGATGTCCACCACGCTGTCACTGAGAAAACTGTTCGAGTCAAAGTCCACAGCAGGACGGTTAATCCGCACTTTTTTCACCCACTTCTTTCGGCGAGAGGAGACTGCCATGCAAACCGGGCCGTGTGGACGAAACGGAGGTCTTCGCAGGAGTTCCCTGACTACTTCACTCGTTCAAGATACGCATCGGTGCGCGTGTCCACTTTTACCTTATCCCCGATGTTGACAAAGAAAGGAACATTGATGACCGCGCCCGTTTCGAGTTTCGCGGGTTTCGATCCGCCGGAGGCCGTATCGCCTTTGACGCCAGGGTCGGTGTCAGCCACCTCGAGTTCGACAAAGAAAGGCAGTTCCGCGCCGAGTATTTTCTCGTTGTACTCGACGACCTGTACTTCCATCCCGTCCTTGAGGTATTTGATCGTATCCCCGAAGATAGAAGCGGGAACACCGACCTGATCGAACGTCCCGGGATCCATCAGGAAGTACTCGCCGTCCTGCTGGTAGAGAAACTGCATCGGATGCCGATCCAGTATCGCCTGCTCGACCTTTTCTCCGGCGTTGAAGGTCTTGTCCATCACGCCGCCGGTCCGAAGGTTTTTGAGTTTGGAGCGCATGACCGCTCCGCCCTTGCCAGGTTTATGGTGCTGGAACCAGACAATCGTGAAGATTTCGCCATCCAGAAGAAGGGAGACTCCATTCTTGAAATCCGAGGTATCAATTTTCGGCACAGTCCAAACCTCCTGCGTAAGAGAGCATCCGCAGACACTTCTTGCGTACTATAATCGCTCAGCGAAAACTGGCTCATTATAGCACAGAGGCAGGACGTGACGCAACCGACACCGCCCCGAAACCGACGCCTTTGTCCCTGTCTACAACGTTAGACGTGACTGAGCGCAAACAGTTTCAGGGCGCTCCTGTGGCGCTGCTTCCGGCCCGTCAGTAGTCAGTAGGAGGAAGAGTGCGAGGAACTCAGGGAAGCGATAATGACCAGAGCGGTGAGCGCGAGCCAGAGTAGCCCGAAAAAGCCGCCGCAGAGAATGCCTACCCAGGCGTGTGTCTTGCCTTTGACCATCGGATACTGCGCCGCGAACTTCAAGGCCTTGATACCCAGCACCACCGCCGCGATTCCGAGAACAATGCCGATCATGGGAATAAAGGCGAAAATCCCGATATAGTAGGAGAGAAGGGCATTGGGATTATTTACCGGAATAAGCCCTCCCAGCACCTCTTCGGACATGGGCGGCCCCGGCTGCTGATAAGGCTGTTGGGGGTAGGGCTGCGCTCCATACGGCGGGCTGCCGTACCCTGCGGGCGGAGGATTGGGCGGCATGGGCGGGGGCGTGCCGCTGTTTTGAGGAGGCAGAGGCGGAGGCTGGGGGAACTGTGTCATGGCGTTCGTCACTCCTGGGTCGTTGTTTCTCGCTGTGCGGATGCTGCCCGTCATTTCCCTTTCGAGCAGGCGACTTCCTCCTGCGGTATAATGAGCTATGACCACGCTCGATAAACCAAAACCCGTTCGCGTTCCCTTCGACAGCCTCACTCTTCGTGCGGTCGTGCAGGAACTCGCCTCCTCCCTGATAGGCGGGCAGGTGCAGGAGATCCGCCAGCCGACCACGACGGAGCTGCTCCTGAGCATCCGCAGCCAGGGTCAGAATTACACTCTGCTGCTCTCCGCCGACGCTCAGTTCGCCCGAGTTCATCTCACTACGGAGCGCAAACCGAACGCGCCGACCCCTTCCTCGTTCTGCACAGCCCTGCGCCGTCACCTCCAGAATGGGCGCATCCTCGGCATTCGTCAGCGTGACTTCGACCGTATCTTTGAACTCGAAGTCGAGTCGCATACTGAGGAGGACAAACTTGTAAGGTTCACGATGATTGCAGAATTGATGGGCAAGCACAGCAACCTCATCCTCGTCAACAGCGAAGGGAAGGTTATCGAAGCCGCCAAGCGAATCTCGCATCGAATCAATCGGTTCCGTGAGACTCTGCCCGGCAAACCCTACCTGCCCCCGCCCGCGCAGACAGGCCGAATTTCACCCTTTCTCCCTGCATCCGAACTGCTTCCCCTCCTAGATGACCTGGCTGCCGAAACAGGGACTGCGGAGGCGTTTCGTACCCTCTTACTGACCCGCTTTGAAGGATTTTCGCCGTTTCTCGCAGACGAAATCCTTTTCCGATTGAACCACCATAGCCAGGAGCCCTACCCAATTACCGCTCTGCTCGACACGCTGGAAAAGACACTTTCCAGGGCGGCTCGGAACCTCTATGATCCTGTCAAGATTCCTCTGGAACGAGGGACGAAGACGAGATATGCTTACGCTTTGCCCCCTCTTCATCTCGCCACTGCGCTGCAATCCTGCTCTGATCTGAATGCCGCACTTGATGAAGCCTACGGCACCCTGACGATGCTCGACAGCATGGCATCAACTACTGCGGACCAACTCCGTAGAATGGAGCGAATGCAGCGCCGGCTTGAAAAGAAGAAAATGGACGCGGAGAGAACTCTCGCAGAAGCAGCGCGGGCCGGAGAACTCCAACAGCAGGGCGAACTATTGCTGGCGCATCTCTGGAAGATGGAAACGGGAGCGAAAGAGGTGACAGTACAGGATTTCTACTCTCCCGACCAGTCGGAACGAACGCTGCTACTGAATCCGAAATTGACCCCGCAGGAAAACGCTCAGTCTTACTTTCGCCGCGCCCAGAAGGCACGGGATGGTCAGGAACGGGCAGCGACCACTCTCGCTACCGTAGAGGAACTTCTCAAAAGAAATCTCGCGTTACACGTTGAGATACAACAGTCTCCTAGCGAAACAGCCGCGCTAGCTCAGGCGATTACGCACTTTCAGAAGAGGCTACAGGCAGAGGGGATACTTCCTGCGGACGAGGATGAGGCCGGTACACAATCGTCAGGGCCGGATTTTAAGGGGCATAAAATCCGGCGGTTCCTGACACCGGAGGGCGTGGAAATCTACTGGGGGGAAACCGCTACAGCGAACGATTTTCTGACGACGCGGGTTGCGGGGGCCAACGACCTCTGGCTGCACGTTCGCTCTTCTACCGGCTCTCATGTCGTCATTCGGACGCAAGGCAAGCCGGAAAAAGTGCCGCAAGCCGTCCTGTATCGGGCGGCACGAATCGCGGCGCTGCACAGCGCACAGAAGCACTCCAGCCTTGTTCCCGTGGACTACACACTGAAGAAGTATGTCCGCAAGCCGCGTGGGGCGGAACCGGGCAGTGTCGAGATACAGCGTGAGAAGACGCTGCACGTCAATCCGCTGGAGGCCGACGACAAAGGGTGAGCAGGAGAAGCGGTCAGCGCAGGGCCGAATAGTCCGGCCCCGCCCAACACAGTTCCTGCTCCCCTCCAGAATACTTCCGCTCCCGTCCTGCTGTCAAGTGAGTGAGGAGAGCAAAGAGCGGTAGTGGCTGCGGGATGTGCAAAGGGTTGACACCCCTTTGCTGACCCTTTGCCACTACTGCCCCTCGCTACGCGACGTCGCAATCAGACCGCGAGGTTGGGCCGGTTGTCGAAGTTGGGTTTCTGCACCGGGTTCTCTTCCATCTGCTTCAGGATCACTTCGAGCGCCTTTTCCATCTGCGGGTCGTAGCTGCGGGCATAGTCCTGCGGAGCGATGTCTATGTCTATGTCCGGGTCGGTGCCGTAGTTCTCCACGCCCCAACCCACGTCCTGGAACCAGAACGAGAACTCAGGCTGGGTCGTCACCGCGCCATCCGCGAGGGGATTCCGGGGCCAGATGCCGACGACGCCTCCCCAGGTGCGCTTGCCGATGAGAGTGCCGATCTTTTTCAGTTTGAACACGTGACTGAAAATGTCTCCGTCCGAACCCGCGAACTGATTCGTGAGGGCGACAATCGGACCGGCGATGGCATGGTCGGGATAGGGCTGGGGCTGTCCCCAGCGCTGAATATCGTAGCCGACCCGACGGCGCGACAACTTCTCGAGGAGGAGTTGGGAAACGTGGCCGCCCCGGTTATACCGAACGTCCACGATCAACCCGTCTCGATCCGCTTCCGCGAGGTAGAGACGGTGGAACTCCGCGTAGCCATTGGCCCCCATGTCCGGCACATGAACGTAGCCGACTTTCCCACCCGTTTTTTCGTGAACATAGCGGCGATTGGCCTCGACCCATTCGCGATAGCGCGTGGGAAACTCCGATTTCAGCGTTGTCACCGTCACGCTACGTGTCTTGCCATCGACATCCTGCACCGACAGCACCACTTCGCTGCCCGCAAGATTGACGAGCGCCTCCTGGGGAGGAAGGTCTTTCGAGAGTTTGCGGCCGTTGATCGCGAGCAGCAGCGTTCCCTCGTGGATATTGACGCCCGGCGCGAGCAGCGGCGAAGAGGCCCGCGCCTCTCCCGGTGCGCCCCGCAGGAGGCGCTGAATGCGGTACTGTCCGCTGGCGGCATCGAAAGCGATGTCCGCGCCCAGGAAGCCGACCGGATAGCTCGGCTCCGTGCGATAGTCGCCGCCCATCTCGTAGGCGTGCGAGGTGCCGAGTTCGCCCTGCATCTCCCACATCAGATCGGAGAACTCGCCGCGTGTACCGATGCGCTGAATAAGCGGCTCGTAGCGCTCCCAGACCGCTGTCCAGTTGATGCTCGACATATCGGCAGTCCAGAAATGGTCTCGCTGCAAACGCCAGGCCTCGCGGGCCATCTGCCGCCATTCGACGCCCGGTTCGAGCGAGACCTTGATGCGGCCCAGATCAACCCAGCCGGATTTACGGCCCGGTTCCGGCCCCGCCTTCTCGTCCGGCTTGACTCCAGCGACCACCACACGCAGTTTACGCGCTGAGCGGTACGCCAGGGTCTTGCCATCCGGTGATAACGTGAACTCGCTGACCTTCTGTATCAGCGGCTCGTGCTTCAGCTCTTTGAAGTCATAGACCTCCAGAACCCCTTTCGGGCCGCTTTCTCCGCCGAAGCTGACCGCGCCTTCGACAGGATACGACGTAAAGAGCGCCTTGCCTTTGATGCCCGCGATCTGACCGTAACGGCCTTCGGGAACGGGGAAAGCGACGATGCGATTCTGGATGCCATCGAGATCAATCTCCACCGCTTTCGGCAGGGCGTCGGTCGGTTTCGCCGGAACTTCGCCGGTCGCCTCTTCCTCCGGAGTTGTCTCCTCATTCTCCGTCTTCGGCTTCGGGCCTTCCTGGAGCGGGTGCGGCTGCGGGATAAAGGGGGAGAGCGTATCGGCTTTGAGGGTAATCAGATACGGTCGGGTGCCTTTTGGGAAGCCGAGGTCGAAATGCAGGCCATCGTAGACCGGGTTCAGTTCGCGCTGCCCGATGAAGTAGAGATACTTGCCTTCCGGATCGAAGGCCGGGTCGGTGTCCCCCAGAATTGGCTCGGTGATGGTGTGCGTCTCGCCCGTCGTTCTGTCCCAGAGTTTGATGGCGCTCGTATAGTGCGTCTGCTGGAACCCGTAGGCGACCCAGCGTCCGTCCGGCGACCAGCAGCAGCCATGAATATGCGCGAAGGGACTGCTGTCAATGGTCTTCTGGGAGCCGTCGTTCAGGTCTACAAAGAGGAGTTCGTTGCGGTGATTGGCAAGGATCACCTGGTCGGCGGTCGGGGAGACGAGCAGCGACATCGGGCGTCCGATGTCGAGGCCCTCAAACCGTTTCGGCGCAGTGGTGTCGCTCGTCGAGTGGATTTCAAGCGTCTCCTCACCTCCCGAGTCGGTGACTGTGAGAACGCGCTTTCCGTCCTTGAGCCAGGTCGTCAGCCGATACCGCTCCGGGTTCGCGGGGTCTTCCCCACCCTGCTGCGTGACGGCGCCTTCCCAGTTCCCGAACGTAAAACTCTTGCCGCGCGTGGTGACGGTCAGCGCCTCGCCGTGCGGCGCGAGATCGTAGCCATCCATATGGCGGGCCGCGTCCGCGAATTTGCGCTGTCGGTAGACTCGCGGGCTGTGGTAGACGACCGGGACTTTTGTATCGGTGTCTGTCTTCGTATCGTAGACGTAGAGGTCGCCACCTGCATGGTAGACGATTCGTTCGCCATCCGTCGAGGGGAATCGGGCGAAGAAGTCGGTATGATGCGTGTGCTGCTTCACATCCTCGCCCGTCGGAGCGCAGGAGTAGAGGTTCGCGATTCCTTCGTGGTCGGAGAGAAAGAAGACCCGATCCCCCACCCACATCGGCCGCGCCAGGTTGCCTTTAAGCGTCAGCAGGCGTCGGAACTGCCCGTTGCCTTCCGCGTCAATCCACAGGTCCCCCGCCGTGCCGCCCCGATAGCGTTTCCAGCGGGCCGGGTCGTTGTTGTTCCGGCCGAGCGCGATGCGGTTTCCATCACGAATCGAGATACTGAGCGCGGGGCCGAGGTTCAGCGGTTCCGGCATACCTCCCATAGGGCTGACCGCATAGATCGCATGCTGACGGTCGAACGGCTGCTCGAAATCGCTGGCAAAGAGGATACTACTGCCGTCCGGCGTCCACCCGACCACGTTGCTGTTGACGCCCAGATAGGTCACACGGCGAACCGGGCCGCCCTCCGCTGGCAGGACGTAGACCTCGTTATGGCCCTCCTCCCGCCCGGTGAAGGCGATAGAGGTCCCATCCGGTGAAAAGTAGGGCGTTGAGATCGTGCCGAGATTGGCCGTCAGCCGCCGTGCGATACCGCCGGAGACCGGAACGGCCCAGAGGTCGTCCTCAGAGACGAAAACGAGGGTATCTGCATGGAGAGTGGGATAGCGATAGTAACCGGATGTGGACATGAGGCCTCCTGTCGGGCAGTATGCTGCGAAATGCGCTTCGCAGCCAGAGAGAATCGAGCGCATGGGAATGGAAACTACATCTCTTCCGCATCGGGAATGAGCGCGGCGAAGAGCAGACGCCTGCGCCGATTGGGACTGCGTTCGTTGGACATCGCCAGACCTTCGATGGATTTGACGGCCGTCACGAAATGTTGGTATTCTGCATCGGAGAGATAGAACGCCTCCGACCAGTAGATCCCGCCACCCTTGCCGTCCAGGGCTTTGCGCTGCTGATAGGCGCGAAACTGACTCATCATCAGCGCGGCGAACGAGGTGAAATAACGCAGATGATCTTCGGGACTCGCCTCAGCCATCTCTTCTCGGCTGAGGTCCGCCGCCTGCTCCGGGAGATTATAGGTCTTTTCGACCGTTCCCCGGGCATTTAGCTCTTCGTTCATGTGCAGAATCCCCGCTTCGACCAGACGGGCGATATGGCGATAGAGCGATGCCTGCGGGACATCCGGTAGGGCCGAGAGTATCTGCTGTGCGGAGACCTGCCGCCCGGAGACGATCATCAGGATTCGGAAGCGGATAGGATGCAAAACTATATCGGCTTTCGAGGGAGATGCGCCCCCTTTTGTCTGTTTCAGAGACATTACATTCTCATTTCCGTCTAGTGAATTCTCATTAACGAGAACAGAACCTGCCTGTATTACGGGAAATAACCCATTTCCCTCTCATTTAGGAGGCTGCTCGTCGCTATATCGTCCATTGTATTCGCATTTTCGAGAATTGTCAAGGCAAAATTGAGAATTGCCCTGCTCGTGTTGCATAGTTCACACTCCCGGTGTGAACTACTTCATTCGAGGTACAATGAGGAACGATGATCCCTGCTTCCAAACCCGCCTTTTATGCGTCTTACGTGCCTGGATACGTCCGTCGCTACCTTGCCCGGAGTTTCCATGCCGTTCATCTGCTCGGCCCCGCTCCCCAACTGGAAGACGACGGCAAGACCCCTCTGCTCGTCTGTATGAATCACAGCAGTTGGTGGGATGTTCTTCTGGCGTTCTATCTGGACGAGCGGTTCTTGAAGTGGGAGCGTTATGGGGTGATGGATGAGGAGCAGTTGAGGCGTTACCGCCTATTTAACGGGCTGGGTATGATCGGAGTAGACCGCTCCTCGCTTCGCGGCGCAAGGGAATTTGTTACTTACGCGGAAAGTCTTCTGAAGGGACAACGTCGGGCGCTGTGGCTGACGCCCCAGGGAGCCATGCTCTCCCCTTACTCCCGGCCCATTCGCTTTCAGCCCGGACTAGCGCATTTGGCGGAGCGACTCGGCTGTTTCTATATGCTTCGCGTTACACTGCACTACGAGTTCTGGGATGACAAACAGCCCGAAGCCTTCGTCGCTTTCGCGCCTATCGAGTCCGTACAAATCCGGGAGGGGTTTTCCCGACGCGCCTTCCTGCATGAACAGGAGGCTGCAATGGAAAGCGAACTGGAGGCTTTGCTTGCGGCTGTCCGGCAGCGAGCCCCGGAAGCGTTCCTGCCGCTGCTGACGGGGCGCTCTGAAATCAGCCCCGCATTCGACCTCTTTCGGGCGCTCTCCGCCAAACTGCGAGGCGAAAAGTATGTTTCCGACCACAGCAGCCTCTCGACGCCGAAATGGAAAGACCGCCTCCGTTAAGCGCTGGCCCGTAGAAGAAATGTACTCGATTCGCTTGGAACGCTTGCTTCTGGCATGGAATGTGCAACTATAGCAAGAGGGCATTCGTTAATGGGATGTCGGAAGCAGTCTTTTCAAGATAAGGTACTATGCAAAAACTCTGCATTCATCTTTCAATCGTACTATGCCTCGTCTGTTCGCTCCTCTCCTCGGCACAGGCGCAGACCAGTTCTCTGCTTGGAAACTACTATATCCTCTCCTCAAATCATGTTGATACCGGGCGAGGAGTAGACAGCGCCATCGTCAGCGGATTGGTCAATAGTACGCTGAGTTCAAACTTTCTGCCAACGGTCTCCACATTCGGCATGAACCGTACGACGGGTTCCGGCGGCATCAAAGACGTGAATGCGAATGGAGAGCTTTTGTGGTGGGGAGCGCATACCGCGACGGCTGGCAATGTCACTTTCGACAAATCGCAAACCGATACCGTAGCCACTCTCGCCTCGGCTTATGCCAGTAACTTCTACCCAACAGGCAAAGCGAACAACTCCACGGGATACCGGGCAGTTCACTGGCAGGGAACTTTCAATCAGAACGCCGTCGGTTCGGTAACTTTTACACTCGGCCCCGATGACGATTCCTGGCTATTCCTGGACGGTCAGCTCGTTGTTGACGATGGCGGGGTTCATGCGAACCAGTCCGCTCAGAATGTCCTCAACAATATCAGCATCGGCTCGCATCGCATTGATCTCTTCTTTGCGGACCGACATACGACCGGTTCCGGCATCACGTTTAACTCGTCTGTCGTCCTTACTCCCCCGACTCCTGAACCAGGTATATCCATATTCGCATTGTCCGCGTTCGGAATACTCTGCGCGGTGCGTATTCGGAAAACTGCCCGTAAGTAGCCCCTACGTTCTGACGCCACAGGCATCCCCACTCATACAAGATGCCTGTGGCGTTCGATGTCAATCCTTTGCCACTACCGCCCGTTGCTCGCCTCACTACGCGATTTGCGTGGCTGCCTGCCTACTAAACCCCTTCGCGACTGCGCCGTAACTGTTCCTCTGTATCACATGGGCGCAGGATGGAATAGCCGGGCAACGGCTCGATAAACTGATGGACGGCATCCAGAATATCTACCGGGAAGGGGAAGAACGCATCCTCTACCTCGTCGGGAGGCGTGATCCAGTTCCGCGCTCCCACGACGACGGGCGGGGCATCCAGATAGTTGAACGCCAGTTGCGTGATCTTCGCGGCCATTGTCTGAAGGACGCTGCCACGCTCACAGGCATCCGACGCGAGCAGGATGCGGCCCGTCTTCTTGACGCTTTCGATGACAGGCGCGTAGTCAAAGGGCACGATACTGCGGGCGTCCATAACTTCCACGCTAATCTCGTACTTCTCTTCCAGCGTCTTCGCGGCCTCCAGCGCACGGTAGAGCGTGGCCCCGACGGTCAGGATGGTGAGGTCAGTTCCCGCTCTCTTCACATCCGGCACTCCGAAAGGCACTTCGTAGTAGCCTGTGGGAACGCCTTCAACGCCGTGAAAGAGTTCCGTCTGATCGTAGACGCGCTGACTCTCGAAGAAGATGACCGGGTCGGTTCCAGCGAGCGCGGCGTTCATTAGTCCTTTCGCGTCGTAAGGCGTGACGGGGAAGGCGACTTTGAGGCCGGGGATATGGGCGCAGAGCGCGGACCAGTCCTGCGAATGCTGCGCTCCGTACTTGCTCCCGACAGAGACGCGCATCACAACCGGCATCTTCAGGACGCCGCCGCTCATGCTTTGCCACTTGGAGAGCTGATTGAACACCTCGTCGCCCGCCCGCCCGAGGAAGTCGCAGTACATCAGTTCGACGAGCGCCCGCCCGCCTTCCAGCGCATACCCGACCGAGGTTCCGGCGATGGCGGCTTCGGCGATGGGGCTATTAAACAGGCGATGGTAGGGAAGCGCCTCCGTGAGACCGCGATAGACGGCGAACGCCCCGCCCCAGTCCCGGTTCTCCTCTCCGTAGGCGATAAGCGTGGGGTCGGTGGCGAAGCGATGGAAAACTGCCTCGAACAGCGCGTCACGCACGGCGATACAGCGAGCTTTTGGCAGCAGTTCGCCGTTTTCCCCCACCCCGGAGCGACTGCGCCCTGCTAACTGCTTGACACGTGGATTCTCTTCGACCGGCAGAAGCAGTTCCGGCTGCCGCGCCGTATCGAACGATTCGACGATCTGGTTCGAGAACATCGTCTTTTCGAGCAGGTTACCGACAGCGTAGAGGTCGGCGCGTGGGGAGAGATCGAGGTCAATGGCGCGGCGATAGGCGCGGAACATCGCGGCGTCCAGCGTCGCCTGCGTCTTGTCCAGTTGGTTCGCATCGCACACCCCCGCCGTAATCAGGTCTCTGGCGAAAGTCAGCAGACTGTCCACCTGCTGCCACTCTTCGATCTCCGCCTTTTCCCGATAGGACGAGGCATCGGAGGGGGAGTGGCCGCTGAAACGGTAGGTGATGGTGTCGAGCAGCACCGGGCCATCCCCGCGTGCCAGAATCTCTTTCTTGCGGGCTATCGCATCAATTACGGCCAGCGGATTGTAGCCATCCACACGCTCGGCGTGCATCTGTTCCGGGTTTAGCCCCGCGCCCATCCGGGCCAGAACGCCGAACCCACCCGTCTCCCCGACCGGCTGCCCGCCCATGCCATAAAAGTTGTTGACGAAGTTCATAATGAGCGGCAGTCCGCCCCGATGCGCCTCGTCCCAGAGCGTCTTGAACTGATCCATCGTCGCGAAGCAGAGAGATTCCCAGGTCGGGCCGCAGTTCGCTGCCGCGTCGCCGATGTTGCAGATTACCAGACCGGGCTTTCGATTGACCTTCTTAAAAAGCGCAGCCCCTACCGAGATGTCCGCCGAACCACCGACCAGGGCGTTATTCGGGTAGACGCCGAAGGGAATGAAGAAGGCGTGCATCGAGCCGCCCATGCCCTTGTTAAAACCCGCCTCGCGTCCGAATATCTCCGCCAGTGCGCCATACAGCAAAAACTCCAGTGCCTGCTCTTTCACACTGCTCGCCTGAAACTTCTCGCCGCCGGGAACAGGCTTATCGAGGACGCGCAGAATCGCCCCGCTCATGTATCCCGTCATAATCTCTGTCAGCGTCGCATCGTCCAGCTTCGCGATAGCCGAGAGGCTTTTCGCCAGAATCTCGCCGTGACTGCGGTGGCTGCCAAAAATGTGGTCGTCTTCATCCAGCAGATACGCCTGTCCGACGGCAGAGGCTTCCTGACCAATGGAGAGATGGGCCGGGCCGCGATGATTGTACTCCAGCCCCTGATAGCTTCCCTTGATCTTGACGTCGTTCAGCATTGTCTCGAAGGTGCGAATGGCGGCCATATCGTGCTGAATCCGAAGCAGGTCGGCATCCGAAAACTGTTCGCGCTCCTGCTTCAAGGTTCGATTGTACTGATTGATAGGGATCGGGGTGAACTTGACTTTTCCGCTCTTGCGGACATCCTGCGGGCGGATCATGAGGGACTTTGGCACGGCTTCTCTCCTTTTCGGCATCGGTGCGGAGTGTAGATTGCGCTGACCTCTCTATCATAGCATCTGCAAACGAAGGAAATCAACAGCAAACACAAACAAAAGCAAATGAAATACCTCTATCATTTCAAAACCCCGCCCTCCATGCGGAAAGCGGGGCTGAGTGTCCTGCGTAAACAGCGCCTACGGCTTCTTGACTTCCTCGGCCTTGACCGCTTCCTTCTCGTTGCCCTTCTCATTCGGGCCGAGCGCCTTCATGGTCATCTCGACGCTGATTTTGCCGCCGCCCGCATCGCCTTCGGTCTTGTTGGTCATGCTGATCGGCTTGCCCGTCGCGGCGTTGACGAGGGTGGTCGCCTCCGAGTGCATTTTGGTGTCCATGTCGCCCGTCACGTCGGAGACCGTCTTGAACTTCAAGACCTTCACGCCCTTGACCATGTCTGCTGAGACCAGCGTGACCTTGCCCTTGACTTTGGCGGAGGGAATTCCGGTTCCGAACTGCGAGGAATCGATATCCCACGAGTCTCCTACTTTGACGGCTTTGGTCGGAAACGCGACCGCAGACAGGCTGCTCATCTGTTTCATCATCTGGCCCATCTGGGAGGTGACCTGTTCGTTGCCACCTTCGGTCTTGACATCAATCTTCCCGCTCTTATCGCGGCTGGTGGTCACTTTCGGCATCATCGTGGTGATGTCAATGTCCATGCCGTTGAAGGTGACGCCCGCGCTCTCGAACTCGGAGATGGAGACAATCGAGCCGTCGTCCTTCGCCTCTTTGGTCGTCTCTTTGACGAGCATCGTGGTAAGAATTTCGACATCCCCCCCGGCAGCCGGATTGTTCATGTTGACTTTTGAGGAGATTTTGTACCGATCCGACTCCCCCGCCTTGTAGACTCGCTTGACGGTGTAGGCGGTGTCGTCTTTTTCATCGGCGGTACGCGCCAGAGCGGGAACGAGGCTCGTGAGAAGGCAGCCAGCGCCGAAGAGCGTCGTGAGGGCAAATGCCGCCGTAAGCTTCCGCCCGGAGCGCAGCGAATTCAAAAACATGGAGTATCTCCTTTTGAGATGCGCGAACAGAGGATTGCTGTTCGCACAGGGGTCATGGGGGCTATCGCCCGGTAGATGAGGCTGTTAACAGTTGATGTAACGGTTTCCACTCTTCTATACGCAACAGTGGAACAGCCCTGTTAGCATTAAGACGGTCAAAAATGCGGGTCGCTACCCCATCACAAAAGTCACGGGCAAAATAGTTCGTATCGCCCAGCAGAACGATCTGTTTCCCGGCTTCCTGCGCGGCAGCGGTCATCTCCAAATTGCCAAGATTCCCCTTGCCGAACGGTACATCAGTGACGATAATCCACTCCGCCTCCTGCATCAGCCGTTCGCATTGCTCTCTGGAGGCAGGGCTGATGGCGGTAAAAGGATCATCCACGACTGCTTCCAGCCCCAGAGAATGAGCGGCGATCTGATCGGAATCAAGACGATTCAAAACTCCGGTCGTTACAGGAAACCCCATGCGAGTCAGTGTGGCGAGAACCTCCGCTCCGCTGCCTCCCCCACACACAACATGAACACGGGGCAGCGAGAGCGTCGGGGCAACCGAAGACAGGGGGCGGAGGGAGAGAATGGAGAGCCGTCCCGTGATCGGATTGGAGCCTATATGCGTCTCGGCGGCGTAGGCCAGGCGGAGGTTATGGGTCGTCAGCACTTCCTGCGGGGTCCCCGCCGCGATGACCTGTCCGGCCAGCAGCAAAATGAGTCGGTCGCAGTACTCTGCCGCCTGATTGAGATCGTGCAGCGCTGCCATCGCTCCCACATTCTGCTGGCGTGTCAGATCACGCACATGCTGCATGAGTTCCACCTGATGCGTGGGATCGAGATGCGCGGTGGGTTCGTCAAGAAGGAGAAGGGGAGTCTGCTGCACCAGAGCGCGGGCGAGCAGCACACGGCGGTGTTCGCCCCCTGAGAGACGGGTGATCGGACGGTCTGCCAGCGGTAGCAGACCGGTCTCCGCGAGGGCCTGGCGCACCAGCGCAAAGTCGGCCTCCGTATCTCCGAAGCCGCCTTTCCGATGCGGATACCGGCCCATCAGCACCACTTCACGCACGGTAAAATCGAAACTGGCGGCCTCCTGCTGGGGAACGAAGGCCATGAGCCGGGCGATTTCGAGAGGCGACATTGAGGCGACGGAACGCTCACCAAGCCGAACCGTTCCCGTGCGGGCAGGCAGCGTGTGCGTCAAGACACGGAGCAGCGTGGACTTCCCACACCCGTTGGGGCCGATCAGTCCGACGAACTCGCCGGAATCGAGGGAGAGAGAAACGTCGTGGAGAACGTCCGTTCGGGAGTATCCGGTAGTGAGGCTTTCGGCTTCCAGGCGCATGTCTCATTATACCCTGCGGTCGTGCGGCAGAAACAGGCAGAGAAGGCGGTCACCCAAAGTGGTGGGCGGAGCAACATCCCCCCAGAGTTGCTCCGCCCGTTTTTTCCTTCGAGACGGCGGTGGTTTCCCAATGCTTCCGCAGTGTCTTTCCGGATCGGCTACCCCCACGCCCCCCGCGTTGAAGTAGCACGGCTTTGAAATTGTGTTGCGAGGGAAGATTTTCCACTCTCACTATTATAGACGACTCTCACCGCGATTATGTTCACACTAGACAAAACTTTTTTTCGTTACCTGCGCGGCGCGTCTGTTCCCGCTTACAAAGGCGTTCTAACCGTAATATAAGGTGAAAATTCTCGATTGCAGCCTGAAAAACAGCCTTTGTCGTTCTCACTTTTCTATTATAGCATTGTCAGCCAAATTTGACAAGGGTTCAGGGAAAGTTTTTTTAGCGTGGGGGAAGCGGGTACAGTTCGCGGACGTTGTAAAGGAAATCGGACAGCGAGTGGGCGGAGAAATCTACCGGCAGATTCTCCAGTATCTTCGGCTCTTGATTCAGATAGTAGCCGCCAGCGACCAGTTTGAATTTCAGATCCGTCCGCAACTGACGAGCGGTGTGCAGTTGCGAGAGGAGCTGCTTCATTTCGGGAAATTGCTCTTTCAGCCCGCAGGCTGCGACCACGAGATCGGGGTTGATATCCATAGCCATCGCGACAAAACTCTCCGTCGGCACATTCGCGCCGAGAAAGCGAGTCTCCCACCCCAGGCTTCGCAGCCCATCGGAGAGCATTCGCAGTCCCAGCGTATGCCAGTTCCCCACGACGCCGCCGAGCAGGGCCAGATAGGGCAGCCGTGCGACCGGCTGATAGAAGGGCGCAACTCGACTCATCACGCGCTCGGTGATCTCGGAGGCGAGATGCTCGTGGGCTTCGTCTGTTCGCCCCGCCACATAGTATTCGCCGATCTTGTTGAGCGCCCATTGCATGATCTCTTCATAGATCGTCTCCATACGAACGCGCTGTGAGAGAATTCCGTTCATCAACGCATTGGCGCGATCCTCCTGACCGGCCAGAATACAGTCGAAGAAGGCTTCGCGCCAGGCAACGATCGGCAGTTCCTCACCATCGCCGAGAGCGGTTCCGGCAGAGTGCGGCCTCTCCGCATGGACGGCATCGGGTTTGAGAGCGACGGCCAGGCTGCCAGAAACTTCCGCCGCCGCGTCAATCTGTTGATGCATCTGGAGCAGAAGGTCAGCAACAGGGAGAGCAATGGTGTAAAATACATTACGCCCAACACGTTCGGCGCGGACAATTCCCTGCTCCCGCATTCGGGCCAGGTGATTGGAGACGTTCGGCTGCTTCAACTGTGTCGCTTCGACAAGATCGCTGACTGTCTTCTGTCCATAGCGAAGATACTCCAGAATGGCTCGGCGCGAGGGTTCTGCGAGGGCCTGCGCCACGGCATCTGGATCACTGGATGTTCTCATCATAAAATCTCCAATCTAAAATTTCGCCGCTCCTGCGGGAGAAATGGAACAAGGCTTTACAAATTCACGCCTCCAGTTCCAATCAAACATATCAATTCTTAGTGATAGGATAGAAATCCTGCTTTTGTACCCGTAAATCTCGTTCTGGAGGTTACCCTATGCCACAAACGACCGAACTGAAGCAGGAAGTAAGGCTGGAAGGCTGGGAAAGGCGACAACTCTGTACAGAGATCGGTCATCTTGCCCTGATGCTCGCTCTGTCTCTGCGCGATCCGGAAGATCAGGTAATGACGGCTTCCCTGTCCGAGCAGACAGAGCCTTCTTCGCCACTGAAGCGCTTAACTCTGCTGGAAACTCTCTGGCCGAACCTTGAATCCACGCTGCGGGTGCTCTGTGCAGCCCCGGACCGCCGCCTTACCTCGGACATTTTTCAGGTGCCTTTAACCCGGTCGCATGGCTCCCCTACCACTCTGCAAAGCATCGCGCATCGGCCCACCGACCAACGGACCTGGCTGACCCTGCACTCTCCTGAAGCGGCAGACGCGGCAGCGACCGTGTGGGAGAGTCGCCCTGCTTCGACCACAGATACAGCCGCCAACCGCCTTGTCGCCGCGTTTCTGAACGATTTCACACAGGAGACGTGTGCATTGAGTCGGCTCGCTCAGTTTTGGGAAGAGACAGATGCTGCGAACAGGGCGGATGATCTCACTCGCAAAGCAAACCACTGGCGAGCGAAAGAACCCTTTGTCTCATGCAGTCTGTCCGCCGCCTCAACACGGCAAATTTCTGAACGCGCAAAACTGCTTCGGTGTTCGCCTCCCTACCGCAAACTCTCTTCCCTGCTGCAAAGTTACGAATCAGGACTGCGGCTGGACTGGACTCACAGCGATCTGCTGCGCCTTCCACTCGTTGAGGAATGGTATCTTTACGAAATCTGGTGCTTTTTGCGTGTCGGGAGGGCGCTCTGTACGTGTGGCTGGCGTCCTGTTCAGTCGGACATTTTTACCCTGGCAGGAGACAAACTGCGTCTGGGGCTTGTGCATGGCAGGCAATCCCGACTGCGCTTCCATCGCACGTCTGTTGCAGAGCAGAGGGAATCGGAGGAGACGCTGGAACTGTTCTATCAGCCGCTCTTCCCCAGCGCGAATCGCCGGACGGATGGCACTCTCGCAGGCATTCGTTCGCGTTCCCACTCCATGCAGCCCGACATCGCTTTGCATCGAAACGGTCGGCTCTGGCTTCTCGATCCCAAGTTCCGCGCCTATGCCTTGCCGGGGGAGGAGCAGGACGACATCAACAAAATGCACACCTATCGGGATGCGATCATTACGCTCGATGCCGACGGACAGCCCATCCAACCCGTCTGCGCCGCCTGGTGTCTGTTTCCCGGTACAGCGGAGGAGGCGCACCCAGCGGCCTTCCCGGTGCGGGCCTATCCTACTGCGACTGCCGAAAGCCCGCTGGGGACAGCAGGGGTCGGCGCGGTGCGACTGCGGCCCGGCGGCGAAGACACAGAACTGCGAAGACTTCTCACGGCCTGGCTGCAAGTTGCCCCGTAAGTCAGCGCGTTCGGCGTCCCGGCCAGGTCTCCGTGCGAGACCAGAAGGCGTCCTGACGTCCTCCGTAAAAGCCGTTCAGCGCGGTATCCATCACCAGCGCCGTCCGCGCAGCCGTAACGCCGCTACTCGGGCAAAGTCCTTTTCCGTTCAGTTGATCCACGATGGTCTGAATGAGCGGCTGCTGGATATGTGCCGGGTTTGGTAGATCGAAGGCCTCGTTCTCCAAGTCTGCCGAAGCGGACGAGTTCTGGCCCTGTCCTGGAAAGTGGGTCGTGGGCGCACCGGGGCGGGCGCGAAGCTGGACAGGTTCGTTGCCGAAGGTCGAGAGACTGACTCGCCCCTCGGTTCCGATGATTTCGATGATGTCCTCATTGACACCGCTGACGAAGTTCCAGACCGCCGTGCCGAACGCTCCCGCAGGCGTCCGAAACTGAAGCATTATGGAGTCCTCCACAGCGTATGGCCCGGCGAGGTTCGCCGCCGTCCCGCTGACTTCGCCTAACGGCCCAACGATAAAATCCAGGATGTCGAGCGTATGGCAGCCCAGATCGAGGAAAAGTCCGCCGCCTGCCTCTTCCGCCTGTAAACGCCAAGGCAGGTTCTCCGGGACGGTGCGCCGATGGGAGCCGCTCGCGAACCGATAGCTGACGCCCGTTATCTGTCCCAGCCGACCACTCTCCACCAGTTCTTTTGCCTTCAGAAAACGCGGCAGCGCCCGCCGATAGAACGCGACAAAAAGCGGCAGTTTCGCCGCTGCAAACGCCGCGATCATCTGCTCACACTCGGCATGGCTACGGGCCATCGGCTTCTCGACATAACAGGGCTTGCCCGCCGCGCAGACGGCTAGCGCGTACTCCAGGTGGGAGCCGGGTGGCGTGGCGATATAGACCGCATCCACGTCGGGATTCTCAATGACGGCTTTTGCGCTGTCAGACCAGAATGCGACGTTATGGCGGCGGGCGTAGTCTTCGGCCTTTGCTCCGTCCCGACGCATGACGGCGACGAGATCACTGCCCTCCACCAGCCGAAACCCTGGCCCGCTCTTCACTTCCGCCACGTCCCCACAGCCGATAATCCCCCAGCGAATCATGTCTCTCTCCTCAGCCTTTTAGCCCGGTGACGGCGATGCCCTGAATAAACTGCTTCTGCGCGAAGAAAAACAGCAGAATGATCGGCAGCATGACCATCGCCGACGCCGCCATCAGCAGGTTCCAGGGCGTCCCGCCATGCTGGCTCTGGTATGCCTGGAGGCCAAGACCGAGCGTAAAGGTCTTCTGGTCAACCAGATAGATCATCGGGCCGAGGAAGTCGTTCCAGGTTCCCATGAACGAGAAGAGCGCGACGACGGCAAGGGCGGGTTTCGACAGCGGCAGAATGACCTGCCGGAATATCTGCCACTCCGAACAGCCGTCCAACCGCGCCGCCTCCGATAGTTCAAAGGGGATGGTGCGGAAGAACTGGCGCAGGAGGAAGATATTGAACGCGCTACCGAACCACGCCGGAACCCAGAGCGGACGAAACGTTCCTACCCAGCCGAAATTCTTAAAGAGGGCGTAGATGGGAACCATCAGCACCGGGAACGGGATCATCATCGTCGCGAGCGTGATGCTGAACGCCAGTTCGCGCCCCGGCCAGCGCAGACGCGCAAAGGCGTAGGCGACCACTGCGTTCGAGCAGACCGTTCCCGCCACGACCAGCGCACAGACCAGCAGCGTGTTGCGCCCGTAAACAAGAAACGGAATATAGCCCAGTTTGTCCGAGTGATAGACAAAGGCGTCGTAGTAGTTGTGCAGCAGAATCTTCGACGGTATCCAGACGATATTGGTACTCATCGTCTCTTCCAGCGGCTTGACGGACGTGAGCAGCATCCAGATGAGCGGGAAGGTGAAGACGAACGACAGCAGCGCCAGCGCTATATGCAGTACCAGCGGATTCTTCTGACGGTTGGGGTCTTGGTGTTTCGATTTCAGAGCGGCAGCAGCCATCGTAGTTCTCTCTAGCCTCCCGAGTAGTGGACGCGCTTCTCGGAGACTTTCAGGGCGGTGAAGGTGAGCGCCAGGATAATCAGGAACATGATCCAGCCCATCGCGCAGGCGTAGCCCATTTTCAGGTAGACGAACGCATTGTCGTACAGGTACATCGTGTAGAAATAGGTCGAGCGGGCGGGAGTGCCTCCGGGGAACATGATATAGGGCAGCGTGAAGACCTGGAGCGTACCGATGATACCCATAATCATATTGAAGAGAATAACGGGGGAGAGCATCGGCAGGGTGACGTGGCGCGTCTTCGCCCACCAGCCCGCGCCATCGAGTTCCGCCGCCTCATACAGCGCCTGCGGCACATCCTGCAAGCCCGCAAGATAGATGACCATCGAGTTGCCAGCACCCCAGATTCCGAGAATGACCAGCGCAGGCTTCGACCAGGTGGGGTCGCTCATCCAGCCCGGCGGCTCTATATGGTGCAGCGGGACGTGGAAGACAAGATGCAGAAACTTGGGAAAGGCGTTGAGCAACGGGTCCAGCACGGCATTCAAGACGCCGTGCTGCCCGTTGAAGACCCACAGACCCAGCATGGCAAGCGATGCGCCGGGAACGAGCGAAGGCACATAGAAGAGCGTCCGGTAGATCGTCATGCCCTTGATCTTCGCGTTGAGCATCAGCGCGAGCGATATAGCAACAAACATCCCCATCGGCAGCGCCAGCGCCGCAAACAGCCCCGTGTTCTTAAGGGTGATCCAGAAGACTTCGTCATGAAACAGGTCGCGATAGTTCTCCGTCCCGACCCAGACGGGCGGATGCAGGACAGAATAGTCGCAAAAACTGTAGTAGAGCGAAGCCATCAGCGGATAGAGCAGAAAGAGACAGAACCCGATGAGCCAGGGCGAAGCGAAGAGGAGCGCGGTCACGGTCTCCCGGTGACGATTTTTCACGGTACTCTGCCCTCTTTCTGATTGCGTAGTCGAAGCCGCTCCAGATACTCGTCCATCTTGGGCTGCATCCGCTCCTGCACGTGCTTCAGCGCCTCCTCCGGGGTCGCTTTCAGCAGAGCGATCTCATCAAAGGCGTTGGAGAGTTCCGCCTGATATTCCGGCCAGATGGCGAGTTTCGGAGGGGAAAGCACGTTCTTTCCCTTCGGCATATCGGCAAAGAGGCGAATATAGGGGTTGGGATGTTTGCGATAAAAATCTTCGCTCACCTGCGCCAGAGGCGAGTGCTTTTTCTGGCCCAGACAGAGCAGTTCCATCCCCTCCTGCGACTGCACGTAGGCGATAAAGGCGAATGCCTCTTTCGGATGCTTCGCGCCACGCGGGATAACGAGAATATCTTCGTCTGCGAAAGTCGTGTCCGCGAGGTCGGGGCGGTTGGCGGGGTGCGGGAAGGGAACAGCGGCCCAGTTCAGGGTCGGCTTCTCAAGCTGCGGGGCGTACTGGTCTATGAAGTTATACATCCACACGCCTTGAAGTTCCATCGCGACTTTGCTGGAGAGAAAGGCATTCTGCGGTGAGGAGAAGTTTCCGAATCCACTGCGAAAGGTCTGGAGTTCCGCCGCCCCGTATTTTTTGGAATAGGATTGCACCCACTCCATCGCCCGAATGTTGCCGGGGTCCGCTGCGGTAATTGTCTTATCGCCATCCCACAGCCTTCCGCCGAAAACATAGCCCCATCCCCAGTTCCACCAGCCCGGTTCGGCGGGCATAAACCCGGAGAGGTCAAGCCTGTGCTGTGCATCGAAGGTGGTGATCTTCTCCGCCATCGCGTCCATCTCTTCGATAGTCTTCGGCGGCTTCTCCGGGTCAAGGTGCGCGTCGGCAAACATCTTTTTGTTGTAGTGCAGCGCGGTGGAGGCCGGGGTACTCGGCAGAGAATAGATATGGTTGTGATAGTAGCCGAGGTCAAAATAGATCGGGACGTAGTGCGAGGCGTCTATGCCGTATTCGCGGCAGTAGTCGTCGAGAGGAATAACGGCGTTATCGTCGGCATACTGGGCCATATTCGGCCCGAACAGTCCGGCGACATCGGGCGGATTGCCCCCCGCGACGGCGAGCAGGGTCTTGTTCTGAATGTTGCTGACGGTGAGGAGGTCTACATAGATGCGATTCTGCTTCTTGTTGAAGGCGTTGACCACCTCTTGCATCGCATCTCCCTCGAATCCCGTCCACTTCTCCCAGTAGGCGATATGGACAGGACCGGGTTCCGATTTCGGAGAGGTGACACGTTCGCTGGCGATAATAACCAGCAGAAGTCCCAATGCCAACAGTGGCAGGGTGAAATCACGAGAGCGCATGAAAAGGCCCCATTCAGGAGTAAAAAGGTGTGGGTATGAGTATACCCGAAATGTCCGATACGTTCACCGGGCGGCAAGCATACGGAAAACGCCTATTTCGGCGGGACAGCGATAACGAAACGGCTTGCCGGTCACCCCAAGTCCCCGGTTCACATACTGCCGCGCTCGGCCATTTTCATACCATCCGGCCACCTGATTGCAGCGCAGATGAAACTTCACCACCAGCGCCGGAGAGGGAAAGGGCAGAGCGATCTGCCCGCCGTGCGTATGCCCGGAGAGAATGAGGACATCCTGCTCCGGTATCTTCTCGATCAGGCCAGGATGATGAGAGAGCATGATTGAGGTGCGGTCAGTGGGTAGTCCCGCAATCGCCGGCTCTATCTGTGGATTGCCCTCGCACAGGTCATCAATGCCCGCGATAAAGAGGTCATGGGGCAGTTCGACATTTTCGTTTTCCAGGATATGGACCTTCGACTGTTGCAGCAGCCGACGTGACCCGACCATTCCCCTCCGATGGTCGTGATTGCCGAACGAACCATAAATGCCCTCTTTCGCGTCCAACCGCAGCAATATCTCTTTGAGAGGAAAGTTCGGGTCCTGGGGATGGTCGTCCAGATAGTCGCCTGTGAGCAGGATGAGGTCGGGCTGACGGGCATTCACCTGACGTAATGCCTCTTCGTATACCGGTGCAGTGCCCCCATAGCCCGCATGAATGTCGCTGATATGGACGAACGTCTTGCCGTGCCAGTAGTCCGAGAGGCCGTGCATGAGAACATCGTGGGTGGAGATTTCCAGCATATAGGGCGATTTGCGCCCGGTATCAACGGATAGAAGGGTCGTACTCACGTTCCGAATCATTTCTCCTGGCAGTATTCAACCAACGGAGAAGCCGCAGACGCCTTCTCTGCTCTATTATGCCCCGTGCGCCGTCAAATTGCAACATTGAACTCACGCTACGCAGGCGGGCTATTCTCCGACGCCACCAGCGGACTCAAGTCCTCTGCTGAATGGCCTCCGGCCTAGTTTCCTTCGGAAACGTTCGTGCTGACAGGGCCTGCCTTCGTCATTGACGAACCGTGTGGCGGCGAGATACGTCCGCAGGACGTTTGGCCGTAGGTCATTCAGCGGAGGACTTGAGTCCTCCGACGCCCCTATCCGGCATCATAGCCCGTGCGCCGTCAAATTGCAACACTTAGAGCGTCTAGAAAAAGTCAATCCTCACGTCGTCGAGGTCACCCAATAGGGCGATTTCGTGCTGCCAAGGTGTCCCAAACGACGTATGGCAAGGCCAAATCAGCCTAACTCAGGACTTTTTCTAGACGCTCTTAAGACTTCGCCCCCTGCCCCCGATTCCGGGGAAATGTCTTTACGGGAAGGTAACAGGGAGACAGAAGCGTATCCGTTTCCAAAGCTCCCCGGAATCGGGGCGGGGGGCGAAAGTCCTAAACCCTTGAACTCAGTGAGCGAGCGCTTTCCGATAGATGGCTGTGGTCTGTTCTGCGAGCCGTGCATAACTTCTTTCCTCGCGCAGTATTGCGGAGGCGTTTCGGAGGGAATCGCGCTTGCTGTCCCCGGTCAGAAGTTCAAACGCCTTCTCCGCGAGAGCAGCCGGGTCGTTTGCGGGGAAGAGGGCCACGCTGCCGGGGACTAGAGCCAGCATTTCGCGGTGCGGAGGAATATCGGAGGCGAGGACAGGCAGCCCGTAGGCGAAGAGGTGTGCGAGCGACGCCGAACCAGAAGATTCGGTGAAAGGAGCCAACGCCAGATCGGTCGCCGCCATGATGGTCGGTATCCGGTCGTCTGGGAGATAGCCGGTGAAAACGACTCTATCGTGCAGCCCGGCGGCCAGCATATCCTCTTGCAGAACGGGCTGGACGCCTGCCGAATGGTCGTCCGGGTGTTTTTCGCCTGCAACCAGCAGCACGACATCCTCCGGTAGATGCGTGAGCGCTTTGACCGCCAGACGATGGCCTTTCTTTACGGAGAGGAAACCAAAAATCATCAGCACCCGTTTGCCCGCCAGTCCCAACGTTGCTTTGGCTTCTGAGGCGGTTGGCATTGGCAGGGCCTTGGGAACCGCGACAGGCAGGCGATTCAGTTTCGTTTCCGCAACTCCCAGGAGCCGCAGTTTCTCCGCATCCGCGTCGGTATGCACGATGATCTGTCGAATACCCGGATGCATAAAGTTCAGGCGGTTCGTCCGCGTTATCAGGGTCTGCTTCCACCCTCCGCCAGGAAGCCCTGCTATCTCATGGACAGTCATCACGATGGGAAGGGGAATGGCATCGAGCATAGCTCTGAGATGGTTCTTGTGTGGCGCCACTCCGCCGAAGAAGAAATACTGGTGCTGGATATGGACGACATCACCGACACAAAGCCGCGCTCCCAGAACGCGATACTCCCGTTCGTCCGCCATGTAGTTCCTGACCGCTTTCACGGAACTCGCACGTCCTTCCGTCTCCGGGGGAGAGACGAGGTGAACTCCGCTGATGTCCGCTCTGTCCCGCAGGGCGGCAACGAGCAGACGGCTATAGTCTGCGATACCGCAGCGTTCCCGAACCGGCGTGAACATCGCGACCCGCAGCGGGATGGCGCGGGAGGTCACGAGCGAGGCTCCGCGCCCAGAGAGATCGCCATGCCGTATTCGCGCAGGAACGCCAGGGTCGCCTCAAAACTCCGTACCCCGGTCGTCGCCCCCAGCGACATTACGCAGCACGCCCCCACCCCCGTCGCCAATCGAGCGCACTGCTCCAGCGGCCAGCCTTTGACGACGCCTGCAAGAAACCCGGCGACGAACGCATCGCCCGCCCCCAGAGCGTCTATCGCCTCCACAGGCAGGGCAGGCAGCACGATCTCTTCGCCCCCTGCGGAGCTCACATAACAGCCTCGCTTGCCCATTTTCAGCCCCACGACCTTTGCGCCAGCATCCAGCAGAAAGAGCGCGATCTCCTGGGGGTCTTCCCGTCCGCCAGCCAGCATTCGGGCCTCCTCGTAGCTTGGCAGAAAATAGTCCACATAAGGCAGGCACGGCCCGATCAACTGCATCCACTGGCCTGTCGCATCCCACACCGGATCGAGGGAGGTCGTCTTTCCGACTGCTTTTGCCTGCTTCAGAAGCTGCGCGGCAGGTTCTCCGTCCAGGGCGGGCATCACCTGCGCCCCTGCGATATGCAGCACCTTGCTCTGGTTCACCCGCTCGAAATCCACATCTTCTCTGCGGAGGGTCGCGTTGGCTCCCATAAAATGCAGGAAACTGCGTTCGCCCTCGCTGTCTACCAGCACCATCGTCGCCGACGTCGGCGTCTCCGGGTCGCGGACTATCCCACCCGCGTCTATGCCTGCCTTTTCGAACCGCCGAAGCAGAAAATCCCCGAATCCATCCTCGCCAACCTTGCCGATGATCGCCGTCTCGATGCCGAGTTTAGAAAGTCCGATTCCGGTATTTGCCGCGCAGCCTCCGGGATGCAGTTCCATGCGCTCGACAAGCCGCATCTTCCCGCTCTCCGGCAGGCGGTCAATCGGTTTCCCGACAACATCGGCGACCAAAATCCCCACACAGGTTACGTCAGGCACGTCTTCATGCCTCCTTCGCTGGAGAGTCTTCGTTTTCGGGGAGTATGGCATACCGTCTCAGCAGAGCGCGAGTCGGCAGGGTGGTCAGGAGGCAGAGCGTTCCCAGCCAGAGCAGCGCCGCACCGACCGCCGTCAAAAAGGCAAGCGCAGACCATATGAGGGTCGCGGCCAGCAGTCCCAGCGAAAAGAGCGGCTCTCCCAGCGCAAGAAAGAAAGAACGCCGGATAACCGCCTTCGCGCCACGCTTCGCACGACTCGCTGCCGTGTCGAAGACTCCGGTCTCCTGCGCGATCAACAGCGGCCCCTGATAGAGCGCCATCATCGTCCAGAAAGCCACGAGTCCAATACTCAGTGTCAGCGCAGCCGCGCCAAACGCACCGCCGAGGTTCACGTAGAAGAAAGCATTGGTAGCCGCAACGAGAGCGACGAACAGGTGGATCAGTCCGAGACGTATCGCCACTCCGCCAAACCGTCTCGCCCCTTCCCAGAGATGAAGGGGAGTGATTTCACGGTGGTCGGCGGCGCGGTCTGCTACCGCGAACGCTCCGGCTGTCAGCGGTGCGAAGAGCAGCACCCAGCAGACAGCGACACAGAGGCTCTTGACAGGAACAGGAATCACCGCAGGCAACAGCAGTCCGACAGACAGACCGAGCAGCGACACCACCACGCCAAGCAGGCTGACGGCAAGAACCATACCCAGACGATCCCAGGAGAGTCGGATCGCTATGACGAGGGACCGGCCCAGACTGGCCGAAGGCAGGGAACGCGAATCCGTGCCAATTTCCCCAGTATCGCTGTCCGGAGACGCGAGGTCAGGCTCGGAGATCGCCCTTGAAAGATCAGACTTCATGCCCGCCCTTTCACCGGAGGATCGGGGAAATCCTGCCGCAAACGCCATCGCGCTCCGCACACAGTCGTGTGCGGAGCGCGATGACAGATAAAACTTCGATTGTCGCGAGAGCAAGAGAGAGACGGCTTCCTGTGGGAGGTGTGTCAGGTAAGTGGCTTGTTCTTGATCGGGTTCCAGGCGGTCTTCGCATCCGGGAGATGTCCACACACCGCCTGTACGAGTTGACCGGATACCGTGTTGATGACCATCATGGTGTAGCGGTCGCCCGCACGGGCGTACACTTCCCACTGTCCGCAGGTCTTTTTACGGGTTGCCACTATCTTCCAGGCTTCGTTCGGCTTGCGGATACTCAGGGCATGGAACCAGTCCCAGGCGAGACCGAGAGCCGCCGTCTGCGTGGAAGTCGCATTCTCGGAGATACCATGATCCGAATTCGTCAGCCGGCTTGCCCGCATCATTTCCCCGGTGTCTGCGTTCCAGAGAATGTGGGCACTATCCCCTGTTCGCGTGTCAATAGTATCTACATCCCAGTGCCGAATTTCTTCCCCGTTCACGGTAAAGGTCGTGGTTTTGTAGATGGAAGTTTCCACCTGCGTGGAGCCGGGAAGCATGACCTGGCATATAGGGAGTGAGAGCGCTGCTACTTCAGCCCGAGAGTAGCGACCGAACACAGCCGTCTGCTCCGCACTGCGGTTCTGCCACATTTTCATTCCCGTCAGCATCGTCAGGAATGTGCAGGCTGTCAAAAACAGTCCTGTCTGAAACGTCTTTCGATTCCGCACGGTGATCCTGCCTTTCCGTTTCTGCGCTTCGACAATGAAGCGATGGACCGTCCTCTGAGAACAGCTTGTGTCTGGATCACGCTGTACTGCCGGGTCTTTTGCCCCGCTTATTCCACCTGATGAGTCTTCCCCGAAAAAATAAAAAGAACGACGCACTTCTTCTCGAATCAGCCTGCTCTTCTGCTAAACTTCCGTCACGTCGTGCCAGAAAGAGTAGCCTTATCGAGCCATCTTCCGACTTCATTGCTCCTTCTTCCGGCCAGTTCGACCGGTGTCAGACCGCTCTGTCAGGTTCGAGGGGAGGGATGAGCGAAGAAACTCCGCTGTCTGGTTCGTCTCTGTTCGGCGGTCGGGCTGGACACTGCTGCCCGGACGGGCATGGCGGTCGAAAATCTTCCGCCAACTCTCTGTGCGATCCGCAGGCATCTTGCTCATGGTCGTGTCTCCTTCCTCAAGGGAACGAATAGTTCCCCCTTCACAAGACGCGCCGTTTTCTGCCCCGGTTTCAACAGTATAACCCGACTCTCCGCCCCCCGCTTCTTCATTCCTGCGAAACGAGAGAGCGGTTCGCGGCGGTTGGCAACTTTCGCGGTGAGATTGCTGTCATCTTCGATACCTCACTACGGCAGTGTCCCTCCAGAGCGGAAATTGCGGTATCATTTCGTCTGGAAGCAAAGCGAGAAGGCGCGAATTCAGCCGCCCGACTCAGGAGCAGACACACGAGGAACGTGTGCGAAGCCAATTTACCGGACAGAGAGCGAAGGAGACAGGCAGTGAACAACTGGAAACGTACCGTCCCCTGCGGCACAATGAGGGCTGCGGACATCGGCACAGAAGTGGTATTGAACGGATGGGCGCATCGTCAGCGCGATTTCGGGGATCTGGTGTTCATTGACCTGCGTGACCGAACCGGGCTGATTCAGGTCGTCGTGGATAAGAAAGAGGCGCCGGAACTTGTCGCTACAGCGAACAGCCTCCGCAGTGAATTCGTCCTGAGCATCCGGGGCAAGGTGCGCCCGCGCCGACCGGGAACCGAGAACCCCAACCTGGCGACTGGCGAAATCGAGATTGCCGCGACGGGGCTGGAAATCCTCAACGCCTCCAAAGGACTGCCCTTTCAGGTTTCCGATGAAGAGCAGATGCGCCTCGTGGACGAGACGCTGCGAGTCAAATACCGTTATCTCGATCTGCGCCGCCCGAAAATGGTCGCGATGCTCGAACTGCGGCACCGCGCCGTCAAGCGCATCCGGGATTTCATGGACAGCCGGAGCTTCCTCGAAATCGAGACGCCTATCTTCACTAAAAGCACCCCGGAAGGCGCCCGCGACTATCTCGTACCCTATCGCCTGGAACCCGGCCTGTTCTATGCCCTCCCGCAGTCACCACAGCAGTACAAGCAGCTTCTGATGGTCGCGGGCTGTGAACGCTATTTCCAGATCGCCCGCTGTTTCCGCGACGAGGCGCAGCGAGCCGACCGCCTGCCGGAGTTCACACAGTTGGACGTGGAGATGTCGTTCGTGGAGCAGGAGGACGTGCTGGAGCTTATCGAGGCCATGACCATTGATGTTGTGGAGGCGCTAAGCGAGAAGACTCTGCCCAAACCGTTCCCGCGCCTCACCTACGACGAGGCCATGCGGCGTTTCGGCAGCGACAAGCCCGACCTACGCTTCGGACTGGAACTCGTGGACCTTGCCGAATCAGTGCGCGAGACGGAGTTTGTCGTCTTCCGCAACGCCCTCGATAACGGCGGGCAGGTGAAGGCGGTGCGCTATCCGGGCGGCGCGAAACTCTCTCGCAAAGAGACGGACGACCTGGGAATCTTCAGTAAGGAGTTCGGGGCGAAGGGGCTGGCGACCATCGCCGTGACGGAGCCAAATCCTGCCGGAGTCAAATCGGCGCTGACGAAATTCCTGTCCGAGGAACAGATGCAGGCCGTCCTGAGCGCCACGGAAGCCGAGGCAGGCGACCTTCTCTGCATCATCGCCGACCCCAAATCCTCGGTCGTCGCGAATGTGCTGTCACGTCTGCGGTTGGAGATCGGACGCAGGAACAGTCTGCGCGACCCGAATGTGCTTCAGTTCGCCCTCGTCACGGACTTTCCGCTGGTGCAGTGGGACGAGGAGGCGCAGCGCTGGGAGGCCGAACACCATCCCTTCACCATGCCCTATGAGGAGCATCTGCCCTATTTCGAGACCGATCCCTCGAAAATCCGGGCGCAGTGCTACGATCTGGTCTGCAACGGGCAGGAGTCGGGTTCCGGTTCCATCCGCATCCACCGCGCCGATATTCAGGCCAGAGTGTTCGACCTGCTCGGCATCTCCCGCGAAAAGCAGCAGGAGCGGTTCGCGCATATCCTGGAGGCGTTCGCCTTTGGCGCTCCGCCGCATGGGGGCTTCGCGACCGGGATAGACCGCCTCCTGATGAACCTGCTGGACGAGCCGAACATCCGCGAAGTCATCGCCTTCCCGAAAATGGGCTTCGGCTACGACCCGATGATGGACGCGCCCTCGACCGTAGACGACGGCCAACTCCAGGAACTAGGTCTGCGGATCGTCCCCCGCAAAAAGACCGAAAAACCCGACTAAAATAGCGGGATTTCCACCACCCGAAAGCCAAGTTTTCGGATGGTGGAAATCCCGCTTTTTTAGTTGCGGGCTGTGTCCGTTGAGAGCGAGTTGACCGGCGGCAGGAGGGTGCGGCTCTCCGCTTCAATCAGTTTCTGGAAGCGGGCTTTGGTGTCGGGAGCGCCGTTTGTGCTGAGTTCGTGGGCCAGGATGACACTCTTGCCGAGACGGACAATCCGCAGCATCTTCGATTCCGCGATATTGATGGCTTCCCCTTCCTGATCGGCCTTATCCACCGCGTCGTTCGCATCCAGAAGGTCTTTCCATTTGCCCTCTGCCGCCTCCTGTTCCAGACGGACACTCGCCTCTTTTCGCGCTGCCGCATACCCGGTAGAGGTGGCGGAGCGCAGGTCAGGATAGCGGCTCAGGAAATCGCGCCGACTGCTGCGTTGGAGCGTGGAAAATTTCGTCTGCGCCTGCCGATACCGCCCCAGCCACTCCGGGTCTCTGCCGTTGACGCTCCCACTGCGAAAGACTTTGTCATAGGCGGTTTTCAAGCGGTCCTCTCCATTCAGGTGCAGACGGGTGGCGAGCGCTTCCAGCGCCGCCTTCTGCGCGGGATCCGCCCAAGAGAGAACGGATTTCCACGGAGCGCGAAAGACATCGTCGTCCTTCATGGTGACGAAGCGGCGCAGGAAGACATCGGAGGTGCAGACGGGAACGTCAATGGATTCGTCGTTGATGAGGGTGTAGCAGTAGGCTTCGTTCATTCCGACCCGGCCATCGTGATTGTAGTCGCTGCCCTTCACGCGCCTGCCGACCCGGTCGCGCCCGGTGAGCGCGGCGAAGAAGTAGGAAGTGAAATCGTGATATTCGGCTTCGTTGACGGCGGAGGTGCAGCCCGCCGCGACCCGCGTATTCACCGTCGCGTAGAAACCCGCGAAGTCGCGATTGATAACGTCGCCTTTCGGGTCGCCGCCCTCAAACAGTAGATTGCCAAACGCCCCGGAGAAGCACTGCACCATCACGATAGTCACCGGCTCGGACGCGGGAAGCTGCGCGATCTGTTTCGCGCACTCTTTCACACTCAACGCCTCGTTATTGCCCCACATATCGTAGACATTGTTTTCGTAGTCGCCCTTGCCGGGGCTGCCATGTCCGGTGAAATAGAGCAGCACCGGATGTGTGGCCGGATCAGGTTCCTGTCCGATCTGCGTCAGGCAGCGGGCAAACTCCGCACGTTTCGACGCACCGTCCAGTCTGCCAATATTCGGTTTCCGGTAGTGCGAACTGCCGTCACTCTCGCCTTTGGTGCCTTGCAGCAACAGGTCAAGCAGAAATTCTCCTGTCGTCTGATGTGCCGTATCTTCGTCATAGAGTACCGTTGCCCGGTTCGCGTCGCCGTCCGCGAAGAGGATGGTCTGTACGATTCCTTTCGGCAGAAGCTTATGCACATAGCGTACATTGCTCTCTATCGCGACCTGGTTGTACGCCAGGCTCGGCCCTCCTCCCACGATGAGTACCCGCAGCGGCCCCGAAAGCGTCCCGTCGTTCGCCCCGGCAGAGCCTGCGAGCGCGAGCAGACCGACACAGAGCAGTCCCACGAACGGGCGGAAGCAGGAATGTACGGCTTTGGAGAACGGAACGGAGGCAGGTTTGCGGGTCATAGAGGAAGCCTTTCGATGCTCGATACGCGAGGCGATTGATAACGCGCCTTATACAGGCGAAGAGAAGATACCCTCACTACGCAGAGACGAGGAACAGCGGTTCCCGATACGCCGATTTTGGGCAGAAAGCGGCCTCATTCGGATTTCTCCTCTTTTTTTGTCTCCGCCTCCCACCGCGCCGCCCTTGCCCGGTCTTTGCCGGTAGCGGCGGTCAGGTCTGCGCCGGAGTGAGCGCGGGCCTCCGCAGCCCGGATGCCATAGCGTCGTGTCGCGAAATCGGCGGCAATCTCCGCGCCGATGAGCAGGATACACATCGAGTAGTAGGCCCAGACCACCAGGATGACCAGCCCGCCGAGAGGTCCGTAGAGGCGGTCGTAACTGTGGAACTGCGTCAGATAGACGCCGAAACCCACAAGCGTCAACTGCCAGAAGAGCGCCGCAACGCCCGCGCCCAGAAACGCGGCTTTCCAGGGAACGTTGCAGGAGGGAAGCAGGCGATAGAGCAGCGCGAACAGCAGGGCCAGAATGAGCATCGGAACAAGCCCCAGAAATCCCTGCACGACATCCGCCTCGATACGGCTGGAGAGATAGGGGATGCTGTAGCGCGAGAGGTAGGCGAAGAACGCGATGGCGGCGAGGTTGGCTCCCATAAGCGCGATGGTGTAGAAGGCCGCGCCAAACGCGATGACCCGCTGTTTCAGCCAGTGCCGAGTCTCCGGAACCCCCCAGATGATATTCATGGCGGGCTGGAGGGCAAGAAACGCCTGATGCGCCCCGTAGAGCAGGCCGATAATCCCGATGACACCGATCAGAGCGCGGTCGGCGAGAATGTGCTTGAGGATGCTATTGACGGAGTGCAGGATGTCAACATCACGCGGCACATAGGAGCGAATGGCGTTCTCGACCTGCCGCAGCGCACGCTGAGAGCCGCCGAGAAAGAACCCCAGTGCGGCAATTCCGACGACAAGCAGCGGAACGAGCGACAGCAGGGCACAATAGGCGCAGGCGCAGGCCATGAGACCGCACTGGTGGGTAGCGTAGGCATCAACCAGACGGCGAATGTAGCAGAGAACACGCTTAAGCGTGTCTCCGCGCCGCGCCGCCTCTTCGCAGTCCGCCAGAGCGATCAGATTGCGCTTGACGTGATGCACCGACCAGTGGCGATGCGCTTTTTCCGGCTTGCTTTCCATCTGACCCATTTGTTCTGTTCCGCCTGTCTTATGGGATGGCCCGTTGACTGCTCTCCCCTCCTGCAACTTACGTCACACTCGACAAAACCGCTCAGAAAATTTCACGCAGCAGGGGAACTGCCTGCGCGAGCGCCTTCCCGCGATGGCTGAGTTTGTGTTTCTCCTCCGGGGCGAGTTCCGCCATGTGTCTGCCAGGTTCGGGCAGCAGGAAGATCGGGTCGTAGCCGAAGCCGTGTGCGCCGCGCATCTCGAACGCTACCTGGCCCTCGCAAGTACCCATACATTCGTACGTCCGTCCGTCGGGCGTGGCGATGACGACCGCGCACTGGAATCGGCAGCCTCGCTTCTCTTCCGGCACGTCCTGCATCATTTCGAGGATACGGGTCATCTTGTCGTGGAAGGAGGTATCCTCGCCCAGAAAACGGTGGGACTTGACGCCAGGACTGCCGTCCAGCGCATCAATGCACAATCCCCCATCGTCCGCGATACAGACTAGCCCCGACACCGCAACGGCGGCGGCAGCCTTGATGTGCGCGTTCGCCATGAATGTCTCGCCGGTCTCCTCCACCGGGGGAGCGCCGGGATAGTCGGCGAGGGTTTTGAGTTCGACGCCCAGATGGGCCGCTTGCAGAATCTGGAGCATCTCCCCACCCTTTTTGAGATTGGTGGTGGCTATGAGGAGTTTGCGGTCGAAGGTCACAGAATTCCCTCCAGAGCCACCTTTTGCAGCCGGAACAGTTCGTCCAAACCGATCTGCGCCAGATCGAGCAGGCGGCCGAGGCGGTTACGGTCGAAGGGCGTCTTTTCCCCCGTACCCTGCACTTCGATATAGCGTCCCTTATCCATCGCCACGACGTTGAGGTCCACGTTGCACTTGCTGTCTTCCTCGTAGCACATATCGAGAATCTCGTCCGATCCGACCACTCCGACACTGATCGCGGCGACCTGTCCGAGCAGGGGCATACGGTTTATCTGCTTCGTTGTCACCAGTTTGCGGCAGGCTTCCGCCACCGCCACGTAGCTTCCCGTAATCGCAGCACAGCGAGTTCCCGCGTCGGCTTGAAGCACATCGCAGTCAATCCAGAGCGTTCGGTCACCCAGCACCGGCAGTTCGACGACTGTCCGCAGGCTGCGCCCGATGAGCCGCTGAATTTCGACCGTGCGGCCTCCCGGCCCGCCTTTGGTCTCGCGCTGTGTGCGTGTATTGGTCGAACGGGGCAGCATTCCGTACTCCGCCGTCAGCCAGCCCGGCAGTCCTTCGGCCTTGCGGAACGGCGGGATTTTGTCCTCGACGGAGACGGTGCAGATCACTTTCGTGTTGCCCATCTCTATCAGGCAGGAGCCTTCGGCGTTGGGCATAAAGCCCCTGGTGATTTTGGCGGGACGCATCTGTGCGCTCCCTCGACCGTCTATGCGCGGCATGGGCGTTTTCCCCTCACAACGAAATTGGCGCGTTCCGCAGCGAAAGCGGAACGCGCCAGACTTCGACAGAGAGCGGTCTTTCTCCTGCCTTCATCCCGAACCCGCAATCTCCAGCCGCCCTGAATTCCAGTGTGCCGACCGTAACTCTACGCTCGAAACCGCCTCTGCGAGGAAGAACTCCAGTTGAGAGCGGAACAGGGTCTCCTCCCCGGTCGTCGTGAGGAGATGTCTCGCGTCCATCGGTTCGGCAGGCGACTTCGTACAGACCGGTAGGCGGGAAGCCAGTTCCAGTACCGTCTGCTCGGCAGGGTCCACGAAGCGAATGTGCGGCGCGATCTGCTGAAGCGTGGGAAGGAGGAACGGGTAGTGCGTGCAGCCGAGGACAATGGTATCCACAGCGGCCTCTAGCAGCGGTGTGAGGTAGGTTCTGGCCGCCTCGAACGCAGGCGGAGTCTCCAGATTTCCCGCCTCTACCAGAGGGACAAAGGCCGGGCAGGCGACTTCGTGGATAGTCAGACCGAGATTCAACGCGGTGAACGTGCGCGTGTAGGCTTCACTGCGGACCGTGCCTGACGTAGCGAGAACACCGATGCGCCCATTGGAGGTGACCTGCGACGCGGCCTGCGCTCCCGGCTCAATCACGCCCAAGACGAGCGTATCGGGATGGGTATCGCGCACTGCCTGAAGGGCGGTCGCAGAGGAAATGTTACAGGCCATGACGATGGCTTTGCAGCCCGCACCGAGCAGTCCCGCACTGATTCCGCTGGCAAAGCCGCGCACTTCGGCCAGGTCGCGGCCGCCATAAGGGACGTGGGCCTGATCGGCCACAAAGAGGATGGATTCAGCGGGCAGATGCCGCATCATCTGCCGCACGACGGTCATACCGCCGAGGCCCGAATCGAAAACGCCGATAGGAGCCGAACAGGGAGCAGCGGCCATCGTTATTAGTGATCCTCGCTCTGTCCGCCCGAAGGCGTGGTTTTGACGCTGCTGCGTACGGGGAAGGGCGTACTCCAGTCCGTATTCTGACTGTCGAACGGTTTGCCCTCGACTGTCACGCGCATCCGCTGAACCTCCGGGAACTTCGCCAGCGTCGCGCAGAGGGACTTTTGCGCCATAGACTCCACGCTGTCTCCGTTGTTGGCGAGCGCATTGAACTCCTTGCTGAAATCAAGGGTCGCAACGCCCTCTTTCAGGTTCAGATTCAAGAGCTGCGTTCCTTTTGGGAAGGGCGAGGCCGTTCCCTGCGTCAGCAGTACGGTCAGCGCATCTTTTAGCGGAGTCGCAGGTAAGGTGGCAGCAGGAGCCGCCGGTTCGATAGCGCGAACCGGCGGGGGAACGGTTTCCGCCTGGACGGGAGTAGTGGCAGTCGAGCTGTGGCAGCCATAAGTAAGGACGCCGGTTAGCAAGAGGCAGGCAATGCCGAAACGAGCGCGACTGAACATAGTTTCTCCCTATTTTCCATCCCCGGCGCCATCGTCGGAGCCGGGAGGTATGGCCGGTGTCGGGTCGGTGAAAGGCTTCTTCTCATCCGTCACGCTGGAAGGATTCTGCGCGACCGGAGTGCCTTCCACATAGCGGCGCAGGCCATCACAAACCGCCTGCGCGACTCGACGCTGGAAGTTTTCATCCAGCAGTTTGCGCCGATCGTTGAGGTTGTTGATGTAGGCGACTTCGCACAGAACGGCGGGCATTTTGCTCTGCCGCAGCACGGCGAAACCGCTCTGGTACATGATGCTGTCGGAGAGGACACCACGACTTGGCAGCCCCGTCACCGCCATGACCGCCTCCTGCACACAGGTCGCAAGCGCCCGGCTGCTGGCATCCTGCATATGGTAGTACGTACTTGTCCCGGAAGCAGAGTTGACCGAACCGTTCGAGTCGTTGTGGATGCTGACAAACAGGTCGGCCCCGCAGTCATTGGCAAGCTGTGAGCGGGCGTTCAGGGAGACATCCATATCCCTGTCTCGGGTCATAATCACGTGCGCCCCACACGACTCCAGGGCTTCGCGCAGTTTGAGCGCGATGGCGAGCGTAATATCCTTTTCGTAGACGACATGACCGCCGCCTTTGCCGTCCGCCCCAGTCGCCGCGCCGCCATGCCCCGCATCTACGACGATGACTTTGTCCGAAAGCGCCCCCGAAGCGTTGCGCGGCAGCAGCAGATCAAGCACAATATGCTCACTCGTCTGGTCTATCCGGTAACCAACGACGCGGGCCGTATCTACGACGATGCGCGTCATTGGCGGCGAGTCCTGCTCCTGGCGGGCATGAATGCCGCTCACCAGACGGTGGGTACAGGTCTTCTCGGCATCCTCCGGGTCCGGCAGGTGCAAGACCGCGTTGGGAATATCCATGACCATCTGCGTCGTTCCCGGTGCGTAGTGGATGTAGGGCAAAACATATCCGCTCATCGCGACTTCAATATGGAATTGCGACGCGTTGTCGGTGCTGAAACTGATGCCGCGCACCTCAACGGGCGGCACATCACGCTTCCCGCCTCGCGATGCGATCACACTGTTGCCAGCACGATTCGGATTGATTCGCGTTTTCACCGTCCCAGTCTTGCTGACGTTCGCTGGGGCATCCGGGTTTCCTAATTCCTGCCTGGTTCCCTTTTCCAGCGTCGGTTTCGTTCCCGACAACCCGACAACGACTCCGGGAACGGTGGGGTTAGGGGTGTTAAGAACTGGCTTCCCGCCGTTCGCAGGCTTCTCCGGCTTAGACGTTGCGACACGCACGGCAGATTTCTCGACGCCTGCAAAAATCAGATTCTCCGAGTTCCCCAGAGAATCCCCGGCCTTCAGTTCCGAACCTTCTGCCAGTTCCACCACGACCCGCGCCACGTCCACACTGTTCTGCCCGGTGCGAAGTTTGAGCGCATGATTCTCGTCGGAAGCAAGGGCCGTCGGCTTGAATTCGTCGTGTACGACTGCCCCCACGCAGTCTATATAGGCGCGTACCGGATGAAGCTCGGCGATGGTGCGGACATGGTACGGAACGGGGAAACTGGTGACGACGTGCAGGCCGTTGCGATCCCAGTTTGCGCCCGTGATTCGGGCGAGCAGGTAAACCGTATCACCCTTCTTTCCGACTACCGGCTTCCCGTCTTTTCCCAGTGCGTCCGGCTGCATGACCTCACCGTCCACGATTTTCGCCACGTCGGAGAGCGCAATCATCGGCTTGCCGTTGGGTTTCGCCAGGGCGATTTCGCTGTGTTGTCCTGTTTTCTTGAGGGTGACAACGGCGGCATCGCCCCGGTCATTGATGTGCCAGTCCGCTCCAAAGAGCGCCAGCAGATCAAGCGCGACGAAGGTGTCGGCTCCATCGGAAACTGCGGGCAGACGGTTGATGAACTCTTTGCCTGCCAGGCGCACATGCACCGGCTTCAACGGTTCTGCGGCATGAACGGGCGTGGGCAGATTGAACAGGAGTGCGAGCAAAACAGGCCGTCCCCAAAAGCCTGATGCTGCGCGAAGACGTGAAAGGAGTGAAGGGGATTTCGCAGAGTCGTAGGGTGAATAATGCACGGTCTTGCACCTACCTTTACCGAGAATCTGGGACGCTGAGAAACGAAAAGAAGGCCGCGAGGCGGAAAATGCGATAAGCCTGTTGACGGGAAGAGCGGGGGTTTCCTCCGGTTCAATCAGGCAAGAGAGCGAAACAAGCGCGATTTCGTTCAGTATAGCGGAAAAACGGGCAGGTTGTCCAGACGTGACGAAGATTTTTCTGCCTTTTTTCCGTTATTGCCTCTCCGTCTGCAAATTTTTGTCTGCTACGTGTGGAAAGCGGAGTCATACAGACTGGGCAGGCGATTGGCGACTGCGTGGCGAACTATACCCTATCAAAGAGTTGGTCTCGACGGCAGGACGCCGTTTTGAGACCCCATAAGGGGCAGACGTCATGATAGACCTGACAGGCAAGCATATCTTTATCGCGGGCGGCGGGCGCGGCATCGGGGCGGCGGCGGCACGCCAGGCGGCCGAGGCCGGGGCCAGCGTGAGTGTCAACTACGTTCAGGGAGCATCAGCGGCGGCGAAATTGGTCGCAGAGATCACTGCGGCGGGAGGACGGGCCTGCGCGGTGCAGGCTGACATCTCTGTAGATGGCGAGGTCGAAGTCGCGATAGACGAGGCGGTTTCAAAGCTTGGGCCTCTGAACGGGCTTGTCGTCTCGGCGGGAATCTTCGAGGGCAGCCCTATCGAAGAGATGACCGCCGATTTCTGGGACAGAACGATGGCGATTAATCTGCGCGGCACGTTCCTCTCAGTACGCGCCGCCGTCAAACAGATGCGGGCCGCCGAGGCTGGGGGCAGCATCGTTATCTACACCTCCACCGCAGGACAGCGCGGTTCGGCGGTCTATTCCGCCTATGCCACCTCAAAGGGAGCGCAGATACTGTTCATGCGTTCGATGGCGATGGAGCTGGCCGCGAACCGCATTCGCGTCAACTGTATCGCCCCCGCTTGGACAGAGACGGAAATGGTGACTGAGAAGATTGACGCCATTGGCCGGGAATCCGTCGTGCGCGGCTTTCCTCTGGGCCGCATCGGGCTGCCCGAAGACATCGCAGGAGCCACCTGCTTCCTCCTCAGCGATCTGGCGAATTTCATCACCGGAGCTACGCTGACAGTGGATGGCGGGATGGACATGCGCGGCTAACAAAGTCCTTCTGTGGAGATGCCATGACGCCTCGAATGCAGCAGATACTCTATCAAATCAGTGTGTTGACCGATCCGAATCCCGACATCATTTTCGAGCGTATTGCCCAGGCAGTGGGCGACTACTATGAGGGTGCAATGGCGATGATAAACCTGTCGGCAGAGGGCTGCCTTCAGTTTCGGGCGATGGTCAACCCGCATCGTATCATTCGCCGCCTTTCGACAAACTCCGTGCAGGGAACGTTCTGTCTCATCACGCTTCGGACCATGGCGCCCCTCCTGATTCAGAATGCTGCCGAGCGTCCTGACCTCCTGGGCCATCCCGCGATACGATTCAAACTGACCCGTTACCTCGGCGTTCCCATACTTGATTCAGGGGGAGCGCCGCTGGGAACGCTCTGTTTTCTCGATAGCCGATCAGACGATTTGCTGGGGGATGCAGATATTCAGTTCATGTCGCTGCTTGCCATGCGTGTGAGTGCGGAAGTGGAGCGGGAACGCACGGCCCTCGCACGTCTTGAGGAACACAGGCTGGCCGCACAGAAGACAGCAGAACTGAACGCCCTCCTTCAGGCCAGCGCCGAAGAGAAACGCCGGTTCGTCAGCATGGTGATACACGACCTCCGTCTGCCTTTGGCGACCATGCAGACCGTCATCTATCTGCTGCGGGCCGAACAGGACGCTACGGAACGTGAGATGTATCTCGACACGATGGAGAACCGCACCTATGCGCTCACCAGTCTCCTCGATGGACTGACACAGTACCAGAAAGTGGAGTCGGGCCGAATGCCGCTTCTGCTGCGCCCGGTAGACCTTGCACGGCACCTTCAGGAGTGCGTGGACAATTTCACTCCGGGGCTGGTGGGCAGTGCCGTCTGCTGTGAGTGCCATTTCGCGCCTGATCTAGGCTCCCTTGTCTCTGACCCCGACAAGCTGACACATATCGTCCTGAACCTGCTCTCCAACGCGCTCAAATTCACGCCCGAAGGCAAAGTCTGGATTCGGGCATATCGAGGAGATTCGAGCTCCTGGGCGCTGGAAGTGGAAGATACCGGGATTGGTATCCACCGGGAAGACAAAGACCGGATTTTCGAGGAGTTCTATCGTTCCACTCCCCACCAATCTGCCTTTCCCTCTGGCTCCGGCCTCGGCCTCGCCATTGTCAAGCGTCTCTGTGACGCGCTACAGGCGGAAATAAAAATCGAGAGTAATCAGGGCCAAGGTACGCTCTTCCGCATCGTTTTCCCCGGCAGCGTCGTCAGTTCACAGGATTAACCGCGCAAAATCGCCCGCACAGGGGAGCCGTCCGCGCCTTCGAGGCGCAGGGGCAGCGCGATCAGTTCATAGAAACCTTCGGGAACTCCACGGAGGTCCAGCCCCTCCAGAATGGCGATTCCATTCGCGCCGAGCGCGTGGTGGATCGGCAGGTCTTTGCTGTCCAGCGCATCTACCGATGGCACGTCCAGACCCAGCAACGTGACGCCCTGCTCCCGCAGCCATTCGGGTACATCGGGCGCGAGAACCGGAATCGTCTGTGGAAAGACTGCGGAGTTCGGCCAGCCTCCGGTTCGTAGCAGCAGGCGCGGCACAGGCAGAAACGCGGCAGGAATGTCTTCTCGCCGAATCGTCGCACGTCCCTCCACGCCAACCACCGCCGCTCTCCCCAGATAGAGGTGCAAATCCAGTTCCCCGACAGTGGAGCCATCGTCGCGATAGTGGAACGGAGCGTCCAGATGGGTTCCCGTGTGCGGACTGAGACGCAGACTGCCCAGATTGACCGAGTCGCCCTGCTCCAATCGGCACAGCATCTCGTAGGCATAGGGCGTATCGCCAGGCCAGCCTGCCAGCGCAGAACTCACCGGGCGGGTAATGTCGTAGAGACGGACACTGCGTTCACGGGAACTCATGTGACGATACCTCCTGCCTCACCCTGACGCTCGTAGGCGCGTGTCTCTAAAATGGATGCCAGCCGCAGCACGGCCTCGTAGCAGTCGGTAAACGTGTTATACAGTGGCGCTGGGGCAAGCCGGATGATGTCCGGCGGGCGGAAATCAGGAATGACCCCCTCTGCCCGCAGCGCGAGGCTCAGACGCCGCGCCTCCGGGTGGCGGAGCGCGACGTGGCCGCCGCGCCGAGGCGCCTCTCGCGGGTTGACCACCTGCACGTCATACCGGCTCAATTTCTCCTCTGCCACTGTCATCAAGTAGTCGGTCATGGCGAGCGATTTTGCCCGCAGGCGTTCCATTCCGGCCTCCGCGAACAGCGGAAGTGTGCCGATAAGGGGAGCCATGCTCAGAATGTTGGGAGTGCCGATCTGAAGGGAACCTGCGCCTTCGGCGGCCTCAAAATCGGGGGACATCTCGAATTGCGTAGCTTTGCGATGCCCGAACCAGCCTGCCATCCCCGGTGGCCTGCCGAAATGACGCCGATTGAGATAAAGTCCGCCTGCGCTCCCCGGCCCCGCACACAGGTACTTATAGCTGCACCAGAAGGCGAAGTCCACGCCCCAGGCGTCCAGTTCGTGCGAGACTGCGCCGATAGAATGCGAGCAGTCAAAGCCGATGAGAATGCCGCGCCGATGCGCTTCCGCGGTCAGTCTCTGCATATCCAGCAGTTGCCCGCTCTGGTAGAGAACGGCCGGAAAGAGAGCGCACTGTACCTCTGGGGTCATGGCAGCGATGAGGTCATCCTCGGAGAGCGTCAGCCCGTCGCGGCTCTCGGCAAGGCGCAGGTGCGTTTTCGGCTCGAGACCACGCAGGCGCAGATGGCTGCTGAGCGCGTAGAGGTCGGAGGGAAAGTTCAGGACGTCGGCCAGAATCGCCGGACGCGAGGCATCGGGGGTATACAGCGTAGAGAGAAGCTGATGCAGATTGACCGTCGTCGAGTTGGTCACGATCACCTCGTCCGCCCCGGCTCCGACCAGCGCGGCCATCT
This sequence comes from Chthonomonadales bacterium, assembly GCA_038231295.1. GTDB lineage: Bacteria > Armatimonadota > Chthonomonadetes > Chthonomonadales > Chthonomonadaceae > JANXLO01. The sequence goes on from JBBRLP010000014.1 coordinate 54,483, forward strand.
GCGCACCTAGATCCTCAGCCAGCGTGAACCAGGCAGGCTGTGCTTCCGTCCAGCCGCCAATCGCCCTCTCCCGCCAATCCTGCATGACGCGAAACACCGCTCGCTCTGCGTCCTTCGCGAGCAGCCCCAGCGAATTGCCATCGAGGTAGATCGTCTCAGAGGGCAGATAAAAACGGTTCCGAAATTCTGCCAGCACATCTATGCTGTCACAATGGAGGGCAAACGCTCTTAGGTCAGGAAATTCGGCGCGAAGCATGAACTCTCGCTTTCTTGAGAACAGAGAGGAAACGGGTCGGCTCTTGCGGAACTCTGAAGAACTTTATCCATCCTTCCGCTGGAAAGGAACTGCCTGTGTCGTTCTCGCCCTACCGTCTATGTGCCATTGATATGGATGATACGCTTCTCGGACCGGATCACGCCGTTTCGGAATTCAACGCAGCCGCTGTTCGCGCTGTGGTCGCACTGGGAGTTAGCGTTGTTATCGCTTCCGGGCGAATGCACGAGGCGACCCTGCCCTTCGTGGAACAGTTAGGACTGACCACTCCCATCATCTCCTATAACGGCGCGATGGTCAAGAACCCGCATACCGGCGAGGTCTGGCTGCACGAGCGCATAGATGCCGGGGTCGCGACCCAGGTCATGGACTACGCTCACGTCCACGACTTACAGCTGAACTACTACCTCGACGATCATTTCTACTCGGTGGCCTATACGGAGTGGGCGCAACTCTACCACGCCCGCACCAACGCCCCCATCGAAATCAAGCCCGATCTCTACACCACGCTGCGGAATACGGCTCCGACCAAAATGATTATCGTGGATTCGAAAGAGCGCACCGACAGCCTGCTGCCTCCCTTCCGCGAACAGTTCGGCGCAAACCTGTATGTCACCAAGAGCAACGACGAGTATCTGGAGATGATGCCCCCGCGGGCCAACAAAGCCGCAGCGCTGGCGATTGTCGCGGCAAGATTTGGCTGCACAGCGGCGGAGACTATCGCCTTCGGAGACAGCTACAACGATATTCCCATGCTGCAATGGGCGGGGCTTGGCATCGCGGTCGGAAATGCGAAACCGGAGGCTATCGCCGCCGCCGACCGCACCGTACTTCGCAGCGCTGAAAACGGCGTCGGCATCGCCTTGCAGGAAATTTTTCATCTCACTCTATAAGGAGACTACAGGACATGGCTCTGTTGCAGCGACTGAACGGAAGTAAAAAAGTGCGGATCAAGGATTTTGATCCCGATACCGATGGCGGCCTCAAACGCGAAGAGGCCGAGAAGCAGACGCTCGCGCTCTGTCAGGAACTGGATGAACTCCAACAGTTGCAGTATGCCGCCCAGGAGACCCCGGTACTGATTGTCCTGCAGGGCATGGATACAGCAGGCAAGGACGGCACGATCAGCCACGTCATGCGCTATATGAACCCGCAAAGCTGCCGGGTCGCCTCCTTCAAGGCTCCCACTCCGGTCGAACTCTCGCACGACTTTCTCTGGCGCATCCATTCCGAAGTGCCGGGCAAGGGAACGATAACGATCTTCAACCGCTCGCATTATGAAGATGTGCTGGTAGTGCGTGTTCACAACCTCATGCCGCCTAAAGTCGTCAAGGCCCGCTATGGTGACATCAACAACTTCGAGAAACTGCTCGTCGAAAACAACACGCTCATCCTGAAGTTCTTTCTGCATATTAGCAAGGACGAACAGGAGAAACGGCTGCTGGCTCGCGAAAAAGACCCCACGAAAGCCTGGAAACTCTCCCCGGCAGACTGGAAAGAGCGCGAACTCTGGGACGACTATCAGTCGGCGTTCGAGGATGTGCTGAACCGTTGTTCCGCGCCAACGGCCCCCTGGTTCGTCGTGCCTGCCAATCACAAGTGGTATCGCAACTTCGCCATTGCCGAAACGATGGTTCAGGCGATGCGGCCCTATCGCAAATCGTGGGAGAACCGCCTCAAAGAGATCGGTTCCGAGGGATTGAAGCAGTTGCGTGCCATGCGTCAGTCGCACTGATGCGCCCGCCTCCTGTCAGCCCCCTGTCCCACCGGGACTCCCTATCGTATGAAAATCCCTTCTCCCCCGGAATCGGGGGCCAAGGGGCGATGCTTTCCTATTCCCCCGGAATCGGGGGGCGAAAGGGGTCGGTTTCCCCTCAGTGCGGGTGATGCCCGCGCCCGTAGACTTCGATTGCATGGTCATACACCTGCCGGGTGAGGGCCGCCACACGGGGCCAGGAGAACCGCTGCGCGTAGCGGCCCGCATTCGCCGCGAGTCGTTCACGGCGTTCCGGTTCTTCCAGCAGGGCGAGAAGTTTCTGCCGGTAGTCGTCCACGTCTCCGGCCTGGAAAAGCTGAAGGCAGCCGATGCGGGCCTCAATCTCGCGAAAACAGTCCATGTCCGATGCCAGGATCGGTTTGCCGTAGGTGATCGGGAAGGTCACGGAGTAGGAGCCGGTCGCCTGGGTGTGAGGAACGAGGATCAGATCACTGCCCGCCATGACTTCCGCGATTTCGCTCTCCGGCAGGAAACCGGTCAGTGTGACGCGCTCCTCCAGTCCTGCCGCCTTGATGGCGCCTGTCAGTTGTTCCAGATAGGGCTGCATATCGGCGTTCCGCGCCCCGCCTGCGATAACGAGGCGCACGTCGGCGGGCAGGGAGGGCAGAAGTTCCAGGGTCAGCTCGTAGCCCTTATTGGGGGCGACATAGCCGAAAATCGTCAGCACACGTTTGCCCTCGAAGCCATACCGGGAACGAAACGCTTCTCCCCTGGCCGGTGCAGCGAGCGGTTCGGGGATGCCCGCAGGAATGATGGTCACATACTCCGGCCTCGCCCCGCGCTCGATAAGCGCGTTTCGGGCAGCGGCAGTGTGGACAATGGTCATGGCGGTGATGAAGGGGGCGATGTCCACGCTCTCACGATACGGGATATTGTTGACGAGGAACTGCTTGAGGAGGCGTTTGTGCAGGCGCGTTTCGGTGTCGAGGCGGAGGAGTTCAGCAAGGGAATAGGTCGTGTGCGCCGTGATGACCATCGGCTTTTGAATCAGATAACGCAGTTCCCAGTATCCCGTGTTTGGTTTAAGAGACCAGGGACGGCGCGGCAGAATTCCTCCCCAGAAACTGTGTTCGTGCTGAATATGCACCACGCTGATATCATCGGCATTCAGGCGCTCGGCCTGTTCCACATAGTGCGCGGTGGGCTGCCTGCCTTCGGTGATCGGCACAATCTCTACCTCAACATCCGGCAGAGAGCGCAATCCCTCGCACAGGTCTCGTGTATAAGAGGCGATGCCACACCGGTCGCCGGTCGTCGTCACCATAGCGACTTTCATGCCTGCGCCTCCCCTGCCCTACTCCGCAGTTTCCGCGAATGTCCACCGTTTGTTCGCGAGAAAATTCCAGGCGGAGACAAGCACTATGGCGAGCGCTTTCGCAATGAACCAGACGGTACGCGGCGGTTCGGATTTCATCACGATCTGGTGCGTGAACAAAATAAAGACAAGCTTCATGATGCTGTTATTGAGGAGATAGCCGACGAGATTGACCGCAACAAACTTAACGTACTGCGTGTGCCTCCGAGCCGCTCCCATGCCGCGAAACGTCCACAGGCTGTTCCAGATATAGCCGTTTGTCACTGCGACCAGGAACGAAAGCGTGTTCGCCAGCAGCCAGTTCATGCCGTAAGCATCCATCAGCCGCCGCGATATAAGCACGTCCAGAGCAGTACTCGACAGACCTATCAGGCAAAACTTGACGAACTGTTTCAGATTCTCGCTTTTCGAAATCTCCGCGTTCACAGTCACAGACATACTCTCTCCCTGTACGGCTTAAAACTTATTTCCTTTTTCGGCATTATACCCCACGCAGGTGCGCGGGACATCGGGGAAGGATACAAGATCGCGATAACCTACACTGTGGCGCGACACCCACAGGCGAATTGCAGCAGAACAGGAGAAAGATGCAGGCTCTTCTTTCCGTGCTGATAGTGGGCGACACTGTTGTCCGAAGGATCGAAAATCACGATGTCCTTTATTCCGTGAGCGAGGTAGAATGGCAGACTTATCTCGGTGTCTTTCTTCTCATACCCGACGCTGATGATCTCGATTACGGCTTCCGGCAGACGTGTGATGGCGCTGTCTTGCTCCGCAGGCTCCGTACAGTAAACAGCGATATCCGGGCGTTTGATGGAGCCGTCGGGAAACAAAATGGTTACATCCGCAACGGGGATACAGTCACACCCGGTCTCTCCAGCGCTGTTCAGCAGGGACATCTGAATGTCGAGCGTCTTCTTCTGGTGCCGATAGACCGGAGACGCTTCCCAGATAGGAAGCCCGTTGACATACTCCAACTTGAATCCTTTCTGACCCCCTTCTCCCTGCTGAATCTCATTCAGGATTTGGTTGGGAGGCAGATTCATTTCCAGCGTTTGAGAAGTCATCGGACAGGTCTCCTATTCCATTCCAGGTCTCGACGGCGCAGCGCTATACCCTATAACGCGGTTTCGTTCTTCCGAAGTTCCAGCGTAAAGCGACAGGAGCCGATTCGCAACGTTGAGCCGCGCCAGACACACCGCCTGAGAAACGCCAACGAACTTGCAAAATGAACGTTCTATCCTGTATAATCAGGATAATGGTCAGGGCAGCCTGCCCCGGCGCTGTGCGTACCGGGTTTGCGGGAGTTCGCCGAACAGGATAGTCTTTTATGTCCGAAACTAGCGCTTCGCCGCAGTCCAGTCTGCGCTCCGTTCTCCGCTCTGCTCCCCTGCTCGCGCCGGAGGATAGTCTGCGCCGCTGTCTACAGGTGTCGCGGTTCCAGCCGCTTCTCTCGCTCCCCGTTGTCGAGAACGGCAGGCTCAGGGGAATGGTTGCCCTCAGCGACCTGCTGCCTCTCCTCGCTGAAGAGGCGGGGGAGGGCCGTGATAGCCGACTGGATGCGCCCGTCGCTGGTATCATGCAAGCCCCGATAGTCACGGCAAGTCCTGAGATGACGACAGACGCAATCGGCAGACTGTGCGCCCTGCACCGCCTGTCCGAAGTTCCCGTTGTGGATGATCGGGGCTATTATCTCGGCATGGTCAGCGCGGCGGACCTGCTTTTGCCCGATGCTCCGATGCCGCGCCCGGCGCGAATCGGCGGGATGGCAACTCCTTTTGGCGTCTATCTGACCGATGGAACGGTGCGTGCGGGGGCAAACGATTTCGCGCTCGTCACGACCGGCGTGATGATGACGCTGCTCTACAGCAGTTCCTATCTGATCGTTCTGGGGGCCGGGATGCTCCTGAACCGATTTGCCCATCTGCCGAATCCGCATCTTTTAGATCCGGACTACGCCCCCCCTGCCTCGCAGCCTCTGATGGGACTGGTTTCGGTGGGACTGAGCGTGGTGGTGCTGGCGCTCTTTATGCTCTTGATGCGGGCCAGCAGGCTTGCCGGATTCCATGCCGCCGAGCATCAGACCGTCCATGCCGTGGAGCGCGGCGAAAACCTTCTCCCAACGATTGTCCAGCGGATGCCGCGACCTCATCCGCGCTGCGGGACCAATCTGGTGGCAGCCGTCATGGTGTTTTCGACACTCTCGCAGGCGTTCGCATATATCCCGGCTCTGGATGGCGGAATCGCACAGATTGCCGCGATTCTCGCGACCCTGTTCACCTGGCGCAGCGTCGGAACGTTCCTGCAGGAGCGGTTCACGACGCGCCCCGCCACCGACCGTGAACTCCGCAGTGGGATCGCCGCCGGACAGGAACTGTTGAACCGGTTTGTATCCAGCCCACCCAGTCGCCCCACTGTGCTTCAGCGTGTCTGGTTCTCCGGGATGATACAGGTAATGAGCGGGATGGGCCTCACCTATGCGGTCTACTATCTGGGCTGGCTCGTCTGGAAACGGTTCGTAGGAACCGTGTAAACAGTGTGCTGAAGGAGTTTCTGTGTGATAACTGATGATCTTGCCTCCCTTGTCCGCAGCGCGGTACTGGCCGCACGGGATGCCGGGGAGTTTTCGCTTTCCGAAGAGGATTTCGCCGTGCCGCTGGTCACGCCACGCCAGAAAGAGCATGGGGATTTCTCCAGCACGGTGGCGCTCTCGCTCAAAAAAGCCACGGGAATGAACGACAGCCGTGAGATCGCCGCCCGCATCCTGCGGCACCTTCCCCCGGAGAACCCGCTGATCGAGAGTACCGACGTCGCGGGGCCGGGCTTCATCAATTTTCACCTCAAACCCGACTGGCTCCATGCCGTTTTGCCACGCATTGAGGTCGAAGACGCCTGCTATGGCACGACCAACTCGCGCAGTGGCGAAAAGGTTCTGATCGAGTTCGTCAGCGCCAATCCGACCGGCCCTATCAGCGTAGTCAACGGTCGTGCGGCCGCGCTTGGCGATGTCCTGGGCAATCTGCTTGCGGCGCAGGGCTGTCAGGTCGGGCGTGAGTTCTACATCAACGATGCCCTGAATTCGACGCAGATGGAGATTTTCGCCGAATCGGTGATCGCCCGGTATCTCCAGCAGAACGGCTATCCCCTCCACTTCGCGGACGGACGCACGGAACCGGGCGTCCCACAAGCCGAGAGCGTGGGCGAGTTCGTCCCGGCGGAATTCCCGGAAAAAGGCTACCCCGGCGACTACGTGCGCGAAATCGCCGAGAAGATTATGGGAGAGGTCGGCGCTAAGTATGTGCGCTCAGACGAGGATGAACGCCGAGCTTACTTCCGCACTGCCACGCTGCGCTACATGATTGCCTCCCAACGGGCAGCGCTCGAGGCGTTCGGCCTGCACTACGACACCTGGTTCTTCGAGAGCAGTCTGTACGAGTCGGACGCGGTCGAACAGACGATTGCGAAACTGAAAGAGCGCGGTTACGCCTACGAGAAGGACGGCGCACTCTGGCTGCGCTCCACTGCCCTCGGAGACGACAAAGACCGGGTTCTGGTACGTTCCAACGAGAAGGCTACCTACATCGCCGCCGATGCCGCCTACCACGACAACAAATTTCAGCGCGGCTATACCCATCTGATCAACATCTGGGGCGCCGATCATCACGGCTATGTGGCTCGACTCAAGGCAGGAGTCGCCGCTCTGGGTTACGACCCGAAACGTCTGGAGATCGTGCTGACTCAGATGGTGTCTCTGGTTCGGGACGGCGAGGCTGTCATCGGGGGTAAGCGCAAGGGCAACGTCATCGAGCTGAAGGAAGACCTTATCGAAGAGATCGGCAAGGATGCCGCCCGCTTCTACTTCCTGCTCAACTCCTACGAGACGCCCGCAACGGTGGATGTGGAACTCGCGAAGAAGCAGAGCAACGACAACCCGGTCTACTATGTTCAGTACGCACACGCCCGCCTTAGCAACATTCTCCGCACTGCCGAGGCACGCGGCCTAATGCGGAAACCCGCTCAGGATATCGGTCTCGCCGCGCTGACGCATCCGAGCGAACTGGACGTGCTGCGAAAACTGACCGACTATCCGGCGGAGGTCACCACTGCGGCGACCGACTACGCCCCGCACCGGCTCACACGATTCGGCATGGACCTTGCCAGCCTGCTCAACGTGTTCTATGAGAACTGCCGTGTTCTGCCCGGCACCGAGGAGAATATCTCGCCCGAAGTCACCGCCGCACGGCTCGCGCTGGTGAATGGGGCGCGAATCGTCCTTCGAAATCTCCTGACGATGCTGGGAATCTCCGCTCCTGAGAAGATGTAACGGGGCGCAATGAACGAACTTTCTTCGCCCGCAGGCTCGTCCATTCAGACGAAGGGGCCACCCATAAGACCCTGGAAAGCAGGCCATCTATGTTTGCCATGAACTTCTATGCCGAGTACTACGAAGAGGTACTCCGCAACGGTCGTAAAACGATAACCATCCGCCTCGGCGACAAAGCCGACAAATATCAGGCGGGAATGCTCATCTGGGTGACTGTCGGGCCACGCTTCGGGCGGCGGCAGAAACTCTTCACGGCTATACTGGATCGTGTGGAAGTCAAAACGATAGACCAGCTTTCGCCGCGTGAAATCCAGAAAGAGAATCCGGAGTTCCGCACCTCCGAAGACATTATCCATCTGATGCGGCGCATCTATTCCGACGACATCTCGGTGGAAGACACGGTGACGGTGATTCACTTCTCGCCGGTAGACGAGTATTGAGTTTCTACCGCGTTCTACGCCTGCTTATTCCGCTATTTCTGGTGCATCGCCCCGAAAGCCTCACGCCTATGCAACGAAGCGCGTATCCGACACTAAATGCCAGCCTGCAGCGACTGATTCCGGGTCTGTCCCTCGCTCTGGTCAGTCTCCTCGCCTCGATTCCCGGCAAAGCGCAGCAAGCGTCTGCCACCGGACAGGCGGCGCCGCCGAGTATTCACGAGGAGGTCTATATTGATCATGGCGGCGCGAAACACCCCTGGACAATCACCTCCTCGCACTCGCTGCTGTGGGAAGGGACGCCCTATCTACCGGTGGGCGGCACGTTTGCGCCGCGTTCGCTTCAGGACGACTCAGACGCCGCCTGGCAGGAGGACGTTCGCAGCCTGAACAGCCTGAAAGCAAAGGGCATTCTCGACCTCCTTCTCACCCCGTCAAAATCGCTGCCTGCAATTCCGCTGGCTTCGTTTCAGCGTCTGCTGGACTACCTCGATACCAACGGCTTTCGCTACGGCCTGAGTTTTGGCCCCGGCCTGACCAAGCCCCTCTCCGGAGTCGTTGTCAAACCCGCGAACTACCGCTATTTTGAAGCCGACAGCCTGACCGCCCACTGGCGAGCCTCTAACGCCGATAAGGGCTTTGTCGCCATTGTCGAGGACAACGGCAGCGGAGAGTTTCGGATCGTCAAAAGCGACACCTACACGATCAAGGACAACTTCCTGAGCGTTCCTCTGGAGCCTGTCAAGAACTCCGGCAGACTGATTGGCCTCCTCTATCCCCACAAGACCCTGCCGACCGGAACCGAAGGCGCACTGCCCGATCTGTGGAGCGGCTTTGACGACTATCGCGACCAACTGCTGGCTTATCTCGGACAGGTCAAATTCGGCAAGGGGCTGCGATTCCTGCTCGATCCCCTGGCACGGCATCTGGGGTTGGCAGGCGAATTCGAGACGATTATCCCCGAATCGGAAGCCTTCCGCCTGGAGTGGGAAAGCTATCTCAGCCGCATCTATCCCGGCGTAGAAGACGCGAAGGCGCGTTGGGCGATGATGGAGACCGATCTAAAGTCGTTTGACGAGCTGTCCCGTCTCGTTCCGCTCTGGCAGGGCAATCGCGGCATCGGCTATCTCTACGACCCGCAGGGCGATAAGATGCTGCGGGTCGACTCCACGAAACCCGGCTTCTGGCAGGACTTCTACACGTTCCGCAATCAGAGTATCGCCGGTTATATGAAGAGCATCGCCAGTGTCTTGAAGCATCAGGTCGCGGACGTGCCGGTGGTCTATACCTGGACTCAGAATCACCCGATCTTCTTCAACGGCGATACGGATGGCTTCGACGGGTACGGCCTCGCGACGCATGGCACTCCGTCCGTCGCCCGTCAACTCGGCCCGGTGTTGGGAGCCATAGAGCAGGCCGCCCGACCGATGTGGTATGTGGCGACGGAGGTTTCACCCAACGTGCCGCTGCCCGCGCCGGTCAGTCCGCAGCCCCCGCCCGGTTCCCCTGCCGCCGCAACCCGTGCCGCCCTCTTCGGCCTGCTGGACGATTTGAAAAAAGTCGGAGTCAAGGGCTTTTTTGCCAGCGACTCCACGCATGACAACGGCGTCTCGAACATCTGGGTCACCATGCCGGATCGCCTCGACTGGCTGCACGACTATGGCGCACAGCTAGGCACACAGACCTCGGCAGCGCGATATGAGCCACATGTCCTGTTCTATCCTCAGAACGCGCCCGGCCCCGCGCATATCGGCCCTGTTCCCGGCGCGTCCAATGTACTCTGGCTCAGTTCGGTCGCGTCCGGCGAATCCCTCGATCTCTGGCCGAGTTTCAGCGGCTATATCATCAATCTCGATGAGTCCCATGCGGAGACCGTCCTTATCTCCAATAATGGGCCTCGACAGGTGCATATCCTCGTACCAGACAATCGCTCCGTTCAGGCGTTCACACCGGACGGCGCACCGGTCGCCATCAAACTCATCAACAAGACAGAATTTCTCCTGCGCCTGGACACCACGCCCACAATCATCAAAGCGGGCAGTCAGAGGCTTATCCTGCGTGAGGCTGCCGAAGACGCTATCTCTCAGTTGGAAGCGATGATGGTATTGTCACGGAGTTCCAAATCGCCGGAGACGCAGAATGTCAAAGCCAGTGTCTATCAGGCTCAGGATGCGTTCACCCGCAAAAACTACGACACCGCCTACCTGTACGCCCGTGTCGGGCTAGATCAGTTGATAGATGTGCTGAAACCCTACATCTGGTTTGAGGGGGAAGCGACAGTCAAGGACGCCCATACGTTTGACGACATCGGTTCACACCCGGAGGCCAGTGGTGAACGCTTCCTGAGGCTGTCGAATCCGAACCCGCCGTCGAAGTATGGCTATGGGGCGCACTGGGAGTTCGATGTCGTCGCGGACGGACGCTACAACGTCTGGATGGCGGGCAGCGTTCCCGGCCCCTCCGTTTCGCCTATGCGCTGGGCGATAGATACCGCGCCGAATCTCGATCCTGTGGATAAGAACGCGCATGGGGCGCTCTATGCCAGCGACAGCTTCGGATGGACTCTGCTCGGGGCCGCGAACCTGAAAAAAGGGCGGCATGTCCTGGAGATCGAAGTGATTGACCGTGCGGTTTCACCGCCAATCTACAACTTCGGCGTGGATGCGTTCCTGCTGACCCGCAGCGGCCAGACCCCGAGCGGAACCCTCCGCCCCGTCCCGGTAGATGCCCAGACGCTCCAGAGTATTCCGAAACTCAAACAGAAGCAAAAAGAGTAGCCTCCCCCGCTCAGGGAGAGGCATAGAAAAGGAGCCGTAGCCGTGAAGAGAGGTGACGCCCCCACGTCCCCGCGAATCGGCGAACTGGGAGAACTGCAACTCGCTGTCCTCAACGTTCTCTGGACGCGCCAGCAGGCGACCGTTCGGGAGGTACTCAATGCGCTCCCCAACGACCGCAGCCCCGCCTACACCACCGTGCTGACTGTTCTTCGCAATCTGGAGAAGCGCGGTCTGGTCACGCATGAGCAGACGGAGGGAACCCGTATGTTCCTCTATCGTCCGCTCGTCTCCTCCCACGATACCCGTGAGGATATCCTGCAGGATGTGCTGAACCGCCTGTTCGCAGGCTCCCCGGCCATGCTCATCAAGCATCTGCTCCAGACTGAAGGCTTCACGCTGACGGAACTGCACGAACTCCAGCGAGTCATCACCGTCCAGACGCATACGATCTCCCCGGACAGAAACCACCTGTCGGATTAGGAGAGGGGCTTTGTGACAACTCCCCCATCTGTAAAAGGAGGACTTCTACGGTCTTGTGACGATTCGGTGTTGCCCCCTAGTTTTATGTCGGATAGGTATTTCTCTGAGCCTTGACGATGCATTGATAGGGTTAGTCAGGCTAGTTCTTCTCCGCTCGCTCATCATCACCATAATGAATTGCAGAGGTTGCACTCACCTTACGCAGACGACCATGCAGTTGGGCGGAGTCGGCGGCGTGAACTCCTCCGCTGAGTGACCTGCGGCCCAGTTTCCTGCGGAAACGTTCAGGCTGTGAGGGCCACTCTTCGCATTCGACGCATTTCGTCCGAAGGACGATCCGCCGCAGGCGCGTAGCGAGGGGTGTCAACCCTTTGCTCCCTCGATGGAGACAAATTGTATATCCGCCTGCGTAAGGTGAGTAATCAATAGAGACTTTGCACAATTGAGCGCACCTCATTTTGAAGCGAACTTCGGCTCTTTTGAACCGTTTCACTCTGGTGTCTACTGAGCCTGTTCGGCCCTCTCTCCTGCGGGGTCAGATCCCAAGACCCCGTTGAGCAACATACGTTTTAAGAGGCCATTCTGCGATGCGACGGTTCACCAGACCTGCCACAACCTGCACACTTGCCGCGTGGTTCTCACGCGTGTGACGCTACATCTGCGCCAATATCTGAAACTGGTTCCTATGAGCCAGGGTGTGTCCGACGAAAACGCGATTGCAACTCCAGGGCACAGCCTTTGGCTGCGCCCTGGAGTTTTTCGTTTCTCAGATCAAGAAGCGGTCACGCTCTGCGGCGTCTGCGCCTCGCCGCCAGACAGGTCACACCGGCAAACAGACTGCCGAGCAATGCGAGCGCACCGGGTTCCGGTGTTACGGCGCTAAACCCTGCGTCCTCTGCCGAGACGAAGTTTACACCGAACTGAAGATACTTTGGAGACTCGAAGCCGTCACTGGGAGTGCCCGTGCCGACCGTATACCCGGCAAGAACGTTGGCTACAGTCTGCGTGGAAGTGTTGTACGAATACACCCCGTTGGTGTAACCTGCAGGAGCACCAAAACCAGAGTGAGTTTGTCCTCCACCAAGCGCAGCGATATAGAGATTCCCATCCGGACCGAGGTCGCTTCCGAAATCGAACTGAAGGCTGTTCGAAGTCGTTTTCGAGGAGAATGTCGCTGCGCCGGTAATAGTATTTATGGAGTAACTGCTCAGCCCTCCCTCCTGTGATACTTCCTGCTCCATCGGGAATCTTTGAAGCGGACACTTCGTACAAACAAGTATGCTTACACACGAAGAAATCCTGGCTCTCTACGAGAAGGGACCCGATGCGGTCGCGGAGG